>JBCDGZ010000052.1:0-46947 GCA_038750655.1 Bacteroidota bacterium | reverse complement strand
ACTTTGGTAGCTACAAAAGTAACAGCGTGATTATCGTGTGATTTGTGTTATGATAGATGTGCTTTGTAAGCATACTCTTTCTCAAACTATTATGAACTAATTATTATGAAAGGTTTGAAATCCTATTTTTCGGGCATTACTCCTGCACTATTTGAGCATATATCAGGTAAACCGAGAGAATTTATTGATCAATTCAGGGCACATAACTTCTTGACAGAGGAAGCTTTTAAGGAGCATATTTGTGAGGGAAAGCATAATGATAGCTATTACAGAAAACGAAAGGCCAATGCTGTGAAAATTATGCAAGTACTCTTTCTGATCAGTAATGCGAAAGGTGGCAGTTTAGTGAAAAAAAAATATGATGAATGTCAAAAAAAACTTACCGTTGCTCATAAATTTATATCCGAAGGAGCAAGAGTGGAGGGTATACGGTTGGTTAAAGATGCCCATAAGATCGCTGTTGAATACGATTTTTCTTATCTGGCTTGTGAATTATCAAGCATCTTACATCGGTATCATGCATACTATTCCAGAAATATTAAAAGTGTTCAGCATTATGCGGGACAAGTGCAGAAGTACCTTGATAATTACACTGCAGAAAAGCAAGGTGAATTTTATTTCAATCAGATTATTGTTGATCAAGCGCGCTCAATAGTTAGAGAGGATTTTTTATTAGAAGCTATACAGCAGTTAAGTAAACAAAAAGGAGAGAGCGTTAGGTTTACTTTTATAAAGGCTTCAATCAATGTTCTATACAGGCTTTACACAGGAGAATATATTGAGCTCATTGCTAATTGTACTACAGCCCTACGATTCTTTGCTACCCAAGAAGGAGCTTATCCTAGCTATCATTTCTTTCTTTTATACAACCAAGGAATTGCACAAACCGCCATCGGAGCATATACCAAAGCCGAAGAGAGTTATCAGTCAGCCGAACTATACACAGAAAACAAGCCCTTCAACCACAGCATCCTCCAATACTACAAAACCCTCAACGCTCTCCACGCCGGACAATACCCACTCGCCTACGAACTTTACCAACAAAATAAACGGTGCAAGATCGATGACATCAGAGCGCAGTTTGCCATCATCGAAGCCTACCTCTGCTTCTTATCCCACACCGGCTACCTGAAGCTGGACAAAATCTTTCGAATGGGGAAATACCTCAATGAAACCTTCGGGGCGCAGGAAGATAAGCAAGGGAGCAAGATCAATATCCTCATCGCCGAGCTGCTGGTTTACTTGGCCAGAGACCGGGGCAAATTTATCGACCGCATCGAAGCGGTGAAGGACTATAGCTATCGCCACCTCAAAAGCTCGGATACCCGTAGGGCCAAGTGGTTTATCAAAATCCTCTGCCTCCTGCCACATCGACAAGTGAGCTTTCATCCCGTTGCGCTGCAAAGAAAGGCCAAACGTTATATCGAATTATTGAAAAGCCACCCTGTCCGTATGGGAGAAGGCTTCGCTGTCGAGATTATTCCATTTGAGCAATTACTCGAAATGATTGCATTACAGTTGAAGAAAAGGGTGGCTTGAGTGGCTTATTAATACAAAATGTTGGTCAAATACTGCCAATAGGCCATTTTAACACAAGTCCCAACCTCAATTGAACCTAGACTTCCTGACAAGAATAATTGGTTTCATAGGAGCTGAATTTTAATAGCAGTGCTAAAATCAATTGCTTCAGTACTTCTATGGTCCAAAACATGGAGTTTGGAGCAAAAACTGTATCTTTGACCGAAATTTGAGGGAGCTAAACAGGTTTTATGAAGCAACACACTATAAAAAGGGCAGTTACCATCCAAGGAATAGGGCTACATACTGGCAAGGAAGTCACTATGACCCTCCAACCAGCACCAGTCAACCACGGCTACAAGTTTCAACGGATTGATCTTGAAACTGCCCCTATCATCAGTGCAGATGTCAGTAGAGTGATCTCTACCAACCGAGGAACGACGCTGAAAAGTGGAAAAGCACAGGTGAGTACAGTGGAGCATACCCTGTCGGCACTCGTTGGCCTCTCTCTGGATAATGTGTTGATCGAAATCGATGGCCCGGAAGTGCCGATCATGGATGGCAGCGCCAAGAGCTTTGTCGAAAAGATCGAAGAGGCCGGCCGCGAAGAGCAGGACGCAGAACGCGAATACTTCGAAATCGTCGAACCTATTTCTTATAAAGATGAAGTGACAGGGACAGAATTGCTTGCCCTGCCCGCCGAAGGCTTCGAGATTACTACGATGATCGATTTTAACTCCAATGTGCTGGGGCATCAGTATGCTTCTTTAGACAATATGGAGGAGTACAGTAGTCAGATCGCGCCCTGTCGTACCTTCGTCTTTTTACACGAATTGGATCAGCTCCTCAACCAAAACCTCATCAAGGGCGGCAATTTGGACAATGCCATTGTTATTGTTGACCGAATGGTGAGCCAGGAAGAGCTAGATGCCCTGGCCCGCAGGCTAGAAAGACCCAGCATTAAGGTAGAAAAAACGGGTATCCTCAATACCACCGAGCTATATTTCGAAAACGAGCCGGCCCGCCACAAGCTCTTGGATGTACTGGGCGATTTGGCTCTAGTTGGGCGTCCGATCAAGGGTAAAATCATGGCGACCAAGCCTGGGCATACGGCTAATATCGAATTTGCCAAAATACTCAAAAAGATATTGCAGGAGCAGCGCAAACTCAAAGGTAAGCCCCGCTATAACCCTGCTGCTGAACCGCTTTGTAACGTCGTCGATATTCTCAAGTTATTGCCCCATCGCTATCCCTTTGTACTGGTCGATAAGATTATTGAGCAATCGGAAAATCACGTTGTGGGCATCAAGAATGTGACGTTCAATGAGCATTTCTTTCAGGGCCATTTTCCCAATAACCCTGTATTTCCCGGCGTTCTTCAGATGGAAGCCCTGGCACAAACAGGAGGTATCCTGGCCCTTTCAACCGTTGAAGATCCTGAAAACTGGGACACCTACTTTATTAAAATCGACAATTGCAAATTCAAAAATAAAGTCGTTCCCGGTGATACCGTGATCCTCAAAATGGAGCTGCTGGGCCCCATTCGCCGAGGAATCTGCCAAATGCAAGGGACGGCCTACGTTGGAAATAAAATTGTTTCGGAAGGGGAATTAACCGCACAAATTATCAGGAGATCGGATGATGAATAATGGAATAAGGAATATCCACCCGGATGCCAAAATTGGAAAGAACGTAGAAATCGGCTCTTTCGTTACAATCGAGGCAGACGTGGTAATTGGTGACGGAACCCGAATCGGTCCCAATGTTTGCGTTTTGAACGGGGTTCGAATTGGCAGCAATTGCCAGATATTCCCTGGTGCAATTGTCGGCTCTGTCCCTCAAGACTTGAAATTTCAAGGCGAGCAATCCCTGCTGGAAATTGGTGATAATGTAACCATCCGCGAATACTGCACCATCAACCGGGGTACCCGCGCCAACTTTCGGACCGTTATCGGCAGTAACAGCCTCATCATGGCCTACTGCCACATCGCTCACGACTGCATCATCGGTGAAAATTGCGTGCTGGCCAATTGCGTCAATCTGGCCGGACACATCGAAATCGGCCCCCGGACTGTTCTTGGCGGACTAACTGCCGTTCATCAGTTCGTACGGATCGGTGACCACGTGATGGTCGGTGGAGGCTCATTGGTCCGCAAGGATGTTCCTCCTTACGTCAAAGCTGCCCGCGAGCCTCTATCCTACGCCGGCGTTAATTCCATCGGCTTAAAAAGACGGGGTTTTACCAAAGAACAAATCCATACTATCCAAGATATTTACCGCATCCTCTACATCCGAGGCTATAATACCTCGCAGGCCGTAGAGCGCATCGAAGACACCGTTATTGATACGCCCGAGCGAGAAAACATCCTCTCCTTCATTCGAGGTGCTGATCGCGGCATCATCAAAGGTTTACGTCACTATAATGGCAGCAGCAAAACCGCCAATGAAAATTTCTTTGAATAATATTGGAAAACGCTACCGTTTTGAGTGGATTTTTAGAAATATTAGCTGTGAACTAAATAGCGGTACAGCTTACGCCATCTCAGGGCCTAACGGCTCCGGCAAGTCGACCTTCCTCAAAATCCTCTGTGGCCACCTTACTCCTTCTAAAGGCAACATTCAATTTCAACTAGACGGCAAAACGCTGGATGTCGACAATGTCTACTCCCACGTCAGCTACGCTGCTCCTTACATCGAACTGATCGAGGAGCTGACGCTGCTTGAGGCCATCCGTTTTCACGGCCGCTTCAAACCTATGATGGATGGCCTCCAGCCCCAAGCCATTTTGGAGCTGATGCAGCTTCAGTCTTCGCGCGATAAGGAAATTCGCTTCTTTTCTTCAGGAATGAAACAGCGCCTCAAGCTGGCCCTGGCCTTTTGCTCGGATACCCGTATACTGTTGCTGGATGAACCGACGACCAATCTGGATCAACAGGGAGTCGATTGGTATTTGGAAATGGTCCGCCGCTTTAAGCGGGATCGTTTGGTGGTAGTCGCCTCTAATGTAGCGGTCGATTTTGCCTTCTGCCAAGAGAAAATGAGCATCCTGGACTATAAGAAAAAATCGACTCAAGCTTCCAAAAAACGGTAGATCGCCGAGAAATCCAACCGCCCCATTCCCTTTTGTTTCGCATTGGCGTAAAGCTCTTTGCTCATGCCCGAGAGGTACTGTGGGGTACTGTGCTCGTAGGCGGTTTGGGCCAGCAGGTGCAGGTCTTTTTGAATCCATTCTAGCGGAAATTCTGGGTCGTACTGATCGTTGCGGATATTATCGATTTTGCTGCTAATGAAAGGAGCGACGACGGGCAGCTTGGGCAGGAAATTGAGCAGAAAATCGCGGGAGAGCCCCATCCGCTCGCCGAGGATGACGCTTTCGCAGAACATGACCATTGACTGTGCGAGCAGGGAGTTGACCAGCATTTTGAGGGCGGAGCCCTTACCGCGCTCGCCCGTCGGCAGCGTCTTTTTGCCCATCGCCGCCAGCAGTGGCTCAACGCTTTGCAGTTCTTCGGCGGTGGCACCAGCTAGGAAGACCAGTTCCTTGTTTTGGGCTTGATTTAGGGAGCCGGCGACGGGGATGTCGAAGAAGCGAATACCGGCGGCGGCGGCCTTTTGAGCACAGTGGAGAGAGAAGGAGGGATTGACGGTAGAGCAGTCGATCCACAGGGCCTGCGGCCCCATCGCTGCCACAAATCCCTCGGTACCGAAGGCCACCTGCTCTACGACCTCCGGAGTAGAGAGCATGGTAAAGACGAGGTCCGCTCCGGCGACGGCCGCTGCTGCCGAATCCGCCACTTCCGCCCCGGCCTTTTCCAATGCAGCGGCGGCGCTGCGCGTGCGATTGTAAACCCTAAGTTCGGTATGCTGTTCGAGGAGATTGGCGGCCATGCGGCTGCCCATGATGCCCAGGCCAATGAAGGTGATTTTCATAATGGAAAGTATTTTTTCTACAAAGGTAGGCTATACTTTCCCGCCTATTTATCCCAAAACGATCAAAAATAACAGATTTGCGTCAAAGCTTATCCCGCATTTTTTCCAAAAACCCTTTAATCTTTTTCAGCGAAGCCAATGTCTTCTGCTTACGGGCGTAGCGTTCCTTGTTTTCCCGGATTTCTTTCTTAGCGCCTTCCAGGGTAAAGCCCCGTTCTTTGACGAGATGATAGATGGTTTGAAATTGCTCAATATTCTGTTTGGTAAAGCGGCGATCGCCTTTGCTGTTTTTGTGCGGCCGTAATAAATCGAATTCGGATTCCCAAAAGCGGATCAGGGATTTCGAGACTTGAAACATCTCAGAGATTTCGCCTATGGAATAATAAAGCTTAGAAATTTCTTCTTTTAGTTTAGGCATGGGAGTGCTTTTTGTCTTTGATTCGGTATTCAAAGCGATCGTCTTCTTCTTGTAATATAAACAGCTTTACCCGATTTTGCAAACGCGGATTACTGGTCGAGTCGCTCGCGGAGCAGTTGCTGCGTCGTTTGTGGATGTGCCTTGCCTTTGGAACTGCGCATCACCTCGCCCATAAAAAATCCCATCAGTCCCTTCTTGCCTTTGCGGTAGGCCGCTACTTTTTGTGGATGATTACTGATGGCCTCCTCGACCAATTGTTCCAGCAGGGCCTTGTCGTTGGTCTGTAGAAGGTTGAGCTGCTGTGCCAGCTCTAAGGGAGCTTTATCGGGCTGCGCTAGTAGGGCAGGGAAGAGGCGCTGGTAGGCAATGGTATTGCTGAGTTTCCCCTCTTCGATGAGCTGAATGAAGGCCGCTAAGGAGCCTTCAGCCACCGGAAACTGCGCCAACTCCCGCTTTTCCTCTTGCGTCCAGGGCAGGATTTTGTTGATCAACAAATTGGCGGCTGCCTTGTAGTGCGGGGTCGCCTTGGCCAGTCGAAGGTAGTACAGCGCCGTTGCTTTTTCTACTGTCAGCAGTTGGGCGTCGTAGGCGGGGAGCTGGAACGCCTGCTGCAATCGCTGCCGCAGGGCCTCCGGCAGCGGCGGCATCTGCTGGCGGATGGCCTCAATGTCTTCCTCGCGGAGGACAACCGGCGGGAGGTCTGGCTCAGGAAAATAGCGATAGTCGTGAGCATCCTCCTTGTCACGCAGCGGGCTGGTCGTCCCCGTCGCTGGATCGAAGTTAAGGGTTTCTTGGGCGACTTTGCCGCCAGCTTCCAGCAGGTCGATCTGCCGCTTGTGTTCAAATTCGATGGCGCGGCGCGCGAAGCGCATGGAGTTGAGGTTTTTAACTTCGCAGCGTTCGCCCAGTTGGGGATCGCCTTTTTTACGTACCGAGATATTGCAGTCACAGCGCAGAGAGCCTTCCTCCATATTACCGTCTGAAATGTCGAGGTAGCGCACCAGTTGTCGCATCGTAGCCATGCAGGCTTCGACTTCTTCGGCGGAGCGCAGGTCGGGCTCGGTGACGATTTCCAGGAGGGGCACGCCGGCGCGGTTGAGGTCGATCAGGGAGTGGCTGGGGTCGAGGTCGTGGATGGATTTGCCAGCATCTTCTTCCATGTGGATATGGTGGATGCGCAGCTGCTTTTGCGCTTCGCCCACGCGGTAGTGTAGGGTGCCGCCGATGCAGATGGGCTGGCGATCTTGGGTGATTTGGTAGCCTTTAGGCAGGTCGGCGTAGAAGTAATTTTTGCGGTCAAAGCTGTTGTGGCGGTTGAGCGTAGCGTCCAGCGCCAGTCCTAGTCGGACCGCAAACTCGACTTGTTGGCGGTTGAGACGGGGGAGGGTGCCTGGATGGCCGAGGGAGATGGTGCTGATCTGGGTGTTCGGAGCGCCGCCAAAGCGGGCGTCATCGCCGCAGAAGGCCTTGCTGTGGGTGGACAGTTGTACGTGGATCTCTAGTCCGATAACGGTTTCGTAGTTGTCGTATATGGCCATATTATTAAGCTTTGTTCTTGTATTGTCCTCTTCAATAGACACTATCTTGACAATTTACCTCCTGCCAAGGGACACGGCGATTATTAAACCTGCAATCTACTGGAATCAGCATAAATAGTCAAACTAAAAAATCAAAAAGCTGACGACGGAGACCAGTATAAAATTGAATATGAGGCCGACAAAATAGACGAGGCTGAATGCCATAAATTTGAGGACCGTTTTAAAATGATTTTGTTGGTAATAGCGGCGCATCGAGAGATAAGCGTAGAGCATGCAGAGTAGGTAGAGAACATTTAGGACGGGGCTGATGTACATTACCAAATAGATCAAGAGCACAAAAGAAAGGAACAAAAAGGCATGAAGGTGAAGCAGAAAAATCAGATGTTCGACATAGTAGAAGGGGCGGCGGATGTACAGCAACTTGAGCCATAGGGCCATAAATGGAATCACCAGCAGCAGTATCCAGATGACATTGCCAATCAAGTAGCGGATAAAAGCACCGGCGTCCCCCTTGCGGAAGAACTTGGCCATCTGCAAAACCAGCAATTGATCGAGTATATTGTCTAGCTCATATTTTTTGATCAGTTCTTCATTCGACAATCCTATGTCTTCTACACTCAGTCGAATCTCTTCAGTCGAATCTGACATAATGAGGGTAGATAATTTGACGCTAGAGAAGTAGTAGCCATCAATTTTTTGAGCCTCCTTAGGATAAAGACGGACGTAAGCCGTATCCAGGGCACTATTGGCCAGATCACTGTTCTGTTCCGTCTTGATTTGCGGAATTACCGTGTCTAATTGGGCAATCCACTCTTTTTCCGCAATCATTTCTGTAACATGAGGCATATTATTGTTCAGCTCTCCACTATTAAAGTTGAACCCAAGAGCGGTGACGAAAACCAGGGTGCCAAGCAAAAATACGCGCAGGGGATGTGCGTAGCGTTTGTGACGACCTTTGAAATACTCCTGGGTAAGTTTGGCAGGAGTGAAAAGCGCACCGATCGTTTTAAAAAGCTTGGAGTCGAGGTTGAAGAGGTTACTAACGAGGTCTTTGAGGAATTGAAGAATGGTGACTTTGCCGGTAGTATACTTCTGGCCACACTGTGGGCAGTACTCAGCAGTTGCTGGCAGTGGATAGTGGCAGTTCCGACAATAGCGGGGTTGAGCGGTGGCTTCTTCTTTCATTCGATCTGGCATAAAGGCTACCCGAATTTTCAAAAAAAAGGTGCAGAGTCAAAAATTAAACCGTCTAACCCCCTGTTTTTTTCGCCAAAAAAAAACTTGCTTCACCAGGATACCCCAGGAAGCAAGTTCGGAAATATTTAGCGAATTAATTTTTAGTCAAACGATTGGTTACTGGTAGCGGCCATATTGACCAGCTCTTGGTACTCCTTAGGCGTCAGTCCATCCATACAATAATGGATCGGATTGACCTTCTTGCCCTTGTAAATCACCTCGTAGTGGAGATGAGGAGCAGTAGAAGTTCCCGTACTGCCTACGGCGCCAATTTTCTGTCCCCGCTTTACCTTTTGGCCCAGCGTCACATCGACATCACTCATGTGCGCGTACAATGTCCTGTAGCCATAACCATGATCAACGATGACGTGCTTACCGTATCCACTCTTCAAGTTTTTAATGTTCACTACCTTGCCATCACCCGTAGCTTGAATGGCTGTACCCTGAGGTGCGGTGAAGTCAATACCATAGTGCATCTTACGGCGCTTGAAGATAGGATGCAGGCGCATTCCGAAACCAGACAAAGAGCGAATTTTACGCTTGAGCTTATCCGAACGGACAGGCTTGATAGCAGGAATAGAAGCCAGCATTTGCTCACGGTCGGCAGCCAAGTTGGCCAGCGTATCCAATGAGCGAGACTGAATAGCGATTCGTCGTCCCAATTGCTCCACCTTATCTTGTGTAGCAATCAGCAGACTACCCGTATTCCTGTACTTGGTCAGGTTATTGTAATTGTCGTGTCCCCCAACGCCACTATTCCAAACTGATTCATCGACGGGGTCCATACCAAAAATAGTACGATGAACGCTGGCATCGCGCTCTTGCACATTTTCTAGGACCTTCGACATCAATTCAAGCTGATTATTCAGCGCAATGTATTGATACTCCATCTGCTCGATTTCACGCATCAATGATTGCTCTTTAGGGGAGGGGAAATACGTTACTGTAATAGCGATGAGGATCGCCGCAGCAACTAGAACAGCAGAAAGAAACCCAAATATCCGTATAATCTTATCCCTTAAGGGCTCAATCACCTTCTCATAACGGAGAGTTTGAGTATTGTAAACGAACTTCTCTTTTCTCATAAAGGTGCTTTATTCGTTAGCCAAAAATCAGTACTTTTGTACTTCGATTTTTGAATCTCTCAATTAGTTTTCTCACAGAAAGCAGGCCAAATTTAAAGGTCAATTTTAGAAAAATCAAAAGATTGATTTAAAAGTTTTACACATTTTTAACCTTAAATTAGGACATTTCTTAATGTTTTCAGCAATTTGATTCAATTGCTGACAAAATACAGCAAAAAGGGATCACTATTTTGGTTACTGTGAAAAAATGTGACAACAAAAAACGATCATCCGATAATACCCAATTATTAAATAATGAAGCAAGCTCAATCGATCAGACAGCAATTTTTGGACTTTTTCGCTAGTAAGCAGCATAAAATTGTCCCTTCCTCGCCGATTGTCAACCCCAATGACCCCGATCTGATGTTTACCAATGCCGGTATGAATCAGTTCAAAGATTTTTTTCTCGGCAACCAGGTGCCCAGCAGCCGGCGCGTGGCGGATACCCAGAAATGTCTGCGCGTTTCCGGCAAGCATAATGACCTGGAAGAAGTTGGCATCGATGGTTATCATCATACGATGTTTGAGATGCTTGGCAACTGGTCGTTTGGGGATTACTTTAAGGAGGAAGCCATCAATTGGGCTTGGGAATTGCTCACTGAGGTCTACGGCCTCGAGCCGGATCGTCTCTATGTCAGCATTTTTGAGGGGGATAAAGCCGAAGGCCTGGAGGCTGATGAGGAGGCCGCTGCCATTTGGCGCAAGTGGGTGCCCGAAGAGCGCATTCTTCGCTTCGATAAAAAAGATAATTTTTGGGAAATGGGCGCTACAGGCCCCTGTGGACCTTGCTCAGAGATTCATATCGATCTGCGTAGCGATGCCGATCGTGCTAAAGTCGACGGTGGTACCTTGGTCAATATGGATGATCCCGAGGTGATTGAGATTTGGAACCTGGTTTTTATCCAATTCAACCGCATGGCGGATAAGAGCCTGGTGGAGCTGCCAGAAAAGCATATTGACACCGGAATGGGCTTCGAGCGCCTTTGTCTGGCCCTGCAAGGCAAGAAATCGAACTACGAGACAGATATTTTTACACCATTTATAGAGATGGTCGAAAAGATTTCGGGCAAGAGCTATCAGGGCAGCTATGCTCCTGAAGCCAAAGTCGACATCGCGATGCGCGTCGTTGTCGATCACTTGCGCGCAGTAAGCTTTGCCATCGCCGATGGGCAACTGCCGAGCAATACCGGCGCTGGCTATGTCATTCGCCGCATCCTGCGCCGTGCCGTACGCTACTATTATTCCTTCCTGGATGTTAGAGAGCCACTGCTGCATCGCCTGCTGCCGCCGCTGGCCGATAGCTTCAAGGACGTCTTTCCCGAGCTGGATGCTCAGCGCGACTTCATCGCCAAGATCATCATGGAAGAGGAAAACGCTTTCCTGCGCACCCTAGCCGACGGCCTCCGCCGCATTGATTCCTTAGAAGTGACCGACAGCCGGATCGATGGCAAGACAGCCTTCCGTCTCTACGATACCTTCGGCTTTCCCATCGACCTCACTCGCTTAGTCGCTGCTGAAAAGGGCTGGACGGTAGACGAGAAAGGTTTCGAAGCGGCGCTAGACGTACAGCGCAAGGCCGGACAAAAAGATGCACAAAAGGAAGTCGGAGACTGGACCATGCTCAATGATGCAGAAGTGGAGTTTGTAGGGTATGACGAGTTGAGTATTGCTGATGTGAAAGTCAACAAATACCGTACAGTAAAGAACAAAAAGGGCGATCAATACCAGATCGTTCTCAATACAACGCCTTTCTATGCCGAAGGCGGTGGCCAGGTTGGTGATCAGGGACTGCTGTGGTTTGGGGAGGAGAAAATTCCGGTGCTGGATACCAAAAAAGAGAATGACCTATTTATCCATATCGTCAAAAAATTACCAGCGCATATCGATCAGCCTGTAAAGGCGGAGGTCAATGCGAAGCGCCGTAGGCTGACGGAGAACAACCACTCTGCCACTCACCTACTGCACGCTGCCCTCCGCGAGGTGCTGGGTACTCATGTACAGCAAAAGGGCTCCAAGCTGGATGACCGCTACCTGACCTTTGACTTTTCGCACTTCAACAAAATCACGGGTGAGGAGCTGGCGCAGATCGAAAACATCGTCAATCAGCGCATTCGCCAGAACATTCCGCTGGAGGAGGCCCGTCGCATTCCAATCGACGAGGCCCGCGCAGCGGGAGCGATGATGCTCTTTGGCGAAAAGTACGGCGAAGAGGTCCGTATGATTACCTTCGATCCTAGCTATTCCCGCGAACTCTGCGGCGGCTGCCATGTGTCGGCAACTGGGAAGATCGGCTTTTTTAAGATCACTGGCGAGAGTTCGGTGGCCGCCGGTGTCCGCCGCATCGAGGCCATTACGGCCGACCGCGCGGAGGCCTTCATCAAATCGGAGCTGGAAGAACTGCGCAGCATCCGCGAGCAGCTGAAGGCTACCAAGCCCAAGGATGCTGATAAGAAGGTCTCTTCCCTCCAAGAAGAAAACAAGAAATTACTCAAGCAACTGGAGCAGCTGCAAGCTGCGCAGGCCAACAACCTGAAAAAGGAGCTGATCCAGCAAGTGGAGCAGATTGGCGGCATCAACTTCGTTGCCTCCCGCCTTCCGCTGAATGACACCAAGGCCATCAAGACCCTGGCCTATCAGCTGGAAAAAGAGCTGGGAGCTGCCTTTATTGTCCTGGGGGCCGAGGTGAAGGGCAAGCCTCAGCTGATGGTCGCCATCAGCGAACAACTGACGGCGGAGAAGGATTTGCATGCGGGCAATATTGTTCGCCAGCTGGCCCGTGAGATTCAAGGTGGCGGCGGTGGGCAGGCCTTCTTTGCTACGGCGGGGGGGAAGGACAGTGCTGGGTTGGACAAGGCGATTGCGAAGGCGCGGGAGATGATTTAGTTCAGTACTTAAACGTAGAATACTCATTACTCAACACCGCCTGCGGCGCTGGATGTTGACTCAAATTACAATTACAGATCAAGTCCAACATCAGCAGGGAATAGTCCGTGGTGGGCGCACTGACTCGAGTAGCGGAGGGTTCTACATGGTACAATTGCTCGTAGCCGTAGGGCTCTTCGGAGAATAAATAATCGTTGATGATAGCTCGGGAGAGCAACTGCTTCTTTTCTTCACAGCTAGGGTTTTGCAGGCCGGAATAGGTTTGTAGAAAGATACTGTAGAAGGTAAATAAATTGGCGAGGACGAGCGCGGCGAGTAGTGTAATCCCTATTGGCTTATTAATTTTATTCATCATATCTTACTTTTTTGTAAATTTGAGTCCCAAAATGGCGTTTATATCCTGAATTCAGCGTAAAGACAGCTTCGTTTCCAAAAGACCTACCTGGTCAGGAGAGTTTTTTTAAAAAAGTAAGATCATGCAGGCTAACCCCTCCTCGGTATGTGAGGAATCGACCTTTACGGCTATCTTTAAGGAGTACTCCAAAACCTTACACAATTATCTGTACTATAAGACGGGAAATTTGGCGCTGTCTCATGATCTGACGCAGGAGGCCTTTGTGCGCTTGTGGAAAAACTGTAAAGATGTGGTAGTGGATACGGCTAAAGGTTATGTCTTCAAAGTAGCCAATAACCTGCTGATCAATGAACATAAGCATCAACAGGTGGTGCTGAAGTTTCAAAAACTACCCACAATCAGCCAAACCAATGAGAGTCCAGCGTATTTGCTGGAAGAAAAGGAGCTGAAAGAACGCTTAGAAGCAGCGATCAGCGCCTTACCGGAGAAACAGCGCGTGGTCTTTCTGCTGAGCCGTATTGAACGAAAAACGTATAAGGAAATTGCTGAAATGCTCGGCATTAGTAAGCAAGCGGTCGAAAAGCGCATGTACAATGCCTTGGATGCGCTGCGATTAATCTCAAAAAAAATCCGCTAGAAGGTAGGTCTTTGGTCGTTTGAGTTGTCTTGATCTAAAAATGACCATTCCCTCAGCCCTTGTATTATGACTAATGACGAATTACTACATAAATGGATAAATGGTGAGCTTTCCGAAGAAGAGCTGACCGAATTTAAGCGACGACCGGAGTACGAATCGCTCCGTGAGCTTTATCAAAACACCGAAAATCTTAAAGCACCCGATTTTAACCAGGAGCAGATGCTGGCTCAGGTCTTGAAGGCCAAAGCGGCTGCCCCCCCTGCTACTGCCTTAAAATCTCGTGTCCGGCTGTTCAGTTTGCTCAAATATGGCGTTGCCGCCTCCCTGCTGATCTTTGCCGGATGGATGATTTTTGCCAATCTCGGGAGCGAAGTGGTGATCCAGGTGGCTCAGGGCGAGCGCCAGGAGGGCCAGCTGCCCGACCGCTCGACGTTCGTGCTCAACGCGGAAAGCCGACTCCGCTACCAGCCTAAAGTCTGGCCAGAGAAGCGCCACCTCCAACTACAAGGGGAAGCCTTCTTCCGGGTTGAAAAAGGCTCCCGCTTTACCGTGCGGACAAAGAACGGAGCGGTGGAAGTGCTCGGGACGCAGTTCAACGTCTGGTCGCGGGGAGAGACCCTGGAGGTGACCTGCCGGAGCGGTCGGGTGGCGGTACGCTCCAAAGATGCGCGGGTAATGGAGGAACTGACTCCCGGCAAGGCCCTGCGCCTGGTCAGGGGGCAGCTTCAAGACCGTTGGACGGTGCCCGAAGGACAGCAAAGCAACTGGGTAGAAGGCAATTCCCGCTTCGAAAAAGTCCCCTTAGCCCGTGTTTTGGAAGAATTAGAGCGTCACTTCAAGGTGCGCATCGACCGAGGCCAGGTCGATGTTCAGGAGATCGTAACGTGTAATTTCAGTCACAAAAGTCTGGAATCGGCGCTTGCTACCAGTCTCAAATTTATGGAAATCGACTACGAAATTAGGAAAGATAGTACGATCTACCTGCGAAAGTAAAGCATGAATTTATGTCCAAATACCTCCTGGCTTTTATCCTGCTGTGCGGCTCCGTTTCTCTATGGGCTCAAACTGGGCGCTATCAGTTGAAGGTTGAGGATAGGGCGTTGGAAGAGGTTATCAAGGACTTGGAAAATCGCTACCAATTACTTTTTTCGTATAAGGAGAAAGATGTCAAAGAGGTAAGCATTACGGCGGACATCGATCGGGATCTGCTGCGAGCTTTTTTTCAACAACTGCTGCAAAAGACCGATCTGCAATTCGAAATCGTCGATTCCAACTACATTATTCTCACCCGGAAAAAGAAAGCGCCGAAGCAGCTTTCTGAGACTAAAAAAGAAC
This sequence comes from Bacteroidota bacterium, assembly GCA_038750655.1. Lineage (GTDB taxonomy): Bacteria > Bacteroidota > Bacteroidia > Chitinophagales > Saprospiraceae > JBCDGZ01. The sequence continues at coordinate 31,973 of JBCDGZ010000052.1, read as the reverse complement.
CCCGGATTCTTCCCTTGCTCTGCGGTACAATTATCGACAGCATTACTCGCGATCCCTTACCTGCGGCCAGTATTTACATCGAGCGCTCTCAGCGCGGTGTTTACAGTGCGGCGGATGGCCGCTTTCAACTTCGTAGCGCCCTGGCCCCTGATGATATGCTGGTCATCAGCTTCGTTGGCTACCAGGAAAAACGCTTGCCGGCCCGAACCTTCGTTGATAGCAACTGCCCCCTCATCCAGCTCCGCTACCTCGACTTTGGCGAAGACTTTATCGTCGTCACGGACTACCTCACCGATGGGGTCGATTTGGGCGATAAGGGGGCGGCGACTTTGCTGCGCCCCGGGCGCGTCGGGGCGCTGCCTGGGCAGGCCGAGCCCGATGTGCTGAGCACCATTCAGCTCCTCCCGGGCATCTCCTCGCCGGACGGTGAAGCCTCTGGCATCTACATCCGAGGTGGCACGCCCGACCAAAATCTAATTCTCTGGGAAGACATTCCTATCTACCACTCGGCACATTATTTTGGGATGATCTCCGCCTTTAATCCCTACATCACCGATAAGGTCGAAGTTTATCGTGGGGGCTTTGGAGCCGACTACGGCGCTCGAGTTTCCGGAGTTATCGATATGAAATCACCGGATACTTCTCTTCCCGAATCTAACTTTGGGGCCGGGTCTAATTTTATCAATGCCTATACTTACGGTAAGCTTTCTTTGCTCAACAATAACGTCGCCTTTACTTACTCTCTACGTCGTTCGCTCGGAGAGCTATGGCAATCACCGACCTTCGAGAATATCGACGAGCGCAATGAGCAGGGCTTGATTCTTGGCGATCAGAGCTTGAGCCAGCTGCCCGACCACATTACGGTCAACAATGATTTTAATTTTTTCGATGCTCATTTCAAAGTGGCGGCCCGCCTCTCGGAGCGGGATGAGCTGAGTGCTGCTTACTTTTATGGCAACAATGAATTTGAAGATGTCATTCGAGACAACCGAGTAGAGGTGGAGCAGCGAGATACCCTCAATTTGGACAACTGGGGGGCTAGTTTGACTTGGAAGCGCAATTGGTCGGAGCAGTGGGAGAGTAAGCTGGTGGGCCTGCGTACCCGCTACATACTCGACTATCAATTCCTCATGCAGGATTTTCAAATCAACACTTCCGAGCGCTCCGGAGGGAAAGATAATCAAGTGGAAGAGCAGCAAATTCATTTTTCGAATCGCTTCAAAATGAAAAAGGGGGTAACACTGAAAGCGGGCTACCACTTTACACACTACGATTTTAGTTATCAGTTGACGGAGCAAATCCGCGACTTACCGCCGATCAGCGAAGAGCAAGCCAGACGTTCCTCCTTGCACACTGGATATGTAGAGTTAAGTACGTCAAAGGAAAAAAAGATGGGGGCTGATTTAGGGCTGCGGTTCAGTCATTACCAAAGAAACCAAACGAATTACTGGGAGCCTCGACTGCGATTGTGGTACGAGATCAATCCCGAACTGCGCCTCCACGCCAGTGCGGGAAAGTACCATCAGTTTCTCGGCCAACTGCTCGAATTTAAGGGCAATGAAGCGGGAATTAATGTTCCCATTTGGGTGCTGGCCGGTACCAATCAAGTGCCCGTTCAAGGGGCAAATCAGTATCAGATTGGGGGCGTCTACCACAAAAAATCCTGGGTGGTTGATCTACAGGTTTACTACAAAGACATCGATGGCTTGACCTCCCGGGCTACTGGATTCGATGGGCTTCCGCAAGGGAAATTTGTGATGGGTATGACTCGAATTAAGGGAATTGATTTGCTGGTGAAAAAACGCTGGAATAATTTCAGAACCTGGATCAGCTATTCGCTCAGTGAGGCCAATTATTTTTTCGAAAGCTTTATTGACCCGGAGTTCGCTGCCCCGTTTGATCAGCGGCATCTGCTGAGTTGGGTGAACCTGTGGAAATACAAAGATTTTGAATTCTCTCTAGGGCTGACCTTGCAGTCTGGGAAACCTTATTCTGTGATGGATAGAATTGATGTGCGGCAGGATCCTATGGGACGAAGAACGGCGCATGCGATCTACGATGATTATAACGATACTCGGCTACCTCTACAACATTTTCTAAACGCTTCGGTACTCTATAATTTTTACCCCAAAAATGGAGACAAATGGAAGGGCGTGCTGGGCCTATCCTTCTACAATATTTACAATACAACCAATGTGTACAGCCGGGATTACTACATCGCTGGACGGCGCAATCAGCCTTTTCGGATTGATTCTTTTGATAAGGTCGGACTAGGATTTACGCCCAATGCAGTCATTCGGATTGAATGGTAAGCGAATTAAAAAGGGCCTCCATTGGTGTTTATACGAACTTTTGTGTACATTTAAAGTTCAAGCTATGAATGAATTAAGGATTGCAGTCCATTTTTTAATCCTTAACTTCATAACCATGAAAAACAAATTGCGATTAGATCAGTTACGTGATCAGGCAGGAATTCAGCAAATTTCTGACCAGCAAACCAAGCTATTGAAAGGCGGCCGAAGCGGCGGTGGTAGCGTTACCCACGACATCATCGTCTGGCCTATGTAAATGAAGAATTGCGCCCCGAAGTATTGTGATGCTTTGGGGCATCTTTTTTCCAATCTCTACATCAACATTTCTTCGATCGAAATTTCCAATTGGGCGCTCAGCGACTCCGCACTTTCATTTAGTGTTCGACTTTCTGCTTCCAGTATTTTGAGCTGCTCAAGCGTTTTTGTGAAAGCAAGATTCAACTCGTCATTCAGTTTAAAAACATAGGCCATCGCTTCCAATTGGGCGATGAAATTTAATTCCTGGTGTAGCCGAGCACTGCGATTTTTCAAATTATTGAGTCGCTGTAGTTGCTGTTTGAATTGCTGTTGACAGCCGCCCGCCTTGGTCGACTCATTGGGAAAATCAAGATAATTGATCAGTTGTTGGTAGCTATCGATTAGTTGTTGATTAGCCTTTTTGATGTGTACTAGAGCCGGTCCCAGTTGCTGCTCAAATAATCGCAAGCGGCGTGTCGATTTGCTCATGGCGGCCTGCAACTTCCGATGGTATTCTTCTTCTTTTTCGGGCTCTATTTTTAAGGAACTGATGAGTTGTCCAATCGACATAAACAGTTGTCCAAAATCAACCAGGAGTGTGCCCGTTTGTGTGTAGGTGGTCTGAAAATAGGATGCTTGTTCATCCATTTGATGCTGAAAAATTTGCAAAAAATCCTGACAACTCTGGCGATAGAAGTCCATATCTAGCGAGGGTGTTGCGCTAGGATGTTGAACTTTAAAATCTTCTTCTTCCAAGTCATCCACTAAAGAGAGGTAGGCCATGCGAATGCGGTTGAGGCCCAGATAGCGTTCTTCTGTAGAAAGGATACCCATACGATCATCCGCCTGTAGGCGCTCGTGGCGACTGCTTAGTAGAATAACCTGGTTCATCATCGGGCTGTCCGTATCGAGCAGTTGCAGCAACTCCTCAATGCCCTTTTCCAAATCATCGATGAGTAGGTTTTTGAGCTGACTTTTTTTCTCCTCAATCATATGGATTAATGGTGGTGATGATGCCCTTCTGCGGCTTCTTCCTCTTCCTCCTCTTTAGTCGAGCTGGCCCGCTCTCTGGTGCCATTATTAATGGTCGATCCAAAGAAGATGGCATTGGCAAATAACTTATTGGTTCCGTACCAAAAGGCGCGGAAGTTGGGGTTATCAGAGAAACAAATGACCTTGCCACTTCCAATGCCGCTAACGACCACGGAGACCGAGTTTTTGATGGTCTCCAAGTTGCGCTTCGAAACGTAGCCACTCAACAGAGGATCATCGCTGTAGACTAGAGGCGAAGCGTATTTGTTGCGGGTGGGTTTGATAAACGTCGTCCCTTGCCGGAAGACCGGTAGTGTAGCGCGACGATAGCCGTAGGTCAGCGGGTGGGTTAGGTCAAGTTGTGCTTCGAAAATGGCACCGCCAATAAACTGTGCGCCCCGATCTCGGGAGCGACTGCCGTAGGCCCGCGATTTTTTGCTCCTATTTTCCTTCGGCGTCTTGTATTCAAAACCGGCCAGCCCATTGGCCTTAGCCCAGTTCAAAGCTCGCTTCATGACAATTAATGTCCCTCCTTTGCGCACCCAATCCTTAATTGCGGTCACCCCCCTTTTTTCAATCAATCCATAACTGCCATTTACCATCACAATACAGGTGTAGCGATTCAAATCAATGTTGTCCATCCGGTCAGACTCTACTTTGGCCAAAGACATATCATAGCGCTGATCCAGCAAGTGCCAAACTTCCCCAGCATCATAGCTAGACACCCCATCCCCAACCATCAGCAGCACCTCCGGCTTTTTGAGCGTACTGTAACTGGGGCTCCCCATATCAATCCCCGAGGGCGTCAACCCACTCTCAATTCCATAGACCTGCACATGACTGCTGTTAGCTGCCTCATTAATCAACCGCTGAATCTCGGCTGCACCGAGCTGCTGATTCTGTACCGGAACTGCAATGCTGCCTCGATTAAAATCAACCGTTCCCGCCGCAACCGTCTTGGCCCTAAAAGGCTCATTGGCCACCTTGGCCCGTAGTCCCGATTTCAGGATCGCATTGAGCAGCTTGGGCGCATAGTAGGCGTCCCATTCAAAGCAGTAGGCATAATCACTTTTTATCTCCTTGGAACTGCTGCTAAAGAGCGTCGATGGAATGACAACCGCTTTGCCTTTATTCACACTGCCCTTCATCGCCGCATATTCGATGTTAAACGCCATCGGCATCGTCCAGGTCGACACATCATAAAAGAGACTGTCCTTGAAGTCCGTCATCGGCTCAAAGAGCGACTTGATTAGTCGATATTGGGGCTGTTGCACCGGCACAACATAGGACTGCCCGCCTTTGAAGGTCTTCCCCTCCGCTCGGGCGTCGGCCTTGTTGACAAAGACCTCAATTTGATGTTGCTGTAAGAGTTGGATAAAATGGCGGAGGCGAGCCGGGTCCTGTGTTTCGTGGAAAACATAGGCTTTGGTATTCGCTCGGTTGGCTTCTTCCTTGGCGGTCTTGTAAAAATCGCGCTGGAATTCCAGCAGCTCCTTGCGGAGGCCGTAGGTCGCCTCAATGGACGAAAGGGCCGTTGCGAATTGGTTGCGGATGGTGAAGGGAAAAGAGAGTTCGCCGTTGACGGTCTCTTGCAGGTGGCCGCGGGAGCTGGCTTGCTCGAATAAGATGCCTATCCCGCCGTTGGCGTCGGGGTAGGTGGAGCCTTTACCGTAGTAGAAATCGTCGAAGTTTTCTTCGGAATAGTAGAGTGAGCCGATTTCATCGAGTGCCTTGGCGTGGTAGGCGGCGATCTGGTGGGTCAGCTCCTGATTGCGGGCGGGGGTGTAGGGATGGGTCCGAGAGGGGACGCCGGGTTGGAAGAAGAAGGTAGCATTGCGGCCCATTTCGTGGTGATCGGTCAGGACATTGGGTTTCCAGCGGTGGAAGCTGCGGATGCGGCCCTGGCTTTCGGGGTGCTGGGTCAGCAGCCAGTCGCGGTTGAGGTCAAACCAGTAGTGGTTGGTTCGGCCGCGCGGCCAGGATTCGTCGTACTCTCGATCTGCAGGGTCGGCGGTCAGGTTCTTGCTTTTGTGCATGTTCACCCAGGTGGAGAAGCGATGGGCTCCGTCGGGGTTGAGGCAGGGGTCGAGGAGGATGACCACCTTGTTGAGCAAGTCTTCGATGGTGGGGCCTTGGGCGGCAGCCAGGTAATAGGCCACCATTAGGGCGGCGTTGATCCCGCTGGCCTCATTGCCGTGGATGGTAAAGCCCTGGTACAGCACCGCTGGCACAGTGTTCAAATCTAGTTCACCCGCGCGCTCCGGGTCGCAGTTGGCCTGATGTTGCTGCTGGATTTGCTCTAGCCGCCCTTGATTGGCCGGTGAAGTAATTTTGAGCAGGAGAAGCGGCCGGTTTTCGTAGGAGCGTGCATATTCTTCCAAACTAATCCGATCTGAACTTTCGGCCAGTGTACGCATATACATCACCAGTTGGTCATGACTAACGTGCCAATCGCCAATTTGATACCCCAGTACAGAGGCGGGCGTAGGGATGGCAGCATTGTAAGAAACATTGTCCGGTAGATAGTAGGAGTCGGGGCGACTTTGCGCACTTAAGAGCAAAGGCAAAGCGCAAAGCAGGATAAACAGTAAGCGATTCTTCATTTTTTCGGGAAGGTGTTTTATTTGATCTTAGTGATGCGCTATAAAAGTACGAAAAGATTGGGGAAATCGAGGGGAGGGCCCAGTCGATCCAACGAGAAGAATATTTTCCCAAAATCCTCAATTTGTGTTACAAAAAACGGAATTTGTGCTATCGAAAAAACAAGTGGAAGGTTTAATTTTGACTGTATGTAGTGGGTTCGATCAATAAACCAAAAGTCATGGCAGAAAAAATACTGGAAATCAAATCAATTAACCAATTGCATCAGACCCTTGGCCTGGGTAAGCCCAAGCATCCTTTGATTACGGTTTTTGATGCCCAAAAAATAGCCGTCTCAGAAAATGAAGTGGGAGCCAAAGTGATTCCTTATCTATACATGATCGCTGTAAAAGATAAAAGTTGCGGCATTGAGTATGGCCGTAACCATTTTGATTTTGCGGAAGGCGTGATGGTTTTCACAGCTCCACGACAAGCCTCTACTTTAACCCATGTCATACATCCTGGCGATATTCGTGGCTGGATGTTGTATTTCCATCCCGATCTCATCCACGGTACTCATCTGGGGCAGCAGATTGAGGAGTATTCCTTCTTCAACTATGAAACTTACGAGGCCCTGCACCTCTCGGAGGATGAAGAAAAGATTATCAACGATTGTATCCACAATATTGAGGGGGAATACAATCAGCGCATCGACAGCCACAGCCAACGGGTTATTGTCTCTAATCTTGAGCTACTGCTGAATTATTGCCTGCGCTATTACGAACGCCAGTTCAATACCCGGAAAAAGCAAAATATCGGTACGGTATCCCAGTTTGAAAAAGAATTGCGGCAGTATTTTGCTGCCAATACTCAGGAGATAGAAGGACTGCCATCGATCAAATATTTTTCGGATAAAATTCACCTTTCTCCTCACTATCTAAGCGATCTGCTGAAAAAGGAAACAGGACGATCGGCCAAAGATCACATCAATGATTTTGTTATCGAAAAAGCGAAGACCTTGCTGCTGAGTACAGAGCATTCGATCAGTGAAATTGCCTACGATTTAGGCTTTAATTATCCGCATTATTTTACCCGCCTTTTTAAATCCAGAACTGGGTGTTCTCCCATGGAGTATCGCTCTTTGAACTAGGCATATCCTTTCCCCTTGGCACCCGCATATCAATATGCAATCTGTGCTCATCCTCCCGCGATTTGTGTAAGCCATTCCTTTATGATGTCTGCATTTTTGTAGGGCAAGGCGGCTGTTTATCAATAGTTCAAGGCAGTCCCATTCAAAAACAAAAAACCATAAGATCATGACTGCACAAGAAGCGTATCAGCATCTAGACCCTCAGCAATGGGCCAATACCTCTATACACGAACGGCTTTACCTTTTAGAGAAAGTTAGAAGTAATTTGGGGAAATACGCCGAGGAGCTTGCTGCCGCCGACACCAAGATGAAAAACGATATAATGGGCGAAGAAATCTTCCGGAATCCCGAATCAATGGTTGGTACGGCGGTTCCTATTGCCAATACCCTAAGTGCTTGTATTCATTTGTACGAGTCGCTGGCTAAGGGGAAGATGCCGGAGGCAGAAAAGGTCACTCAAGTTAAGGAAGGTCTCTACGATGTGGAGGTGAAGCCCTTGGATGCGAAGGATCGACTGATCGCAGGCAATCAGCGCTTCCACCTGAGAACGAAGGGGGTACCCAAGCAAATCAATCCGATGGAAAAACCCGCAGGAATCATTGCCGTTTCGGGGGCGGGCAATTACAGCTCTTCTCTCGAAATGGTAAAAGCAATGTTTCTGGAAAACTGTACCGTTATCCACAAACCTCATCAACTTAATGAGGCGACGGACCGCATCTGGGAGAAAGTGTTTCAGCCGCTGGTGGAGGCCAAAGCCATTGCTTTTTGTGATGCGGATCAGGGGAGGAAAATGACGACACTAGAAGGTCTTTCTAAAATCTATTTCACCGGAGGGACTTCGACTGCAAAGGCCATTATGCAGGCGACCAATACCCCTCTGGTTTCAGAATGCGGTGGGAATAACCCGCTGATTGTTGTACCGGGGGATCGCGCCTGGACCGCCAAAGAAATGGAGCATCAGGCCAACCAGATTATCACCGCCGCCAAGCTCAATGGAGGAGCGGTATGTGGCCGTCCTCAGACCATCATTACGTCCAGAGGCTGGGCACAGCGGGAGGCTTTTTTGGAGGCCCTCAAAAAGGCCATCGTAGAGGGGACGCCCGCCGCCGGAACTTACTATCCAGGTTCCGATAAGGTCAAACAGGATTTTTTGGACCAGTACCCCAAAGCCCAAGTCCTGTCTCCCGAGCATGGACGCTTTAAACATGGCGACTTTATTTTTATTGAGGATGTAGCGGCAGACAGTTATGCCGTTCAGCATGAGGCCTTCTGTCAAATTATGAATGAAATACCACTTGATGTAGCTGCCAATGCGGCCGCTTTTTTGCCAGCGGCTACCGAGTTTTGTAACCACCAGCTGCTGGGTACGCTAGGATGTATGATCATCCTAGACGAGGATACCCAAAAAGCCCATTCAGCGGTTTTAGACGAAACAGTTACTGCACTGAATTATGGAGGTATTGCCGTCAATACGATCCCACCGCTGATATTTTTTAATCCCTTACTGACCTGGGGAGGTAATGAAGAAGGAAAAACCTTTGTCTCTGGAATAGGAAATTTCGGAAATGTATACTGTTTTGAAAACATCGAAAAATCCATTCTCTATGATGATTTTATGTCGCCAGGCCACCTCATGAGGACCAACCAGAAAGCCTTCGACCACCTCTCTATCCACATGACGGATTTTGCGCTCCAACCCAGCTGGATCAACCTGACCCGATTGGTAGGAGGCGCAGTGGTCGATAGTTTTAGGAAAAAAGATTTTTAAAAGCATTTTCACACATTAAAAACAACTGCAATGAATAAAACCATATTGATTACTGGATGCAGCAGCGGAATTGGACGGATGACTGCCAAATACTTTCAAGAAAAAGGATGGAACGTAGTCGCCACCGTCCGTAAAAACCCAGATCAAGATACTGAACTCAATGCGCTTGATAGGGTTTTAGTGACCCAACTGGACGTGACCAAAGAGGAGACCATTCAATCGGCAGTGGCGGCGACCATCGATCGTTTTGGAAAGATCGACGTCTTGCTCAATAATGCGGGCTATGGCTCCTACGGTATTCTGGAAGCCACCCCTGAGCGGGCGATTCGTCAACAGTTTGATGTCAATGTTATTGGAGCTTTGCTGGTGACTAAAAATGTTCTTCCTCATATGCGCAAAGCAGGGGAGGGGACGGTCATCAATATTTCTTCGATGGGGGGAAAAATAACTTTTCCGATGGGGACTTTATACCACGGCTCTAAATTCGCTGTCGAAGGGATGTCTGAGGCCTTATCTTACGAATTGGAAGGTATTGGTATAAAGGTCAAACTGATCGAGCCGGGAATGATTAATACCAACTTTGGGGAAACGACGGCCAGCCTGCTGAATATTGATCCTGATCAGACGGAGTACAAGCCTTTTCTTGACAAAGTACTGGCTGCTATGGCAGAGGCTGGTTCGCAGCATTCAGAGCCGATCATCGTTGCCGAAAAAATCTTTGAAGCAGCAACGGACGGAACTTGGCAGATGCGCTACATCGCAGGGCCGGACGCCGAGCAGATTATTGCTGCTCGAAAGCAAATGAATGATGAGGAATATATGGCGATGATGAAGGGGCAGATGGGGCTGAGCTGAGAAAGGCAAGATTTTTAAAAAGAACGGCGGACAGAGCAGGTATGCACTCGGTCCGCCGTTTTTTATTCCGCTTTAGCGTTGGATGGTAAAGACCATCTTCCGCGTTGCCGCGAATTGCGGCGTCTGCAATTGATAGTAGTAGAGGGCTTGCCCGGGCAGTTCCGTGCTGCGCAGGGGCACCTCGTGGTAGCCCGCCGGATAGGCCCGCTGAACTTGCTTCACCAAGCGACCAGAAACATCAAATACCGACAACTGAACCTCGGTGTCTTCGGCCAGGAAGAAGGGAATCAAGGTCTCCCGAGCGAATGGATTCGGACGGTTTTGGAAGAGCTGGGTGGCTGGAGCCTGGGCGGTGGTCGGCTCTTGATCAAACGTAAGGTTGAGATTGTAGGCTCGACCGATAGTGTCAAAGACGGCCATCGGCGTACGGTCGGAGCTGAGCCGGAGGGCTCGCTGGAGCCTGCCTCCCGACTTGGCCCGGAAGCGAAGACTAAAGAGCAGATCGCCCGCCTCAACGGTCTGGCCCGGATAGCCGCCCCAGGCGGCGGTCAATACACCTTCCTGGGCCCATTGCTGCCCCCAATTGGCCTCCTGCATTCGAATCGCCGAGCCTTCGGCCCCCAGCCCCAAAAATTCCAGCTGCTCCGCATCAAAGTTCAGCGTAAACTGTAGGCCCGCCAGGTCGGTAAAGGCCTCGGCTCGGAAGCTCAGCTCATACTCCTTACCCGCTTGCAGGAGGCGATCAGGAGTGTGGAGGCGAAGGGCCGGGCGGCGGTTCCGCCCTTCTAAAGGACTACTGCTAAAGCTAGCGGAGCCATTCAAGTCCCCCGTCTTAATCCCCACAAAATCAACATCAATCATACTGCCTTCCAGGCGATCAATCTTGTAGAATTCGGGGAAGGGACTGGTAAATGGATTGGCGGGATCGGCAAAACTGTAATCGGTGGGCACAAAGCGCCAGGAGGTATTATTCTCAAATTCAGTGTTGATGTACAGGATCAGTTTGCGCAATTCCACCATATCCATCGTTGTGACGCTGCCAGAGTTGTTGACATCCGCAGCGATGATTTTGTAAGGCGAATTCAAATAGTTGATGCCTAAAATGTGTCGGCTGATCAGCACCAGATCGTAGGAGTTGACCCCTTGCAAGGGATCATTATTATCGTGCGGGGTGATCTCGTAGGGCTCATTCGTCGGTAGTTGTTGGAAGGTGAAGTAACCGGAGCTTTCGGTCATCTCGCTGGCCGACATACCGCCCTCGGCATTGATCTCCACCTCGGATAGCTCAACTCCCTCGTCGGTAAGGACCTGCCCGGAGACAAGGGCGGAGAGCGGGCTGACCAGCGAGTCACAGAGCGTCGGATTGGAAGGGGGGAGGAGAATGGTGACCAGCGCATCGCAGCCGCCGGGTAGCATGATAGAATCGAAGGATTCGACCATCACCAGCCGCCGGGGCAGATCAGCGCAGCTCAGGACGATGGAGTCGGGGCTAGGGCCTTCGAAGGCTAGGGTCGCCGGTGGGCTGCAAGCATCGAAGGCGGTGGCCACATCTTCGGGGAAAATGGTGAAGGTGCCGGTTACTGGATCTAGGGTAACCACCAGCGGGTTGCAGGACGTCGCCGGCCCTACCGCATCGATCACCCGAACAAAAGCCTGAGCCATCGTACTATTGCCGCAAGTATCTGTCGCTGTAAAGTTGATCGTATGTTCTCCAATCGGATAATTACCGCTAGCATCGCCGCTGTCGTTGCTGAAGGCAAACTGCGAGTCATTGGTAATGCGTACATTGTCATCGCAGTTGTCCGTTGCTGTGGCAATGATAGGGACCAAAATGTCGCAACTGTCTTGGGTGACAATGAAGGTATCTTTGATGATAATGAAATTGGGGACCAAGGGCACCTGATCATCAAACACGGGTGCCTCACTATCCTCCACACTGATCCGCTGCGTCCTCACTTGCTGATTGCCGCAATCGTCCGTTGCCGTCCAGGTGCGCGTCAGCACATAGGTATGCGGACAAATGCCCTGCTCACTTTCCATAAAATCAAGGGTCACTAAAGTATCGCAGTTGTCCGTCGCCCTTACCTTTGCTCCAAGCTCTGGAGCGACCGGAATAGACCGGCAATCCACCATCGTATCGTTAGGAATACCCGTGAGCACTGGAGCGAGGGTGTCAACGACTTCAATGCGCTGCGTATCAAGACTTATATTGCTGCATTTATCCGTCGCTCGCCAGATGCGGAAGATGGTAAACTCTCCCGGGCAACTTCCTGCCACTGTATCTGTTCGGAAGCTGAGCTGGGAGTCGGCATCGCAATTATCTGCTATGGTAACGGTGGTATCAACGGCTGGGGTAGTGGGAATGGAGTCGCAAGAAACAATAGTATCAGCGGGTACCCCCATAATCATCGGAGCTAGGGTATCAATGACCATAACGGTCTGTGAATCTCGACTGATGTTTCCACAATTATCTTCTGCTGTCCAGCGTCGTACGATGGTGAATTCAGATAAACACACCGGATCGCGATCAATGGTATCTATATCCAAAGTGATGTTAACCAAGGTATCACAATTATCTGTAATCGAAATTTCATTGCCTACTCGGGGTGTTGGAGGAATATTTTCACAAACCACCGTAGTATCTGCGGGGACGCCAACGATCATCGGCGCAATGGTATCAACCACGTTAACCAGCTGACTGTCCCGACTGCTGTTGCCGCAATTATCCTCCGCAATCCAGATACGGCGAATGGTAAAACTGTTTTCACAAATCTGATCCAAGGTATCGATCATCATCACCAGATTAACCATCGTATCGCAGTCATCAGTCGCACTAACATCGGGCATAACCGAACCGTCCGAACAACTCAATGTCGTATCTGCCGGTACCCCCATAATCATCGGCGCAATCGTATCGATGATATTGACCAGCTGACTATCGCGGCTGCTATTCCCACAGTTGTCCTCCGCAATCCAGATGCGGCGAATGGTAAAGCTATTTTCGCAAATACGATTCAGGGTATCAGTTAGCATAGTCAATTCTACCATCACATCACAGTCATCGGTTGCACTGACAGTCGGCATATTGCTCAGATTCTCGCAGAGCATCGTTGTATCATCGGGAACGCCGTTAATGATGGGCGCAATGGTATCAATGACGGTAATAATTTGAGTATCCCGAATGCTGTTCATACAATTATCTCCGGCGATCCAAGTGCGGCGAATAGTGAAGGCGTTTTCACAAATTCGGTTGATGGTATCGGCCAAGAAGATAATATCGACTTCATTATCACAATTATCAGTGGCGCTGATCGTGCGCAGTGGATTGGGGATGTTATCGCAGCGTACGGTGGTATCGGCGGGGAAATTATCCCAACTGGGAGGAAGGGTGTCGATAAAAGTAACGCGCTGGGTGTCCCGAGCGATATTGCCACATTCATCCGTGGCGGTCCAAATCCGAGTCACGGTACGTTCATCCAGGCAGTCGCCATCCTCTTGACTTTGTGTAAGCATAATGGTTGCCGAAGTACAGTCGTCGAGTGCGATAGGGGAAGCCGAAGGCAGCCCGCTGCTGCAATCCACTGTAGTATCATTGGGGACGCCGCTGATGACCGGAGGAATCGTATCAATGAGGGTGATGACCTGCCGGGCCGTATCGCTATTTCCACAATTATCAATAGCGATCCAGGTGCGAATGAATTGATTGTTACCATTGCAAGGGCCGTCGGGATTGTTGATGATTAAACGAATATTGACCTGCGGATCGCAGTTGTCCGTCGCCATTACATTATTATCCAAAACCCCTTGGGTACACTCTACCGTTGTATCTGTCGGAACATTGATGAGCACTGGAGCTACAGTATCCTGAACGGTAATAATTTGTACGACGCTATCTTGATTGCCACAGCGATCGGTGGCGAGCCACACTCGGCGCAGCGTATAATTATCTATGCAAATGCCATCACTTCGGCTTTCTGTAAAACTGACGACTGGCATGGGATCGCAGTTGTCGCTAGCCGCCAGCGTCGGCGCAGTGGGCAGGGCATCGCAATTCACTAGCGTATCGGCAGGAGCGGCTTCGAGGACGGGGGCCGTCTGGTCCACTACGTTGATGATTTGAATACTGCTGTCCTGATTGCCGCAACGGTCGGTCGCAGTCCATACCCGGCGCAGGATATAATTGTCTTCGCAATTCCCATCCAACCGGCTTTCGCTAAAGCTCAGCATCGGGCTGGGATCGCAATTGTCTATGGCTTGGCCCGGTACGGGCATGGGTACCTGATCGCATTCGACGACCGCTCCGGCGGGTATGCCGGTGATCATGGGGGCGAGGGTATCTTGAACGGTGATTATCTGTACACTGCTGTCTTGATTGCCGCAGCGGTCGGTGACCGTCCAGACTCGACGGAGGTTATAATTGTCCGCGCAGGAGCCATCAGTTCGGGTTTCGCGGAAGATCAGGCTGGGGGCGGGATCGCAATTATCGCTGGCGGTTGGAGTAGCAGCCGATGGGACGGCATCGCAATCTACTAGTGTATCGGCTGGCACCTGTGTAAGGCTTGGAGCGATGGTATCTTGTACCGTGATGATTTGTACAATACTGTCGCTGTTGCCGCAGCGATCGGTAGCGAGCCACACTCGGCGCAGCTGATAGTCGTCCTCGCAAAGGCCATCGGTGCGAGTTTCTGAAAAGCTTAGCGTTGGATTGGGATCACAACTATCGCTCACGGTAACACTGGCTGGAGGAGGTACGGCGCTGCAATCTACGGTGGTATCGGAAACTTGAGTAGAGAAAACCGGAGGCAGGTCATCTAATTCTTTGATGACCTGCAAATCGGTTTCTGAGGCGCCGGAGCACCAGTCAATAATCTTCCACTCTCGCAGAACCTTGCGCAGGCAAGAATCCTGGAACCAGAAGACTTGATCGGTGTAAGTACTAGCAATAAAGGCGCAGTCGCTGTCTACACCAAAGGGTTCGCCCGTAATGGACGGATCATCACTTGCTCCACAACTGACATTGACATCAGCAGGGAAGAAGAAAGTCGGTGTAGTGGGATCAATCAGGGTAATATTTTGGGTGCAAACGGCCATCTGGCCCTGGGCATCAATGGCCATCCAGGTGCGTACGACGGTGCCCGCATTGCACATATTGAGATCAGTAACATCGGTATAAAATAAGCTATCAAGCTGACAGTTATCGGTGGCTGTAGCCTGCCCGGTCAGACTGAGGTCGGTGAAGTCCTGGGTGCATTCTAGCCTTACATCAGCGGGGCAGCTGATGCGTGGAGCAATTTTATCCACCAACTCAATGAACGCCATACATTGGTTGAACCGTCCAGCTAGATCACCACCCGGCGCCATCCGCCCCGGCGTCACCGGCCCGCTGCCCGGATCAATATCAAAGACCCGCAAGACCACCGGAATCGTTCCCCCCAAATCTTCACAACAAAATCGAGCAAAATCGTCAAAGTAAACCTGCGTGCCCAAGAGTCCAGGATCATCATCGCCATTCAAACCACCACAAACACCAGACTGACTCATAGTGGAGCCATTATCGGTAGTCAACAACTCGCTCATGCGAATCACTTTGAAAAATACCGGCCCGCAATTATCCTGACTGCCATCATCAAAAGTAGTCGCCGGAACGGTCGTAGTCCCATCGATGTTTAACGCCGCCTGGGTATACTGATCACAAGCTACCGCAGGCGGAATCTGATCAGTGACCGATAGCCGAATGCTGCTGCTAGTATTATTGCCACAGCAATCCGTGGCCGTATAAGTCACCGTATAATCACCGGGAACTAGCCCGCTGATTTGAAAGCTTCCATTCAGGTTTTGCGAAACCGTACCGCCCGAGCTGCTAACCGTATAACTCAATCCCGACTGGGTATCACAATTATCGCTCAACACCGGCGCAGGTACGATCCAATCCGCCGAACAATTCCAGGGATTCGTTCCAATACTGGCATCGCTGATTCCTGAAATCATCGGCCCTTCGTGGTCCGCAACCTTCAGTACCTGTGTGTGCGTCAACAACTGTCCCGTACACCAATCATTGATGGTCCAGAGGCGAACGATTTTGAAGCAAGCCGGGCTGCCCGGCGTACATTGATCAATGCGTGTATCGTTATACGTTGCTAAAAAATCACCACATCCACCTTCTGGTACACCCGTACCCAACCACTGAACGACATCGTCGTTGGGGGCTGGATAAAAGACATCAAAAGGGGAGGGGTGCCCATTCGGCAGGGCGTTCCATCCGATGTTCGGAACGATCTGCCCTCCGGGAGCTGGCTGGCGCTCATCGCATTTCAGGGCCGGTTGCAGTAGGCCGTCGAAGGAAGGGGGGAGCCGTAGATCAGCAGCGTCTTCCCGCTCGCGGACGATCAGCTGGGTGCAGGAGCGGCTGTTGCCGCTGGCATCAGTAGCCGTCCAGGTTCTGCGGATGATTTGAGTGAAGGTATCGGCGCAGCTGCCGGGGGTGATGGCATCGATGAAGTTGAGCGTTGCGGGGCCGCAGGCATCCATGGCGGCGGGGCGGTAGGCCGCCCGTTGCTCGTAGCTGACTTGCAGGTTGGCATTGCTGAGGAGGCCAGCACCGCCGTTGGTATCATCGATGATCAGGAGCTGCCAGAGGCCCTGGGCGGGGTGGCCGTCGAAGTCGCTGAGGTTGCCTTCGGGGCGTACGCTGCCGCTCAGAGCGGGGTTGCCGCCGCAGGCGGCATTGACGGCGACCAGCGCCTCATCGTCGAAGGTGAGGTTGCTCCAGTTGGGCGCATTGCCGCACACATCGGTGGCCAGCTCGACTTGCAATCCGCTGGGGCTGAGGAGGAAGACGTCGAGGTGACTGGAGTTGCTATGGCTGAGGTTGAGGCTAAGGTTGAGGTCGGTGACGACGGCGTTGTCGGGCAGGGCGACGGGGAGGCCGATGCGGGAGGTGTCTCCGGCGGCGGGGCCGATGGCCTGCTGGGGGGCGACGGCGACGGGGAGGATACCAGTGATCGGTGGGCCGTCTGCGGGTGTTACATCGAAGCTGCAAGGCAGGCTGAGAGTATCACAACTCAGCACCGGGGCCAGCCCATCGACTACATTGATCGTGCCCCAGCAATTGTTGCCGCTTGGCTGGTCCGTGACCATGACGATCAAGGTTTGGCCGATATGGCTGGCATTGACAAAGGGGCTGCTGGGGATCGGAGTGCCGTTGGCCTCTTGGATAACCACTAAGAAGGGGCCAGCACAACTGCTGGTACTGATCCCTTCCAAGATCATATCCGGGAGTACTTCTGCTTGGCAGTTGTCATCTAGCGCCACTTCGACGCCATTGTTACAAGCCATAACACACTGCGCAGAAAGCGTAGAGGGGCTTAAGAAATAAAGCATAACGACCAACAGAGGGAGTACTAAGGACCATTTGGGTGTTGGTACTTTCATGATTTTAACGATTTTGAGATGATAAATAAGGGCGATACTCGCCTATACGCCACTCGGCGCTCACCGAATGCGTTGCTTTAAATGACATTCCTCTTTATCCCGATAGTTTTCCGATAGCGGGAATTAAGTTCAGAGATAGATGTAGTGGTTCAGCCCAGTAGGACTGATAAGAATGCTTTTGTTGAATCGGCGGGAAACCCTCTTATGGTGATCGGTCTCCCTTTTTTGGGAAGCTGACCGCCTGTAGCGATCGGATGAGTATAAAAGCAGCTGTAGAAGTAGTTATACAACTGATTTTTACTTATTATAAAAATATTTAATGCAAAAAACATTCCAAAAATATCAGATAGGAGGGGCTTTAGGGCTATATTGAGGTCTTCAAAGACATCCCACGAGGTAAAAACAGTAAGCAGCTGATTGCTCGATAGGCATTGAGTATCAGTGATTTTTATTGTTATACAAAGTCTAAAACTATGACTCAATTACTCAAAACAACACTCATCTGGATCATGATGTGCCAATGCTGCATTGCACAATCTATTCTCCATCAATCCAAAGATTACCTCCAAGCTTTCGAGCAAACCTCATCTCCAGTACTGACTGAGCAGATCAATCGCATTGCTGATAGCTGCCGCATTATTGGCCTGGGAGAGGTTTCTCATTACACTAAAGAGTGCTACGAGTTGAAGCACGAAATCATTAAGACCCTGATGGGCAAAGGCTATCGGGCCTTGATACTGGAGGTCGATTTTGGTCAGGCCCTCATTTGGAATGACTATGTGACCAAGGGCGAAGGAAATTTGGATTCTATTATTGCAAAATCTGGATGGTTCACCTACCGGACGGAAGAATTTAAAAACTTGATTCGAGACATAAGGATGCACAACGAAAAGGCCGAACGTCTTTTTCAGCTCTTTGGAATGGAGATGACAGCTATGAATAGCAATCTGGATTGGTTGAAGCACTATATCAGTAAAAATACCAATCAAAATGAGGCCATTCTGACCTTACTGAATGCCGAGCGAAAGGTGGTAGCCTTTCAGCGCTATAATGAAAAAGAAAGACAGGATTACTGGACACTCTATTATCAATTAACGAACTTTCTTGCTGCCAATGAGGCGCTTTTATTAGCCAATAGCGGGCAGCAAAATCTTGCTATTGCTCGTCGGATTACTGAAATCGTTAGACAGTACGCTACTTATATCGCACAGGATGATTTTTCGCTGCAAGTTGAATTTCGAGATCAATTTTCTGCTCGAAATGTAAATTGGTGTATGGAGCAATTAGGGGAAGAGAATCGGGTCGTGCTTTGGGCACATAATGGACATGTTGCTAAGCGATCTGTGATGTTCAATTATGATGTCCTCGGTCATTATCTCCAATCCTGGTGGGGCGATCAGTATTACTCGATTGGGTTTACTTTCAACCAAGGGGAGTTTGGGGCTTTCTCTAATAATGGCTTTAAGCGTTGGACGATGGCTCCGGTAGATCGACCTTCTTTAACGAAGGATTTCCAGTCCTTTTCCAGTCCCTTTTTGATGCTTGACATTAGAGAACATCTCAAGGCAGATCAGACCCTCAACAGTTATTTGAGGACGGAGCAAGTGATCAAGCGAGACATTTCGGAATCTTATAATGAAGATTGGGAGAAATACATGACGATCAATTTATCCCAAACCTATGATATGCTGATTTACATCGACAAGATGTCTTTTCCGACTACGATTGAGTGGCGATAGGGGGATTTGGAAAAAGGGCCGGGAAAACTGTTGAGAGCCAGGGTTTAGCTTTATCTTTGGTGTTGGAGCTGACTCCAATGCATGCATAACCAATACAAAAAACTATGTACGGCTTTTTAGTATCTATGGTAATTGGCTTATTTATAGGCATGTTATTCGTTAATGTCTATTTTCGGGTGAAGGTGTTGAAGACCTACAAGAAGTTGGTCAAGAATCGGGTAGAGTTTGGCGCTGCTCATATTTTCAACCGCCAAAAGATGAAGGAGGAAATATTTCCGCGTTATCCCAGACACCAAGAAGACATCAAAACCTTCGTCAATCACCTACGCTTTTCGATCAACATGGCTACCGTACTGACCACTTTGATCACGCTTTTTGGGGGAATTTTGATGTATTATCGTTAGGGAATTCTTAAAATAGCCGCTGTTCTTATTTTTCTATACGAATTCAATTGCTGTTGCGTTATGGTCTTGGCTTTTAGTTTACCTAAAGCCCCTTCGTATAACTCTTTATTACTGATTATGAAAAAAGTATTTCACCTCTTTACCTTGGCATTGATGGGCCTGCTGTTTACCGGCTGTTTTGAAATTGTCGAAGACATCAAGATGAATGACAATGGCTCTGGCCTGGCTAAAGTGACGGTCAATATGAGCGAAAGCAAGGATGATTTGGCCAATTATATGAGTATGGAAAAGATGAATGGGGTAAAGATTCCGAGCCAGGAGGAAATCGAAAGAAATTTGGAACGGCTCCGCAAGGCATTCGCCGAGCAGCCGGGCATCAGCGATGTAAAAATCCGCAGTGATTTCGAGAACTTCATCTTCAACTTCGATTGCAATTTTAGCAACCTCACCTCCTTCAATAAAGCCATTAATAAGGTGATTTCTAAAATGGATCGCTCGCTGGGCGCACCGCCGGCCTTGGTCCACTTCAGCCAGTCTGGTGGCCAGTTTAAGCGCCATTTCGACTATCCTATGCCCTTCAAGAAATACGAAGATATGACCTTCATGGAGCGTTTCCTGCTCGAATCTGCTCGCTTTGTCAGCATCTATCGCTTTGATCGCCCCATCGGTAAGCATACGAATGATGCGGCGCAGCTATCAGGGTCTAAAAAGTCTATTAAGCTAGAAAGTAAGTTAGCGGATTTGGTGAAGGGGACGATTACGCTGAGGAATGATATTAGTTTTTAATTACCGTTTTTTTATCCGCTGAATACAGAAATCCGTCTATAATTTCGAAAAATCCTTCCTATTTTCGGCTCGATTTTGGCGAAATCCGACATCGAATAGGCTAAAGTCGTACCTTTGTGCCAGCTTCTTAAGTACCCTATAATAAGAACTTGCACTATTCGAACTACCCAGATTTCTAAGAACTAATATTATACAACAGAAAATCTCTCACATGAACCGAATTTTGATTCTCCTGGTATGCTGCATGCTCATCGGCCTTAGCAGCAGTCAGGCCCAATCTGCTCTTAATCACATCCCCGCCGATGTAACGGCTGTCATGAGCCTCCACCCTGATGCTATTGATAAAAAACTAAGCCTGGACAAGATCAAGCAAATGGAGTTCTACGAATCCATGTTGCAGCAAATGTCCAAGTCGATGAGCCCCGGCTCCCGCGAAGAAGTTTACGACATCCTCAAGAATCCGGGTAGCTACGGTATGGATATGCGTTCGGGGTCTTACGTGTTCTTCAAAATGGACGGAAGTAATATGTACATGAACTACCTCTTCCGCATCTCCGATCGTACCAAATTCTTGCAAATTTTCAATCAGTATTTGAATCCCGGCCAGGCGCTGCAAACCACCAAGGTTGGCAATTACGAGATGGTCATGCCCGGCAATGATATGGCAATGGCCTGGGGGGATAATGCCCTTTTGGTGGCCTACATGATGGAGATGCCTGGTAGTGATCCATATGATTTTGAGGAGGACTATGATATGGAGGAAGACGAAGAGGAAGAAGAACCCGAAGTCGATGAGTATACCAGAAAGATGGAAGAAAAAAAGCAGCATGTTCAAAACTGGGTGAGTAAGGTGATGAACCTGCCGGCCTCTTCTTCCTTGGCTGCACATCCTCAGCATGCGGTATTGACCAAAGGTTCCAACGATATGATCATGTGGATGAACTATCAGGAGGTGATGAGCTTGTACATGGATAGTATGGATGGTCAATTGGCAGATGTCGGGATGGATAACCCCTACCTTGGGATGGTTTTTGGACAACTGGGTAATTTATACCAAGACAATTTCCTGGCGGTCAAATTTAACTTTGATAAGGGCGCTTTCCGCATCGACACAGATATGGCCATGAACGCTAAGATGGCCGAAATGTCTAAGGCGATGACCACAAAGCGGGTCAACAAGAAATTTGTTCGCTATGTCGATCAAGATAATCTGCTGGGCTACTATGCTTTTGCCTTCGATATTGAATCACTCGTGAATTCCTACCGTGGGATGGTACTCGACGCGGTGAAAGATATGCCGATGGTTGGTGATATGGCGGTTGATGTGTTGGACATTGTCGGTATTGCCATCGATGAAAAGGCCCTGTACAATCTTTTTACCGGAGATATGCTGCTGGCGGTTACGGGATTGAGAGAGTTTGAGACCATGATTACCACCTACGAGTATGATGATGAGTTCAATGCCAAAGAGGTTCAGAAACCGAGTAAGGAAACGCTGCCGGAGTTCACTTTGATGATGTCTTACGGTAATCAGCAGGATTTGATGAAATTTATCCGCCTGGGGCTCCACACTTCAGTGATCGAGCAGGAAGGCAGCCATTTCAAAATCACGGTGCCCGGAACGCCAATGGATATTTACATGGCTATGGAAGATGGGATTTTCTTTGTGTCTAATAATACTGACCTGATTCGCAATCGCCTTAAATCGGGGTATTCGAAGAAGGAACGCCTCAGTAAGCGCCATTGTAAGATGTTCAAGAAGCACCCTATGGTATTCTACTGGGACATCCCGATGACCATGCAGATGGTGGCAGAATTGAAGCCTGATACCCAGCAAATGCTCAATTCTAACCCTAGCCCGGTACGCGAAGTACTGATGACTTACGATCCGGTGACTAGCAATCTCAGCCATACAGACTTTGATATTATTCTAGTTGATGAGGATAAAAATTCACTGGATATGCTGTTGCAATACGTCCAGGAATTTCTGCCTATGATTATTGGACTAACGAATTCTATGTAAGTTACGGTCCTACCACAGGATCTATTTATACTTATAGCTGGCAAGAATATGGGGAATAGAGCCCTATATTCTTGCTTTTTTTTACCTTTGTTGCCAGCGCAAAAGACATCAATTATATGCTAAGAATTGGGGTATTAGGTGCCGGACATCTGGGAAAAATTCACTTGAAATGTATACAGCAGATTGAGGCTTATGAGTTGGTGGGATTTTATGATCCAGATGAGCAGCAGGCTGAGGCCGCCAGCACCGATTTCGGACTTCCGGCCTTCCCCTCCGCTGAAGCCCTAATCGAAGCGGTTGATGTCGTCGATATTGTCAGTCCGACGGTTACCCACTATGAACTGGCGCGCGCAGCCCTCCTGGCCGGCCGCCACTTGTTCATCGAAAAACCCCTGACTCACACCCTCGACGAAGCCCGCGCCCTGGCCAACCTCGCTCGGGATAAGGCGCTCAAAGTGCAGGTCGGCCATGTTGAACGCTTCAACCCCGCCGTACTGGCCTTGGAGGGCATCCCCCTGCAACCTATGTTCATCGAGGCGCACCGGCTCGCCGCCTTCAACCCCCGAGGCACCGACGTCTCCGTCATCCTCGACCTGATGATCCACGACCTGGACATCATCCTCAGCATGCTGGACACCGAAGTGCGCTACATCAGCGCCAGCGGTGTAGCCGTCGTCAGCGATACGCCCGACATCGCCAATGCTCGCCTCGAATTTGCCAACGGCTGCGTGGCCAATCTCACCGCCAGCCGCATCTCGATGAAGCAAATGCGCAAGCTGCGCCTCTTCCAGCGCGATGCCTACATCAGCCTGGACTTTCTCAACAAAACCACCCAAGTCATCCGCCTCTTTGACCAGGACGCTCCTGACCTGCCCGCCGAGGACCTGATGACGCTCGAAACCAACAACGGTCGTAAGCATATCCACCTCGAAATGCAGGAGGGCAAGGCCGTCAATGCCATCAAAATGGAGTTGGAGCTGCTGGCCCAAAGCATTAAGGAGGATCGCCCGACGGCGGTGCCGCTAGAGGAGGGGCTGCGTGTCCTGGAGCTGGCTTACCAGATTATTGAGGAGATGGACCGGCGGCTGAGTGGCCTAGACGTCGAATAAGTACTTTTGTCAATTGGCAGCTATTTGGCTCCTTTTGGGACTGGAATGAAATGAATTTACATGGAAGATAAACCGTAAAATGATGATCGTCCGTTACATAGGGATGGGACTGTTGTGTCTCTGGCCGTTGCTGGCTATAGCGCAGCCCGAGGAGCCGGTAAAGACCTGGCGCTGGGGCCTGGAATGGAGCAGCAGCCTCTCCTACACGGGCTTGGGCAGCGGTTTGACGGGGCAGTGGCAGCAAGGACGTCATCTGGCCTACGCCGGGCCTCGACTGCTGGTGTCGGACAGCTATGTGCCGGGGCAGGGCCCCTGGGGCTTACAACTGGGCTATCAGTACCATTGGGTGCGCGAGGGCCGCTGGCAGTCGTTCGTCAACATTGATTATCAGCTGAGCTGGTACCAGCCCTACAATCCACAGCAATTGCCGGTGTCGGGGCGCAATCGGGTGCATGAATTCCATTTGGCCTACGGCATCCAATACCAACTAGGGCCTCCTCTTTATCTGGGCAGTACCCTGGGCGTTGGTGGCTATCTAGAGCAATTGCTGGATGTACGAGAAAATCAGCGGCGCAGCTATCGAGGATACAGCAATTTGCTGCGCTTATTCGTTAGATATGTGTTGATGCCTTCGGGCTGATCGATCATTAATCCAAGTTTATACTAGAGATCAATAAACATGAAGGTCAGACTTTACCTTTACTGTGTTGTGCTTTCGGGACTGTTGTGCGCTGCTGCGTGTAGCAAGGTGGAGCGTTCGCTGGCTGCCTCTGGTACGCCGATAGCCATTATTGGACACGGTGGTATGGGCTTTATTACGGTGGAGAATAATATTCCGCCTAACTCGATGGCCAGCCTGCGGCGCGCCATTGAGGGCTATAATGCCGATGGAGTAGAGGTAGATGTACAACTGAGCGCAGACTCTGTGCTGATGTTGTTTCACGATCAAAGTTTGTTGACCAGCAGTAATTGTGTGGGTTGTGTGGCCGAGCAAGGAGCGGAGGCTTTGGAGAACTGCCGGTACCGCAATGATATTGCTGCCAATGTTTTCAGTAGTGAGCGGCTAATTCGCCTGGAAGATTTTGTGCGGCGGATGGCCCAGCGGCAAGTACCTCCCAAGATTATTCTGGATGCCAAGACCTTCTTCAATTGCTCCCAAAGCCCTGTGGAGGCCTATCTAGGCCGTTTTGCCCGGGCAACTGCCGATTTAATCCGCCAATACGAGGCCGAGGAGTGGATTTTTGTAGAAAGTGCAGATTTGTTTTTTATTCAACAGCTGAACAGGCTGAATGCACAAATAAAGATTATTTTTGCGGGGAGTTGGTCGCGGTCGCAGCAAGAGGAGCTACTTAGCTATTCAATTTATGGTTGGAGCTTCCAAGAAGGGAGAGTGACCGAGGAGCAACTGGCACAGGTAAGAGCGGCTGGCTGGCGTGTCGCATTGTGGAATGTTTTGACTCGAAAAGAGTTGGTAGATGCCGTCAATCAGCAGCCGGAGTTGATCTATACCGACAATATCCCGCTGTTGCAAGAGATACTGAGATAACATTTTAAAGATAATAGCCCGATTGACTCATTGTTGAATCAATTAACTTCTAATTAGATGAAAAGATTAAGTACTGCAGTGATGGCGCTGATCCTTTTGTTCAGCTTTGGTGCCTGCGATGTGATTAACCCGGCAGAGGATATTCCTGCCTATCTTCATGTTGAAGCTTTTGATTTTGAGGTTAGTCCTGCTCAAGGGACTGGAAATCAGAAGATTACAGAGGGATGGGTTTATGTGAATGGCGACTTTCTAGGAGCTTATTCCTTGCCCGCAACCCTACCCGTTCTGGCGACAGGAGACACCGACGTTTTTATTGATCCTGGCATTCAAGATAACGGTATTTCGGCTACTCCTGATATTTATACTTTCTTAAAACGGTATTCAACCACCATAACTTTTGAGCCGCAGCGGGAAGATACCATTCGTCCGGTGACGGGCTACGCTAGTAATGCTAATTTCGTCTTTATCGAAGGTTTTGAGAGCAACCAGCATTTCTTTAAGGAGGATTTGGATAATAACGAGGCCTCAAAAATCGAACTGACCACCTCTGATGTGTTTGAGGGCAACAGCTCTGCGCTCATCCGCCTGGACAGGGATAATCCGCTGGCCGAGGTAGGGTCTATCCGCGTAGATGAATATTCGCCTTTCGGAGGAACGGCGGTTTACATCGAAATGAACTACAAAACGGATGTTCCTATTGCCCTGGGCTGGATTGGCTACGATGGCTTTGGCATTCAACAGAACGTTATCATCGATCGTGGTGTCAATAGTAGTGGGGAATGGAAAAAGATTTATTTTAACTTTAGTGAGGTCATTAATGAATTTCGAATTACGGACGTAGCTAGTTATCAGCTGATTATCCAGGCGGCTATTCCCATTGAAAATGGGGATTTTGCACTGGATGAGGCCAATGTACTGCTGGATAATATCAAGATGATCCAGTTCCAGCAGTAAGCAACCACGGTACTTTTGCGATCTAATCTAACTCAATGAGCCAAAGACGAAAAATCGACATGTTTTGGTACAGGATGGCTGATTTTATCATGGCTATGCTGGCTTGGGCTTGTTTCTTCTTTTACCGAAAACGGGTAGAAGAGGTCCCGATTGATCGGACGGTGCTCGAAGATTGGAACTTTTGGTACGGCATTGTGATCATTCCGGTGGGGTGGCTGTTGCTCTATTCTATCTTTGACAAATACCGCGATATTTACCGCCTATCGCGCTTGGCTACCCTCACCCGTACCTTTTTTCTGACCTTCTTGGGGGTTATTTTTCTCTTTTTCACCCTCATCCTCGACGATTTTGTCCGGGACTACAAAACCTACTACAGCTCCTTTCTGGTCCTGTTTTTTTACCACTTTATCCTCACTGCCTCGGCCCGCATGGTGCTGCTGACCCGTGCCAGCCGAAGGCTCAAAGCGGGTAAAGTGACCTACACGACCCTCATCATCGGCGGCAATCAAAACGCTGTAGAGCTTTATCAGGAGATTCAAGGCCTTAAAAAGGGGCTAGGCTACAGCTTTGTAGGCTTTATTGATGCCAATGGCAAAAGCACCAATGAGCTAGCCAAGTTTCTGCCCCGCCTCGGCAGCATTGAGGACATCGACAGCGTCATTCGCGAACAAGGCATCGAAGAGGTTATTATTGCTATCGAAACTTCCGAGCACAACCGCCTCCGGGAGATCATGAATATCCTCTTTGATTTTGATGAACAAGTGCTGGTCAAAATCATCCCCGACATGTACGATATTATGCTGGGGACGGTGAAGATGAACCACGTTTTTGGTGCTGTGCTTATCGAAATCAAGCAAGATTTGATGCCCCGCTGGCAGCGTCTGGTTAAGCGCCTAATCGACATTAGCGCCAGCGCCGTTATGCTTGTTCTTCTCGCTCCGCTCTATATCTTCATTATGATCAAGGTGCGCTTCTCCTCGCCTGGCCCCATCTTCTTCCGGCAGGAGCGCATTGGCATCAATGGCAAGCCTTTTTGGATCTACAAGTTCCGATCGATGTACGTAGATGCTGAGTCGGCTGGCCCCCAGCTCTCTCACGATACCGATCCTCGAGTAACCGAATGGGGGCGCGTTATGCGCAAATGGCGGCTGGATGAACTCCCGCAGTTCTGGAACGTCCTCATCGGCGATATGTCTTTGGTCGGCCCCCGGCCGGAGCGCCGCTTCTTCATCGACCAAATTGTCCAACACGCTCCACATTACAAGCACCTTCTCAAGGTGCGCCCCGGCATTACCTCCTGGGGGCAGGTCAAATACGGCTACGCCTCTAATGTGAAGGAGATGCTACAGCGCCTCCGCTTCGATATTCTCTACATCGAAAACATGTCTTTGGCGCTGGATTTCAAGATCATGTTCTATACGGTGCTGGTCTTGTTACAAGGTAAGGGCAAATAGAAATTATTTTGTTTTAATTTTCGTTAATACTTATGCGTATTATACTGTAACAGGGGTGTTTGCATAAGAAAAACCCGCTGTGTCCCCTAGTTGGGAGACACTGCTCGGACAGCAGTAGCTCTCGCAAAGGACACTGACAACACCAAAAACGCCACTCAGGGAATCAATTCACCCAAAACACGATTACCATGTGCGACGATTTTAATGATAAGGAAATAGTGCAGATTATTCGACTGGGGCTCAATAAGGAATCCATTGTTATTGGGTGTCTTTACGATCGATTTCGGCCCGTCATTCAGGCTTTGGCTATTGGGGCCGGGATTGGTGAGCGGGAAGTGGAGGATTTGCTGCAAGAAGTCATCATCAGTTTTGTAGATAATATTCGGTTGGATAAATACCAGGGGAAATCTTCGATCAATACTTACCTCTATGCGATTGCCAAAAACAAATGCATGGATCGGGTCCGTAGGAAGAAAAGAGAATTGCCTTATGATCCCAGAGAATTGATGGAGGTGGATGAGGAGTCGCCCGAAACGCTGATTATTTCTACCGAGCACATCGAAATTGTCAAAACCTTTTTGACCCTGCTGAGTGGCCGTTGCAAGGAGGCCATTGAGCTGAAGCTCGATGATCCGGGGGCCTCGAATGCCGAGCTGGCACGCCGGGCGGGCTTTAGCTCCGCCCAATCCTACGCCTCCTTTGTCCACAAATGCAAAAAGTCGCTCGGAGAGAAAATTATCAACGATCCTGTTTTACTTGGCCGTCTGGTAGATACGCTGAATTATCCCTTTGACCTGCTTCGGATTCTCAGTAAATACGATACCAGCAGTTATTTCCTCCTCATTGCCCATGCTAAGGGAGAGCCTTTGAGTGCTGAGGAAAAATCACATATCGAGGCTATTATCGCCAAAGATGCAGAGTTAAAGCAGTTAATTCTGTTTATCAGCAAATTCTTCAATCGGCGTTGATGGTTCTTTGACGTCCCTCAAGTTGGCTTCCACCTTGGCAATCGCTCTGCGAAACTGACGATGGCCTTTAGCAATGAGGAATTGTTTTAAAATATCCTCCAAAAGTGGCGCTTTCAGCTTCTCCTCGCTGATGTCGAAGCCATTTTCCGTCAATTGCTCCTTCTTTTCCCGAATTTGATCCACCATCCACCCCACATCTTCCGAGTTGCCGGTTACGAAAAAAGCCCCGACAATATCCTCAATTTTCAGATCCTCCAGCTTTAGGAGGCTGCGTTTAGGAGGGGTGATGGCGACGTCGCTGATGCGATCGATGTCGTTTTTGATCAACCACCCCAGGATAGAGGAGTAGAAGTCCATAGACGATTTGATGGTAGTATCTCCCTCTTTAATGCCCACGCCATTCAAGGAGAGCATACTAACGATAGAGTAGATGATCCCCTGATAGAACAGGCCAGCAAAGACGCCATAGAGCCAGCTGTATTCTACAAACCCCTTATCAGCATCTCCAATCTTAATAGTGATTTCCATTTCCTTCATGAACAGCAGCATCCCTACCGCCAACAGGCCGTGTAAAACGGCGCTGATCCAAAACCATTTGGAGCGCCAAATGAGGTAGCGCCCTGCTACTTGATCAAAGTCTCTACTGCTCGGCATACCGAGCAGCAGGACTGCGATGGAAAAGGCAATGGTGGAGGCAATCAACATTATTTACGGGGAATTTTGTCAAAGATTTCTTTAATTGATCGTTGTGGAACGTCTCTTTTAGAAGGGATAAGTACAACTACATCTTTGCTTGGTGTGATCTCATTATTGTCTCGCGTTTTTAAATGTCCTATGTTTTTGAAGAAATCGAAGGCAGGGATCAGCGGTTCTATAGCGTCGTGATAGCCTGCATTGGTTAAAGAATCTTTGAGGTTGATCCATTGGTCTTTGGGAAGCGAAGAGATGAACTTACCGATTTTCTCATAGGAAATTGGGCCATTTCTTTTAGCAAATTTCATAAGCACTGGTTTTGCGTTGCATATGGATTTATCCTTGTTAGTGGATTGTTTATAAATGTTGTATGCATACGGTGAAGATAATATGGGATGTTCCCTTTTATTATTAGTCGTAGATGCTCCCGAAAAATCATCAAGAAAATCGCACTTTTTTTAAAGAAAAACGCACTTTTTCTAGAACAGCAAAGCCAAATCCCCAAGAGAGGAGATTTGGCTTTACTGGATGGGTTGTTTTGTTGGGTCCTGGGCTATCGATCAAACTGAAATACCACGCCAAAATATACCGTTCGCAGCTGCAAATAATTGAACATCCGCTGGCTATAATCTGAATTATAGATGTCAGAAGCCTGGTTTTTGGTGTTGAGCAGGTTGGTGATATTGAGGAAGGCCACCATAGACATACCTCCCATAGGAATGTAGCGACTACTGCTGAAGCTCAGGTTGTTGTTAAGTATGGCTACGCTTCCAAGGTCAAGGAGATGCTATAGCGCCTCCACTTCGACATTCTCTACATCGAGAATATGTCTTTTGCGCTGGATTTTAAGATTATGTTCTATACAGTGCTGGTCTTATTACAGGGGAAGGGGAAATAGGATAAGGAGAAGTATCAGTCCTTAATTCTTGAATCAAAGTCGAATTTCTCTGTACTTTCTAGTTTGATGTTTTTAAAGTGTTCATGATTAGGGTTAATTAAATAGTTAAATTCCTTTTTGATGATTACCGAAGGGACCTGCAAAATAGCTGTTCGTCGGCTATCGAGCCATTCGTTACCAATTTGCTGGCAGAAGTGGTATGAAGTGAAGTCCGACCAGCTTTCAGGAAGTACCTTAGTGTTTAACGATTCTATATCTAAAAAACTAGGGATATTGATTACCATTACCCTAAAATTATCATTAAGACCTTCACCACTT
Source organism: Bacteroidota bacterium (assembly GCA_038750655.1). Taxonomy (GTDB): domain Bacteria; phylum Bacteroidota; class Bacteroidia; order Chitinophagales; family Saprospiraceae; genus JBCDGZ01. The sequence goes on along the minus strand of JBCDGZ010000052.1, from coordinate 1,716 downwards.
CGATGTACTACATTTTCCAAGCACGCTAGAGCCCTGGAGCCCGCAGTGTAGATCATAAACTTTCCTTTAGAATTCCAGCGGGCGGAGAAGCCAGAGGCACTGAGTTGGGTAGACCATTTCAGGGTGGTGATGCGATATACTTTCATTTTAGGTTGTAGTAGATCTAGGCTAGATCGCCGTATTCAATGCGAATTAATTCTTCCATAATCAGGTCAACACCAGTAGAGGTATTCATTAAATTAAGCGGGATCACATTTCCGAGTCCAAAAGCTGGCTTTCGAATCCAACTATTGAAAGAGCTCGGTTCTCCAAATATTTCAATTCCTTTTTTATACAGAGCAACCAATTTCAGAGCAATTTCACCATCCTTAGGGTTTAATATTTTATGTGCATCTCTATACCTTCGGAGGGTTTTAGTAGAAAAATTAAATATATTTTTTGCTAGAAATTGCTCTTTGAGATTCGAAAGTTTCACAATATCATAAATGATTTCTGCACTAACCCCTTGATTGGAGCGAAGATTTAGGGAATAGCTGTTTTCAATGGCTTTTTCATATTTACCTAATATTCGAGGATACTCAACTACGGCGATGTCTAGTTGTTTTTTTTCGGACTTTCCCTGAAGAGAATAATCATTAGTATGATCCTCAAGTACTCTAAAGGTTATTGCATTAGAGATTGTTTGATATTTATTATCATCTACAGGTATACCACTTACAGGCATGGTATCGGCACTTCCAGTTCTAGCTTTGGTTTCGCTTTTGGTTTTATCATCGCTTGATTCTTTATTAGCTAATATGAGATTCTTATGACTATCTGATCGCGCGACGAAAGAGAAAGCATCTAAAAATGAATCGAATAAAAGAACTATAGCTGAAAAGTTTCCATGTATTCTTGCGGTATCCCGAAAGGATGCTTTATTGACTTTAGATGGAAAAATGATTGTTAAGTCATCATTATCGGTATTTTCATTTCCGTACAGAGCAACTAAGTTTTCACAAACTGCGCTTCTACCAGAAGTGATTAATAAATCATCAGCTTTTTCGGAATATTTATAGCTCTTAGTTGGTATTAACATTCTAGGATAGAAAATCTGCTCGTCACTATCTTCTAATTGATGAGGTTGGACTAAATAAACATATGGTCTATTGATAGCGATTTGACTCTCTTCTTCAATAGGAAGAATATCTGCATCTTCGTAATGTATTACATTCTTAGTTTCAAAAGAGTTTTCATATGTAATAGAGACAATAACTTCAAATTCACTATGATTTATTTCTTGAGAATTGTTGTTATGATCAAAGTGGAAACGGGTTTTAAAAAATTTCTTTCCATCTATGTCTATCACGGCCTCTTCATCCTCCCCAGCATCTATTTTTATAATATTGTAATTAATTATATTTGATAGAGGGGACTCTTCAATTTTTACCAATTCCAGAGTAGTTCCTGCTTCAATCGGAACGATTAAAAAAAGATCATAAGTTTCGTTTGCTAAATTTTTAGTCAGATAAACAAACGGAGAATAAAGTGTGAAAGCTGGAAGCATTTGCTTTTAACTTGTTTTTTCTTAAGATGCGAAAAATTGTCCATAAAGTCAAGACAAATTTCTGGCTTCTTTTTGTTCTTCAATATTTTGACTTTATATATGATATATAATGCTTATTATTTGGAAAGGATCAAGAAAGCAATGGTTTTACTTAGTGTGATCTCGTTATT
>JBCDGZ010000051.1:0-47133 GCA_038750655.1 Bacteroidota bacterium | reverse complement strand
TCGAACTGTAGTAATTTGGGAATGATCACTTTCCCGCTTTTTATGTAATCTTTTAACTCTTCGCGTAATGCCTTATACTTCTCCTGATTCTCAATTACTTTCTTGATATAATCTCTATAATCTGTGCTCAGGAGGCTGTTAAGATCAAACATTAAAATGATCAATTTTTGATGCCCGCTATCTTTTAGTTCTTCCAATTTTTGAGCAATGGTGCCTTTAATCGAAGCCTTTGAGCGAGTAATTGAAATCAGCTTATAGTTGTATCTATAACGTGTTTTCCCGTTTAGGGGTTCGGAATTCTCCAAGTTTTTAAGGCCAAAACGAATTTTCTTCAAGCGGATTGCCTCTTCTGTCAGATTTTTTTTATACTTTTGCGCCGCAATTTCGATATTTGGCGTCTCTCCAACTAATTTCTTGTATTTCCGTTCATTTTCGTTCATGAGTTTGAACTCGTGGTAGTAAGCATCGATTTTTTTTGTGACAAAGGGGATAATATGGTAATACAGGATTTCCTCCCACTTGCTTTTAGTGAATTCTTCACTTTGGCTAGAAGCCAGATAGATTGAACCAATTATGTCATTTCCTTTGACATCTGGAGGGAGTGCTAACAATTTGTCTAATATTGTATTACTTGCATTATGTGGACGAAATGCTAACGGCAGTATTCGGTGGGTATACTTGCTCTTATCTTTTTTTACTCCTCCCAAAGACTCTAGGTATTTATAATCTACTACCTTTTTTATAAGTCCGATCAATTCATGAGAGAGTATAAATAGAAAAATGTCGTGTTCGCCACAACTGTCAGCATCCTCATGATCTGGCAGACCAGGATGCAATGCCTTAGTTGAACAGGTAAAATGATGTACGTCTTGGTACGCGCTTAGATAAGAGGAGAGGCGATTGGCAAAAGAAGAGTCGTCTTCATGACTAGAATGGATAATCCTTAATTTAATAATGGGAGTGTTCTCTGACATATGAAGAAAGTGTATCCTAATTTTAGTGGTGCGAGCATTCCCATCAGTAATTCTAATTTGTCGATGACTAAGGTAGTAAAATATTGTAATTCTTCAAAACCTGAGTATATAATTCCAAATCGAATTAAATAACAATAAACTTTAATGAATGGCAACATTCAGCATGCTGAAGTCTAGCGTCCAAGTCTCTTTTGCTGCACCAGCACTTAGAGCGTTAAGGTATAAAACCCTTAAGGCTCTTTTGCGTGATAGATAACACCAACACCATAAAATTCCCCCAACCCATGAACTTTTTAAACACTGTTCAGTTTATCCAATGACACCATAATGAAGAAACGAAAAAAACACGCGGAGAACATCCGCCAGCAGATTCTTGAAGCCGCCATGCAAGTGTATACAGATCGCGGCATCGAGAAAACCTCGATTCGAAACATCGTCGAGATCATTGGCTATAGCCCTGCTGCCGTGTACTTTTATTTTAAGAATAAGGCGGAAATTATGTTTGCACTGCACATTAAAGGCTTCACGGAGCTGAAACGAAGATTTGAGGTGCTGCACAGCGTAAAGAATCCGCTAGAGCGACTCAAGGCGATGGGTCGCGCTTATATTCAGTTTTCTTTCGATTATCCGGCGCTCTATGACCTGATGTTTGTCAGTGAGTATCCCATGAAGCACCTGATGGAGGGCAATGAACCCCTTTGGCGACAGGGCGAGGCGACTTTCGATGAGTTGCGGCAAACGGTGGCTGGCTGTATTCGTCAAGGCTACTTCCCGGGGCATGACGTGGAGGCGCTGAGTTTTTTGATCTGGAGCATGGTACACGGAATGGTTTCTTTGCACAATAGTGGTCGATCGGAGAAGGCACAAATAGCGACTCCTCAAGATATTGTGATGTTGAGCTATGGCGAGTTTGAGCGCATGATGGATAGGCTATAAATTTTTTTGTCACCTTATTAAACACTGTTCAGAAATATGTTGACTAGATTGCTTTGTACGCTGCTGATGCTTTATAGCTATAGCCACCTATCAGCACAGAGCCGCCTCAGCGGCTATCTTGACAAAGGGCTGCAATCCAATATTGCGCTACAGCAGCTCGATTTCCAGCTTGATGCTGCTCGTTATGCGCTGGCAGAGGCCAAGGCCAATCGGTCCGTACAGTTGGATTTTACACCGCAGTATACCCTCGCTGCTGGAGGTCGTACGATTGATTTTCCTGTTGGTGATTTGTTGAACCCTGTCTACAGTTCGCTCAACGAGCTTACTGCCTCCAATGCCTTTCCACAGGTCGACAATGTGAATGAGCTGCTTAATCCTCACAACTTCTATGATGTGAAGGTGAGAGCGACTTACCCACTCATTAATCCTAATATTGACATCAATAGTTCTATTCAATCGATGCAGCGAGACCTTATCAGGGAAGATATTGCCATCTACAAGCGGGAGCTGTTTGAGCAGATTACAAAGGCTTATTTTGATGTAATGAGTGCTCGGCAGGCGACTACCATCTACCAAAATGCCAAGCTGTTGATTGAGGAAAGCCTGCGGGTTAATCAAAGTCTCTACGCTAATGATCGTGTGAACCGGACTGTTGTTGCACGAAATGAGCAAGACCTGCTGAGCATCAATAAAGACATTACCAATGCACAGCTCCTGGCAAAAAATGCGGCAGCTTACCTCAACTTTTTAATCAATGAACCACTCGATACGCCAGTCAATTTAGATACCCTCACCGGCCTACCCTCAATGGATATTATCGCCACCGCAGACGTCAACCAACGCGAAGAATTGCGCAAGCTGACTACAGCGGTTCAACTCAACGAAAAACTGGTGGAGCTAGCCTCCACCTATCGCAAACCAGAATTGAACGCCTTTGTCGATGTGGGCCTGCAAGACTTTGACTTCAACGTCGATGGAGGCTCTCCCTATGTTCTCGGAGGAGTGAGCTTGCAGCTCAATCTGTACGATGGAGGGAAGGGGCAGGAAAGAATCAAAAAGGAGCGGAGCCTGGTGCAGGCACGCATCAAAGAATTGGATAACACTCGGTCATTACTGGCCCTGGATTTATTCAATACTAGAAATGAGCTTCAACAAGCCGTAGAGACCTACAATACAGAGAAGAGTCGAATTAAATTGTACGAGAAGATTTACCGAGACGCGCTGAGCCTTTACAAGAATGGTAAAGCCAACTACATCGCGCTACTGGAGGCGCGGAACGATTTGACCAACGCACGTCTGGATACCAGTTTGGCGCTGTTCCAGGCCTGGACTAAGCATGCGGAGTTGATACGTGCGGGAGCTATTTCTTTCAGTTACTAACCCCAAGTTGTGATTCACTAAATAAATAAACGACCTATGAAAAATATATTTTATCTCCTGCTGCTAGGCTGCACCATTGGCGCTTGCAAACAAGAATATGCCACCGAAGAGGTAGCGCCGCCCCAAAAAACAACGGTAAAATTGGTGAAGGCCATCACCCTAGAGGAAAGTGTAACGCCGACCTACATCAAAGCCAGCGGGGTGCTGATGTCAGCCGAAGAAATCAAATTCTCCTTCAAGGTAGGAGGGATTATCAAGCGACTCTATTTTGAAGAAGGCCAAAAGGTGCGTAAAGGCCAGCTATTAGCCGAGCTTGATATGGTAGAAGTTGATGCACAAGTTCTTCAGGCGCAAAATGCTTATGACAAAGCGGTGCGCGACTTGGAGCGGGTAGAACGCCTGCTAAAAGATAGCGTGGCCACATTGGAGCAGCAACAGGATGCCACCACAGGAGTAGAGATTGCCAAAGCGACTTTGAACATTGCCCAGTTCAACCAACGCTACGCTAAGATTGTATCGCCAATTAATGGAAAGGTACTAAAGAAACTGTCGGAAAATAATGAGCTGATTGCTCCGGGGCAGCCCGTCTATGTGCTAGGGAGCACGGGCAGCAAGGGAGCACAAGTCCTCAAGATTGGTGTGGCGGATAAGCAGATCGTTAAAATCAAACCTACCGACAAAGCCAATATTGAATTCAGTGCTTTTCCGCAAAAAAAATACCCCGCCTTCATCAGTGAGATTGCAGAAGAAGCCAATCCCATGACAGGAACATTTGATATTGAACTTTCACTCAACGGATTTTTTCCCGAATTGAAAAATGGATTTGTGGGCGCTGTAGAAATCTTACCTGCCACTGCTGAGGCGCATTATCGAATTCCTATGAATGCTCTAGTAGAGGGGGATGATAAGCAGGCTAGTCTCTTTGTAAGCCGCGACGGTAAAATAGCACAGAAAAAGACAGTGATGATCAATTTGATTGCTGATGATTTCTTTGTCATCGATACTACTGAACTGCGGTCTCGTGAATGGCTCATCGTCGATGGAGCTGCCTACTTATCGAATAATGATAGCATTCAAATCATTCAGTAAAATTCAATCTCCTTACTAACATGAAATTGCCATCACTAGCTATAAAAAATAGCCAATTTATCTATGTGCTTGTAGCCTTGTCCTTATTCATTGGGGTGAAATCTTTTATCTCAATGCCCAAATCGGAGGACCCCTTTTTAGAGCTACCCAATTATACTGTTATTGTCATCTATCCTGGAGCTGGTCCGGAGGACATGGAGGACCTAGTTGTCGATCCCATTGAAGAGGTGATTGATGACTTGGATGAAATTACAGAAATTAGAACGGAGATTACCAACGGTCTTGCGGTATTGCAAGTGGAGGGCGAGTTCGGTATTGACTACGACGAAAAGTACGACGAAATACTAGCGGCCATTACCAGCATTCGCGCGACCTTACCTCCGGGTATTTTTGATATTGAGGTCAACCAGTTTAAGCCAGAGGATCGGGTGGTGGTCCAGCAGTTCGCACTGGTTTCGGAAACCGTGCCCTATAATAGTCTGTTCGATATTGCGGAGGAATTTCAGGATGAGGTGGAAAAAATAGACTTCGTCAAATCAACAGAGATTGAAGCTTATCCGATTGAGGAAATCCGCATTAGCATTGATTTTCAGAAAATGGCCCAGTTGAATATTCCCCTCAATCAGGTGCTAGGTGTACTACAAGGGGACAATGCCAAAATCCCCGGAGGAGATATTGATGCTGGAGGGCTATCGTTCAATATCCAGTCGACAGGAGGCTTCGAGAGTCTGACGGAAATTCGCAATACCGCTATTCGCTCTGCCAACAATAAGATCATTTACCTGCGAGACTTTGCCACGGTAGCTTTCGATTATGCCGATCAGGAGTGGTTTGCTCGTTACAATGGGCAATCGTGTATTTATCTTTCGGTTAATCAAAAGCGGAAATCTAATATTCTTACACTGTCCGAAGAACTCACTAAAGCCGAGGAGGCTTTCCAATCTCGATTGCCCGAGGACGTCCAGCTAGTGAAGGCTTTCGATCAGGCGCCTGCGGTAGCCTTTCGCATTAATGATTTTATCAGTAATCTTCTCCAAGGTATTTTTTTAGTAGGGATCATCATTTGGATTTTCTTAGGTTGGCGTTCCGCATTAGTCGTAATGACCATTATCCCACTGTCCATTATTCTGGCTATCACAATATTGGATTTCAATAACTATGCCTTGCAACAGATCAGCATTGCTGCCTTGGTGATCGCCCTTGGCCTATTGGTAGATAATGCCATTGTAGTCATTGAGAATATCATCAACTTTAGAAATGATGGGCATCCTATCCGAGAAGCGGCCAGCCTAGGCACCGCAGAAGTGGGCTATGCCATCATCAGCTCTACTGCGACCACCGTACTGGCCTTCGCTCCGCTGTCCTTACTACAAAGCGGACCCGGAGAATTTCTGCGAACCCTACCGCTCACCGTCATCTTCGCCCTCATGGCGTCTTTGGTTTTGGCCCTGGTCTTTACCCCTATCGTTTCTAGCAAGGTGTTAGGAACCAAGCGCCGCCAGTCAAAGCCTACTTTGGTGCGGCGACTATTGAACCGCATCATTCAAGGGGTTTACCGCCCTACGCTCAAGTTTGGGCTGAAGAGAGGATGGCTGATGCTGCTCATCGGATTGGGCCTATTTGGCTTCGCCGGCTCCCTGTTTCCAAAAATCGGCGTTAGCTTCTTTCCCACTGCCGATAAGCCCCTGCTGCTGGTGTCAGTAGATATGCCCTACTCCTCCAATCTCCAACGTACCGACAAGGCCATTGCCTATATCGAATCCGTACTGGATACCACAGATTTCGTAGAGAGCTACATCACCAACACCGGACACGGTAACCCTCAAGTATACTACAACAGAATACCAGAAGAATTCAAGAAATACCACGGAGAGGTGGTGATCAATTTTAAGGAGTGGGACCCGCAACGATTTTATCCCACCCTCCAAAAACTCAAAAAGGCCTTCAAAGCCTACCCCGATGGTAAGATTTATTTTAGAGAATTGACCAACGGTGCACCATTCGAGGCCCCTATAGAAATCTTACTACTCGGCGAAGACCTCACGGTGCTCAAAGACATCGCTTACGACATCGAAAACATCGTGCGCGAAACACCAGGGACAGAAGACATCGATAATCCGCTAGCCTTGAGTAAAACGGACCTGGCCCTAAATATCAACCGGGATAAAGCGTCCTTGTACAACTTATCGTTATTAGATATTGATCGGACCATAAGAGCCAGCCTAAATGGTATCCAAGTCGACCAGACGACCTTGACCAGCGATAACGAAACCTATCCCATGGTGCTGCGCATCCCATTCGTTGATCAACCCAACATCACCGACTTTGATAAAGTCTACGTAGCGAATGCTAGTGGGCAGCAAGTGCCCCTGTCACAAGTAGCCGATATTGGATTGAAGGCCGAGTACGCAAAGATCAACCACTTCAACCTGGATCGGTCGATTGGGATCACCGCTAATGTGCTCAACCCAGATAAGACAACGGAAATTACACAGTCCATCATCCCTAAATTGGATGCTTATGACTGGCCGGATGGATACAGTTACTATATCGCCGGAGAGTACGAGACGCAGCAGGAAAGCTTCGGAGATTTAGGAACTTTACTTATTGTAGCCATGCTGGGAATTTTTGCCGTATTGGTGCTACAGTTTCGCTCTTTTGTACAGCCACTCATCATTTTTTCGGCTATTCCACTAGCGATTACCGGATCATTCATCGCCTTATACCTAACCGGTTGGTCGTTCTCCTTTTTCGCCTTCGTTGGGTTCATCAGTTTGATCGGAATTGTAGTCAACAATTCCATTATTCTGGTTGATTATACCAATCAATTGATTCGTGAGGGGGTGGAAAAACGCACGGCAATTCAGCAGGCGGCAGAGCGCCGCTTTATCCCAATTGTGCTTACGACGACCACGACGATCTTAGGGCTGGTGCCACTGACTTTCTCGGCCAGCAACCTTTGGTCGCCGCTAGGATGGACGCTGATTGGAGGGCTGATTTCTTCTATGTTGCTGACCTTGCTGATTGTCCCTATTCTTTACAATTGGTTTACCAGAGTGCAGGCTCAGCCGGAGTGATGTTGAGTTAATTTTTAAGAACGTTTTAGCTCCTCCTCACAAATTGTCAACACCTCGTCTACCTCAATGCCCTGCATACAGACATTATTGGTACAAGGCGAGAAGCGATGGTTCACTGCATTGACGCAGGGGGAGCAGGTCAATGCCTTCCAAATGACTCGTACCCGGCTCCCCAGTGGGCCGTACAGCTGCGGCGTCTCTGGCCCAAACAGTACGATGATACTCGTATCGGTCATGCTGGCAAAATGAGCAGGACCGCTGTCATTAGTCACCAGCAGGTCAGACCATTCGTAGAGCAAGAATAACTCTCGCATACTCGTCCTGCCGGCCATTGAAAAGACACGAGGGGAATCGTAACGCGCAGCAATTTGGTCGGCTATTTCCGCCTCTGAGGGGGCACCCGTGATGACGATAAGCAGGTCATCATGGCGCTCTAATAGTTGTTTGCCGAGGTGAATAAAGCGTTCGGTTTCCCACTTGCGTAGGGGGAGCATATCACTAGCATTGGGATTAAGCAGTACCAGTTGGCTGGCCAGCGGACGGCCCGCCTCCCGCTTTAGCTTTTGCCCGAAGGCTTCAAGGTCGGCCGCCTTATAGCGAAACTTTGGCACCTCAGTTTGTAAAGTTGTAGGGTCTAGCTTACTCATAGGCACTTGAGTAGTGGGCAGGAAAAGACTTTCTACAAGTAATAAGTAAGCCGTCGCAATGTGTAAGTAAGGATTATACTGTATCTCGTGGGTCATCAGCCGACCCCGATAGGCCAGCTCGCTGGTGTAGCGGTGCAGGCCCACTCGATTGCGTGCTCCGCTCAGGTACGCAAAGATGGCGGAGGCCCGAGAGAACAGCTCCATATCGATGGTAGAGTCAATTTTTAGGTGGCGGCAACGCCAGAGCGCCTTTGCACTATCGGAGAAGAAATGCAGGAGGCGATCGTCGCGGATTTCCAAGATATTCTCTGATGGCAGAAGGTCCATGATGTCGAGGATGGGGCGATTAGGGCGGAATAGGCAGAAGTAGACATTTTGAGCTCCGACCTGTTCGATGGCTCTTTGAATAGCACTGTAGGCCAGCACGCTGGCTCCCTGTTCGATGAATTTGATGAAGAGAATGCGTTGGGGCGGGGGCGGCTTTGAGGGCAGGATAAGCCGCATCAGGCTGCGCCAAAGGGTCAGCAGAAAGCATAGCATTTTGCCTACGTTGAGGTCAATCCATCTAATGGTTTTGATCTTCATACGCTGCCTTATTGCTCTTCGGCCATTTTCCGGTATTTAGCCGCTTCCTCCGGCTGTCCGGTCTGGGTATAGGCCATAGACAGGTTGCGCATGGCCATCACGGCCTGCGGACTGATCTCAATGGCCTTAAGAAACCAGGGGATGGCCTCCGTTGGATTGCCTTCTGCCAGATAGGACGTACCGATACTAGTAGTGGCATCGACGTTTTGGGGGTTGATTTCGATAACTTTGCGAAAGTTAACCCTGGCCTTTTCGAATTCTTCATTATTAAAAAAATAAACCCCAATATTATTCCAGGCGCCCTCTGCCTCCGGTTCGTGCTTCAAGGTATTGCGGTAGGCCTTCATCGCCTCTGGCATATTGCCCAGCCGCTCATAACTGATTCCCAAATTGTACCACGAATCAAAATTAGAATCGAGGATACGGGTACTGTTCTGGTAGGCATCAATGGCTTTCAAATAGTTGGATTGCGTTGCTTGTGGCGAAGCCGCGGACTCTGCCCGCACGCGATAGGCCGATCCTAGCGCCCCCCAAGTACGGGTACTATTAGGCGCTGTTCGGACACCCGATTCGTAGAGCGTAAAATTGTCCTTCCAATCTTGATTGCGTTGAATGGTTTTAAAGAGAAAGAGCAATAGGATAACGCCGATCGGAGCAATCAGCGCTGTTTGCTTGAGTAGTTGCTTATTCTTTAGCTCCACCTTAGTGATTCGAGATAAAAGTAACAGCAGGACAAAGGGGAAAGCAAAAGAAGGGGTAAATAAAAAACGCTCGCCAAGCGTAGCTCCAATCGGAATGATAATATTGGAGACGACCGACATCACGATGAAAAAGAAGAGGATCGCCCAGGCCAGTGGATTTTTTTTCTTCACCCCCAAAAGGGCATAGACGCCCAGCCCTAGTAAGCCAATTATCGCGACGATGGCCTGCCAATCGCTTGGCCCGACAATGGGAATCTGGTTGAACGAGTAATCCCAGGAAAGAGGATGTGGGACAAAAAGGAGTTTGAGGTAAAGCAGCAAGATCAACAAACAGGTGCTCAAACGTTCCAGCTCATTTTGCGCCGCAGCTAATGCATTATTCACCACCAGAGGAGCTTCTTCCAAAACAATATCGTCCAAGACTAGCGTACGGATGAGCATATAGAGGGCAAAAACAGCGACGTAGCTGCCCGTGGTTTTCAATAAAGTCGACCGCTGGGTGGGGGTGAAAAAATACAAGGTCAGTGGAATGGCTGCCAGGAAGGTGACCGCCATTTCTTTGCAAAGCATGGCCAGAAAAAGTAAGACGGCAGAGCCAGCAAGGTGTTTTACCTGTTGCTGTTTTACATACTTAAAGGCCCAATACAATGCCCCGATGGCAAATACGAAGTGCAGAATATCGTCCCTCCCTTTGATATTAGCGATCACTTCGGTGTGGACAGGGTGGGCCAAAAAAATTAAAGCTGCACTAAGGTGAGCAAGAGGGCTCCAACGTGGAAACATCTGCTGGGCCAGCAGAAAGACCAGAAAGCCGCACAAGGCATACAGCAGGACATTGACGAAGTGTCCCACCGCTGGGTTATTCCCAAAAATGGCCTTCTCAATGGCAAAGTTGATGAGTACTAGAGGGCGATAGGATTGATCGGTGCTACCGTTGAAGCCGGTTAGGAATCCGTTGCTCAGAATATCTCCGATGCCTGCAAATCCTTTCTGCACAAATTGATTTTGCAAGTAAACGACATCATCGTCGAGCACGTAGCCATGTTTGAGCGTGTTGCCGCTGATGATGAATGCAGCGAGCAACAGCAGCAGGAATACTTTTAGTTTTTCGTTCATCTTGTTTATTCCATTATTTTAGTCCAGCTTACTGACGAGCACGCCAACGCTCCCAGATGGCTTCTCCCAGTACTTTGTAGCCCTTCGCCCGCATATGATCATCGTAATCCCAGTACAGATGGTTGCCGCGATCCTCCTCGGCCTTGACGGGCTCCGTCAGGTCGTAGAAGGGAAAGCCCAGGCTGGAGCATTGCTGGCTCAACAGGCTGCGGTGCACCTGATAAGCCGGCCCTGTCAAATCCAATTGATCAGGGCAATTTTGCTGGCAGGAGGCCCTTTCGAAGGTATAGTAATAATTAGAAATTTGGCTGCGGCTGGGTACATAGAATACAATCAACTCCGTTCCGTACTTCGTTAGGTGCTGCTTGAGGAATTGCAGCTGCGTAGAAATATCAGTAGCTTGGCGCAGAAATTTCTCCTCTTCCAGTACCCAATTTAAGCGAAAAAAGTTGAAAGTCCCCTGCTTCATCGCCTCCTTGAGGTCGGGGCGGACATGCGGGCTCCACTCCGCTTCTTTGACCGACCAGGGATTGCCTGGATCAGGAACGGGTTGGTGGAAGGGAATGCGTTCGTTGTTCCAACGAAAAGGAATAGGGTCTTTGGCTTTGATGAAATCGATGAGCACTAGCAGGCGGGGCCGCCAGAAGCTGAAGTAAGTCGGCTCGGGCGAAGTCGGAGGCTGGTAGGCCTTCTGAAAGGGAATATCATTGGCGTACAGGACCATAAAGACCACATCGGGGCGAAAAATAGGAACGGCCTCCGCCAAAAATTTCGTGTATTCATTCAATCCAATACCCATCATCCCACAATTGAAGATGTCGTACTCCCCAGCGGCTACACCCGCCGCCCGCTTGAAATGCTCCGGTACCGTCTGATCGCCCGTCGTCATCATCCCCTCCACAAAACTGTCGCCGACGAAAAAGATACGCTTCTTGCCCGCCGGCTTACTCACCGACCAATCCTGATCCCGATAGCCATAGCGATTCATTTGATGGACAAAATCGGCGGTGGTGTCTGGGTAGGAGCGCCACACCATGGCTCGATTGCGCAGGTAGGAGGGCCCACCGGCCGCCGGCTCCAAAATTTGAAACTTGATGCGATTGAAATTGCTCAACTCCGGCAGTGGAAAGCAAAGGCGCAGCACCATTTCTTGAAAAAGAAAAAGCCCCAACACGTAGAGGGCGATTGCTCCCCATTTTATCTTTTTCGCCGGTGGCGGGGCCTTTGACTTAGGCGGGGGAGTACTTTTCGCTTTTTTGGCCTTTCGTTTTTTGGACATACAATCTGTAGGGTTTAGCGGTGCACCTGATATTAGTATTTGGCAAATATAAGTTTCTACCTACGTTTTTTTATGTGTGGGAGCTATTAATTGCCAAACATCGCTAAAAGTACTTCCCCACATGCGCCTCAAACCGCCCAAAATCCGCCTCCACCTCCGGATTTTTCATCACATCGTGGCAGGCGAAAGTAGGAAGGGGCTGCATGCCGAAAAACTTGAAGTTCATATGTTGTGGAAACAGTAAATCGTCTACTGATTTTCCTGCGAAGAGGTACTCCTGGTCGTCGCCGAAGGCTTCTTTGGGAGCATTGAAGGTGAGGGAGAGCATGTATTGGGTGTTGGTCAATTTGCCTCCGGCACCGTAGTTGGCCTTCGGCGCTTGCTTGCTGCGGCCGTCGCCATCGCAGAGCTTGCCGAACATGCCTGCTGTGTACACCTCATCCATGTACTTTTTGAAGCTCCAGGTGACGCCCATCCAATTGACAGGTGTTTGTAGTAAGATAGCATCAGCCCAAAGGTGCTTTTCAATCTCCTCGTCTACGTTATACTCGGCTTGCATGTTAGTGGTTTGGATGGCGTAGCCCTTACTTTGGAAGAGGGTCGTGGCCTTTTCGACTAGTGCGCCATTGAGTTTGCCCTCGGCGAAAGGATAGTATTGGTGGCCGTTGATGATGAATATTTTTTTCATGGTGAAAGGTTTGCTGATTGTTATAAGTTTTTTAATACTTCCATAAGCTCGTCGGGATTGGGACGATTTCGGTAGTCGGGATGGCTTTCGGCGTATTGGATAGTGCCAGTTGGGTCGATGATGAAGCGGGCGGGCATGGGAAGGGCCCATTCGTCGTTACCTTGCTGTACTTCGAGGTTGATGTTGAACTTGTCTTGATACAATGCTTTCAAATCATCGGGATAGAAAAACTTCAGGCCGAATTGCGCGGCTAGGGCATTGCGGTTATCGTGTAGGAGATTGAAATTCAGCTTCTGCGTGGTGGTGATTTTCTTGAGGAACTGTGGCAATTCGGGGGAGATGCCCAGTAAGGTCGCGCCAGCTGCTTCGATTTCCGAGACGTATTTTTTCAGGTTGGCTAGGTCCGCATTGCAATAGGGACACCAGACACCGCGGTAAAAAGTGAGTACGAGTGGCCCTTTGGACAGAAGAGGGCTGCTGGAAATGCTTTCGCCGTCTTGATTAGCCAGCTCAAAAGCGGGGGCTTTTTCTCCGACCTTCAGTACCTTATCCTGAATGCCCGACTGCTCCAAATCATGCGTCGCTTTGTGCATGATTTCGAGATACGCGGGCGGCATATTGCCCTCTATCCGGTTTTTGAGGTTGTCCAGCCTTTTTTGAAAATCCATAATCTTTATTTTAGATGATTAATTGTAAATGATTGGTTTTGACGATACAAAGTAATGCCTTATATTTATATCGTCAAAATAGATTTATTCGATAGCTGTTATCTTATTTTTAGATTATGAATCTACAGTTTGTCAAATACTTCGTAACCCTAGCTGAGGTGGGGAACTTTACCCATGCCGCCCAAAAGGTCCATGTGGTGCAGTCTACCTTTTCAACCGGGGTGAAAAAACTGGAACAGCAGCTCAACTGTAAGCTCTTTTATCGCAATAACCGCCAAGTATTGCTGACGGATGAGGGCAAACAGTTGTTGCCCAAAGCCAAGCAGCTGCTGCGGATGTGGAATGAAATGGAAAGTATTTTCTCTGAAGAAGATTGTCGACCGCTGAAATTGGGGATTGTAAGTGAAATTGACTTCAACGCTATTGTTCCCATGATGAAAGCCTTTCACGAATTGTACCCCAGTATAGAAACTCAAATTATTGAAAAGAGCGAGGCCGAGTTGCATCAGATGCTCAAGAGTGAAAGCATTGATGGTTATTTTCAAAAATACCTCCCCTTCGACCACACTGATTTCGACTATCGACTCCTTCGAAAGGACAAGCTGGTTTTGGCTGTCCCCAGTAACCATCCCTTCGCCGCTAAGAAAAAATTACCGCTGCGAGCCATCGATCGTCACGATTTGATTGAGCGGACGAATTGCTCTTTGTACCAAGAGGTAGAAGCTTGTTTTAAAGAAAGAAATATCCACCCCAATATCGTCTTCCGAGCTAAGGGGGATGATATGGCAAAGGCTTTAGTCGCCTCCGGCATCGGTATTTCCCTAGTCCCTCAAATTGAAATGGCCTATCCCAACATTGCATACATACCCATTGCGGATGCGCAGTTCGATCGAAAGATATTTTTGATTTGGAAAAAAGGAAAGCGTTCCCAATCCATGAACAAGCTGTTGAAAATTTGACCATCACTGCCCGCAATTCCCCAAACATCACTACCTTTCTATTTTTTGATTAACCCCACTAACTATGGCAAAATACGCACTATTATTTTCCGGTATGTCCAATAAGCGGCATGTTGATGATGTAGAATTTATCTACAGAGTATTGATCAATAAATACCAATACCCGGCGGCTAACATTCTGGTATTTAATTTAAACGGAACCCTAAGCTATCGAAATAGCAATAATCAGAACGTCATTACCTCGCTAAGTGGGGAATTGTGGCCGGGTAACAACACCCCTTACACCCTAGTCGTCAACGGCAGCGGAGAGATCGATCCTTTCCTAGCGGGCTTTCAGCATATCGGTTCAAAACTATCGAGCCAGGATACGTTCTTCCTACACGTCAATAATCACGGCGGCAACAGCGGAAAACCTGACGAGCCCGTCGCTTCTTACATTTGCACCTACGGCGGTGGAGACGGAAATGACTGGGGACCAGCCTTCACAGAACAGCAGATGCAAGGGGCTTTACAGGGCATGAATTCCTGCCAAGATTTTATCGTCCTGATGGAGCAATGCTATTCTGGAGGCTTCAAAAATGTGGTCTGTAATCATGCCAATGCTACTCAGGTTAGCTTTGCGGCGGCGGCCACTTACAACCGGGCTTCTTCCGGCCAATGGGAGTGGGATGCCTTTGCCAAGGACTGGATTTCTGCGGTCAATGGGGCCAACCCCGACGGCAGCGCCCTAGTCGATCCACCATCATCGCAGTCGATGACGGATTGCTTCAACTGGGCCAAAAAGACCGATCGGACGGGGGATAATCCCGTGTATTTGGACCAGCCGAGCGGGGCCGGAGCCAATATGTACCTATAGGGCGGAGCGCCTTTCTCGATCAAAGGAGGCTCGGTTAAATTCCTGCTAACTTTTTAAATCCAGCATACAGGGTAAGGGCTACAATCTACGTCTTATATCCAAAGCTCCTTCATGCGTATTGTCTTCTTTGCTCTGTTTGTGCTACTTTTGGCTGCCTGCTCGCCTGCGGGGCCACCTGCCTTTAGTATCAAAGAGGCAAAAGCACACAGCACGGCAGCCTGGCAAAACCAAGTGCCCCAGATGCTTGCTAGGATCAATCCCCCCAAGCTGGCCAGCCCTGTCTTTGACATCACCATCTTCGGGGCGAAGCCCGATAGCACCTTCGACAGCCGCCCCGCCATCGCCCGAGCCATAGACGTCTGTCATCGGGCGGGCGGTGGCCGCGTACTCCTGCCCCCCGGATATTGGTTCTCCAAAGGCCCCCTGCATCTACAGAGTGGCGTCGAGCTGCACCTGGCCGCAGGGGCAACGCTGGCCTTCAGCGATGTGGCCGAGGATTACCTGCCGTTGGTCAAAGTGCGCTGGGAAGGAACAGTATGCTGGAACTACTCGCCGCTGATCTATGCGTTCCAGCAGCAGAATATCGCCATCACCGGCAAGGGGGCGATCGACGGGCGAGGAGCGGACTGGTCGCGCGCCTGGCGGAAGCAGCAAAAGCCAGACAAGCAGCGCCTGCGCCAGATGGGGAATGATACCCTGCCCGAGCAACAGCGGGTGTTTGGCAATGGCTTTTTGGATAGGGATGGAGATGGACAAGATGATGGCTTCGGTGATGGTAAGCCCCACTTTCTACGACCAACCTTAATTGAACTATACGAGTGTCGGAACATCTTAATCGAAGAAGTCACTCTGCGAAACAGCCCCTTTTGGACCGTCCATCCCGTGTTCAGTAAAAACATCACTATCCGAGGGCTACAGATTTTTGGTGGCTATTTGAACGATGATGGTATCGACCCAGACAGCTGCGAGGATGTATTGATTGAAGACTGTTATGTGTCGACGGAAGATGATGCCATTTCCATCAAAGCGGGACGTGATCAGGATGCTTGGCATCGTGGGAAAAGTAAAAATATCATCGTCCGCAATTGCCGCCTCAACTCGGGCGTCAATGCTTTTTGTATTGGTTCGGAGATGTCGGGAGGCGTAGAAAATATCTTTGTGCAAGACTGCCAGATTTTATCTGGTAAGCACGCCCTGAATTTTAAATGCAACTTGGATCGGGGAGGGCAGGTACAGCAGATTTTTATGAAAAATATCCAAGTCGATACCATCGAAAAAGCCCTGTTTATCTTCCGTATGGACTATCATGGTTACCGTGGTAATAACTTCCCGACTCGTTTCAACGATTTCTATGCCCACAACATTCGCTGCAAGCAGGTGAAGGGGGGGGCTTTCAAAGTTGTAGGGGTGGAGGCGGAGCCGATTACGCGCCTGGCCTTGTGGGACATCGAGGTGCAGAACGCTGCATTAGAAAGCCAATTGGCATTTGTCGAAGAGCTGGTGGTTGAGGCGGTACAAATCAGCGGCGCTCCGTTTTTCCCCCAATAATAACCTTTAATCTGATTTATCCTACCATGAAGCAAATCCTATTGTTCCTTAGTCTGATCGTAAGTGCTTGGCCCCTGTTCGCCAAGAGTATCAATATTTTGGAAGCTGGTGCTCAGCCCGACGGCAAGACCTTAAATACGGCCATTATCCAAAAGGCTATTGATGACTGTCACCGACACGGAGGAGGTCGAGTGGTGATTCCTTCGGGTAGATTCTTGAGTGGGAGCCTAGAGTTGAAGTCCCAGGTAGAATTGCACATCGAAATGGGCGGCGTACTTTTAGGGAGTAAGCAGATGGGCGACTATGACGCGAAGCGGCCCCATCTGATCTGGTCACTCAAGTCGAGCCATATTGCCCTGACTGGGCAAGGGACGATCGACGGGCAGGGGAAAGCCTTTTTCGATTTATCTTATAAGAGCTGGCGGGCCCGGGAGCGCCCCCGCCCCTGGATTTCTTTTGCGGAGTGTAAGGACATCGACATTCAAGATTTGAATTTTATCAACTCGCCAGCCCATGCGATTAGCCTAGAGGAATCCGAAAAAATTACGATTGATGGTATTATCATTTCTAATCCCATGCGGAGCCCCAACACCGATGGTATCGACCTCAAAGGGTGCAAACACGTAGTGATCTCTAATTGCATGATCGAAACGGGAGATGATGCCATTTGCTTGAAGGCCAGTAGGGCCGATGTAGAGAATGTACTGGTGAGTAACTGTATCTTGACCAGCGATGATGCGGCTATTAAATTGGGGACGGGCTCCAAGCATATCATCCGAAAAATTCATTTTTCCAATATCAGCATTGTTAACTCTCGCTATGGAATCACCATGTTTATGGGGCAGGGAGGACTCTTTGAGCGGTGTATCTTCAGTAATATTTCTATCCAGACGGCCAGCCGTCACTCTATGGAGTATCCGATTTTTTTAGACATCCATAAACGCAGTACAAAATATGATTTGGGGAAAATTCGCGATATTCAATTCCATAACTTATTCATCGAAACTGCAGGAAATATTTTGATCGCCGGACAGGAGGGAGCTACCATTGAGAACCTTTTGCTTTCAGATATTAATGTGCGATTGAAAGACCTGCATGATCTGCGGCAGATCGAGAAAAAACCTCGCGGCAATAAAAAGTTTGAACCTATTCCAGGTTTAGCAGATTTCTCTATGGTACCCAGTCATCTTACTTTTGGTTTTATCAAGGGTTTGACTTTGAGGAATGTACAGATTGATGTTCAGCAATCGGGTAAGCCCTTAGAACGCTATGATTTTTATTTGGAAAAGGTGGAAAATGTACAACTCATTGGTATCGACGAAGTCGCTAAGTACAAGGTGGTGGATTGATCAGCAGTGCAGTATTCAATCCATCTGTTGAAGATACTGCACTAAAAAACGCAGCCCAAAAGCAGTCGCCACATCGCGGACGCGCAGCCAGGCTTCACCATCTTTGGTCTTGGACCAAGTTTCCAAAAAAGCGCCTCGTAGATTAGGATCGGGATGATCCGTCGGAAATTGGTTGTTCAACACAAATGCCAAGGCCCGCTCAATACTTTCATCAAATTCATCATAGCCCTGCGCCTTTAAGTGTAGCCAGATGATGCCCGCAAAAGCAGCCGCTGAACCACAAATAGAGCTTTTATCAAAAGTGCCATCGGGGCGATTGGTATAGTACATCCGCCCATCCTTTTGCTGCCAAAGCTGTACGGCACGAGCTGTTCGCAGCGCCGCTTCCAGATAGCTTTTCTCGCCCGTCAACTCGTAGCCCACCAAAAGGCTCTCTGCATTCCAGATATTAAAACGTGGATGGATTTTCTGCTTTTCAATATTATTGGGATGATAGTCCATCCAAAAACCATTGTCACTTTGTTTATCTACCAAACTTTGGCAGAGGGTTTTGAAAAAAGTTAGATAGCGTTCTTCTTGGGTATGTCGGTACATATCAGCGAATAAAAAACCTTCGTTGTTTGGTCGGGCTACATCGTGAATCGTCAGTGGATAACCTTCAGGGAAGTGGGGACTTTTATCCTTCCAAATTTCTCCGGTCTTGCTATCGATGATGTCATAAAGTAGGCCGTGTTCGGGGATAAATAAATGTTGCATGGCCCAGTGACCTGCTGAAGTGGCTATGTCCGCATACTTCGAATTTCCCGTAACCCTCGACAGTTCAAACAAACCCGGCGTACCATCGGCGATCGTTGTAAAATTAATCAAATGATTCTCCACATCACCGTCGTGCAGCGCCGCTAAAAAGCCTCGAAGCTGGGCCGGCTCCTCCATCCGCAAATCCGCCCACCAGTCGCCCGCCTTGATGGCCGTTTGCAGCAAGCTGCTGTCCCCCGTAAGCTCAAAAGCAGCCAACAATCCCCAAATCACCTGCCCCGTATGCCAAGCTGGCTCATACACCAACCACTCGCCATCCAGCATCTCATAATCGCAGCGCGAAGCGCCCGACTCGCTAATCAAAACCGTTGCAGCGTAGTGGCTCGCCCCTTGTATCGCCTGATGAATACGAGCTTGCTGGCCCGCCTCCTGAGCCTCCACGAGGGTAGAAAAAAACAATAAAACGAGAATAAATCTGATCGACATGGTTGGTATTTTTTAGTAAGCTATTTTTAATCTTTAATCGCATAGGCGAACTCTTGGGCCTTCTGCTCATAATATTTTTTCAAAATAAAAAAGGCTTGCTTTTTAAAGCCCTGATTCGAAAGGAGCCCCTTGCGATTCCAGCCGTCCTGAATCTTGGGCAGGTTGCGTCGTGGCGAGCGAAAGTCGACTAAAATCCAGGGGGTCATGCCCCGCAGAGAAGGAATTTTTTCCAACATTTTCAAGGTCTCTTCGTACATCCAGGCTTGGTATTCTTCGGTCCAGATGGCCCTTTTTTCGCCGTGATAATTATACAAAGCGCCCGCTCCAAATTCGCTGATAAACAAGGGCTTATCGTGATTGTCGACCTTCCAGTTCATCTGCGGAATACGCTCGGGCGTACTGCCGTACCAGCCGATGTACTCATTCACGCTCACCATATCCGTAAAGGCGGCGAAGGGGTCCGTAATTTCCACTAACTTCCTGGCCTTATCCTCGGTTCTATCCAAGGCTGCGGAGACCATGCGGTTGGTATCCATTGAGCGGGCCGTCGCCGCCATCCTTTTCAGAAATGCTAGCCGATCAGGGTCCTTGCGTGGCGTTTCGTTCGCCACCGACCAGACAATCACACTAGCCCGGTTCTTATCCCGTCGGATCAAGCTCTTGAGCTGGCTCTCCGCCTGTGCATAGGTCTGCGGATTGGTATAATTGATCCCCCAATAAACTGGCACTTCTTCCCAAAGCAGCAGCCCCATCTCGCCCGCTAGTCGCGGCATATGCTCGTTGTGTGGATAGTGGGCCAGCCGTAGCATATTGCAGTTCAACTCCTTGGCCCAACCGAATAGCATCCGAGCATCTTCGATGCTATTCGCCCTTCCTTTGCGCAGTGGGTTTTCTTCGTGCAAGGAAATGCCTCGAAGAAAAATGGATTGGCCATTTAACAAAATATCCTTCCCCTTTTGCTCGATGGTGCGAAAGCCGATTCGATCTGAGGTTTTATCCTCCGCCGATTGAATGATGACCTCGTACAGCTGCGGGCGTTCTGGGTACCAGCGCTTCAAGGACTGCGCAGAAAAGTCGATCTCAGCGCGTCCGTTTTCGTCGCTATTGTAGCTTTGGGAAAAGCCAATTGCTGGTAGGCTGATTTTGATGGTTTGATTGGCGGCGGCCTTCGAAAGTTGTACATAGCCACGCACTCGATCCGGTGCTTGAATGTCCAGCTGTAGGTGGTAATCTTGGATATAATTTTGGGGGAGTTCAATAATTTTTACGGTCCTGGTGATGCCTCCGTAGTTCCACCAATCTGTGGTCAGGCCAGGTACCCGATCCGCCGCCCGCCGATTATCGGCCCGAACGATGAGTTCATTTTTTCCTTCCTTCAATAACGCACTAATATCGAAATTAAAAGGATCGTAGGGCCCTTCGTGCAAGCCTACCTTTTGACCATTCAGATAAACATCTGCTCGATAGTTGACGGCCCCAAAATAGAGAAGGTAGACCTTGTCGGGTTGTGGAGAAAAACTAAAATCGCGCTCGTACCAAAGTGTTCCTTCATAGTAGAGCAGCTGATCGTCTTGGTGATTCCAGTCACCGGGAACGGCGAGGGTAGGGGATTGCTCAAAGTTGTACTCAATACGATCTGAGGGGTGGGCCATTTTGCGATTCAGCCAATAGGGCGAAGCAGAGGCTTTTTGATTTTCAAACTCATCGAAGGGCTCCCAGCGGCGGTGGTTGCGGTAGCCCGTTTCGTAGGGATCAACGATGTAGTGCCAGTTGCCGTTGAGCGTAGTGGCCGGACGATGGTAGGCATTGTGTAGCAGTGGCGTTTGGGCGGACAGCTGGCCGAGGCAGAGCAACAGAGAACAGAGCAACAATCGATTCATCGTACTGGATTTTTTAGATAGACGAAATCGAAACGACCTTCCCTGACTGCTGTTTTACCGTTTTGCTTGCTCCATCTTTTTTTCATTGACCACCAAGCCTAGTCCTGGGAGTTGGGGAACCTTAAGGAAACCGTCCCTGAATTCAAATTCATTCTCGAACAGTTCGAAGAGAGGCCCGTAGTTCTGGTGCAATCTTTTTCCAGCGTACTCCTGAAAGTTTGCGCCATTGGGAATAGCCGCCAGCAGTTGTAGACTAGCGGCGGTGGCCAGGGTGGGCTTGGCATTATGGACCATGATCTGCTTGCCGAAGGCGTGGGCGATACTAGCCACTTTCTTACACTCGGTAATGCCTCCGCATTTGATAACATCGGCATTGATCAGGTCGACATTGGCGATGGTAATGAGGTCTTTCATCATCCATTTATTGTACTCATGCTCTCCAGCCATGATGGGAATATCCAAAGCTTCTACAACCTGACGGAGTCCTTGATAGTCCTGCTGAAAAACGGGCTCTTCCAGTGCGGCAATGTTGAAATGTTCATATAAACGCCGCCCCATTACCGTCGCCTCGGCGGGAGTATAGCCATTATTGAAGTCGATAAAGAGCGTGGTCGAATCGCCAACGGCCTTTCGGATTGCCCTTACACATTCGAAAATATCATCGGGATAGGGATTCACATTTTCCTGCCGAATTTGCATCCGCGCCTTCACTGCTTTATAGCCCTTTTCTACAAAACCAGCCGCTACTTTGGCCATTTCATCCGGGGTCATATAAGTCTTGCCTTTCGTGCGGCCATAGCTGCCATAAACCTGAATTTCCTGCTTCCCATTCCCGCCCAAAAGCTTGTAGACAGGCAGCTGCAAAATCTTTCCTTTCAAATCCCATAGCGCATTATCAATACCCGCCAAGGAACCCGGATGCAAACCCCCGATGCCCACCTCCAAGCCTTTCAAGTAGGCTTCTTGCCAGATGCCTTCACTATCGAAGGGGTCTTTTCCCAGGAGGTACTGCTTGAGTTCTTTTTCGATGTACAGTGGGGTAAATTGTTTAGTCGATCCATCACTTTCGCCCCAGCCGGAATAGCCGGCGTTGGTTTCCACTTTTACAAAACAAGCCTTCCGAAAAAGATAGGTCTTGACATCAGTGATCTTGATGTCCTTGGGACGATCGCTTATGGTTTTGGAGGAAGCCGGAGAGGGAAGGAGAGCCGCCAAGCCGCCCAGTCCGATGAGCTGCAGAAAAGATTGTCGATTCATATGCGAGGATATTCTGAAAAAAAGACGATTTTTTTTCCTCCACTACGTACTGCTCCTTTGCGGCCAGTTGCAAAACTTTTTGTGCCTCAAAGTAAGGGTACCCATTTTTTATATCGTCTTGAACAAAAAACTAGAATAATACTTAATAATTGTGCAATGGATTGCATAAAACGCAATCAGCCATCAATCCAGGTCGCTGAAGCAAAAGGGTAAACATGAAATTCCACTATCGAAACTGGCTAATTATAGGTCTATTGGCTATAGGACAACTGAGCTTTGGACAAGCGAAGGGCGTCCTGACGGGAACGCTCACTGATGGGCTTACCGGGACGCCCTTGGCTTTTGCGAATGTCGGCATTGCTCAGCTGGGCGTTGGAACAACTACGGACCTGGATGGTGTCTATCGCTTGGTCGGTATCCCTGACGGTACTTACACTATTGAATTTAGCTATCTGGGCTATTCGACTAAAACGGAGGTACGGACTTTTGAGCAGGGCCAGCGAATGATTGTGCTTGATTTGACTTTACAGGAGGAGGCGCAGACTTTGGAGGAGGTAGTGGTCAAGGGGCAAGCGGTCGGTCAAAGGGCGGCCATCAATCAGCAGATCAACTCGAACAGCATCATCAATGTGGTGTCGAAGGAGAAGCTGCAGGAGTTACCGGACCAGAATGCGGCGGAGTCGGTAGGGCGGATTTCGGGAGTTGCCTTGCAGCGGGAAGGAGGAGAGGCGACCAAGGTGAGCATTCGAGGCTTATCTCCCCGTTACAACTCCATCACCATCAATGGGGAGCGGATACCTTCAACGGATGGTAATGATCGTTCTGTGGATTTGAGCATGATTTCTACGGATGCTCTGGAAGGGATCGAAGTGTTTAAGGCGATCACGCCGGATAAGGACGGCGATGCCATCGGCGGAACGGTGAACTTTGTGATTAAAAGTGCGGAGGAAGGACTGAAGGGAGAGATGCGCGTTTTGGGAGGATACAATAATCACCAGGATAATTTTGGTTTGGTCAGGGCCAATGGCAGTGTGTCCAATCGTTTTTTTGATAACAAACTTGGGGTCATTGCGGGTGTCAATTACCAGATTGCGGACCGAAGTTCTGATCTGCTGACGGCTAGTTATGTGGTAGATGGGGAAGACAGCAATGAGGAGGCCATCATCGGTACGGAGAATCTCAATTTGGCGGACCGAATCGAGACGCGCGTACGCGGCGGCGGCAATTTAAACCTGGATTATAAACTGCCCTTCGGGAGCTTACAAGCCAGCACCTTCTATGGCCTAACCAACCGCGACGAAATCCGCTATCGGACGCGCTATCGCCCTCAAGGTAGCCGCAAAGAGTACGAGCTGCGCCAGCGAGAAAGCAACCAGTTTACCTGGAACAATACGTTCTCTGGAATCTTTGACCTCAACTTTCTCAACTCTCGACTAGAGTTTCGGAGCAGCTACGCCAGAACAGAAACCGACACCCCCAACGAACGGCTGCACCGCTTCCGGGAAGATGGTGCCTTTACCGGTGACATCGTAGAGAGCGATTTGGAGTTGGTCGTGGCTGCCGCCAAAAATGATCTGGAAACGACTTTTTTCCAGCAGGATCGTATCGATGACACACAAGTTAATACCAGTAAATACACCGCACAAATAGATTACACCGTTCCCTTTCAGAAGGGTAGAAACTTTAGCGGCGCTTTTAAGATGGGCGGAAAGATTAGAAGCCAGGATCGCGATCGAACCACCAGCCGAATCTGGTCGGCCTTCGGCGCCATCGATCAGATCGCCGAAGACTTTCCCGATCGCTTCCAAACCAATAGCGATGACCGAATTACCGTCGAGCAATTCTTCGGCGGCTTTAGTCCTGATCCCTACCTGGATAGCCGCTACTCTTTTCCCTTTGGTCAAACCCTGGATATTGATCGGCTCAATGCCTTTACGGATACTTACAAGGACGATTATTACTCAGAAGACGAACGGCAGCGATTGCAAAATTACGGCAGTTCGGAGCGGGTGACCGCTGCTTATGCGATGACAACCTTGAAGCTTTTTAATCGCTTAACCCTCATCCCCGGCGTGCGCGTAGAACGAACAGATACAGAGTTTGAGGGACTATTTGGGCGCTCCTTCGAACTGGATGGTCAGGTGTTGATTTCTGCGCAGGATACCATCGGCCAGAACGATTATACAGAGTTTTTGCCGATGGTACAGTCTAAATTTCAGGTGTTTCCCTGGATGGATGTACGCGCCGCCGCCACCAAGACCCTCGCTCGTCCTAACTTCTTTGACCTTATTCCCTGGCAGCAAATTGATGACATTAATAGCGTCCTCCAACGGGGCAATCCCGAGCTGCAGCACACCGTAGCTTGGAACTACGATTTACAATTTTCTTTCTACAATAAAATCGGACTGTTTACCGTCGGGGCTTTTTATAAGAATATGCGGAATGTGGATTTTCAGCGGATCAGTCGAGATACGGAAGTGGGATCGAATACCCGTGGCTTTCAGTTAATCACCCGAGAAAATCTGCCATCGGATGTCGAGGTTAGAGGCATCGAAATCGACTTACAGTCGCAGCTCAATTTCCTCCCCGAGCCCTTTGATGGAATCATTATAGGGGGGAATGTGACCTTGATGAGATCTGAAACCCAATTCCCCTTATTGGAAATCATCGAAGGGCCGCCACCTTTTTTCATTCCCGAAATCAATAATACTTTTCGCGAGGGTATCTTACCGGACCAGCCGCAGCGAGTGGTCAACCTGAATTTGGGCTATGAAATCAACGGTTTTTCGGCGAGGTTGTCCATGATCTCCCAGGGGCGTACCCTACAGTTTGTCGGCAGCCGAGAGGAGCTGGATGGCTACTTCAGTGCCTTCACCCGCTGGGATTTGGCTTTGACCCAAAAGATTAACCGCAATACGAAAATCTATTTCAATCTAAATAATTTCACCAATACTCCCGAAGTCGTGACACTAGGCGGAAATTCGGCCTTTCCAGTAGAAGAAGAATTTTTTGGCTGGACGATGGACCTGGGGTTAAAAGTGAGATTTAGAAGGTACAAGGATTGAAGTCCCGAGGTGCTCGGTATCCAATCTCAATTTTATCCTTATCAAAAATCAAAGAATATGAAACCTTACATTACACTCTTAGCGAGCCTCGTATTTTTTAGCCAAGCCCTCTGGGGGCAAACAGTGGTGAACGTTAGCCCCGGCAACGGGACCCTGAACGATGCTATTCAAAACTATATTGACAACAACGGTAGCGTAGATCAATCGGTTGTTTTTGAATTGGAAGATGGCGGGGTCTATGTGTTGTCGGCGACGATTGACTTTGATTATGATTTGAATATTCAGGCGGCGGCCAATGCGGCGGTCCGTCCGGTAATTCTGCCGATTCCGGCTACTGGTGGAGAAACCTTTCGGCCGTTTCGAATTCGCGAAAATATCATCCTCAGAGGTCTGTACATCACCACCGAAGATGCGCTGGGCGGGCAGAGCGATCAGATCATCCGAATCAGTAATGATGGTGCACAGGTGATCATCGACAACTGTCATCTTGATAAGGCGACGCAGTCGGCCATTCGTATCGATAATGCGGACAATAAGATATATGTGACCAATAGTGTATTCAGTAATGTCTGGAACCTCCCCAATCCTAGCAACGGTAGAGCCTTTGATGATCGTGGGCAAGACATTGATACCCTCTGGGTAGAGAACAGTACGTTTTACAACTTCTCGGCGCGACTGCTCAGAGACGATGGCGGTGTCATCAACTGGCTGCGTTGGAATAATACCACTTGCTTGAACTCTGGCGATCGTACCCTGGATATTGGCGAAGGGCTCAAGGTGGAAGTCCGCAATAATATTTTTATCAATACGGCATTTCTTGGTGATGATGAGCCTGGTTCTTCTTCCTTTCAGCTTGATTCGAGTAGTAGCCCGCAGGAGGTACTCATTTCGCATAATAACTTTGCAAATGATCCCTTCTTGCAGGATGCCTACGATGCTTTGAATGTGGGGGCCAGCGTCGGCGATAGTGTGTTCGCAAGGGGGTTTCTGAACAGTACGGCGACCGCCTTTGTCGACGCCGGAGGTAATTCTACAACAATTTACAATGAACTAGTGAATTTTGTTGATGGGCCGGCCACGCCGATAGATTACATCAACTCCTTTTATGATGATCCTGCCAATGCATTACCTTTGGATGATGGCGATGGTGGTGTTGGACCTGGTATTGAGCAGCTGCCTTTTGATTTCTGCTACGAGTCTAATGCCATTCTCGATGAAGGTGGTGTAGACGGCGGTCGTATGGGCGATTTGAATTGGACTTCTTGTGTGACCTCTACTCAAGAGTTGGATGCAGGAAGCATCAATTGGAGCCTCTTCCCCAATCCTTTTCAGCAGGAGGTAAACTTGGAGTTTGAGCTAGATGCTCCCGCCTCGGCAAATTTCCAAATTATCAATGCGCTAGGTCAAGTCATCTACAGCCGTAACGAAAGAGCGGTTGAAGGGGTGAACCGCTACCGCTTTAACCTTCGCCAAAGCCCTACGGGCTACTACTTCCTAAGGGTGACCTTGGACGATCGTTTCCTTACTCGACCTTTGATGAAGCAGAATTAAATAATACGAAAAGAGAGAAAACGACAGCCCCCTTGGTACACAAGGGGGCTGTCGTTTATTCATAAATAATAGTTCGACTTATTATTTTTTCTACCCGCCCATTCCAAGTGTTCCTAACCGCTATTAATACGATGTTTCCTCTTTCATCATATTCATATGTTCTTTCTTTTCCATATCTTTTATCCTTGATCAATCTGCCCGAACTGTCATATTCAAAGCTGTAATTCCAGGAATCAGGATATTTGACCCCTTCCTTGGAGGTGGTGTGGGTCAATCTGCCAAGATCGTCGTAGAAAAAATTAAGGTCGCTTTCCTTTTTCTTGTATTTACTAAATAAACGCTCCATGACCAGCTCCTCTTTGTATTTTCCATCTTCACAAAGAACCACTCTCTTATTCATGACATGGTCTAATTCAGCACGAGGCATGGTAAGGTAATTCTCATACTGGTAGCACTTCGAGCTTTTATCCTTTGTCGCATAAATTTCTATTTTGGGCAATAAAACTGTCATCCCCTTCATTTCTGCAGGCACACCAGTGGATAAATGCAGTTCATACTTTATGGAGTCTTCTGTTATGACTTTAGAACTTAAGAAGTTGCGGTCTTCAAAATTTATTTCCTTTAACTCCCCGTTTTCATAATAGACATATTCTACGCGGTGGCCCTCTTCTTCGATAGCCTGTAGTCGCTCACTTGAGTAAAATAATTTTTTTGTGATGCTGTAGTCCTCATATGGAATGGAATCGGTAATCATTAATGCATCGTCGGCTTCTTCCATTTTCTCATACTTCAATATTCGCGGAGTACCTTTTTTAAATTCGTATTCCTTCCCTTGATAGATGATTACCGTATCGAATGCATTTTCGAAGGCATAGCTGTACGAAAAAGAAGCTTCTTTGATTTCTTTGACCGCATCCAGCTTGATAGGGAGGTCTTTTGTCATGATCAGCGCAGTATTCTGATCACTTTTTATGTTTTGATTCAGGCTTACAATTAGATCGATGTAGGTTAGTGAATTATCCTTTTGAGCACTTAGAAAAGCAGGAATTAGGAGGCATAATGTATAGAGTAATGTACGTTTGGTCATCATAGTATCTTTTTGTTTTTTGTACAGCAAGTCGTTTGACAGCATTGTTAATAATGCTATTTTTTCAACAATTTTACAAAATCAACATAGCTTATCCTCAATTTATTTCTGTCCTCTAGTCAAATTACTAAACAATGTTGCTGTTAATTTATTGCGCAGCAAGTGCTGAACCAATGATTTTCGTAGCCCCTTAATGCTGTTCAGGTCCATCCCCCAGATGTCGCTGGCCCCTAGCATGACCGCAACTTTTTCGTCTAGCGTTTGAGGAGACTGCCAGCATTGGGTAAAGAAAGCGATGCGCTCGGGAGCATCGCGCAGGGGAATGGCCTCCTCTCGCCAATGTCCCTGATAGAACCGCAGCAGTGCGGCAAAAGCGAGGACAATATTGTGCGGAAGTACGCCATTTTGTTGGCAAAAGACCAGTAGGCTGGGCAGCAAGCGGGTAACGAATTTCGAAGTGGAGTTGAGGGCGATGTCTAGCAGCTGATGCCGGAGGCTGGGATTGCGAAAACGCTCTAGGACAGCGTGGGCAAAGGCGCTCAGTGCTGCGGGGGGATGATCAATAGTAGGGATGATTTCTTGAAAAATTAACGCTTCCAGGAAATGGCGAAGTTGAGGATTATCCATGTACTCATCAACCGTTTTACAGCCTGCCAAATAGCCAAGAGGGACCATTGCCGTATGCGCCCCATTCAGGATGCGCACCTTAATTTGCCGGTGAATCTCAAGATCATCGACAAACTGTACGTTCAAGTCCGTCTGATCAAAAGGCAACTCCCGCCGCGCCTGCGGCGGCGCCTCTATCACCCAGCTGTGGTAGTACTCCCCGGCGACCAAAAGCGCATCCCGCACCTCCAGCTCTTCCTCAATCGCTGCCGCTCGCTCCTGGGGGTACCCCGAAACAATGCGATCCACCAAAGTGTTGCAAAAAATCTGTTCTTCCACCCACCGCTCAAAAGCCGTTCCCAGCTGCCAATGCTGCGCATACTGCAATACACACGCCTTTAGTAAAGCCCCATTCTGCTCTACCAATTCCACCGGTAGTATAATGCATGCCTTGGCTGGGTCAGCATCAAAATACTGAAAGCGGTGGTGCAGCCAGCTCGTCAGTTTTGCTGGAAAAGTTTCGGGGGCAATATTCGACAGTAGGCCCTCCGCCTTAAATTCAATGCCTGCTTCGGTGGTGTTAGAAACAATGAATCGAAGTTCCGGGAGTTCGGCCAATTGTAGAAAACGATTCCATTCCTTATAGGGATGAACGACTCGTTGAATACACTGAATTCGCCGTTTTTCATCCACCCAAGCCCCTGCTTTAAAACCATTCAATACTACATGAAACAAACCGTCCTGCTGCCGCAACTGCTGGTAATCTCCCCTTTCTGTCGGCTTGACAATCGCTACATCCCCCGCAAAGTTGGTCTCTTCATTCAGCACATCTACCATCCAATCCACAAAAGCACGGAGGAAATTGCCCCCGCCGAATTGAAGAATTCGGATAGGGTATTGGGGGCGCTTGGGAAATCGTGATTCAGCTAATTTTTTCATACATAAGGTAAATTCAGAAGCGAATGCTCAAAGAGAAATTCCGCGCTTCCAAGGGATAAAATCGTACTGCCCCAGTCGAACGGCGGCGGGCCGCTGCTCGCCGCTGGCCACCTTGATTAGGTAATCCAATAAGGCCAAGGCCCGCTCCTCAATCGTTGTCTCACCGGTGATGATCGGCCCCGTATCGAAGTCAATAATATCAGGCATCCGTTGTGCCAGAGCACTATTAGAGGAGACTTTGATGACCGGGGTGATGGGGTTGCCCGTCGGGGTGCCCAGGCCGGTGGTAAAAAGGATGATATTGGCGCCGGAGGCGGCTAGGCCAGTGGTGCTTTCTACGTCATTGCCGGGGGTGCAGAGGAGGTTCAGCCCTCTTTGTTTAACCACCTCGGTATAATCCAGTACGTCCTGAATGGGCGAGCTGCCGCCCTTCCGGGCCGCCCCCGCCGATTTCATCGCATCGGTAATCAGCCCATCTTTGATGTTGCCGGGAGAAGGATTTTTATCAAAGCCAGAGCCTACGGCCGCTGCCCGCTCCGCATAGCTATTCATCAGCTGCATAAACTTTTGCGCTAATGCCTTGGTCGTACACCGCGAAATCAATTCCTGTTCTACTCCATTCAATTCTGGAAACTCTGCCAGGA
This sequence comes from Bacteroidota bacterium, assembly GCA_038750655.1. Taxonomy (GTDB): domain Bacteria; phylum Bacteroidota; class Bacteroidia; order Chitinophagales; family Saprospiraceae; genus JBCDGZ01. The sequence continues at coordinate 17,010 of JBCDGZ010000051.1, read as the reverse complement.
TCGTTGTTCCGCCGAGTGCCACCAGCAAGTCGGAGACTTGACCCAATACAGGATTAGCCGAAATCCCCGAGAATCCATCCGAGCCGCCGCATTCCAAGCCTATGGTCAGTTGGTGCAGCGGGGCGGGCCGCCGCTCTATTTTATTGGCCCGCATCAAGCCAATAAAGGTTTGCTGGACGGCCTCGGCGATGAACTGCCTTTCGGACTGACTCTGCTGCTGTTCGAGAATGAAAAGTGGTTTATCAAAATTGGGATTCTGTTCGCGGATCGCTTGTTCCAATAGTGGAATCTGCGCATTTTGGCAACCTAGACTCAGCACGGTGGCCCCTGCTACATTGGGGTGAGTGATGTAGCCTGCGAGCAGTCGGCAGAGGGTTTCGCTGTCTTGACGAATACCGCCGCAGCCTCCGTCGTGTGTTAAGAATTGAATGCCATCGACATGCGGGAACAGCTGCTGCTCCTGGCTATTGCTGGTGGTTTTGAGAATATTCGCCTGGCGGATGGCCGCCTCTGAAGCACCGTCGCTGTAGAGCTGTACCAACTGCTGGACATCGACGGCGAAGTCGCGCTCATGCAAGTAGCCCAGCTGCGTCAGCATCGAGGACTTGATGATCTCAATATTGCGATTCTCACAAAAAACCAGTGGAATAACCAGCCAGTGATTCATCGTTCCTACTCGACCATCGCTGCGATGATAGCCCAAAAAATGCCGGCCTGCAAAAGGAGTAGTACTTGGGGCTACCCACCGAAGCGGGCTACGGTCTACCTTAATGTCCTGGGTGGCGTGGGTGACATTCTCCGTCCGGATACGGCTGCCCTTTGGGATAGGGCGAGTAGCCTTACCCACCAATATCCCGTATAGCATAACGGGCGCGCCCTCCGCAAAATCTACTGCCGCAAACTTGTGCTTAGCCGGAATAGCTTCCAACAGTCTAACCTGATGGTTCTGCCAATTCAATACCTGCCCCGCCTCCAAGTCCCGCAGGGCGACGAGGATATTATCTTCCGGGTGTATTTTTAAGATGATATTTTGCAAGGGTATTTTACTTTCAAAACGATAAAATCACCTAGCTACCCTTTATGCGAGTAGAGAATATTTTTGTGCCATTCCGTACTTTTCTTCATTTTCACGTCTTTTGTATAAATCAATCTTATCATTATGCTAACTGGGTGGTCGCTGCTGTTCGTCATTTTCCTTTCCATCGTTTTCATCATCGTCGCTACGGCCATGTGGAGAATGCACCCTTTTATTGCCATCTTACTAGCGACTTTTGGTGTAGGATTTGGCGTAGGAATGCCGTTGCCGGAACTGATCAGCGCGATCAACAAAGGCTTTGGAGGACTGATGGGCTACATTGGGCTGATTGTGGTCATGGGCAGCATTATTGGGGTGATTTTGGAAAAATCCGGAGCGGCCCTGCAGATCGCGGATTTGATATTGAGGTATCTCGGAGAACGGCGGCCGGCCTTGGCGATGACGCTGGTCGGTGCGACGGTCAGTATTCCGGTGTTTTGCGACAGCGGCTTTATTATCCTCTCGGGCTTAAACGATGCGCTGGCTCGGCGGACGAAGGTGGCTAAAGCCTCGCTGGCGCTGGCCCTGGCAGCTGGTTTGTATACTACGCATACTCTAGTGCCTCCAACGCCCGGACCGATCGCAGCGGCAGGAAACATCGGAGCGGGCGATTATCTGGGGACCATCATTCTTATGGGCTTTTTGGTTTCTATTCCTACTTTATTAATCGCTTATTGGTTTGCCATGAAAAAGGGGACAACCATTGAGGCAAAGATAAAAGAATCCGCCCCGGTCGCTGTGCAAGACTTACCAGCCGTCTGGAAGTCGCTACTGCCGGTGTTGCTGCCGATCTTCTTGATCGCTTTACGTTCTGTAGGGCAGCTGTTGGCTTGGGAAGGCGGCTGGGCGCAGGGGCTGCTGTTCGTCGGTGATCCGCTGGTGGCCCTCCTGCTGGGAATGCTCTGCGCGCTGCTGCTGCTGCCCGCAAGGGGGGAGGCTTCTTCGTCGAAGTGGGTGGGCGAGGGGATTGTACTGGCCGGACCGATATTAGTCATCACTGGGGCCGGAGGCGCCTTCGGCGGCGTACTGAAAGCCACCCCCATCGCCGAGCTGGTCGAAAGCTGGGTCGTGGGCGGGCGGTTCTCCGGTGGGCTTTTCCTTCTCCTCGTTTTCCTGATCGCCGCCCTACTGAAGACCTCGCAGGGCTCCTCGACCAACGCGCTGGTCATCACCTCCTCGCTGATCGCTCCGCTGTTGGCTCCCCTGGGCTTCGAAAGCCCCTTCGAACTGGCGCTTATCATCATGGCACTCGGCGGAGGGGCCATGGCGGTATCCCACGCCAACGATAGCTTCTTCTGGGTGGTCTCCCAGTTCAGTGGCATTGAGATACAGGCGGCGTATCGGAGTTTTACCCTCATGACGGGGCTGCAAGGGATTGCGGTGCTGTTGATGACTTTAGTCTTATATTTCCTTCTAGGCTAGGCAAACAAAAAAATGTATGGAAATTTCAACTTTTTCCAAAAGATGTAGTTATATTTGTACAACCGATTGCACAAAATCGCTATCAAACCTTATGGCCAACGGAAAAACCACCATATACGATATTGCCAAGCGGCTCCAGGTGACGCCCTCCACGGTGTCCAGAGCACTGAGCAACCATCCTCGGATCAGCTCGAAGACGAAGAAGGCGGTACAGGAAATGGCCAGTCAGTTGAACTATCGGCACAACAACATCGCTGCGGCGCTTCGCAGTGGGCATACTCATTTGCTGGGCGTCATTTTGCCAAAGGTCAATCGCCATTTCTTCTCCTCGGTGGTTAAAGGTATCGAGCAGGTTGCCCGCGAAGCGGGATACAATGTGATGATTACGCAGTCTTACGATGATACGGCAACAGAGCGCTCGAACATCTCGGCCATGCTACAGTCGCAGGTGGATGGAATCATCGCCTCTATCGCCACGGAAACGACCGAATTTGCCCATTTTCAGCGAGTCATTAATGAGAACATCCCACTAGTGCTCTTCGATCGGGTTATGGAAATCTCGGATGTCAGTACGGTAGTGATCGATGATTATCAGGGGGCCTACAAGGCCGTGAGCCACCTGATTGGCCAGGGCTGTCGGAGGATTGCCCACCTTACGGGAGAGCCCCATTTGAATATTTATAAGTACCGGCTGCGGGGGTATCGGGATGCTTTGGAAGATCACGGTTTGCCCTACCTGGAAGAGATGGTCATCAAAAGCCAAGTGCAGTTGGAGGATGGGCGCGCCGGGATGGAGCAGTTGTTGGCCTTGGCGGAAAGACCAGACGCTGTCTTTGCCTCAAGTGATTATGCGGCTATGGGAGCCATGCAGGTACTGAAAGAGCGAAACCTGAAAATCCCGGAAGAGATGGCGCTGGTAGGGTTTATGAACGAACCTTTTACGGCGTTCGTAGAACCCGGATTGACCTCCGTGGATCAGATGAGCGAGGAAATGGGGCGATTTGCTGCGGAGATTTTTCTAGAGCAAGTGCAGGCAAAGGGCAAAGCCTTTGTTCCTCGAAAAACGGTTTTGACTCCTGAGCTGATTATCCGCGGGTCGTCACGTAAAGCGCAGTAAGTTTTTTTATGCAATTGTGCAACCGATTGCATTACATAAAGATAAAATCCACCATTTATGCAAGCCCTGACTGTACAAGAAGAGCCCCTATCGCCATTGAGCGTTGCCTCCTTATTCAACACGGAGCGAGAGCCCTTATCTGATGAAGCATTGCTTGAGGCAATGAGAGAAAGCAACTACCGAGCATTTGAGCAGCTGTTTCACCGTTATTACCAGTTGCTGTGCAAGCGAGCCTTCGGCCTAACCCATTGTACCTTCAAATCAGAGGAAATTGTTTCAGATGTCTTTATCAAAATTTGGAAAAACCGCAGCACCATCAAGCTGGACTCCAAGGTCAAGTACTACCTCTATCGGGCCATACGTAATCAGGCTGTCGATTATTTACGCAAGCAAATCAAAGAGCGTAATTATAAGGGAGAAATCAACCAGGAATTCGAGTCTGGTTACAGCCAGCCGGATGAGCTAATGATTGGTAAGGAACTCCACGTAAAAATGGAAGCGGCCATTGAGAGCCTGCCCCGGCAAGGACGACATATCTTTCGGCTAAGTCGTGATGAAGGGATGAAGTACCGGGAAATTGCGGATTTACTCGACATCTCTATTCGGACCGTCGAGACCCATATGCGTCGTTCCTTAATCTATCTGAGGGCTCGCCTGGCCAGGGACTAGATTTTCCAACTTGAATTATGTATTAGACCGTAAAACCCCCAACTCCAAACCTCTCAACTCTGCCAGCCCCCTCAGCCGACCGATGGCGGAATAACCTGGGTTAGTGGTCTTATGGAGGTCATCGAGCATCTGATGACCATGATCAGGGCGCATAGGGATACTTTTGTTCCGCCCCTGCTGCACCGCCGAAAGCGCCTGCATAACCGCAAACATATCCACATCGCCCTCCAAATGATCCGCCTCGTAAAAGCCGCCGGCCCTGTCCCTTCGAGTGCTTCTCAGGTGTACGAAGTGAATGCGCTCGCCAAACTGCCGGATCATCGCCGTCAAATCATTATCCGGCCGGACGCCGAAGGAGCCGGTGCAAAAACACAAGCCATTGGCCGCGCTCGGTACGCTGTCGATCAAAAATTGCACATCTTCGGCCGTACTCACCACCCTCGGTAAACCTAGGATCGGAAACGGCGGATCATCGGGGTGGAGGGCCAGCTTGATGCCCTGCTGTTCGGCGGTGGGGGCGACGGCCCTCAGAAAATCCATCAGGTGCTGCCGGAGCCGGGGGGCGTCAATGTCGGCATATGCGTCCAGCGCCACCTTGAACTGCGCAAGGCTGTAGCCCTCCTCCGCGCCGGGCAGCCCTGCGATGATATTGCGCACCAGCTGCTGCTGCTCCGCCTTCGACGCCTTTTCCAGATAGGCGCTGGCCGCCTCTTGCTCCTCCTCGCTGTACTCCTCCGTCGCTCCGGCTCTCTTTAGCAGCAGCCAGTCGAAGGCCACAAAGGCGGCCCGCTCGAAGCGCAGGGCCTGCGAGCCGTCCGGTAGCGGGTAGGCTAGGTCGGTACGGGTCCAATCTAGTACGGGCATGAAGTTGTAGGTGACTGTAGAGATACCGCACTGCCCCAGATGCCGCAGGCTGGTTTGGTAGTTGTCGAGGTGCTGCCGCCAGTCCCCCTGTTGTTTCTTAATATCTTCACTCACGGGGAGGCTTTCCACCACCGACCAAACTAGGCCCGCCGCCGCCACTTCGGCCTTCCGCCGCTTAATCTCCGCTACTGGCCAGACTTCACCGTTGGCAATGTGGTGCAGCGCCGTGACAATGCCGCTAGCCCCAGCCTGTCGAATATCGGCCAGCGAAACGGGGTCATTCGGGCCATACCAGCGCCAAGTTTGCTCTAGTTTTTTCATATCCAACATATAATTTAAATGCCGGAGAAGGCTCCAAAGCCTCCATCGACATTGATGACCGTTCCGGTTACAAAACGACTGGCTTCGCTGGCCAGCCAGATCACCGGACCACAAAGCTCTTCTGGCTCCCCGAAGCGCCCCATTGGCGTGTGTTCGATAATCTGCTGCCCTCTTTGCGTGAGCGTGCCATTGGCTCGGAGCAGCAAATGGCGATTTTGCTCTGCGACAAAAAATCCGGGGGCGATGGCGTTGACGCGGATGCCTTCGCCGAACTTATGAGCCAGTTCGACAGCCAGCCATTTGGTTAGGCTATCAATGGCTGCCTTGGCTGCGGAGTAGCCCAAGACGCGAGTCAGTGGACGCTGGGCCGACATAGAGGAAATGTTAATGATGCTGCCCTTTTTTTGTGCGGCCATCGTTTCTCCAAACACTAGGGTCGGCAGTAAACTACCCTTGAGGTTGAGGGCGGTCACCTGATCAAAGTCGTTCAGATTGAGGTCAAATAGGCTTTCCTCGGGCATAATCGTTGCGCCCCGGCGATTGCCGCCCGCGCAGTTGACCAGGATGTCAATGCTTCCCCATTGGGATAGCATTTGTGCGCGAGCCTGCTGTAGGGCTTGTTGATTTAAGACATCGGCTTGCACGGCGGTGACGTTCAGCCCCTGGCGCTGCAAGCTATCGGCTAGCTCCAAGCCTTTCGCCGCTGTTCGCCCTAGGATGGCCACCCTGCTCCCCGCTTGGGCCAGCCCTTTAACCATCGCACTGCCGAGTGCTCCGGCTCCTCCGGTCACGATGGCCACCTTGTCTTTTAAATCGAAAAGGGTATTTGTCATAATCGAAAAGGAATCTTATAGCATAAAGACTTTTTTTGCGGGCGCTACCCTTACAGAGAGATAGAGGAGGAGCTATTTATTTTTCCATTAAAAAAAGCCAGAGTAGTAAGGGCAAACCATCCTTCTTGCGTCTTGCTTAAAAATTAGGGCATGATTTCAAACGGTACTAATATCAAAGAAATGTCGAGCGTGTTCTTGGGTGAAGATTTTTTGTTGGACAACGAATATTCTATTCTTCTTTACCACCAGTATGCGAAGGACCTGCCCATTATTGATTACCACAATCATTTGCCACCCCAGGCCATTGCTGTCAATAAACAGTACCAAAATATCACCCAGATTTGGCTCTACGGTGATCATTACAAGTGGCGAGCCATGCGGGCCAATGGCATCAACGAACGCTATATTACGGGCGATGCCAGTGACTGGAAGAAATTCGAGCAGTATGCTCTTACGCTGCCTTACACCCTTCGCAATCCGCTGTACCACTGGTCTCACCTAGAGCTTAAGCGCTACTTTGGGATCGATGAATTGTTGACCCCTAAAACCGCCCAATCCATTTATGATCAATGTAATCTCTTGCTCAATACCGAAGAATATGCGGTTCAGCATTTGTTGAAAAAAATGAAAGTCGAGCTGCTCTGTACAACCGATGATCCGACCGATGACCTATCCTTTCATCAGATGATCGCCCAACAGTCCTTTGGTATCCGCGTCTTGCCGACTTTCCGACCGGACAAGGCTATCCTGATTGAGCAAGCCGGATTTACCGAGTATATTGAGCACCTCTCTGAAGTTGCAGATACGGAGATTGAGCACTTTCAAGGGCTGATCGATGCGCTGCATAAGCGGATGGATTTTTTCCACGAGCATGGTTGTCGACTAGCAGATCATGGCTTGGAAAAATTGGAGACGACTGATTTTTCTCTCCCTGAAGTGGATCGGATTCTAACTAAAAAACGAAAGGGGCAAGCCATTTCGAAATCAGAAGCTGCCCAGTATCAATCTGCGGTACTGCATCACCTCGGCGTGGCCTACCATACGAAAAACTGGACGATGCAGCTGCATCTTGGAGCCTTACGAAACAACAACTCGCGACTCTTGGGGAGCTTGGGACCCGACACCGGCTTTGACAGTATTGGGGACTTTTCGCAGGCACAATCCCTGTCTAAATTTCTGAATCGATTGGATGCGAGCAATCAACTGGCAAAAACTATTTTATACAACCTCAACCCTAGGGATAATGAAGTTTTTGCCGCCATGGCCGGAAATTTTCAAGATGGAACGATTGTCGGAAAGATTCAATACGGTTCGGGCTGGTGGTTTTTGGATCAGCTAGATGGTATGGAGAAACAAATCAATGCCCTATCGAATATGGGCCTCTTGAGTCGATTCATTGGAATGTTGACGGACAGCCGATCCTTCTTGAGCTACCCTCGACACGAATATTTCCGCCGTTTGCTTTGCAATATTTTTGGTAAAGACCTCCAAGGGGGCCGTTTGCCGAAAGACCTAGACTGGATCGGGAAGGTCATTCAGGATATTTGTTACTACAATGCGAAAAACTACTTCTCCTTTTGATATGAAAAAAATAGTCACCTTCGGCGAAATTATGCTGCGCCTCAGCCCGCCCAACTGGAAACGCTTTTCGCAGGCCCAGCAGCTGGATGTTATCTACGGAGGCGGGGAAAGCAACGTCGCCGTTTCTCTGGCCAATTATGGCTTATCGGTAGATTTTGTCTCTCGGATTCCGAGTAATGATATTGGAGACTGTGCGATCATGGAGCTGCGAAAGCGAGGTGTGAATACCCAGCATATCCTCAGAGGAGGAGAGCGATTGGGGATTTACTTTCTGGAAACTGGAGCCGTTAGCCGGGGCAGCAAGGTGGTCTATGATCGTGCTCATTCGGGAATGGCAACCATTAAAGCGGGGATGATTGACTGGGCAAAGGTGCTGGAAGGAGCAGACTGGTTTCATTGGACGGGCATCACGCCCGCCTTGTCGCAGGGAGCCGCTGATGCCTGTGGGGAGGCCATTGCGATGGCTAATCAGATGGGGGTGACGGTTTCTACGGATCTTAATTATCGGAAGAAGTTGTGGACATACGGGAAGAGGCCCGATGAGGTGATGCCGGATTTGGTGGCGGGGTGTGATGTGATTTTGGGAAATGAAGAAGATGCGGAGAAACATTTTGGTATTCACCCCGAAGGAGTCGACGTTACTCAAAGCCATTCGGTAGATGCCAAAGCTTATCTGTCGGTTTTACAGCAGCTGATGGCCCGTTTTCCGAGATGTAAAAAAGCGATTACAACACTGCGGGGCAGCATCTCTGCTTCGCATAATACTTGGTCGGGCGTCTTGTACGATGGGCAGACTTTGTACGAGGCACCCACCTATCAAATTACGCACATCGTGGATAGAGTGGGCGGTGGGGATAGTTTTATGGGAGGATTGATTTATGGCTTGCTGCAGTACGAAGATGATCAGCAAGCACTGGACTTTGCGGTGGCGGCAAGCTGCTTAAAACATACGATCTTTGGCGACGCCAATTTGGCAAGTATAGAAGAAGTAGAAAAACTCATACAGGGCGACGCCAGCGGTCGGGTATCGAGATAAAGGCATATGGCAAGATTTACCAGAATACAGGTTGCACGACAAATGGCTGCGCAAGGCATGGTGCCTTTGTTCTATCATCCTGATGTGGAGCTGGGAAAAGCGGTGCTCAGCGCCTGCTACCGAGGCGGTGCCCGCCTCCTCGAATTCACCAACCGAGGAGACTACGCCTACGAAGTCTTCCGAGAGCTGAACCGCTTCTGCGCCGCCGAGCTGCCCGAGCTGATCCTCGGCGTAGGCTCCATAACCGACAGCGGAACAGCCGCCCTCTATCTACAGCTAGGCGCCAACTTCGTCGTTACGCCTGTCCTGCGGGAAGACATCGCTCGCGTCTGCAATCGCCGAAAAATCCTCTGGTCCCCCGGCTGCGGCTCACTGACGGAGATCGCCCGCGCGGAGGAGCTGGGCTGCGAAATCGTCAAGCTGTTCCCCGGCGGCGTCTACGGCCCCAGTTTTGTCAAAGCCATCAAAGGGCCGCAGCCCTGGACCAGCATCATGCCCACTGGCGGCGTCGCCCCCACCGAAGAGAACCTGAAAGCCTGGTTCGATGCTGGCGTCACCTGCGTAGGAATGGGCTCCAAGCTGATCGCCAAAGACCTACTGGCCGCGCAAGATTTTGATGCCCTCGAAAGCCGCGTACGAAACACCCTACAACTCATCCAAACCCTCAAACATTGAAGCAGTGGAGAGCAATTATTAATCATTGCCTGTTGGCGCTTTGCCTGCTCAGCCTGAGCAGCGGCTGCACCCAATTGTCTGAAGTCAAAACCCTGAAATTAGCGCACGGCTTAAATGTTGATCATCCCGTGCATCGAGGTATGGAATACATGGCCGAACGCCTGGCCGAAAAATCAAAGGGCCAACTCCTCATCGAAATTTACCCTAGCCAGCAACTAGGGACGGAGCGCCAATGTCTGGAACTCCTACAAATCGGCAGCCTGGCGATGACCAAAGTCTCCGGGGCTGTGATGGAAAACTTCGCCTCCGAGATGAAGGTTTTTAGTCTACCTTATATTTTCAAAAATCGAGAAAATGCCTATCAAGTTTTTGACGGCCCAATTGGCCGAGAAATACTAGTAGCTAGTGAAAGGAATCGACTGCGCGGGCTCACTTATTTTGATGCTGGACAGCGGTCTTTTTACACCAAAGATCGTCCGGTGAGCCGCCCGGAGGATTTGGAAGGCTTGAAAATCAGGGTACAGGAAAGTGTGACCGCAATGGGGCTGGTACGATCCCTGGGAGGAGCGCCGACGCCCATTTCTTGGGGGGAGTTGTATACTGCCTTGCAACAGGGGGTAGTAGATGGAGCGGAGAATAATCCCCCCAGTTTTTATACCTCCCGTCACTACGAAGTTTGTAAATACTATTCCTTAAACGAGCATACAGCTGTTCCCGACATCTTGGTCATTGGGACTGTAGCCTGGAACGCTCTGAATGAGGAGGAGCAGGGCTGGCTACAGCAAGCTGCCGATGAGGCGACAATTGAGCAACGTCGACTCTGGCAAGCCGCCGAAGTGGAAGCCCTCAACGCAGTCGAAGCGGCTGGCGTCCAAGTTATCCGTCCCAATAAAACGGCTTTCATGGAGCGTACTCAAGCCTTGCTTGATTCCTTCAAGGAGGAGGAAGCACTCTACCAATTGATTGAACGCATTTTACAACAACAGGCAACGACTCAATAGCACTCTATGCGACAAATGATTGATAAATACCTCGGCTATCTGCTGATTTTCTTGATGGTGCTCATCACCCTCGATGTGCTTTGGGGCGTCTTTACGCGCTATGCGCTGGGGAGCCAGGCCAGCTGGTCGGAAGAGCTAGCGCGCTTCCTACTGATCTGGATTGGCATCCTGGGGGCGGCCTACGCCGCTGGCCAGCGGATGCACCTGGCCATCGAATTGCTACAGCTTCGATTGGATCAGCGGGGTCGGCGCTACCTGCTCAAGATCATTGCAGGGCTGGTGCTCTTTTTTGCCATCGGGGTGATGGTTATTGGTGGTGGGCAGCTGGTCTACCTAACCTTTATACTAGAGCAGCGCTCGGCGGCCCTTCAGTTACCGATGGGGTTGGTCTACGGTGTCATTCCGTTGAGTGGTTTGTTGATTAGCTATTATAAACTACAAGACTTACTGGAATCTTAAATCATGGAAGTTCTCATCCTAGTATTGACTTTTATCGTGCTCTTGGGCATCGGCGTACCGATTGCCTGGAGCATTGGGTTGAGCAGCATATTTACTATGTTAGTGAGCATCCCCGCGCTTCCAGCCTTCACGACGGTGGCGCAGCGGATGGCAACAGGCTTGGACAGTTTTTCGCTACTGGCTGTCCCCTTCTTCATCTTAGCCGGGCAAATTATGAATCGAGGGGGGATTGCTCGGCGGCTAGTTGATTTTGCGAAAACCCTGGTGGGGGCTTTGCCCGGAGGGCTTGCTCATGTCAACATCATTGCGGCTATGCTGTTTGGGGCGATAGCGGGTTCGGCAGTGGCCGCTGCTTCGGCTATCGGAGGGTTTATGGGAAAGGCGATGGAGAAAGAAGGTTACAGTAAGGAATTTGGTGCAGCGGTGAACATTGCGGCGGCAACTACGGGGCTGGTCATTCCGCCGAGCAATGTATTGATTGTCTATTCGCTGGCGAGTGGAGGCGTATCCATTGCGGCGCTTTTTCTGGCGGGCTATCTGCCCGGAATTTTGACGGGCTTGTTTTTGATGATTGTGGCTGCTGTGTGGGCGCGTCGCAAGGGCTTTCCGGTAGGGGAGCGCAGTACGCTTCGGCAGGTGTTGGCTGCTTTTGTTAATGCTCTGCCCAGCCTATTCTTGCTTATTGTGGTGATTGGAGGAATTGTCGGAGGGATTTTTACGGCGACGGAAGCCTCAGCGGTGGCGGTATTGTATTGCTTACTGTTGACTTTTGTGTATAAAGAAATATCGTTTCGCGAGCTGCCGGAGGTCTTTTTGGGGGCCGTAGGTACTTCGGCCATCGTCATGCTGCTCATTGGTACTTCTATGTCGATGTCTTGGATTATGGCCTACGAAAATATTCCACAAAATATCACGGAGCTACTGCTTTCCATCAGCGATAGCAAGATCGTTATTCTGCTTATCATCAATCTTATTCTCCTCTTTGTGGGCATTTTCATGGATATGACACCTGCTGTGCTGATTTTTACGCCCATCTTCCTCCCCGTTGTTACCGAGCTGGGCATGGACCCGACCCACTTTGGGATCATTATGGTGCTCAACTTGTGTATTGGGCTGTGTACGCCACCTGTAGGCTCCGTTCTGTTTGTTGGGGTAGGAGTAGCAGGTACCAGCATTCAGAAAGTCGTCCGACCCTTGCTGCCGCTCTTCATCGCCATGATCATTGCACTGCTGATTGTAACCTATGTTCCCGCGCTGAGCCTATGGCTGCCTACCGTATTTGGCTACTAAATAAAGCCGTCCTTATCCATCTACAGCTTGGGCAGTAAGCGACCCGTTCTGCCCATATAGTCGCGGTATTCCTCTCCGAATTGCTGGATCATCATGTTTTCCTCCCTGTCTACTCGTAGGAAGTAGAGGATGCCAAAAAATACGAGCCCTGATAGGCCAGCGATGTAATTTTGCAGCAGTAGGGGTTGGAGGATGATCCACAGCCAGATTGAGGTATACATGGGATGGCGAATATTTTTGTAAACGCCATTGGTGACCAAATTGTGTTCTGATCGGACTTCCAGACTGGGCGACCAGTTTAATCCCAAATCTTTATGGGAGCGATAAAATAGCCAAAGGGTGGGGGGGATTAGTAGTATCCCGATGACGGCGGCCCAGGTCGGTAATTGATAATTGGCGAAATTGAGCCAGGGGCTGAGGATATACAGCAAGGGCAATACTGCCATTCCTAAAAATGCACCAGCCAATAGCGTTTTTTCCAGTCCCGTTCGCTGGTCGTTAACGATCGTATTTTGCTTTTGCCGCTTTTCGTACGGGGAGCGGATAAACCCGGTAGCGATAAAGAAGACCAAGAAGATAATTTTTAATACTAGCTCGCTCATGATGGAATGTTTTTTAAATTTAAATGATAGCTCGCTGCCCTTCGATTTTCCAGCCCCTCGCCTGCTGTTGCAAGCGCCATAACCGGGCGTACAAGCCCTCCTGCTCCAATAGCACTTGATGCGTCCCTTCTTCTGCAATGCGCCCCTCATTCAGCACCAGGATTTTATCGGCCTGTTGGATGGTGGATAATTTGTGGGCAATGACAATGACCGTTTTATCCTTTACTAAAGCCTGGATCGCTCGCTGAATATAAATCTCGTTTTCCGGGTCCAGGCTGGCAGTCGCCTCATCCAGCAAGACAATGGGCGCATCTTTCAACAGAGCGCGGGCAATACTAATGCGTTGTTTCTGGCCGCCCGAGAGCTTGCTGCCGCCTTCGCCTACTTTGGTCTCTAGCCCCAGCGGTAGCTGCTGGGAAAATTCCAGTATCTGCGCTTTTTCTGCCGCCTCCTGTACTTGCTCGGCCGTAGCTTCAGGGTTGCCGATTTGAATATTGTCGTAAATACTGCCGTCGAAAAGATAGACCTCCTGGAAAACTTCGCTGATTAGACTATAGACCGTTTGCGGAGCCATTTCCTTTAAGTCAATACCTCCAATGCTGATCCTCCCTTTTTGAATATCCCAAAAGCGGGCAATCAAAGCGGTAATCGTCGTTTTGCCCGAGCCCGATGCGCCAACCAGTGCTGTCATCGTACCCGCATTGGCGGTAAAGCGGATGCCATTCAGCACCTTTTTATCTTCTACATAACTGAAGTGGACATCCTCAAATACAATGTCATAATTATTGGGGAAAAGGTTTTGTCCATTGTTCTGCTCTTGGGCTTCAAGTACGGCAATGATCCTTCTCAAACTGACATTCATGTAACTCAAAACAGGGTACTCGACCATCAAGATTTTTAGGGGTTCATAGAGCCGATAGCCGATGATGAGAAAGGCAATCAGTACAGGAATATCCAGACTGCCTTGGGCCATAAAGTACAGCGCCAGCCAGATCATCAGGATGAAAAACAGTTCGAAGAGGATGCCGATGACGAGGATCACCGGGCCAGGGATGGCCTCTACTTTGATGCTCTCCTTACGCAAGGTGGCCAAAGCCTTATCCAGCGAAGCAAAGCGCGCACCCGTCATCCCGTAGGATTTGATGTGCTGTATGCCCTGAGCATATTCCAGAAAACGGGCGCCGGTCTCGTTGCGGGCAGCGATTTGTTTCTTCCCCAGCTTGTCCACCAGGCGTCGACTCAATTGGAGGAGCGGAAGCACCAAAACAATAGCTAGTAGTAGGGTGATGGCCAATCGCCAATCCAGCCAGAGCAAAAAACCGGACAAGACCAGCACGCCGAAAATAGCATTGGCAATATTGGGAATACTGTGCCCAAAGATGTTTTCAAAATTAGCCACATCCTGCAAAACCACGGCCGCTAAATCACCGGGGTCGCGGCTTTTGTAATACCCCAGCGAAAGGCGCTGTAGCTTGTTGCCCAACGCCAAGCGAATTCTACGACTCATTTCGAAGGTAGCAAAGTTGGAGGCCAGCATGGCTCGGTTCGCTACATACAATTGCCCCAAAAATAGCAGGGCCATCGTCGCAATGGTCCACCAGATTTTCTGGGTGTCGGGCTGCTCTTTGAACAGTTCCCAAATGATGAGGAGCAAAATTCCGCTGGGTGCGGCCAAAAAGAATCCGTGTAGCCATTCCCAGAAGAGGGATTGTTTTACCCCCTGAGTATCGAATTGAAACGCATATATTAAGTTCTTAATCATGGCAATCACATTTAGATGAATCTTGTTTATAGCGCAAACTCTTGTGCACGGCGGTGCGCTTTCCACATTTGTTGGTACAGCCCGGCTTGACTCAGCAAGGTGGGATGCTGTCCTTGGGCGGCTATCTTTCCGTTTTCGAAGACAATAATCTGGTCGGCATCGGTGATGGTACTCAGGCGGTGAGCAATGATGATGACCGTTTTGTTTTGAATGAGCTGGCTGACAGCCTGCTGGATTTGGTACTCGTTTTCGGGATCGCTGAAGGCGGTGGCTTCGTCCAAGATGAGGATGGGGGCATCTTTGAGGATGGCCCTGGCCAGTTGGATGCGTTGCTGCTCGCCACCGCTCAGGTAGACGCCTTTAGCGCCGAATCGAGTGAGGTAGCCATGAGGCAGTTGAGAGATGAAATCGTGGCATTGCGCTGCCTTGGCCGCCTCGATGATTTGCTCTTGCGATTTATCCATCCCCATGCGGATGTTTTCATAAATACTTTCCTGAAACATAAAACTGTCTTGGAAAACAAAGGAGACATGCGTCATCAAATCGGCGATGGAAAGCTCCTGTATATCTACCCCCCCGATGCGGATACTGCCTTCCTGGATGTCCCAGAAGCGGGCGATCAGCTGTGCCGCTGTAGACTTACCCGCACCCGAAGGGCCTACAAAAGCGGTGATGCTGCCCTCGGGCAAGCGAAAGGATACCTTGTCCAACACCTTGACGTCAGCATTGTAAGAAAACCCTACTTCATCAAATTCAATACTGAAATCCTTAGGCAGCTTGGCCTGCTCGTCCCTTTGGTTGGGTTGCTGCAAGATGGCATCCATGCGCTGTACGCCCCGATTGATCAGCACGATTTGCATGCCCATATTGGAAAGGGCAAAGACGGGTTTGATATAGCCGACGCCCAGTATCAGAAAGAGGATTAGGGTAGAAAAAGCCAGTCCATTTTGTAAATAAAGATAGGTGCCGAGTACCAGAATGGGAAGGGTGGCGTTGCTCATAAAGCTCATAAAAATAGCGAAGGGAGGGCCACTTCTCCGCGTCCACGCTTTAGAAAAATGGGTGAAATCATTGACGGCTGAGCTGTACTGTTGGAAGTTATCGGCCGTTTGTCCGAATATTTTCATCACCGGCATGGCTCGGACAAACTCTACAATTCCGCTGTTCATATCTTCTTGCGATTGGTGAAACTGACGCATCATGGCCTTACCATCTGCGGAGCTAAAAATGACGGGCAACCAGATGGCCAGAACCAGCAATGGAATGAAACTGATGATGGCCAAGCGCCAGTCTACAAAGAATAGATAGATGATGGTGACGACTGGTAGGCTGATCCCTTTAACGAAATCCGGTATCTGATGGGCCAGAAAACTTTCGATGCGCTCAATGTCATCGGCAACAATTTTCTTCAAAGCTCCCGATCGGAAGTTCTGCACAAACCCCAGGGGCAACTGTCCCAGCTTGGCCGCCGTTTGCCGACGCAGCTCGTACAGGATATTGAACGCTGCGAGGTGGGAGGCCATCCCCGATGCATAGAGGAAAATATAGCTGAGCACGCCGGCGATGATCGCCCAGAGGAGATACTGCTGGACTTGCTCGGTAGCGATCGGAGGTTGCACCAACTGCTGAATAATATAGAATACCAGGATGTAAGGCACCAGCGCCATAGCCGCATGCAAAATGGCCAGGAAGCCCGATAGGATCAGGTGGATTTTCTTTCGACCCGCAATTTCCAGCAAGCGGGCAATACCGTTTTTTTTCATGACAATTCCTCCTTGCTATTTTTAATTAGTCTAAATTGTGCTATATTACAAATATCCGATAATTCCCTTAGCTTATCCTACGCAAGGCGGAGTAAAACCTACGCGAAACGGAATGAAAGTACGATTACACAGCAGCGAATTGGAAGAGCTATTCATTGAGAATAGCTACCCTGATCGCTTTTATTCTAGCCAAAACGGAGGAGTGACCGAGCGCATTATATCTGCTAAACTGCTCGGCGGGACAGGGAATTACCGCGAAATATTTATGGAAAATATCCATATTGGCTACGGTGATATT
Organism: Bacteroidota bacterium; assembly: GCA_038750655.1. Taxonomy (GTDB): domain Bacteria; phylum Bacteroidota; class Bacteroidia; order Chitinophagales; family Saprospiraceae; genus JBCDGZ01. Next base: position 242 of record JBCDGZ010000051.1, on the reverse strand, counting down.
CAGATGAGTTCCCGCCTGGAAATAGATTTCGAGAGTGATTTCGAGACGGTCGAAATGCACTTTGCCCTCAAAGGCAGGACGCGTGCAGAGGAGAAAAAGACCCGCAAGTCTTTTCATTTTGATCGCAATCAACATAATATCATCTACGTCTGCGGCTTCAAAGGTCGGAGTTTCTATCCTCCTGCAGAGGGGGTGAAGCTGTTTGAGGTAAATCTACTTCCAAGTTTTTTCAAACGATTTTT
>JBCDGZ010000050.1:0-47898 GCA_038750655.1 Bacteroidota bacterium | reverse complement strand
TTCCTCGGACCGGTGGCTGGGCCACTGGGCAGTATTACTTTGTCATCAAGGCCGAGCAGCGGGTACGGCAGTCGGGCCGGGTGCTGCTGCGGTAGCGCCGGCTAGGAAACCGGCTTTTGACGGACGCTGCTGGTGCTGGGCACCGGTACGCTCTTCATCGGCTTATGCTTCTTCACCTGCGGTACGGCTATTGGCTTTTTGTAGGTGTAATAGCAGATGGTAAAGGCGCTGAGACCAGTGAATATCCAGAAAATATCGACACCAACTACATAGGGATCAGAGAACAGGAGCCAGTCTCCGGTTACCAGGCCGTTGACCACCGGCACTAGCAAAGAGAGTACTCCGCCGATCAGCATATAATTGCGGTTGAGTTGTCTAAAATTATTCCAAAATAAGCCAGCAATGACCAGGATCAGCCAAGAGAGGAAGAAGGCAGACTTGACGTAGGTCGCTCTTCCAATCATCTCCATTGGCACCAGCTTATTGGCCAAAAAGATGATGGCGGTCGCGGGGAATAGGCCCAGGCAGATGGCCAGATAGACTTTGGTGACCTTATGGTGAAAGCGTTTTTGCTTATCGGTGTAGCGGTTATTGTTTCTTGCTTCTTGCCAAAGCAGCACGCCACTGAGGATCATAAAGCAAGTAATCATCCCCAGTAGGAAATAAATGATTTTTAGCATCCAGCCGCCGTAGGCGGCGAAGTGGAGTTTGGTGACCGTATTGAGCACCGAAGAAGTGTAGGTCTTTTTTGCTGGATCCGTCTTGATGAGGACTTCGCCATCCTTGAGGGCGTAGGTGATTTGGCCAGAGCCATTGATGGTTTTATGATCGTCGAAATAGACGCTACAAAAGCCATCTTCGCGCCCGTGGTTGGTTGCTCGGATATTAGCCACTTGGTATTTGGGGAAAGCGGCGACTGCTTTCTGGTAGTAATGATCCAGGGTAGGGTGATCGAGGGGGGGGGCGTCCTTGTCTACTTTGATAGCGCCCTCCGGGCGGACCGTCGCCAGGACTTTGCTGGTATCTCCTCCAAAGAGGACGAAGGCACTGGGGATCAGCAGCAGGGTCAGCAGGCCGAAGAGGGCGCCTGTGACGGCGTACATAATCTGGAAGGGCAGGCCAATGACGCCGAGTACCGTATGGGCATTGGTCCAAATTTGTTTCCATTTCCCTCGAAAGGTAAAAGCGTAGAATTTGGTGATGAGGTTGCGCCAGTGAATCAAAATACCGGTTACGGAGGCAAAGAAGAAAAACAGGGCGACAAAACCAGAAATGTAGAGGCCCAGCGGAATTTGGCCGAGATAATGGAGACGATAAATGGTATCGCTTAAGGTTGTTACCGGCTGATCCAGGCCGATGTACTCATAATTATTCGCGGGGTTGATCCAGGCTTTGAATCGGTGGATGTGCTTCTTGGGGGCTTCGGAGGCGACTTCGCTGCTATCTTTAGCCGCAGTTCCGTCGGTGCTTTCTGCGATAGCTTCCCCAGCTTTTTCTTCCCCTTCTTTTTCCTCCTCCTCGTGATCTTCCTCATATTCTGCGCCGAAGAACTGCACGTAGGGCATCTTTTCATCGGGCAGTCTAACGGTAAACAATACCGATTCGGCAAAATCGGGTTTGTTGGCTTTCACACTTTCCAAGACTTTTTCTAGGTCTACGGTCGTAGGGACCTCGATTCTTGCGTTAGGATTTTCCCAACGGTAGATGTCGTGCCTGAAAATAGAGAAAGAACCAGCGTAGAAAATGATGAAAAGGGCAAAGCTGATGACAATGCCGGCTACTGTATGCGTATGAAAGAGCACATTATAGGCTTTTTGCGGAAGTCCTTTCAATTTCATAGTAACACGTAAATTAAAGCTGCACAAATAGCGATACCTAGCAAGTAGGTGCCCCAGGCTTTCCAGCCATTTTTAAACAAAAAAGCCAAGATCATAAAGAGGACCCACAAAAAGAAGGTGCTGTAGGCAGAGGTGATGACCACCACACCCTTGTCTTCTACAGCCGCGCCAATAACCAGATGAATGGCTACGGCCAGCAGAAAACCGCCCAGGATTCCTGCCGATACTTTGAGCGCCCGCTGCCCTCTTCCAGATAGATACTCTTGTTTAGCTGGCATTGCTATCGCGTTTTATTGGACTGTTTGGAGTCTTGTAGCCAGGCCAAAAAAGGCGCGGCGAGAAGAACTGTACTTAATATACACATAATCATGGTAAGCCAATACATAAATCCCGTAAAGGCCCCCCAGCGGCTGATGCTAAAGACAATAGCGATCAACAGCAGGAGATAAGCAGTTACTCTTGTTACAACAGGATTTTTCCTGCTGATGTTGGAAACTTTAGCAAATCGTTTGGGAAAATATTTGGATTTGCTAAACAGCAGTACGCTTGCTATGCTTATGAGTATAAAGTCCATCTCACCACGCTTATTAAACACTAGTTATTATTCGATAAGTTGAACCCTCCGCTGAGGTCCGCGCCAGTTACAGTAAAGGCCTTGGTGCCGCTGCTGGGATTACCTGGAGTATACTTGTAGAAGGCCTGCTCGCCAGTGGTGGCCACCGCGAAGTAAATTTCTCCTTCGTGCTCAAAGGAGGAGCTTACCGTAATGGCACCTACCGCCGGGACGCCGTCGATTCTAGTAACCGTTAAGCCATTCATGGTCGGGTAGAATATATTACCGGCGTCGACCGTCTTCACCGGCTCAAATACATAGTTGGGGTCAATTTCATTACTTCCGGCCGGAATCTTATAAATTCTGGAAAAAGTCGCGGTGCCGATGGCTCCACCATCCTGAATATAAAGATTGCCGGCCTCATCAACCAGGTTTTGGCCAAAGTTATTGACCGTCAGTACACCACCAGAGAAAGGAGCGTCCACACCCGTTGATCCTATGTAGGACTGAGTGGATACATTTCCCTGATGCAGGTAAAAACCGCTGAATAGATCGCCGAAGAAATAATTCCAGAACAGATCGACATTTCCTTGGGTATTGAAAATCTCTTCGAAGCTGTAAGAGACACCCAGGTTGTAGAACAGATTGGGAATATTGGGCACCTGAGCGCCACTCAAAGCCCCGGCAGCGAGTTGTGGGGTAGTGATTTCATTGCTTTGGTAAGTGAAGTTCCCTGTGAATTTCAGCGGTTCTATCGGTGTGATCGTCGTTGTTACTTCGACCCCTCGACCGTCTACCTTAGCTTCGTTGATGAATATGGCATTCTCAGGGCCAAAGTCATCCAGGCGGATCAAATCTTTCTGATTTCTCAGCAACCCATCTACTTGCACTGAAAATTGCTTGAGGCCGGCGATCGGTTTTTCAAATTTGAAGCCCAAATTAAAGTTATCGCTGGTCTCTGGCCGGATGGTATAGTTGGGAACAATGGCCGCAAAGTTGCCAAATATTTCTCCTTCTGATGGGATGCGGATAGACTGCTCGTAGCTGCCTCTAAAGTAGAGGGATTTGAGCACTTGATATTTTAGGGCAAGGCCGTAGCCATTCAAGTTTGAATCCACTCTTCTGGTGGGAATGACGGTGCCGCCACGTTGTAGAATATCGATGGACTCGGCTTTGTAGTAGTAGTTTTTGTAAAATGCAATCGCCGTCAGCTTTTCTTCCCAAAAGGTCTGTTTAAGCCCTACACCGAAGATGTTTCTCCACAGTCGGGAAGGAATGGTATTGGGATCAACCGCTTCTCCACCAACATTGATGCGGACGCCGACGGGGTCTTCCCCGGTAATCTCTGTAAATCGGTAGAAATCAGAGAGGGTGAGGGTCAAGTTATCCAGCACCTCGTAACTGGCTGTAAACCGATGGGCCGTACCGATGTTCTCGCCTTCTCTGAGGTTGGGGATGGGGAAAATCTCTGATCCGGTGGCGTTTTCGAGCGATTGAAATTGCTCTCCTCGCCAGTTAAAGATGGCCAGGGTGCTGTCTCGGTTAAAGGTTTTGGTGTAGGATAATAATCCAAAATAGCGGATGCTGAGCTTATTGTTCAGCAGGCGTTTGCGATAATCGATGCGCTGGGAGAGGGTTTCGATTTCCTGGCTGGCTGCCCCGATGGCGACCGGTTGGATGACTCTACCGTGCTGGATTTGGTCGTCGCGGTTGCTGTAAGAGGCAGAAAAACTGAGGCGGTCCGCCCAGCGGAGGTCTCTAAGGGTAGCCGTGGCCTCGACGAAAGCAGAAAAGTGCTCGTTGTGGAATCGCTTGGTATCTATAATTTCCTCTAAAGTTTTAGCATTTTCCTCCAAGACAAAGTTGATCGCTACCTCTTTTTGGTCAATCAATACGGTTTGGCGGAAGGGGGCCGAACCAACGTAGGAGATTTGCACGGTATGTTCTCCAAACGGAAGATTGGCGATAGAAAAAGCTCCCTTGGCATCGGTGACGGCAAATAGCTCCAGTCCTTGAATCTGTACCGTTGCTCCGATGGCGGGTTCTTCCTGTAGTTCAACCGTACCAGAAAGAACGGCGACCGTACTCGACCCTATGCCTTGTGCTATAACCGAAGAAGAAAAACTACAAAGTAAAAGTATGATCACTAAGTGTAGATATTGTTTTACCATATCCTGGGCAGTCTTCACCACCTGTTTTAATTAGATTAAGTCTAAATATTAATAAGGCGACAAATTTATAGCATAACCTTGAGAAATTATAGGTCGCTAGAAATAAAGTTGGATTAACTGTCTGTTAAGAGATAGTTAGAAGTGGAGGGGCATTAATTCAAATTAAAAGTATTCCTCAATTTTTGGTTATCAAAGAGGCTCAGGAGAATTTTGTTGACGTGCTTTTTCTTATTGCTTGACGACTTGGCCATACAACACGGTACCTCCCTTCTTGGCTCGAATGAAGTAACAGCCGGGTTCAAGGTGACTAAGGTCAAGGTGGCCCGTCGAAGGCGGCGAACGGAGCTGAATAAGCCGACGCCCCAATGGATCGAAAAGGACCAATTGATCAAAGCCTTCTGGGAGCACAAAGTGAACTTGATCGTGGGTAGGATTAGGGAAAACTTGTAAAATAGAGGGCTTAGGGGTAGGGGAGGCTGCGGAGACAGTAGTTTCGCAGAGGGTATTGAAAAAGTCTAATGTCGCCTGGTTGAAATCGCTGTAAAACCTGTGCTCGGCATTGATAACGCCCAATTGTCGCAATACGATTAGGCGAAGACTGGGATTCAGCGATCGAAGGACTGGAAAGGTGGCTGGTGCCATCAGGTAATTATCGGCCACCTCAGCCGAGGGCAGCGCATAGTCCTCTGCATCCAACTGGCCTTCGGCCTTCAACTCCCCAAAAATCAATCGAGAGCTGTCCACCGAAATCCCCGGGATGCGCGCAAAGCGTTCTGGATGAAGCGGCTGCCGATCATTCAACAAATAATCGTGACAAATGCCGCGCACCTGGAGCACCGAGTCGTGCGCTAACGCTATCGCATTGCCCTCCGGCCCTACATTCTCATTCTCATCAAACCGAGCCATGCGGAAGGCAAAGGGGCTTTGCCGCAGCTGGTAAAAGCCCAGGTTGGCCTGCGCGCAGTAGGAAACCCCAGCCTTGAAGTTGTACACCGCCGAAAGCACCGCCGAGAAATTTCCCCCATTGCTCATCCCCACCGAGACGATGGGCGTCGTCTGCGCTATCGCCCCTCGCTGCCTAAAGGTATCGAGGAGGATGCGGATGTTGCGATAATCCACATTGTTGACCGTATCGACGGGGCTGCTCTGCCAGCGCAGTTTATCGTCGCCGTTGAGGTCGGTATTCAGCGTCGCCTCCTCCGATTCGGTGACCAGGATGCCGTAGCCATCGGCTATGGCGCTGTTGAGAAAGCTGCGGGACTCCGGTCGGCTGATGATCCCCTGGGCGCTGCCGCCCGTCCCGTGAAAGAACAGCAGCAGCCCTTTAGGATCGGGGGGGAGGTAGTGATAGACCGCTTTGGGGCGGTCCCGGCCCATGATTTCTTCGAAGGTGATGGTAGCCGAAGGCGGTAGGGCTTTGATCTGAGCGCTGATGCTAAGGTCTTGATTGGGCATCATCAGTGTGGTATGCCATTCTTTCGGCCGGTCGAGGTATTGGGTATCGCCGGACCAGGTATCGAAGCTTTGTTGGTAGCTGTAGGCCTCACTCCAGATGTGGACGATGGTGCCGGGGGCGTAGCTGCCCGAGCCGTAGCCATTGTTGACGGTTAGGGTGTAAGATTGGGCCGATAAGAGTAGGGTGAGGAAGAGGCTCAGGAATAGGAGTAGTGATTTTTTCATATGCAGGGGGTTCTGCTGTTTTGACTTTTTTGGGGAGCTAAGGTTTAAGGTTGGTGTTGGCTATTTTGATGGGCGGTTAAAATTTGTTCGATAAAATCGCGGGCGCGTTCTTGCTTTAGTGCGGCGTAAGCCTTGCGATCTTGGTGGGTGGCGGCGGCGATGTCAAGTTTGAGGGCTTGGTAGGTCTGCCGGGCGGCCTCGTGCTGGCGCAGGTAATCACGGAAAGCAAGGTGCCGTTTTAGTTCTTCGCTGTGGGGAGGACAGAGGTAGAGGTGGTGTCTGATGGAGTCTAGGACCGGATGCTGGGGGGCTCCTAATCGCTTGAAGACCTCCCGCTGCGCAATGCCTTGATCTCCGACGTGCTGGTAGCCGATGGTGTTGAGCTGTTGTTGGATGGTGGGGAAGATGTCGTTGTTGGGGTAGACAAGGTCGATGTCGATGATGGGTTTGGCGGCTAGGCCCGGTACGGCGGTGCTGCCGATGTGCTCGATGCGGATGGCGTAACCCTCCAGTGTTTGCCGAAGGATAATGCAGATAGATTCGAAGTCAGCAGGCCATTGGGTGTCGTAGGGTTGTAGGAGCATCGTTTCAGGAATTTCGGGTCATTAAATATTTAACAATTCTGAACAGCAGATAGCCAAGTGCAGCAATGTTGATCACAATCCAGATGTGAAAGCCGATATAGGCCGCTTGCTCTCCTAAGGTCATACTTTTTAAGCTAAAGTAGGGGCCTTCGCTTTCTTCGTAAAAGTCCTCATAGTTCAGGATAACCAATCCAAGAAAGATGTAAATGCCGAAATCCAGGATCAGCAGGAGGACAGCGATAAGGATGTTTTTTAATGAAAATAGTTTCGTCCTCATGTTACATAGTTTTCAGGGGGAATGATCAATTTAGGGGAATTATTTTGTGATGTAGGTGCGATCTACTAATTTAAGGGTTGATGTTCTTTCTCCCGATTTGCTCCAATAAGCTATCTAAAACCAAATGTCAGATATGAATATACGGACCTATTTCAAAGAAGCTAGACAGGCCATCAGCCAACAAAATTTTTCAATACTCCAAACATTAACTTTAGAAAAGCCTACCTATTTTAACTGGGTAGAAGAAATATTCTACGATTTAAACGTAAAAGCCTTCGGGGAGGATACTGCCCTGATCTGGCGCTATAATGAGGAGGAAAAGCGTTATTCTTTCCAAACCATTTACCAGCGGTCCAGTCAACTACTCAACTTACTCAGAAAGCATGGGGCGACAAAAGGCGATCGCATCTACTCCCTGCTGCCCTTGGTACCCGCCAATTGGATCAGCTTCATGGCGACGATAAAAGGGGGCTTTATTATGATGCCAACGGCCACCAATTTGACCTCCAGGGATTTGCTCTACCGTTTTGAATCGCTGTTTCCCGAAATATTCATCACCGACATTCAGAATGCTGCTAAGATAGAGGAGGCAGAGCAGGCGTACGGAAAGGAGATCAAAATAAAAATTTGTGTGGGAGGAAGCCGCGAAGGTTGGGTGGCTTTTGATGATTTACTGGCCTTGCCAACGGATGCAGTAGCCGAGAAAACAAAGGCGAATGATGCGGTGCTCTACTTTTTCACTTCTGGGACAACGGGCCTGCCTAAGATCGTTGTGCATACCCACTTCACCTATCCATTTGGGCATCTGTCTACCGCCTCTTGGCTGGGCTGTCGGCATGGCGATGTTCATTACAATATTTCGTCGCCGGGGTGGGCCAAGTTTGCTTGGAGCAGCTTTTTTGCTCCTTGGAATATGGGGGCTACCCTATTCGCCAATCAAGTGGATAAGTTCCTCCCCAGCGAACAGTTAGCGGCGATGCAAGACTACGGCGTTACTTCGTTTTGTGGCTCGCCCACCGTTCTGCGCATGCTGATTCAGGAAGACCTCTCTAAGTACAATCTGAAACTGCGGACCAGCTGCGCCGCCGGGGAGCCGCTCAACCCCGATGTCATCCAAAAATGGCGGGCGGCCACGGGGATTGCGGTCCGCGATGGCTACGGCCAAACGGAGACCACGGCCTTGGTTGGCAATATCCTTGGCCAAGCCCTCCGCCCCGGCTCTATGGGCCTCCCCACCTTTATGTACGATATTGCTATTTGTGATGAACAGGGCAAGGAAGTGCCTCCGTTGGAAGAGGGGGTGATTTGTGTGCGAACGAATACTGAGACGCCCAATGGCTTATTTTTGGAGTACCTCAATGATGAGGAGCGGACGACTACTGCTTTTAGAAACCACCTCTACTACACAGGGGATAAGGCGTATAAGGACGAAGATGGCTACATCTGGTTTATTGGGAGAAATGACGATGTGATCAAAGCCTCTGCCTATCGGATCGGCCCTTTTGAGGTGGAAAGCATCTTGATTGAGCACGATGCCGTTGTGGAGTCGGCGGTGGTGGCCAGCCCGCACGAATTGCGGGGGTATGCAGTCAAGGCTTTTGTGATGCTCCGGGAGGGGGTGGAGCCCAGTGAGGCCCTAGCTGCGGAGTTGTTCGCCTTTTCTGAGCAGCATTTGGCTAAATATAAGGTCCCTCGGATCATTGAGTTTCCTTCAGCACTCCCCAAAACCATCAGTGGCAAAATTCGGCGGATAGAGTTGAGGGCAAAGGAGGCAGAAAGTAAGATCAATCAGGTAAAAAGGGACCATGAGTATTTTCATGCGAAGTATTGAGCTCGCTTAAAATGGAACGATTGACCAATGGATTTTACCTTTCCAATTGAGCAAGGAACACTACATGTTGAGTATGTAAAAAAGAAGGCCGGAGCACCCACCATCGTTTTTTTGCATGATGCACTCGGGGCCGTCCAGACCTGGAGGGCTTTTCCCGAAAGGCTCGCAGAGAGAACCGATTGTAATTATTTAGCCTACGACCGGCAAGGGCACGGCAAATCTTCAAAGCTTACTCAGCAACGCGACCTTGATTACCTGGAGGTAGAGGCCCGCGTTTTGCTCGATTTGCTGGAAGAATTCGCTATCGGGCGAGCCATTTTATTTGGCCATAGCGACGGAGGGTCCATTGCCTTAATTGCAGCAGCCCAACTACAGAATAAGCTACTGGGGGTCATCACCGAGGCTGCCCACCTCTTTGTTGAACCCCTTACCTTAGCAGGAATAAAAGAAGCCAAAGGCAGTTATGCTAAGGGTAAATTGAGAGCGAAGCTGGTTCGGTATCACGGAACGAAGACGGATGACCTTTTCTACGCCTGGGCAGACACCTGGCTGGCGGATGATTTTAAGGACTGGAATATTGAGCACCTTTTACCCCATATTACCTGTCCTTGTCTAGCCATGCAGGGAAAAGATGATCAATTCGGTTCTGTGAAGCAACTGCAATCCATAAAAAACACACACGAAAGAAATACCATAAAACTACTGGATAACATCGGCCACAATCCACATAAAGAGCAGCCCCATCTTGTCTTAGAGCTGGCCGCTGATTTTATCAAAAATCTTAAGCAGAGATGAAAAAAATAAGTTATACCTCCGGTACCAGTACCATTCCCTTGCTGGGAGCCACGATAGGAGATCAATTTGATGCGATCGTCCGCAAATATCCTCACCAAGAAGCGCTCATTGTTCCTCATCAAAATATTCGGTGGACCTATGAGGAATTGAAAAAAGAGGTGGATACTTGTGCCAAGGCATTGATCGCTTATGGTATAGCAAAAGGGGATCGGGTGGGGATTTGGTCGCCGAATTGTTCGGAATGGGCGGTGCTTCAATTTGCCACGGCAAAAGTAGGCGCCATTTTGGTGAACATCAACCCCTCCTATCGATTGCACGAACTCAAGTATGCCCTAAACCAGTCGGCTTGTAAAATGATGGTGCTGGCCCACCAGTTCAAAAGCTCCCATTATTCCAAGATGATACTGGAGCTGGCTCCTGAACTGGAAGACAGCTCCTTTGGGCATTTACAGTCCAAAGCATTGCCAGAATTAAAAATGGCTGTTGTGCTCTCTGATACCCCGGAGAAAGGGCTGCTCGCCTGGAAGCGGTTTATGGAAAACTCTTCATCGGTCGCCGACGAGGCGCTTGATCATCGACAAGCTGCGCTTGCCTTTGACGATCCCATCAACATCCAATACACCAGCGGTACAACCGGATACCCCAAAGGAGCGACCCTGAGCCATCACAACATCCTGAACAATGGCTTTTTTGTCGCCAGAACTATGAATTTTACAGAAAAAGATCGCCTGATCATTCCTGTTCCCTTATATCACTGTTTTGGAATGGTGATGGGTAATTTAGGCTGTATGACCCACGGAGCTACGATGATTTATCCAAGTGAAGGCTTTGAGCCATTGGCGGTCTTAGAGGCTATTGAGCAAGAAAAAGCCACGGCCGTCTACGGTGTGCCGACAATGTTCATCGCACAGCTAGAGCACCCGGATTTTGATCAATTCGACTTATCCAGCTTGCGCACGGGCATCATGGCGGGGTCACCCTGTCCGGTTGAAGTGATGAAAAAAGTGCAGACTTTAATGAATATGTCTGAAGTCCAAATTGCCTACGGGATGACCGAAACCAGCCCCGTGAGCACCCAGACCAGGATGGGTACCACGCTGGAAAAACAAGTGAGTACGGTCGGACAAGTGCACCCTCATCTCGAAGTGAAGATTATTGACAGTGAGACAGGCCTGGTGCTGCCGATAGGGGAGCCCGGAGAACTGTGTACCAGAGGCTATAGTGTGATGCTGGGGTATTGGAACGATAACGAAAAAACCAAGGAGACGATCGACGCGGCCCGATGGATACACACTGGCGATATTGCGGTAATGGACGAAGAAGGGTATATAAACATCGTAGGGCGCATCAAAGACATGATTATCAGAGGGGGCGAAAATATTTATCCCCGAGAAATAGAGGAGTTCCTGTATGGCCACCCTAAAATTAGCGATGTACAAGTCATCGGTATACCTTCGGAAAAATACGGAGAAGAAGTGATGGCCTGGGTTAAACCCAAAGAGGGCCAAACGATTACCGGAGAGGAAATTCAAGCCTTCTGCAAAGATAAAATCACCTACTTTAAGGTACCGAGGTACTTTAAATTTACCGCTGATTTTCCGATGACAGTGACCGGTAAAATCAGGAAGATAGAAATGCGCAGAATCAGTATGGCAGAGTTGGGGAAGCGGTAGCCTATTTTACGACTACCTTATTAAAGCCGACAACTCCTGATAATAGCTCAATTTCTAAAAGATATATCCCGGTAGGTAGAGATTTTGGTAGACGCTGCCCTATTAACCCAATCTCCTGGCCCGCTAAAGTATATAATTTCACCTTGTTTACTTTGTCGGTATTTGTGAAATTGATTTTATCACCAGCTCCAATAGGATTAGGGTAGATGGATAAATCCTGATGAAGAGCAGCAGGGATGGAGATTGACTCAATATTGGAGTAACTGAAGGAGCCATCAAAATCAACTTGCAGCAGTCGATAATAGCTGACTGCTCCGGGGAGTGGGTTATGATCAATCAAATGGTACTGCGATGTAGCAGAGGTATTCCCTCTTCCGTTAAGCTTTCCAATGCTCTTCCAGTGTCGCGCATCGGAGGATTTCTCAACCACGAAATAGTCATTATTCACCTCTGAGCTGGTAGACCAGGCTAATTCAACGGTATTTTCCTTTTTAAGATACTGTGCATTAAAGGATCGTAAATCAATCGGCAACGCACTCGTAGTGCTGGTGGTTTTTATACACCAGGAATTCAATACTCCTATATCATCCGAAGCTTGATCTACAACGCTGAGGGTCCATGTACCTCCATGGTCAATATTATTAAATACAGATAGTGGAGCGTGAGGGATGACATTACCATTTATAGCTGAACCAGAGCTTGCACACATGAGTTGAGCCGCTAAGGCTGCACCATCATCAAATGTTGCTTGAATATCGGCTTCATCACATTCTTGGATTGGAGCATTGGGCCGGGTTAACAGGTCAATCGATGTACCTCCGTGTTCTAGTCTGACGACTAAATCCCCGACCCAGGAGTGATTGATGTCGAGTTCAATGTCTACATCTACTAGCGGGGAACTGGAGGGGATGATGATGCTATTGCTTACACCGTTAGAAGCGTTGTCCGGAATCGAAAGATTGGGCGTATTACAATAGGTGTCATTTTCACAATTATAAAATAAAACGGAGTAGGCTTGGCTAATGACATCTGTACCTTGTGCATTACTCACCGTCAATGTTGCTGTTAAGGTACCTGCATTATTGATGGTGATTTCTGGATTTTGTAGTGTTGAAGCATTGGGCGATACGCCTGCGCCGCTAAATGTCCAGGACCAGCTGGTCGGCAAGCCGCTTGATTGATCTTTAAAAAGCAGGTTGCCAGGGCCACAGAGATTGAAATTATATCCACTGACTGGATGAATCGCTGCAGTTGGAGATATAGGGCAGCTGCTGCCATCCATTACTAAGACCCCACTATTGATCGGATCAAGCCAGGGCTTCAATTGTTCTGAACTGTTTGGGCCTATTTGATCCCATGAATAATAGATTTTTCCAAAATCTTCTTCTCCACCATTATTGGAACTCCCATTGCAAGCGGCTAGACCACAACACAACTGGCCAAGGATTCTTTTATTGTTGATGTCAAAAATCGAAGAGCCCGAAGCTCCCGGTTCTGTAGTCCCGTAATCCCAGTTGGGGACTAGCCAAAATAAATTATCACTACTAGAAACTATGGGGTCATCCTCAATGCTAATCTTCTTAACATCACCACTACTATGGTGTATTCCCACCACTCCGGGAGCGGGGGTATTTCTTCTGTCCCATCCTGAATAATAGACATCATAAAAGTCGATTGGATTATTGGTAAGCCTCATCAGGCAGAAATCCGTTTCCGCTGATTTTGCTATTACCGTGCAGCCTTGTACGGTTTGATTAACTGGACCGGGGCTTATAGAAATTCCGGGGCAGGCGGGGCTAGCACTTTGATAGTTGAACAAGAAAATATTGTTGAGCAATTCACCAGGGTTATCATTTGGGAAACAATGATCAGCGGTTAAAAAATAAGGCTGACAATTGCCCGCCGTGGTATTGATTAGGGTCCCTGTACAAAAAGAAGTATTGTTTTCTGCCAAGATCAATCCTACTGACTTTATTTGATCCTCCCATCCATCCCCGATCGAGCATTCAACATCGTAATTGCACGCCCCAGCATCTTGAAAATCTCTGAGGGTGTTGGATACGAGACTTCTTATGGAACGATAACCGTGAACAACTCCACTGATTTGCAGGACTCCTTTTCCACTATGCTTGAAGGGTTCGTGATACTCGACAATACAATATTCTCCTTTGGTAAATCCTGTAGCAAATTCCTGGTTGGCTTTTTCATTCTGTAGGGTAAATGGCCCTAGTATATCCGTCTTTGATACATTATAGACATAAAGTTTTCCTCCTACCGGTAAATCGTACTTGTCATAATTTAAATTAATGGTTTGTGCATTGGGGGCATATATTTTCAGTTGCCAAACCCTGTCTCCATTCGCCAAGGTCGTCCATTGACCAGTGTTTTCCAATGAGAGGTTGACTTGATGTAAAAAGCCAAACTTGGCTGGCCGTCGTGATTGCCTGGATAGGTAGAGCTCGTCGATGAGCTTATCCTCTTGCAAACGCGGCATTCTGGCCAATGGAATGGCTTGTTGCTCATTTTCATAAATGGCTGGTCTTGGTTCTTTTACAAAAACCACTTGTGCATTTAACGGTGTACAAATCAAGGTTGTCAAAAAGATGATTGGAAGTAAGGGTATGAATTTCATACAAGCGCATTGAATGGTGTAAACGATAAATATCAAAAATTCTAAGCTCAAAATTCTCAACAAATGTTGAAAAATAGCAATACCGTTGATTTACGTTTTTCCCTTACAAATATGGATGATCTTAACGGTAGAAGAATCATTCATATCAGAACAATTTAGTACTTTTACGGCGCTTTTGTCCCCGTCCGCAAAAGCAGTCCTAAAAGAGCTTAAAATGAAACAATCACAGCGCAGTCGAATACTATTCGTCCTGTTTATTCTCAGTCCGCTCCTTCTGATGGCGCATGGTGTAAGCCAGTCTGACCAAGAAATTCTGAGCAACGGCGGCCTGCTGGCCTACATCCGCGTAGGGGCCACTCATATGCTGACGGGCTACGACCATATCCTCTTCCTAGTCGGTGTTATCTTCTACCTGGATAATTTTCGCGACATTGTACGCTTCATCACTGTCTTCACCATCGGCCACAGCATTACCCTCATCAGCGCCACCTACCTGGGGATTAAGGCCGACGAGCACCTTATCGATGCGGTCATTGCGCTGAGTGTCTTGTACAAAGGCTTCGAAAATCTGGGGGGCTTCAGCTCCCTACTCAAGACTAAGTCGCCCAACTTGCTATTCATGGTTTTCCTCTTCGGCCTTATCCACGGCTTCGGACTCTCCACCCGTCTGCAATCCTTCGATATGGGGGAGGGGCAGTTTTTAATGAAAATCATCTGCTTTAATGTGGGGGTAGAATTGGGGCAAATACTGGCGCTCATTCCCATCGTTTTCGTCATTTCCAAGTGGAAGCCCTGGAAAAGCTATCAGATTTTTTACCAAACGGTCAACTGGTTTCTCGTCGCCGCCGGGATCGGCCTATTTATTTTCCAGATGATGGGCTACTTTTCTCACGGGCATTAGTCAGGAGAATCAGCGCAGCTGATACTGCCCCTTAGCATTAATGGTAAACTTCGGCGGCCGCCTTCCGCCCTCAAAATGGTCGTAGAACACCTTTAGCTCCGCCCAAAACTGCCGATGCTGCGGGTAAGCCCGTCCCAATTGCTTTATTTTCTCGCTGTCCAGTCGCGCCGGAAAGATATGCACCGGAATGGCCGCCTGTCCATTATCGCGGGCCCTCTGGGTCAGAATGTACAATTCCTTAATCTTATCATCCGTAATCGGAATGCAGCCCACCGTCACGCAGTCCCCGTGGATAAAAATATCGCTCCCCGGCCGCTCGCGGTCCCCCCGAATCTTATCGGAGCGATTGGGATAGTCCAAGCCCAGCGAGAGGTAATAATTGCTCTTGGGATTAAAGCGGTCAATATGATAGAGTCCTTCGGGCACCTGCCGATCCCCTTCCTTGCGCTTCGGCCCTGGCTTTCCGCTGAGCTGGCAAAACTTATAGGTCAGCAATTTCCGGTAAGGCATTTTCTTTTCACTCCTTCCCCAGACCTCCAAAACCTGTTCCTCCTTAAAAGCCCGCAAGAAGACCTCTACTTTCTCCCACTGCATCCCCTTGCGCTCTATTAATTGGATCAAGCCTTCCTGCTTGTCTTGCCGGGCTTGGGCTACGCGGTCGGAGTTGGTAGTCGAGCTGGAGCTGGGGTTGGAGCAGCTGAGGGGGAGTAGGAGTAGGTAGAGGAGGAAGAAGTAGCTAATGCTATACTGGAAGGGGGATGAATATTTCATTTTATATGCAAGAAAGAACTGTAAAATGAGAAAAGTCGTACGAAAAGTTAGTATTTTTTATATGAAAAGAACGACGTTTACTATTTATTAGTTACATAGTAAAATCATTAATTAGCTGAGGGAGTCAATTCTAGGTCAGCTATTGGACTTCAAATTAATCAAAGATAAAGAGCCCCTCAAACCACCACCACCAACCCCTCCTCCACATACTCCCGCACCATAAAAGCTCCCAAATTGCACCAGCGCGTACACTGATCCAAAATCCAGCCATCGGAGGAGACGACCACTGCGTCGCTCTGCGCCAAGGCTTTATCAGGATTATAGACCAGTTCGATTGCCCAGCCAAAGCCGTGTTGCTCGCTGAGTTCGCGCAGTAGGGTTTTCAGGCGACCGCTGTTGGAGACGGGCTGATCGAAGTACCATTTGGTGGGGCCGGCCCCGGCGGCCTGCAGCACCTGGCCCACCAGCAAAATGGCCGCCTCGGTTTTGCGGACCCGCTTGTAAGAGCCGTGGACGCTGGCGATGTCGCGCAAGGTGCCGTCCCGGCCTTGGAAGAGGTAGGCCCCCGAGAGGGCGCTTTCGAGGAGGATCAGGAGGTTGAAGCCGTCGATTTCGACGGGGACGCCCCGCAGGGCCTCCGGTGCCCAGCACTTCTGCTGCCGCTGCTCCACCTGCTGATCGCTGGCGCAGATCCGCTGGATCGCCAGGCGCTGCCGCGCGTTGAGCCGATAGCGGTTACCGACGATCTGTAGGGTCGAATTTTCGGAGTAGCCGCGCGTCAGCAGATAGCCGCAGTCGTCTACCGCAGCGGTGAAGGTCGGCCACCATTTGGGTGCGAAGAGCTGATCATCGCTCGATTGTTTGCCTCTGTTTCGACGAGTCATAAGTAGGGGGCACTAGGGCGTACTTTGTTGCTGCTTTTGGTATGCCTCTTGAGTGATGCGGTAAAGCAAGAGCTGACTCTGGCTCGCCTGTTGGCTCATCCCGATCTTGCACATGACTTTCTCCGAAGCAGGATTGTTAGGATGGCAGTCAGCGTAGATCAGGGTTCTGTCCAGCTGTTCAAAGCCGAACTGAATAACGGCGCGGGCGGCCTCGGTGGCGATGCCCTGGTTCCAGAAGGGTTCGCCGATCCAGTAGGCCAGTTGGGCGTGTTGGTGGTGCTGATCCAGTAGGTGTAGGCTGATTTCGCCGATCAGCTCCCCGCGTTCTTTGTGGATGATGGCAAAGACGTAGCGGATTTTTTGCTTAAAGCCCTGTACAACGAAGCTGATTCGGAAGGCAGCATCCGGCTCCCGGTAGGGGTAGGGAATATTGACGATGTGGTCGGCGATTTTTTTGTTGTTAGCGTACTGGACCAAAGCGGGGAGGTCTTCGACTTCGATTTTTCGCAGTACTAATCTCGGGGTGTATAAGCGGGGGAAGTCAAGGGGCATAGCGATCTTAATTTTGTCATGATGCAATAAGGATTAAACCCGAAGCCAGCGTTTTAGAGCGGGAAAAGGGGGGGCGTTTTCCGCTCGGACTTCCTCATCACTAGCTGCCAATCTTATCCACTGCAATAGGGGAAGCCCAATGTAGTTGCCAGCGACCATCTGTTCTTTCAGCCAATCGCTATCTCCCCGATAAGCATGAGGGTGGAAAATTTCGGATAGGGGAATATTGAGGTGGTGGGCGGCTGCGACGGACCACAGAATAGCCGTCATTTCAAAGGCGTTATCAGCACCTACTGCTTCCGTGAGATCACCGCTAGCCTTAGATCGGAGGTCAGAAGGCAGGCAGGCGAGGTGCCCGGCCTCGTGCAGAATATCACCCGTACACAGTAGGTCGTTGGTGTTGACCCGCAGTGCTCCATTGACTATTTTGATGCCTTTGAGAAAAGAGTCGCAGGGCTCGTCAGTGAATTGAAGAGGTATTCCTATTTCTTGCAAAAAGGAGCGTATTTTTTCTAAATAAAGAGGATTCATACTGAATTTTTAGCTAGATACTAAAGATACAGTAATTTCTCTAAAATGGCATCCCGACTCCCAGCTTACGCCAAGATTCGGGATGACCAAAGTCGCGATGTAAATTAGAATACGACGTATCAAGGATGCTTTGCTCGCATCCCAATTAATTTCTAGTTCGGGCAGATCACTTTAAATTCGGTACGGCGGTTGGCCTGATGTTCTGCTTCGCTGCATCTTACGCCATCGGCACAGCTGTTGACCAATTTGGTTTCGCCGTAGCCTTTGCCGAGTACGCGGGCGGCGGCGATGCCTTGCGCGACAATATAGTCAGTAGCGGCTTTAGCACGGCGGTTAGACAGCGTCAGGTTATAGCTGGCGCGGCCTCGGCTGTCGGTATGGGAGGACAATTCGATTTTAGCGTCTTTATTGTCTTTCAGGAATTGTACAACCTTATTCAAATCTGGTTTGGCATCTTCGCGAATGTAGGACTTGTTGGAATCGTAAAGGATATTGTTGAGGCGGACGGCCTCTCCGCATTTCACCTCTTCTGCACAGACTTCCAAGCGGACAAATACGGACTTGGACCGGTCGTAGCTGTTAGCGTCTACATCTACTACTTGCGAGAGGAAGCTTTCCTTCTTGGCGTATAGTTTATAGGTCGCTCGGTTAGAAAGTTGGAAGACAAACTTACCATCGGAGCCGGAGGAAGTCGACTTCATAAAGTTATCGGCATTGTTCTGCAGATTCAGCATAACCCCCGGAAGGACTTTAGTGCTGTTGCAGAAAAAGACCTGGCCTTGGACGATGAAATTAGGATCATCGTAGAACAGGGTCTTTTGCACGGCATCCGACGAATTGAATTCGCTGTTGTTGACGG
The DNA here is from genome assembly GCA_038750655.1 of Bacteroidota bacterium. Lineage (GTDB taxonomy): Bacteria > Bacteroidota > Bacteroidia > Chitinophagales > Saprospiraceae > JBCDGZ01. Next base: position 29,366 of record JBCDGZ010000050.1, on the reverse strand, counting down.
AGGCTGATGGTAGTGCTATATCGTAAAGCTTACCCTCGATGGTGTAGTCACCGGGCGCAATGCTGGTGAATTCCACAACCCCCAGGCTATTGGTCGTCCCCGTCTTGGCAATTTGTCCATCACTACTGCGCAAAACGATCTCCGCATTTGGAAGGGCCTCGCCAGTCATCTTGTCCTTGGCAGAGATCATCAGCGATTGCTCTGGACAGCCATTATTGGCGACCGTTCCAGCTACATCCGGGCAGTTGTCTTTGTCGTCGTCAACGCCATCACCGTCGCGGTCCGTGACCGGGCAGCCATCATTATCTTTAGGCCCGGCCTCCTCCGGACACTTATCTTCACTGTCCATAATACCATCCTTGTCCGTATCCGGGCAACCCTCAAAGGCCGCCACCCCGGCTACATCCGGGCATTTATCGCTTGCATCTGTGATGCCATCATTATCCTTATCCGGACAGCCATTCAGCGCCGCTACGCCAGCCACATCCGGGCAGAGGTCTTCCTTGTCGGGGATACCATCATTATCGCGGTCGGTAATCACCGGCGGCTTTTCTTTGGCCTTACCCAACGAAAGATGGACGCCTGCTCCCAATCTGATGTGTTGCTGCAAATCCTCACTACTGAGGTGATAAGAAGCAGTAGTCGAAAGAAAGGTATTCGGGGCTATTCGGAAATTCAAGCCTAAGCCCAGCGGAATATCCATTTCAAAATCATCCAAATCTACCAGCATTGTACCAAAGCCGGCAAACAGACGCGGGCGGAAAAAGTCGCCCTTGTAAAGGTTGTAATTGATCATCAGATCCAGTCCCATCAGCCCCACATCGCGGGTTTCCGTGCCTTGCTCATTGAGGGGAATTTTAGCCGATGCTATTTTTATCGGCACACTGAGGTCAAAGGACTTGTTGAGGTAATGGAAGTATTCAAATTCGAGGCCACTGCCGAATTCTTCGAGGTCGGATAGGCCAACGTCATCTAGTGGCAGTTCGTAGTTGTTAAAGTTGTAGCGCACTGCCCAGGCGCTAGGATTTTCTTCACTTTGTGCTTGTAGAAAGGTGCTGAAAAAGAGGAGTGCTGTCAGTAATTTTAGGGATAAGGACCCAAAGTGTCGGAGCATAGTTGTTTGTCTTGAGTGGTTGTACATTCTGTTTGAGTTTTGTATACTAAAGAAAGCTAAATAAAATTCAAGTCAATATCCTAATCTGTTTTCAGATTACCAAAGACATTTTGTGTTATTTACCATAAAACCCCTTTCTTTAATTTTTTGCAAGTGTTTGGTTATGAGTGTATTGTCGTTATTTTTTACCACTAAAGAGTGAGCACATACGCTGTTCTACGGCGGTGAAGTAGAGGGTAATGTATGAGCGTTGAGCAGGTGGGCTGGGTTGGCTTTGGGTTGGGCTTATTGGTCATTCGCTTCGAACAATAACTCCTTTTGTTTTTGATGAAGATAATCCATGTACTCTTCCGTTTTGAATTGCTGTGTTTCCAGTATTTCTAAGGTCGTGCGGAGGCTGTAGAATAATTTTCTGACGTAGGACAGCGCATGGTGAATCTCCTCCTTGGACAGCCAATCCGCTACTAGTTTAGTGTTATAAACTTTGTTGAAATTTTTGAGCTCTTTAAAATCTGTTCCTTTCAGAATCGTCTTGAACCGGTAGCTGTCTTCCATTTCGTCTTGCAATTGCTGATAAAGCTGCTTGACTTCATAGCTTATCTTTTGGGCCTGATCGATGTAGGATCGTTTGATGGCTTTGCCTTCTTGTATTTCTTTGTAAAAAGCCCCCCAGTTTTCGTATTCTTTCGCACTTTTCAGCTGATCAATCATATCTTCGAGTCGTGCTTTGAGCTGAATGCAGACGGTGATGGCTTCCATCAATTCTTTTTTGTAGGTAATATTTTCGAAAAGGGTCTTACTGATTTTGGTCAGTAGGTCCTTCGTCGAGGGATATTTAGTGGTCAGGAATTCCTCCTCCTCTTTTATCAGCTGGTTGAGTCTGGCACTGATCTCTTCTTTTTGCTGCAGCTTTTCGTCCAGGATGGTCTTTTCAAATTCCAGTAGCTCCACCATTTTTTTACATTCATTGAACTTCAGGATACTCAGCAGGTATGCTTGCTTTTTTTGTTCATAGCGCGATTGCGGATCACCCAGGACCTTGGAGAACAGCTTAAAGAGCCCCATTTTTACCAATTTATCCAAGTCTTCGGATTGTTCCGTCAGTACAGCTGACAGTTCTTCCAGGTCCATGTAGTACTGAGTCAGTCTTTCATTAATTTTTTGCAGATGAATTTCGGCAAGGTGCAGACTTTGGTACAGTTCGATGAATTTTTCCAGTTCGTGTCGTTGCTTTTTCATAGGCTTCTATTTTACGTTCCTGGCGAGTGTTTACACTAGGTGTTTTGTTGAAGTCAGGAGGTAAGATTCAAAAGTTTTGCTTTTTTAGCAATTTTCTTAGATGAAAAATGCTATTTCTTTGGTAAGGGTGATCGCATATATTTATACTGAAAATGTAATTTTGTAGCGCGTTAAGCCCTATATTGGCTACCCAAATTTAGGAGATATTTCAAGCGCAAGCACTAATGAGAAATTTATTATTTATCCTGCTGGCCTTTCTGGGAAGTTGTACCGCTCGAAATCAAGCGGTTGAAGAAGCTAGGACGTCTGTCCCTGCTCTAGGCACTCAGCAATTTATCTGGATTGATGGGGTTAGAGTAGATGATTATTATGGCGGCAATCGATTAATTAATGCGCAGGTTTGGTATCCCGCTCAACCCAGTGAAAGCGACTACCAACGGGCCAGTTATTACTTCAAAATAGATAGCGCCTTTGCGCATCTGGAAAACTGGACCGCCAGCGATCTGAAATTGGTCAATGCAGTGAACGTAAACGCCAGGATGGATGCTCCGCTGAAGCATCCCCCCAAAACTTATCCGCTGATCATCTTCTCCCCAAGCCTAGGTGGTAACTTGAGTCAGTATACCTTTTATGCAGAGCGATTAGCCGAAAAGGGATACATCACAATGGGCATTAATCATTTGTACGAAAGCGAGTATGTACTGGATTCAGACGGTCGTACCATCGTTGCCAATCACTCTTTTCACGATAGCTTGAAGGCCCTGAACATTCCAGAGCAGATCAGTGCTGACCGATACCGAGAGGTGAAAGGTGTTCGACAAAAAGTGATCGGTGAAGATATTATCCTGGGCTTAGATATTCTTTTAAAACATCCCCTCTTTCGAGATGCCGTAGATACCAGCAAGATTGGTGTCTTTGGACATTCGATCGGAGGAGCAGGAGCTGTTTATGCAAGTCTACTCGATCGTCGGATTAAGGCCGTCATTAATCTAGATGGCACTCCACCAACCCTTGCCCTACACAATGGTATTGATGTCCCCTTTCTGTTTATTGAAGATTTGACCGATTATGAAAACCACCAGGGGTACGCCAAATTACACTTAAGGCGCAATACCTTTTGTGAGCGGAACCGTAAGGAATCGTGGAGAATACTCATCGGCGATGCGAATCACAACAGCTTTTTGGATCTCAACTACTTTTTAGCGGAAGAAGGAGAGGAGAAAATCCACGCCTATCATTTTTTGCAGCAGACAGAAAAGTACATGCGTTCCTTTTTCGACCATCACCTCCGGTCCATGCCCTTGGATATTACAGCAATGAAGTCAGATAGCCTGGAAATTATTCGCTTTAAAAAATAAAAAACAAGATGAAAAATAAGAAGACCACAAGTGCGCTGTTCGTAGCTCTTGCCCTCACGATCGGTAGCCTCACCATCCAAGCTCAGCAAACCTGGGTATGGAAGGCCAATGAGGTGAACGTTGAGCTTTCGGAGAACTTTAAGATCAATAAAAATAGCAAGAATGAATTTAAGGCCGAGGGGGACGGGATAGAGCTTTATATGTTCATTTTTGAGGAAAATATGTCCTTGGAGCAGATGAAAGCCGCCACCGAACTGGCCGCCACAGAGATGGAATTAGAGCAGGCTGATGTAATCAAAGACATCAGTACCTCAGATTTTTCCGGCCAATACATCACCGGATATAAGGAGGAAGATGCGGTAATTTTATGTGGAATGGTTAAGCCTGGAGAGGGGATCAATTTTTTTGTAGCTATCACCTTTGATAATGATGATGGGGTGGCTCAAGGCCATGCTTTTGAGCTGCTGCGAAGTCTTAGGCTGTAGTGCTATTCACAAGAGCTTTCGTCTCTTACTGCTGTTCTTTTTTGTCAAAATGTCTAATGACCCGTAAAGCCCTCAGGGTATTCCAGCGCGAAGGGTAGGAGAGTTTGGTCAATCTTCATATCGAGCATTATTTACCAACTGCCAGTCTTGCTGTCTTTGGGCAAGTTTCTCTTTCATCTGCTCAATTATGGGTTGTAATGCAGGATCATTCCTGCGCTCCATTGCTTCGATGGCTTGACGGAGCACCTGCTGCTCTTTTTCTTCGTTCAGCAACAGACTTTCCTTGGGTACTAGAGCAAAGAAAAGCTCATCCGACCAGTCATTGCGTTCCCCATCAATCACCAAGTGGACTCGGCTTTCCGTTCCACGGTTGGCTACCGAATGGGTATAATTGACATTGGTGTACCAGCATTCTCCCGGCGCCATGACGAGTTGCTCGCCGTCCAGCATAAACTCCACTTGATCATTGGTTACGATGGGGATGTGTAATCTGAAATTACGGTCTTCGTAGCCTAGTTTAGCATCTCGATGAGGTTTGATGATTGAGCCGGGGCGAAGGCAGAGTAGTCTGGCGGAGAGTAGGGGACACTTAAATTGGTCGATGACGTAGGCGAAGTAGGGGCATTGCTTCAAGATGGGAGTCGCTTGCAGATCAGTTCTGGTGTTGGGCATCGCAAAGATGTTCTCCGCGTCTCCTCCTTGGGCCATCAGTGCAATCGACGTCCACTCGCCGTCGTAGTTCATTTTGTAGTGATGCGGCTTCCACTGTTGTTGGTTGATGGTGTTGAGGTCTGCTACCAATTGCTTTTCATCGAATTGGAAGGGGAGTTGTAAGTGCTTAGTAGGGTTAACGGTGTTCATGTTTTTAATTTCTGATGATAGACAATTCTGCTTCCAGAGCAGCTTTGGCATTTTCCTCTTCGCTACTCAGCATTCCGTTGAGTAGGTTGTTGCTTTCGTAGGGATCAGTATTGAGGTTGTACAGCTCCTCGTTGCCATTGGCGTTGACCAGGAGCTTGAACGTACCGTCGCTAATGGCCCATAGATCATCGGTATCGTCGTTCATCTCCGAATATTGAAAATTGCGATGAGGAGCAGCGTTACTCAAAAGGGCCTCAAAGCTTTTGCTGTCGTGGATTTCGGTAGCCCCAACCCCGGCTACACCCGCGATGGTGCTAAAAAGATCAGTATTGCAAATCAAGCTATTATCCACCCCGCTGCGGCTCACCCCCTTCCCCGAAACAAACAAAGGAACATTGATCCCGCCCTGGTACAGACTGCCCTTGGCCGTACCGTTTGCAAAGGGCAATTGGGCAACTTGATTGGGGCTGCCATTGTCGCCGAGGAAAAGGAGGAGCGTATTGTCCAAAACCTCATCAGGGATGCTCTCCAGGAGCCGCCCGATTTGAAAGTCCATCGCCTCGATGGCCGCCATGTAGTAGGGCGTAGGGTCTAGGCCATTGGCATAATCTGGTAGATTGCCCTGCGCATGCATCTCGCTGGGCGGAGTGTGAAAGGGGGTATGTGGAGCATTGTAGGCTAGCCAGAGGAACCAGGGTTTCGACTGCGCGTTGATCCAATCGATAGATAAGTCAGTAAAGACTTTTGAGGTGTATGTTGTCTGTCGATTGGTCTGATCATCTTCGGTCAGCTGCCATTGGTAATAGTCCTGCACTGCCCCGCGCAGCAGCCCAGCATAGTAGTCGAGGCCGAAGGCATCGGGGCTAAAAGTCGTACTTGCATTTTCGCCAGACAGGTGCCATTTGCCGATAATAGCAGTAGCATAAGCGTCGTTCGTCTGCTCATCGATATACTGCTGCAAGGTCGTTTCTGTTGAGGACAGCTCATCATTGGCCCATTTGACTCCCGTTCGGTAGCCATACTTTCCCGTGATGATCGCCGCTCGGGTAGGAGAGCAGGTCGGATTAACCCAAAAGTTGTTAAAAACCAACCCCTCGTTTCTGATCTTATCCAGGTTCGGCGTATTGGGCTTGATATTGCCCTCCGAAAACCCCGAAGTCGCGTCCTTCCCCATATCATCGGCGATGATCAGGAGGATGTTTGGCGTAGTAGAAAGGCCCCCACTGCTGTCCGCATCATCATCGTCTTTGTCGCAAGCACTGAGCACCGCAATGGCGATGAAGAGGCAGAAAAATTTTACTCGTCCCATATATTGCACATTTCTTTTATTCTAGGTTAAAATTCCACATCCGTATGGTTTGATCATTACTCGCACTCAATACGAGTGTAGGATTGGTGGGGTGGAAAACGGCTTCGCTGACATCCAAGGAGTGGCCCTCCAATACACACTGCTCTACACCACTCTTCAACGCCCATAGCTTGATGGTATGGTCCCCGCTTGCACTCAAAATGTATTGGCCATCGGGGGAGACGACAAGAGAGCGGATATGGGCTCTGTGTCCTTTCATCGTTCGGAGGTGCTTGCCTGATTGGGCATTCCAGAGCCTTATTTTCCGGTCACCACTACCGGTTAGAATAAATCTACCATCTGGTGTGAAGGCAACACTCCTCACCGCTCCTTGATGCCCTTCGAGTGATAGCAGGAGCTGTCCCGTACTGGCCTCCCATAATTTGGCCGTCGCATCAGCACTTCCACAGAGGATGTACTGTCCATCCGGCGAAAATACCACATCATTGATACCCGCAGTATGGCCACGGAATTGGCGTACTTTGTCGCCCGTCTGAATATCCCAGAGAATGGCGGTTTGGTCCAGGCTTCCGCTCAATAGGTATTTCCCGTTCGGAGAGTAGGCAACGGAAAAGACCGTTTCTTGATGATCTGTCAAGTGATGAATCCTTTGCCCCGTACGGGCTTCCCAGACCCTAACGCTTTGGTCTACACTCCCTGTAGCGATGTACTTTCCATTCGGAGAATACGCGGTTGCCAAGACATAACCCTGGTGGCCGATCAGCTTGGTGCCCTCTTTCCCCTTAATATCAAAGGTACTAGCGTATTTGTTATTATTGCCTACCGTAAAATCCTTACCGTCCGGCGAAAAGGCGACGCAGCGTTGAAACGCCGATTTATCGATGGTCAGCACCGAACGAACCGAACAGCGCTCCTTTGCACTTCTCCGCGAAATATTATCTACTTCCTTTCTAATGGTTTGAATTATAGAGGGTTGGGAGCTGTTGGGGCTTTCTGTACTTGTGGCTGGTGTTTTTATCGGTGTGGGCACTTTGGGGGGGGGATTTTCTCTGCGGATTTCTTTTTGCTGTGCCGTTTTCGCTGGTTGTCGGGTGCTTTCTTGCTCAACTTGGCTTTCCTGCTCTTCGGCCAAAGGAGCTACCGTAGCGGCCGCTTCCGCTTGTTCTCCATTGGCGATGTCTTCCTCAGCTGTTGCGGCCAACGGCAGGCTATCTTGCACTAGCGAGCTTCCTCGCTGCGGTTCCTTCTCCATATCCACTGGGCATTGCCAAATCCCTAATGCAACAAGAAGCAGGAGTAGAAGCAAAAGAGGGAGGTACCTTTTTTTGTAATCTACGGTGTACACGGTTTTTTGTACGAAAGATAGCTCTTTTTTGGTCCAAGCGTACGCTTAATTCAAACTTCTATATTCCACAGGACTCATTCCCGTTTTAGATTTGAATAAATTGCTGAAATGCTGTGGGTACTTAAAGCCCAGCGAATACCCAATTTGGCTAATGGAATCTCTAGAGTTGAGTAAGCTGACTTTTGCCCTTTCTATCACAAAGAGATGAATGTGCTCCTGAGCCGTTTTACCGGTCTCCTTTTTCAGTAAATCACTCAGATAGCTATTGGACAAATGAAGGGCATTGGCGCAGTAGTTTACCGTAGGCAGTACAATATCCTGTATTTGGCTTTTCTCGTAGTAGGATTTGAGAAGCCGCTCGAATTTAGAAACCGCATCCAAGTTTAAGTTCGTTCGGGTGTAGAATTGACGATCGTAGAATCGAAGACAATAGTCCAGCACCAGCTCAATGTTTAGATTGATCAGGTGCTGGCTATGTTTGTCGAGATTTTGACTGTACTCCTTTATGATTTTATCCAACAATTCCTCAATGGTTTGTCGCTCATCGTCCGAAAGGTGTAGGGCTTCGTGAGCGTCGTAGTTGAAAAAGGAGTAGCTGTTGATTTTTCTACCCAAATCAGACTTCCTGATCAAATCTGGATGAAAGGCAAGCATCCATCCTTCCTGATTATTGGAATTATTGTCATCAGCTTTATCGAATTGTAAGACCTGCCCGGGGGCTATGAAAATAAGCGTTCCTCGCTCGTAATCATAGGAATTGCGACCGTACCTCATGGTACCGCAGTCTCCTGTCTTAAAAATGATCTGAAAAAGATTCATCACCATCCTCGTCTCCCGGAAATTTACTGCCGTCTTAATATCACTTTCCTGAATCACGGTGACCATAGGATGCTTTGGATCGGTCAAACCTAAGAGTTGATGAATCTGGCTTACTGAGTCGATGGAAATAGTAGCAGTCATAATCCTTGAAGATAGTACTTAAATTAGAACAAAGGCGAATATTTGTTCACCTTTGCGGAAAATTAAAAGCCGAAGTTAGTCTTCATCATCTGGAATATCTCCTCGTCGTTCATTGAGGAGCGGGCCGCCATCAGCTGCTCTGCATCGGGGCCAGCTGTATAGCGCAGGGTTTCCGTACCATCTGTTGCCGCCTCGTAAATGACATTAGCGACCAGCTCGGGGGTGCTCATCATACTCGGATCCATCGTTTTGCCGATGGCCTCTGAGAATTTTTCAAAAAACTCATTGTATTCGGTCAGCTCTGGATTGTGCTGCATATCCATTGAACGACCGCCGAAGTCTGTAGCCACGCCTCCAGGCTCTACAATTTTTACTTTCACCCCTATTTCCGCCAGTTCCCAGCGCACAGACTCACTAAAGCCCTCTACCGCAAATTTGGTGGAATGATACAAAGAAAGGAACGGAAAAGTTATTCTACCTCCTATAGACGAAATATTGATGAATATTCCGCTCTTGTTTTTCCTGAAATGCGGTAGGGTCTTCTGCGTCACATCAAACAGGCCCTGGACATTGACGCCAAACTGGCGGATCATGCTCTCTCGGTTGATCGACTCGAAGGAGCCCATCAGCCCGTACCCGGCATTATTCAGCACCACATCTATCTGCCCAAACTTTTCTATCCCCTCGGCCAGGGATTGATCAATACTTTCCAGGTCCAGTACATCCAGTCTGGTGACTAAGGTATTAGACAGCTTGCTCAGTTCTTCTTCTTTTTCAGGAGTCCGCATGGTAGCAATAACGTTCCACCCTTTTTCTTGAAATAGCTTTGCGGTAGCCTTACCAATTCCAGAACTCGCTCCAGTGATTAAGATTGTTTTACTCATTATTCTTGGTTTGTGATGTAATTAATATTTAATACAAAAGTACATGCTCTCCTTGTCTGCTGCTTATGGATTTTTCGGAAAGTCTAAAGGATATTCTGGAATTTCGTTTAATTGGCGTCCTTTATTAGGAAATATACTTATAGTGGCTTTCGTCCGAGCCCTGTCTCCTGGCAAGGGACACGGCTATTTTTCGTTTACAAACGGCTGCAAACGTATACAAACGTCACTATGCGGTTATCCTCCGGCTATCCCTTGCCTTCCCCCTTACCTTTGTATCAACAGTTCGATAATAATAACCTTACGGGCTGATTGTTCACCATCAAATTTCAGATCATGAATAGTATTAAAAACAGCGTACAGTTGATCGGCCATCTAGGCAAGGATCCTGAGGTGAAAGTATTAGAAAATGGAAAGATGCTGGCCAATATTAACATTGCCACCAACGACATTTATAAGAACAGCCGGGGCGAGAAGGTCATCGAGACACAGTGGCACCGCGCCATCGCCTGGGGAAAAACAGCTGAGCTGATGCAGCGCCTGCTCAAAAAGGGCAATGAGGTAGCCATTCAAGGCAAACTGACCCACAGAAGCTATGAAGACAAAACAGGCATCACTCGCTATTATTCGCAAGTTGTAATCACTGAATTTGTCAAAATCGGGAAATCGGAGGTTGTCTAAACGCACCTGGAGGCATGGTATTCAGACTATGAGAGGATACTACTCCGCTAACTACCCCGAGCCCTTGCTGATCCCTCGGCCAGAACCGGAAAGCGATACCCTTGAAGGAGTCGGCGGGATCAGCCTCTTTTAAAGCTATGATAACTTAGGTATAATTCGCTCTAAGCCTTGTTTTTGTTTGAGGATAGCGCAGGACGAAAGTCCTGTGCTACTTTTTTTACTTTAGTTCCTGTCATAAGTCGTTCTGACATAATTTGGTCATATTCCAACACAATTCCCAACTACCGTTTGTATTATAAGAGTAGTCTATACAAAATTCTATTTCTTTGCGTGGAAAGGCAAAAAGCCTGTGCGAAGCCTGACAAGAAACTTTGGCAACTGTGGGGCGGCCCAGCCCGCTCTTAGCCGCCAAAGCATAAAATCATAGGGATGTGATGTCTATTAACTTTCTAGAGCCTCTACAAGTACTGCTCTTCTTTCTGATCACTTTCGCCATTATCTTAATCCGGTATTTGGTGCTGGCGGGGGGCTATCACTATGCCCTTTACTCCCTGTTTCGGCATAAAATCGCACATCGGATATTGGACAATAAACCCTTACCCCCCAAGCAAATCCGCAAAGAAATCTACTGGTCGACCCTCAGTGCGTTCATTTTTTCCATCTTTGGGGTGGGCATCTATACCCTGTGGTACTATGGATATACGGCCATTTACTCAACTATCGACGCCTACCCGCTTTGGTATTTTTTCGTGAGCATCTTTTTGGCGCTTTTTATACAGGATACCTACTACTATTGGCTGCATCGCTGGATGCACTCTCCGAAGGTGTACCGGCGCTTGCACAAGGTGCACCATAATAGCGTCCACACCTCTGCCTTCACCTCCTTTTCCTTCCACCCTTCCGAGACCATCGCTCAGGCCCTGATCTTCCCTCCTCTGATCCTGTTGCTCCCCCTCCACATCTATGCGCTATTGATCATGCTGGGGTTGATGACCCTCTCGGCGCTTATCAACCATGCCGGCGTGGAGGTCTTCCCCTCGGGAAGGCTAGGCCGATGGATGTCCAAATGGATCATCGGGGCCACCCACCATGATCAGCACCACCGGAAGTTTACCGCCAATTTTGGCCTATACTTCACTTTTTGGGATCGCTGGATGGGAACGGAGATTGAGGTGAATCCGAAGGAAAAGTAATAATGAGTAGCCCTACAGTAGGCCACATCCTATGAACATTCAAAGCAAGTAAAGCCTTTCTATCTTAGGAAGCTCAACTGCCTATTAGACTATCTCTAGCAATAAAAAGCTCAGTGCTGGAATGACTATATTGCACGCCACAGTGAATAGATAAACAGAGATGACTGTTTTCATACTGGTGCGGCCTATAATGGTCGAAACATTGGAGAAAAAGAGCACCATGCTAAAGAAGGTATAAGGGAAAAACCAAGGGGTGAAATACATGGCGATGAGGCTGATGGGCATGATAGAACCAACAAGGGTAATGAAGGAGATGGAATACCAAAGAAACTCCTTACCTTCTTGCCGTTTACAGAAGTCATCATATCGATCAAGAAGCGTTTTATGAGAGGTGTTATTTTTTTCTGTGCTCATTTTGGAGGTCATCATAGGCTAGTTTTTACCACAAATCTACAGGGTAAAACCCCCTGGTATTTATGACCTACATCATAAAAGGAATTAAAAATGGTTGATGAAAATATTTTGAAGCAGTATGGGGCCGTAGGGAAGCAGCTGAATAAGGGAGAGACCTTGTTTCAAGAGGGCGATCCTCCGATTTTTTACTATCAGGTCGTCGATGGAGAAATTAAGCTCAATAATTACAACAGCAATGGAAAAGAGATGATCCAGGGGATTTACTCCCGAGGCGAGGGCTTCGGGGCGCCGGCGCTCCTGGGAGATTTTGTAGTGTGTTCTAATGCTGAGGCGACGAAGCCTACCCAGCTGATCTGCCTAGAGAAAAGCTATTTTGTTAGAATGCTCAAAGACCATCCACATATCAGCTTCCAATTCCTACAGAAAATTTCGAAGCGCCTGCAATTCAAAACCATGATTGCCAAAGAAATCAACTGCCACGAAGCCGAGCAGAGGATTCTTAACCTCTTCAAATATCTCAAAAAGGAAGCAGGCGAGGAAAGCGAATTCCAAATTCGCCTCACCCGGCAAACCATCGCTAACATCATCGGACTGCGAGTAGAAACAGTGATTCGGACCATCAAAAATCTCAAGGAAAAAGGACTAATTCAGGTCAAAAATCGCAAGTTGTACTTGTAGGCTTCGGGCTAGAGGAACTTATTGATTCAGCGTAGATTCGATATAATTCACCGCCTCTGCTATACTTATAGCAAAAACACCCCCTTCTTCCGCCTCAAAGGCGGCCCGCCATTCATTATAGCCCTCTTCGTAATCAGAAAGCGCCGCTTTGGCGTCGACTAATTCGGTGATGCTCTCGGCAAAAGAGGTGCGGGAAAAAGGCAGATGGCTGATCGTCTCGGAGATACCGCTTTCGACAGCCGGGTTTTTGACCTCTAGCCCGCTGACAGCGACATGAATGAAGGCCTCCTGGCCTTCGTATTTATCGATTTTGACGATCTGCACGGTTGAGCCTTCTTCGCCCAACCTTGCTTCGTAGTTCCAGACCTGGCCCACTTCGAATTTATCATCTTTATAATTGGTTTCTTTTTTTATCTTCTGCTGTCCAGCGCAGCTGGAGAATAGTAGCAACAGCGCACCGATTATTAAGCGTATTTTATTCATCGCTATTTGGATTGAAGAGCAGCCTCTAGCGATTCCTTCAGCTGCTCAGAGGTTTCGACAATCATCTGGTAGTTTCTGATCTTTTGATCAACCACCGACTGGTAAATCAGCAGGGTGTTTTTTAGGAGCCGTAGGTCTACCCCTCGCTGCAATTTCATCTCTGACAGGTCGGCATTCTGCATTGTCCATTGGACCACCTCCTCCATGAAGAAATCGGCCTGAAGCTCACTTTTTTTCATACACTCTATCACCAGCCCATCGTAGTAATCGCTCAATTGATTCTGTAGCTTCAAGTCCTTCAGCAAATTGATTTTGCCGGAGGATTTTATAGAGTTATAAGTTGAGGTGGTGGGGGTATAATTTTCCACCTGGAAGATTGTTGGTAGGAGGCGGTTCATGTCCTGCCGCCTGTTTAGTGAGGCAAAGAAAAGCATGCTATCGATGCTCGCTTTGTACTGGATATTAATGGGAATTTGATAATCTTCGTAGGCCTTTATATCTGCGCTCAGGTCATTGATCATGGAGTTAATCAGCAGTACCCGCTCCTTTTGATCATCAATCTGCTGTGCTCGGTCATTGATGTAAAAGGCCAAGTAGACTCCCAGGATTACCCCCATGAAGTTCAAGATATGGTGTAGCCAGCTGTATTTTTTGTTCATTGTCCTCTGCTTGTAGTTACTTTTCGCTATTGGCCTAGGCTTTAAATCCCCGCCAAGCGCTCTTTGATCTCCCTCAGCCTCAACCAGTTTTGGTAAAACAAAGGTAAGTTAACCACATTTTCCATATATTGAAAAACATACATAATTAATGAGAATAGGACGCCGTATTTTACCATCCCATTGCTCACCGAGATGACGATAGAGGCCACCAGAAAGCTCATCAGCACCAGCCAGGAGATCGAAAAGTTCACAGCCTCCAAATCTGACAGTTTAATATTCCATTTCATCATCTTGCTGAGGTGATCGTCTAACTTTTGCTCATCGTTGCTCGCAATGACATCAACCTGTTGCTCTAGTTCGTCATTAGAAGCCTTGTTAAGGCTCATCGTCCGTTGGCTACTGATTCCATAGATAACAAAAATGATTAGGGTGACGATCAAGCTGCCGTAGAAGACATAGAGGTTGAGGGTCGCCATGATGATCACTACGCCGATGAGTCCGATGATGTTGTTGATCAGCTCCGGGAGGGCATTTTCCAGAAATTCTACCAATTCCCCAATCATTCCCAAGCGGGCAGATTTTAGAGAAGCCCGATCGTCTTGTAGTTGCTTAATCGCTTTTGTCCCGATAGTTTGGTACACTTTGGCGTAAAAACGGGAGTCAAACACACGCCTACCTACGCCAATAACCAGGGCTGCTAGGCCGAGTAGCCCCAATTGGAAGGCGCCCTGATAGCTTTGGTGAATGGCCCCATCGATGGCGTAGCCGATGAACAGGGGAAATAAGATGGAAAGCCCCGCCTCCGCTAGTAGTAGAAATAGGGTGAATCCAAATTTTAGTCGATGTGCTTTGAGTAGGGCACTTATATTCATATCTCTTGTGGCTCCGTTTTTTTGGGTCGGGAGCACCTAGAGCAAAAGTAGCGGCTTAAAATGCGGCCTGCATGTCCTTTTTGGACATTATAACTTGCAGCTGCGAATTTTTTATTAGTGAAAAGCCAGAGGTTGGATGCGGAATAGTAAAAAAATAAGATGCAAGGGAATCTTTTAAGCGTTATAGTTGTTTGCTGACTGAATCATAAAACTTGTAGATTATGGAAAATTGTAAGTGTGTTAAATGTGATTGCACCAAATGTAATTGTAAAGATTGCTCGACAAGCAGTTGCCCTTGCGATCAATGCAAGTGCGAAAAGTGTAGTTGCTGCTAATTTAAGATAAAAGTTGGCCATGCTATGGCCATCGGCAAAAGGCTATTTTTCAATCAAAACCTTTTGCAATATATCTCCCTCTCGCGACAGAAAGCCGACGATATACATCCCGGCAGGAAGTTGCCCTATCGCCGCGTCGACCTGAAATTCTCCCCCCGGATGCCAACCCTCAAAAAAAGTCTGGACGATTTTTCCCTGTGTATCATACAAACGCAGTTGGAGATGAGTGGGGTTTTGGAGGGTGTAGCTGATGCGAAACTGGTCGGAAGCAGGGTTGGGGGCGACCGTCATGCTGTAGCTCGGCGGCGCCAGAATCTCAGCAGTTGAGGTCATAATGTCGCTGCTGTCCGAAAAGGCATAGATGGTATGCCCGCTGGCGTACATCAGACTGTCGTTTATTTTTTGGAAACGATTGTAATTAGCACCCACGAGAATCTGCTCCCAACTGGCTCCACCATCCCTAGTCTCATAAAGCCCCTCAAAAAAGCCGCCGGCAAAACCACGCTCCGGGCTGATAAAGCCCAAACCTTGCAAATGTATCTCACCCGCCGCCACCAGCCTGGACGTCCAACTGGCTCCACCATCCTCCGATACCAAAATCCGAGCACCATTCACCATACTCACCCCCGCAATCGCCGCATACAAATGATCCTCATCCAAAGCCTGAATCTTCCACAGCAGGTCGCTGGGCACCATTGTATTGTGGACCACCTCCCAGTTGGCTCCACCATCCTCCGTTCGCAAAATGACGCCACCGCTAGTCGGCGTCGTACCGGCTCCAATCACAAAGCCAAAGTCTGCCGTAAAAAAATGCAGATCAACCACATTGGTGGCCAAGCCCGACAGATCAATCGTCGTCCAGCTGGCTCCGCCATCCAATGATTTGTACACCCGCGCCGGCCCATAAAAGGCCCCACAGCCATAGACCGTCTGCTCATCAACTACCGATAAACCGCAAATGCCGATCGGCTCGGGGCTGATGGCTGCCGTAAGGTCTGTCCAACTGGCTCCACCATCCTCCGTCTTAAAAATCCGAGCATTACTGGGCGGGCCACCAAAGCTGCCCATCAGACTGCCAACATAGCCAACATCCTCGTTAGCAAACTTCACGCAACGCAGAAATTCATTGAGGTCGGCCTGCTCCTGCCAGTTTTCCCCACCGTCTTCCGTTTTAAAGACCTTACCCTGCGAGCTAATCGTCCAACCCGTGCTGGCATTGATGAAATGGACATCATCCAGCTTGGAAAGTGGACCAATAAGATTGGGGGCATTGACCAGCGGCTGCCAGGATTGAGCAGATAAGCCAGTAGTACAAAGTAGGAACAAAAGCAATAATGGAGTACGCATAGGAGGGGAGTTTTGAGATTCGCAAAACTCAATATAATCAGGAGCCGCTATGCATAAAAATTATTGCTGCCCAGAAGGCGAAAATGTCTATTATTTGGCAAGTCCCGTTCTTATCTTTTGTGGTAAAAGACGAGGGAGGCCTTCTCAATGACGTTTTGTTCGAGGAAATAGCCGATTAGCGCCGGGCTGGCCGTTTTGTCGGGACCCAGTTTGTCGACACCGAGGGCGTAGACGGTGATGACGTAGCGGTGGAAGCCGTGGCCTTCGGGTGGACAGGGGCCGCCGTAGCCTTCAGCGCCGTAGTCGGTTCGGCTCTGAATGGCTCCTTGGGGGGCCTTATCGCTGCTGGGGTCGCCCGCGCCGGCGGGCAGTTCGCTGATACCCTTGTCGAGGTCGAAGACCAGCCAGTGCCACCAGCCGCTGCCCGTAGGGGCATCGCCGTCGTACATGGTGACAGCAAAGCTCTTAGTGCCCGCCGGAGCGTTTTCCCAATACAACTGAGGAGAGATATTCTCGCCCGTGCATCCGAAGCCATTAAACACTTCCTTGGCGCTGGCCTGGCCACTGAGGTCATTGCTCTTAAGGGTCAACTGAGCAAAGCTGCTGCCCAGAAATAATAGGAAGGCGGGTAAAACATACAGTACTTTTTTCATCGTAATAAATTTTAATAAATGAATAGTACAAAGTTCACCCGATTGCAGGAGGAAGCCATTACGGTAACAGCTCAGATAGTTGAGCTAATGGTTCAACTCTGCAGCATATAGCTGCGGGGCGAGACCCCAAAGTGCTTTTTAAACTCGATGCTGAAGGAGGAGAGACTTTCGTAGCCCAGTTCAAAATAGATTTCCGAAGGCCGTTTATTATTTTGTAGTAGAAAGACTGCTCGTTTCATGCGTTGGCTGATGAAGTATTTCTTGGGCGTCGTTTGATAAGCCTCAGAGAAGCGCCGTTTGAAGGTGGAAATGCTCATATTGCAAAGAAAAGCCAGCTCCTCGTAGGTCAGGTTATCGTACAGGTGGTTTTGGATGATTTGGGTGAACGAATGATGGCGCTGGTCGGCCAGGGCCTGTCGGATGAAGGGGAGGACCAGAGAGGGGGCCTTTTCGATGAGGTAGAGAAAGATTTCTTCCAATTTCGCCAAACGTAGGGGGCCGGATTGTAGGATGCGGTCTTGCAACAGCCGGAGGGATTGTTGGAAGTTGAGGACATAATCGTCCTTGTCCAGCACCCGAATGCGGGCACCACTGCGCTGTGCCTCCGGTAGCGCCAGCTCATATTTTTCCACCAAATTGAGCAAAAAGATATTGGAATAAAAAAACAGTAGGCTCTCGTAGCCCCGTTCTGCACTAGTCCGCTCCGTCATTAACACGTTCCCCGCACTGAGCAAACAGAACTGACCATTGTCAAACTTGTGTGCGGCCGAATTGTCAATGATCTCCTTTTGTCCATCGAGGAGAATACACATCAAATGTTGCGATAGGCTGATCTTGTTTTTTACGGTAGAATTTTCCGTTTGGTAAAACTGCACATTGACCAAATCCGGCGTACCATCGAGGAAGTATTCGGGAAGGGTAAAAATTTCCATAGACCAAAGTCCGAATAAACTCCAAGATAATTCGCTAAATTGGAGCAAAAGATGCTAAAAAATTCAATTATGTCTGCCGGAGATTGGAAAGATTTATTTGCCGCCTGCAAAAATGGCGATCTGGAATTGGTGAAATACCACATCAAAATGGGCGTCAATCCCAACTACCAACACCCCGAATTTATGACCAGCCCGCTGCTGGAAAGCATTCGAGCCAATCAAATCGACATCATCAAATACCTACTAGCCAACGGGGCCGACCCCTATCAAAAGGAAGGCTTTGGCAGCGATGATGCCTTCACCATCGCCAAGTCTACAAAGAATAAAGAGGTTTTGGCTCTTCTTAAGGCCTCAAAGTAATAGGACCTGCTCTTACCATTTTAGTCTTCTTTTCGCCACCTCAGCAAGAGAAAGGCGCAGAGGCCAGTGCTGAAAAAGCTGATGAACAGGGGCAGCGCGGTATCGGCAATGAATTGCCCCATGACGATGGCCAGCACCACGGCCGTGCTCATGGTGGTGAAGCTGAACAGGGCGGCTCCGATCCCGGCGATGTGCCCGATGGGCTGCATCGCCAGCGCGCTGAGATTACCAAAGATGAAGCCCAGGCAGAGAAACTGCATCGCCAGAAAGGCCATGACGATGACCAGGCTGGGATTGCTGGAGGAAAAAAAGAGCAGCAGGTAGAGGAGGGGAGAGAGGATAAAGCCGTACAGCGCACGATCGACTAGCTTGCGCATGCCGATGCGGGTCACTAGCGAACCGTTGAAGAAGGTAGCCAACCCGAAGGCGAAGGCCAGGGCCGCAAAGATGTAGGGAAACTCATCGACCATTTGGTATTGGTCCTGGAAAATATACTTGGAACTGCTGAGGTAGAGGATGAAGGAGCCCTCGATCACTCCGGCGACGAAGGTGTAGATCAGGGTGTTGCGGAACCGAAGGAATTCTTTGAAGCCATCGATGAAGAGGGTTTTGGAGAAGGGAATGCGCCGTTCGGGGAGCAAGGTCTCCCGCTGCCGCAGGCCAAACCAGCCTACCGTGACGCTGATGAAGATCAGCTGGAAGTAGAAAATGGCCTGCCAGTTGAAGGCTTTGAGGATAAACTGCCCCAGAATGGGGGCGATCATGGGGATGAGGATGAAAATAGTGCCGATGAAGGACATGATGCGCGCCATCTTATCGCCGCTGTGCACATCTCGAATAATGGCCATGCTCACCGTCCTGGGCGCCGAAAGCCCAATGCCTTGCAGCACCCTACCTAGCAGCAGCCCTTCCAGGCTATTGGCCGTCACGCAGACCAGGCTGGCCAGCATAAACAGGGCCACCCCTGCAAAGACAATAGGCTTGCGCCCTATGCTGTCCGACAAGGTCCCAAAGACCAACTCGCCCAATCCTAGCCCCAAAAAGATCATGGTCACCACCAACTGCAAACGGCCATCATCCGCCCGAGAAAGCGACTCACCAATTTGGGTCAGTGCCGGCAAGATGGCATCAATCGACAGGGCGACATTCGACATCAGGAAAGCCATCAGGGCGATAAACTCCAACTCAGAAATGTGCGGTTTGCTTGGTGGGGCCACTACGGTACTCATAGGGCGCAAAGATAATCAGATTGATGGGGCCTGGTGCTTTTTCGCCGATCAATCCTCATAATAGGCAATCTCCAATCGCAGCACTTTACCTTTCTTTTTCTCGTAGATGATATTCCCTTGATGGTCGTATTCCCTGCTGATGTTTTCATGTTCTGATTTCAGCTCCGACCGCTTTAGGCGGCTCGCCTCATCGTAGCTAAAGGTTTCGGTGAGCCAAGGCTGGTCCTCGTGTCCTCGCCGCTCCATTCGCTTTAGTACATTACCCCGTTCATCAAATTCATAGGTATACCACATTTCAAAATAGTCATCCCAATCAGTATGGGTTTCGGTCTCGGAGGTAAAGAGGAGCAGGCCGTTCTCGTTGTACTTCCAGGTTGTTTGCTCCCAAAGGGTGAGAGAGCGGGTGCTGAAGTCATCGCGGTAGCGGCTCAGGGCGCGCTCTATTCGCCTGCCTTCGGCATCATACTCATACCTTACCATAGCGGAGAAAAAGTGCAGTCCTAGTTCCACTTCGAGTGGCCGCCCGTTCACATCGAAGCGAAAGACTTCCATGTGTTGAAAGACTTCTTGGAAGATGGAGGCATTGGGATCGTGGGTGGGCGGGCGGTTGGAAGAAAAAAGATCATCCACTTCATAGCAAAACTTTCGAACCTTCTGTCCCAGGCTATCATAAAACAGCCGCTCATATTTGACGAGGTGTCCTTGAGCATTGAATTTTTTGTAGGCAATTTTATTGCCGTACTCATCGTATTCCCACCGTCGGGTTTTAACCATTTTGCCTTGGTTGTCAAATTTAGTTTTAGATCGTTTATTCTGGTAGTTACCGTAGGTAAAGACATAAGAGCATTGGCTTTTGCCCATCCCCTTGGTTCGTCGGATACAGCTGCCCTCAGCATTGTATTCATTAATGGTCTGGTTCAATAAATTCTGCGAGCCACCAAATAGATTTTCCTTGAGCATTCGTCCTTCTTTGTAAAAAACGAATTGCTTGATCATTAGCTTTTCATTGATATGGTAAGTGTCGCTGATAGTGACATCGATACCCTTCATCCGTCGACAGTATTGATCCGAATACATTCGCCCCTCGACAAAAGAGCGGAGTCGAACACGTTTTCCCGAGGGATCAAAGTACATAGACTCTCTCAGGTCCTCATTGATATACTGGTGAACCATCTTCACCTTTCCTTTAAATTCGTAATACATCGTTAATCTGTTTCAGGTGTCGTTTCCGCCTCTTGATTACGCAAGTGAGGCGGCGTCCATTTTTTGGTTTGCATAATAGTCTTGACCTCCTCGTAGGCGAGGGGATAAAAATCATGGCAGTCTACCCCCACATCAAAGCTGAGGTGATCTTCCAAGTCCGGTAGGTTGCCGTGGCTATGGCCATAGAGGTGCCAGTTTTTCCGGGAAGCGCCGCGCCAAGTTCGCATCGCATAGTGGAAGAGGATGATGCGCTGAACGCCATTGTGACAATCCGGATCTTTAACCTTCAGCTCGTAGTATTCCTTGACCCATTGAAATTTTTTGGTCAATTGCAAAGCCGTTTTTTCGTGATTGCCAACAATCAGATGAATTTTTCCGTTGAGGCGATCCAGAATTTCTTCTAGTTGTTCTTTGTGCGTCAGGGCAAAGTCACCTAGGTGGTATACTTCATCCCAGCGCCCCACTTTTTCATTCCACCGTTCAATCATAGTTTCGTTCATTTCTTCCAAACTATCGAAGGGGCGGTTGCAAAATTTGATGATGTTTTCGTGACCGAAGTGGTGGTCCGAGGTAAAAAATTTAGTTCTCATTAAGAGGTGTATCGAGTTCAATTAAATGCTCAAGATAGGGCAATGCTTCATAACACAGGGGGGGATAAATTAATTCACTGGGGGACCAATTATTTTTAGTAATCGAAACTATTGCGGTATTTTTTGGCCGAGATACACACTTTTTTAAGCTGCTATTTGATTCGAAAAGAGAGGGAATCAAAAACTATTCTTTCCGATCTCACATTCTTGAAAGTGATCGTTGTTTTCTTAGCACTTTGCTTAATCGCATTTTTCATTTCAAAAGTCAAAAAGCTATCGTGACACTTAAAGGTCTGTACTTTCCTCTTGCGTTTGACTTCCAGTTCAAAGTAGGTGATCTTACTGAAGGCCAATTTTTCGGGATACAGGGTTTGTTCTTGTGTGACAACTTCTTCGAGCTGCAATAACTTTTCCTTTTCAATGATGGATGGGAACTTGGTTCGATCACTCAATTCCAATTCAGGGCGAGGAATAGTTTTGACTGGAAGTTGAAGGATTCCTATCTCCACGCTATCCATCGGATGGGGCTTGTAATAAGCCGTCAGCGTGATCGTATCTAATGTCTTTGGCTCGATATTGTAAACTCTAGACCACCGTAGTGTATCATTATCTACCCATTTTTCCGCAGCCCCCCAGTCACTGTTGGGATCAATTTCATAAATCCACCGTTGGTACTGACTAGCATACCAAGCTACCTGCTCGTCACCTCTCACGATAGCACTTGACCCACCAAGCACCAATTTATTTTTAGGAATATTTCCACAACTAAGGCTCACTTTGTTGACGACGGATTGATAGAAGCATTGAGTGCTAGTGTTATAAAAACTTAAGGTTAATATCTTTTTGAAAAGATCATCGGGAAGGTCGGCATGCTTCGATAAGTCTTCTACTTGGGTGTCAAAGGGCAGTTGGCCATAGGCGTGAACAGAAAGGAACAGTAGGAGAGATAGCAGTATTTTGTTCATAGTTTTATAATAGATGTTGGAGGATTTGGCGTAAGTTCGAGCATTCACAGTTATTATCAAAATGAATAAGATTAATTTAGAAATATTAAAAGAAGCAATAATTGCATACCGTGAAGAAGGAAAGAACTTAATGGTCAAGCTTGGGAAAAAGTATGGCTATAACATAAACAAAATTCAAGAATATGAAGATTTAATTTGGAGAGGTAACAATTCTGTACCTAGAAAAGGACAACTATCAAATAGATGGAATTATACTTTTCATGGAGGGCAATGCAAATTTTACAATAAAAAGCATCAACAGATTATTGAAGTAGAATTAATCAATCCACCAAATTTTGGTAAATTAGATGCTTGGTTTGTATTCAAGTATTTAGAATCTACAGAAAAATATAAAAAATATGTTTTGGATGTAGAATGGTCTGAAATTAAAGAACTAATTAATCAATTATACAAACTTGGCGAAATTGAGAAAATAGAATAACAAAATTAATATAAAAGTAAAATTATGAAAGATAATCTATTTAATGGGATAATAACCTCAAATGATTTTTACATCGGTATGCCCGACTGTATTTCATCAGCATTGGATTACAAACAAATAATAGAAGAAGCTTTTAAACTGACCAACGGATTATTGACAATAAACAAATTTGAAGGAAAAAATACTATTGAGAAATATTCATTTGTGATTAATGTTAATGGAGAAGATTGCGAATTTGATCTAGATGTCATTTCAGACTATGTAGATACTACAAACTTATTTCCTGCATTGAATTCCATATTAGATAAAGTGAATTATAATGGACCTAATAGATTTTATAGCTTGTATGGAAATGTTCTTGATTTTGGAATTGGATTTATACCTAAAGAAAAATATAAAGAGCTAGTGAATTCGAATCTTGTAGTAGAATGAGATTGAAATAAAGACGACTGAGAACAAAGTACAGAGCGTACATAGCCCGCTTACATTCTGCGTTATCTTGGGAAAAAGTGCATTTTTGGCGGTCTACGACGTCTGCATAGGGTGGTAGCTCCTGCCCAGGGACACGGCGATTTTTTTCTAGTCCGACTCAATTGGCGTGATGTAGTTTATTATAAATGGTATCTAGGTCAATCCAGCCATTGGAAGGATTTTCAATGTAGAGTTCGATTATTCTGGGCAAGAAATGTTTATAGTCTGCTTCCTCCCCCCAGGTAGTCATGGCCTTATTGCTGTAGAATCCAATATCTTCGACAGTTAAGGCCCGTAGGGGTTTTGAATAAATCTTCTGTTCCTCTTCTTCTGAAATGCAGCCGCAGGGGCATTTATCAATTTTGCCATTGAGCGAATAAGCGGCAAAGGTCTGATACAACAGGTCTATATCTTCTTTGTTAACCATATCATTTCATTACCCCTTCATCAATCAAAATATCCGCAATTTGGTTCACCTTTCGGTAGGCTTCCCCTGTCCCGAGGTTAGAAAGAACGACGATGGCTACGCCCTGCTTGGGAAAGCGCATCAGCTGCGCAGAAATGCCCCAGTCGCCGCCATCCCAGGCTACGATGGGCCGGCCATTGAAATCGCCGTGGTAGAGGCCGAAGGCTTGGTTGTTGCGATCATGCTCGAATGGCAAAGTCCGGTGGATCAGTTCGTAGAAGGCTTCCCCACCAAAATTTTTGCTGACCATATTTTTGCTCCACCTCAGTAGGTCCTCTATCGTCGTTACGACGCCACTGCCGCCATAGTGGGGGGAATTGCGAGGGTGCTGTAAAAACTGCCCTTCACTGCCAATTTTGATGCCCTCCTCGGCGTAGCCCGCTACATGTTCTGGTATGCGGAGATTGTAGGGCGTGACGCGATTTTTGATAATAGCCGTCACATCGTCGTTGATCAGGCTGCTGTTCATGCCGATGGGCTGGAAGAGGCGCTGTTCGGCAAACTCGCTGAAGGGCAGACCACTTACTTGCGCTATGATTTTGGCGAGCAGCATGAAATTGATATTGCAGTAGTCCCAACGTTCACCGGGGCGGAATTGCAGGCTGTCTTGGGCCAGCGAGGTAGCGATGCACTCATCGATGTCAAAATAGTTGAACGTAATCCAGGACTTGCCACTCGGCCGGGGCACTCGGTAGTAGTCCGTTAGTCCACTGGTATTATAAATCAAGTGTTTGACCCGAATGGTATCGGGGTATTTTTTGAGTTCAGGAACAAACTCCCACACAGGCGTCTCCAGCGATAGTTTTTTGTCGAGGATCAGCAGAGCGGCGCAGGCGGCGGTGAATTGCTTAGACACCGAGGCGATGCTAAAGGCCGATTGTGGAGTGATGGGAATATTGTAATCCAAATTGGCTTCCCCGTAGCCCTTTTGGTAGAGCGTTTGGTCGTTTTGAGAAATACCGATGGCGTAACCCGGAGTATTGGACTGATCGAAATCCTTAAATAGGGCATCGATTTGCTGCGCAACAGCGAGCGGGAGTTGTTGGTTCGTACTTTGCTGGGCACAACTGTGCAGACTCAAGAGGCAGAAAAATAGGAAGGCAATTCTCATGGTATAAAAAGGGTACTTATCTTATTTTACTAAAAAAACTTATAAAACATACCTTTTAAAAAGATCCTCTAAAACTGCTTCAGGTTCACAACACAGCCCCGAATGAGTAGGCGAACTTTGGATGATCGTACTGCGCGAGGCCGTTAGCCAACGAAATCTGGAAGGCAGTTCCAAAAGACCAATGTCACCTCCTTCCGTTCCCCCTCGGCAGATCAGCTCCCAAGCCTGAAGGTATTCCTCGATCATCTCCACATCAATGTCCTCCGCAAAAGCTTTTAAACGCTCCTCATCGAGCTCGTATTTCATACCCAAATACTTTTTCCGCTTAGAAAACAGAATGACCCCCACGTTGAGAAATTCCTCCCGCTCCACCTTGGGCACCACTCGGATGATGGCGTATTCGTAGGTTACTCTATTGGGCATCTTGGGCTTCTTTAACGAGTAAATCAACTTTGGTCAGTCGCGTATTCAGAAACTCCATATAGGCATTTCTTTTTTCTTCTACCGTCAATACCATCCCTTCTTCTGTTAGCCAATCTTCTGGGATAACACTTACAATTTCGTGAATATCCTCTGGAGTGACGGCCTCTTGGATGGCCTCAGCAGCTTGAGGCAGCTGAGTGGCTTTGGCCAACAATACATGGTCCTTGATATTGGGGAAAGTACGCGATAGGTGATTTTGCCAGCTTTTCCAGTTGTGGTGAAAATAGAGGCTTGCGCCGTGATCAATGAGCCACAACTCTCGTTTCCAGATCAGCAAATTGGTGTTCCGGGCCGTCCGATCGATGTTGCTAATCATGCTATCGAGGAGGACCACCTTAGAGGCCGAAAGCGCGTCTGCATCTGATACCAGCGGGTCATAGGTGATGGCTCCGGAGAGAAAATGCAGCCCCAGATTCAGCCCTACGCTAAAGCGCAGCAAATCCTGAATCTCCTGATCTGGCTCGGTCTTACTGAAGGAATCATCGAGGTTCATAAACACCAGTTCTGGCACCTTAAGGCCCATCACTCTGGCCAGCTCGCCGCCAATTAGCTCGGCAATCAGCGCCTTTTTGCCCTGCCCCGCTCCCCGAAACTTAAGCACATACAAAAAGTCATCATCGGCTTTTACAATCGCGGGCAGCGACCCTCCTTCGCGCAAGGGCTTCAGGTATTGCAGCACCTCCACCGTACGAATATCACTAGCTTTCATGGCGGCTAAAATAACAAAAATTGGAGCTTCTCTGGCAACTTCTCTTAGCCCTTCGAGTCAGAAGGGGGAAAAAAATAAGGGCACTTTACCTCATTCGACCATTCTTGGTGAAACACCTCCGTGGTCGAGCCAGCATTGGGCGGTACTAGCCAGGACCAATCGCCGGTCACCTCGCGGCCCTCCGCCTGCTCGCGAGCCACAAAACGCATAAACTGCTCACAAGCCGTATGATGATCAACGATGGTCGCGCCCGCTTTTTGGAAGGAATGATAGACCGCCTCGTTGAGGGCGATGAGGGCCTTGTCTTTCCAGAACGGAGAAGAACGATCCAGTCCCAGCTTATCGGCGACAGCCGGGAGAAGGTTGTAGCGTTGCTGGTCGCCGAAATTACGGGTAGCAATTTCGTTGAGCATATACCAGCCATTGAAAGGAGCGGTAGGATAGTCGATACCACCGATGGAGAGGCGCATGTTGGAGATCATAGGCAGCTTATACCATTTGAGTTGGAGGCTTTGGAAAGAAGACCACTCCGGATGTTCGATCTCGATTTCCTGAATCAGCTCGGGCGGCCACTCGTGGAATTGAACCGGCTGGTCCTCATATTGGTACACCAGTGGCAGCAGATCGAAGGGGGTGCCCGCCCCCCGCCAGCCCAGTGCTTGGCAGCGGGCCGTAAATTCGAGATGCTTAGGATCGCCGATGATCTGCCCGTCCGCCTCTTGGTAGCCCGCATATTGGATCAGCTCGTAGTTGAAGATGCGGAAGGGGAGGCGCTTTCCTGGGGCCTGCGGCGGAAAGACCGAGATGACATTGCGGATTTTGCGGCTGCCATCGGCCAGAGCGATATGGTCTTCCAGGGCTTGGATGAAGGCCTGGGGGCTGTTGATGCGTCGGTAGTCGAGTACTTTGAGGGTGGGCCAAAAGAGGCGGCCGATGCAGCGGTTGCTGTTTCGCCAGGCCAGTTTGGCGCCGAAGGCCAGCTCCTCTGCGGTGTGCCAGTATTGGCCTTTCAGCCCGATGGCCGCTTCGACTTCCCGGAGGCGGGCCGCCAGGCCCTCCAGCTGGTTCTCTTGGTAATATTGTTGCAAAAAGTCGCGGGCTTCCGCCCAAATATGCTCGGTATTAATATGCTCCTGAATGTGTTCCATTTGTCCGTTGTTCTGATGCGGCGAAAAAGGTGAATTCTGATGATAAGTTCTATTTGTCAAATACAGTAGAGTAATAAATTGTTGAGAAAGATGAAGAAAATGACGTTTAGAGGAGATTAGCTGGAGAGTAGGCTTAAATTTCCTCCTTCGTCAACCGATCCACCAGCTTCAACAGTTCCGGCATCCGATACTCCCCGTACATATTTCGAATGCAATCTGCTGCCATCTCCAAATCAATACCTCGACTGCTGACGTACAGCGGTTTTTGACTCTCGCCGCGAAAGACCTCGATGACCTGTTGCTCATTCTGATGAAATTTCTTCTTGGCGACACCAATCACTGGGATGCGCCCTGCTAAGGCTTCATAGAGATAGCCGCCCAGGCCATTTTTCCCCTCATCATCCAGTACCACATAGCCGTCGATAATGATGGCCTCAGCTTCGCGGAGATCGCTTTCTTGCAGGATGCTTTGTAGGCAGGGGAGTTCTCTTTTGTAAAATTGTCCGGGGATGTACTCGGCTAGACCTTTTAGTTCCTGGGTATGGACGCGCAGCGGTGTCCTTGACTGCCAATCCGTAAATTCGATGCTGACCGTTTTGGCGATGTCATTTCGGTAGTGGACGTCGATGGCGATGAGCATGGGGGTTGATTTTTTCGCTTGGATGGAGCGGCTAAGTCTCCTTGTTAGTGGATTTGATTTTGATGAAATAGCTTAGTGCAGCAATCACCGTACCGACACCAACGCCGTAGTAGATGATCTCCTGACCGCCAGACCAGGTGATGGCCTTACCCGAAAAGGAGATGGCGATAACTGTAATGGCCGCCTTGATGAGGATGAGTTTGAGCTGATCGAAGTCCTTGAAAACCAGCCATTCTGGTATGTTGGGGAGGGCACCGACGAAGAGTTCGTAGAGCCCGATGCCGAGGATTTGCACAACGAAGCCAAGGAAGATGAGGTCAATGCCTTTGAGGATGCCGGAGATGACTTTGGTATCGGAGTAGTCTTTGAAGATACTGCCGATGGCGATAACAGAATCGAAGGTGCCGTAGACCAGTAGAGCGATGCCGATGATGAGGAGTACGAAGGCTAGGATGAAGCCGCAGGCCCGAAGGGAAAAGGAGATGATGTTGTTCATAACGCTAAAAATAGGGTAAAAAAGCAAGTTTGCTCGTTGCGCAAATTAATTACTTTTTTACAATATTCTTAGTGTTACCAGTATTCCTTCGCTGGATTGATCAGTGGCTTATCTATACTTCTACATAAAGACGGATCACCAAGGGCCAACAGGAAATCATAAAGACACTCGGCAGGAGATTATGAACCAAAAAAGAGCTGATATATCTCATCGCGGAAGTCCTCGTATCCCAGCTCTTGCCTCCGCGCGATGAAGCCTTTGGCATCCTCCCCCGCAAAATAGCGCAACTGGTCTTTCCCATCCGTAGCCGCCTCATACACCACCTCCGCAATGGCCGCTGCAGTCGAGTGGGTCGCCGCTCGCTCAGGGTCAAAGAAGACGGCGGTGACCTTATCGAGCGCCTCCTGATAAGCCTCGTGACTGCTCATATCCAGCGAGCGACTGGCGAAGTCCGTTTTGATGCCACCGGGGGCGACCGTCTTGATGCCGATGCCGAATTGCCGCAGTTCCAGCGCCATACTTTCACTCCAGCCTTCCAGCCCATATTTGGTAGCATGGTATACGGAATTGAAGGGCAGGGCGATGCTTCCACCGATGGAGGTAGTCGCAATGAACAGGCCGCTCTGCTTAGCGCGGAAATGTGGCAGAAAGGCTTGAGTAACCCGCATCACACCGATCAGATTGGTGTTGATATTTCGAAAAATTTGGTCCTCCGTTGCTCCTTCGAATGGCCCCGCTAGGCCATAGCCAGCGTTGTTAAAGACGACATCTACCGTATGCTTTGCCGCCACTTCCTCTGCCACTTTTTTGACCTGCTCAGCGTCGGTCACGTCCAGCGCCATCAGTTCGATATTCGAATGTTCGCCCAATGCTGCATGCTTTTCTGGTTGGCGCATGGTGGCGATGACTTTCCAGCCTTTGTCGGCAAACAGCTCTGCTGCCGCCCTTCCTAATCCGGTAGAAGTACCGGTCATGAATATAGTTTGCATTTGAGATTGTTTTTTGGAATGAATGCTCATTCCATATGTTAGTTAAAGTTCTTTGCCAACCCCTATGTCTTAAGATAAATTAGAAAAATCAACTCCCCCTACGGTCGTTTTTTATTATAAGAATTATATTAACAGGAATTTTTGAAAAATATTAAAAAATAATTTTTTTTTAGAATAAAAAAAAAACCCGCATTTTTTGTGGTTGGGTTAGTATAGGTCAGGCGAT
>JBCDGZ010000049.1:0-48884 GCA_038750655.1 Bacteroidota bacterium | reverse complement strand
GTTTTTCCAGCCGCTCCTCGATAGCATCGCGGTAGGGAATATTATCCAGATAGCCGAAGGTGGCTTTATTTTGTTCTACGACCCAGTTTTTTGTGGTTTCGGCATTATCATCTTCTAGCCAGCGGTAGGGGTCGGCTACCGATTTACCGTGGTAATCATCGACTACGGAGGTATCTTTTTGGGTATTGGGGTAGTTCACGGGTATATTTTCGAAACTTAAGCTTGATTTTTTAGCGTTGGACTTATTAGCGTCACTGAGTTGATTGCAGCCTGTGAGTAACAAGGCCAGCACTGCAAGTTGAATCACCTTATTCATTTATTCGATTTTTATGTAATTTTGGGTTCCCGAAATCAGTTTAATAACGTACCCAAGTTGCATTGCATCTTTCAATATTGAACCGCAACTTGAATTAACTAAAACATCATGCAATTTAGACAATTTTTTGCTTATATGATATTCGCCCTGTTGCTTTTCAGCGGGCTATCGACGCAGGCCCAACAGGTGACGACCAATGAGGATGGGGAAAAGGTGATTGTCTACCCGGATGGCACTTGGAAATACTTTAATGAAAAGACGGAGGCGCAGCAAGCGGACCCCGCCGCACCTGCGGATAAGTTGGAGACGAAGAAGGACCGCAAGCGCCGGGAGAAGCTAGAGCGCAAGCGACAGAAGATGTTGGAAAAGATGGAGCAAGAGGACCAGCCGGACAGCCCCAAATCTCCGCGCAAAGCCAAGGGAGAGCAGCTGGACCCCGTTGCGGAGGAAGAGGCCCGCCAAGAGGCCATCGCCCGAGCTAAGGAGGCTAGTAATGGGGCGCTCAATGCCCAGAATGAGTTGGAGGCAGCGGCTTTCAAGCGGGCGTCTTTGGAAGAAGAAATCAAGGAAGCCAATGAAAATATCGAATATTCGGTCGATGATATTATCGCGCTCGAAAAGCAGCTGGAGGAGGCCAAAGCAGAGGAGAAAGTGGCCAAATCGGACTTGAAAAAGGCCCAGAAGAAGTCGCAGCAGATGAATCGTATGATCAATATGACCAAAGCCAAGCGCGATAAGATGCTGGCCAAAATGAACAGTAAGGAGGTCTCCTCTCCGTCTGACATTGCCAGTCAAGATGCGGAGCAACCCAAGAAAAGACGCCGTCAAGTAGGCGAAGAGACCTTCGTTAACCCCACGCCGGCTTCTGATATGGAGGGCAATGTCAACACCAAGACTTTCAAGGCACGGCCCGCCTCGATGGATGTGATCCTCAACCCGCCGAAGGCTCCCTGCGATATGGCCTTTGATGCCATCGACGAATTCAGCGGGAAGCGCCGCCGCGATGTGGCCAGCCGCCAGTTTTTTGCTTACACCAGCGACCAACTGCGCCCCTATATGAAAGGCTTGGACTACATCAGCTGCCAGGGCTACCTGTCCTCCATTTCCGGAGGCTATAATTTTCTCTACCTCACCTTCAAAATTCGCTCGGAAAACGCCCAGCGAGAATTTGGGGTGCTGGAAAAGGGCAGCCCACTGACGGTGCGCTTCCTGGATGGTAGCACCGTTAAGCTCTTCAATGCCAAGACCGACATCGGCATTCCCGACCCCTTGGAGCGTTCGGTGACCTATCGCGCAAAGTACAATATTGACTCTTCGGCGGAGAAGATTCTGCGCAAGAATGAGGTGGACAAGGTCCGCGTCGTCTGGGGAACGGGATACGAGGATTACGAAGTGTATGAGCTGGATTTTTTCATCGAACAATTCGATTGTTTAAAAGGTTAGTTATAACTATGAATCAACAAAGCGAATCAAAGACCAAGTTAGGTCTGAAACTACCGACAGACCCCCGCTGGGTTAACCTTGCGGAAAAGGATTTGGGCGAAATTTTGACCGATCACGCCTATTGTGAGCAAAAAGCTGCTACTTCTTGCATCTCTCTGATCCAACAATACCCGGATAAGATTAAAATGGTGCGTGAGCTGGCTCCGATTGTTACGGAAGAATGGGGGCACTTTCGGCTGGTATTGGCCGAGCTGGATAAGCGCGAGCTGAAGCTGGGGGCCCAGCGTAAGGATGAGTATGTGAATGAGCTGCTCAAGTTTCAGAAAAAGGGCGGTAGCCGCGAGGATCGGCTGGTAGAACGATTGCTGGTTTGTGCCCTGATTGAGGCGCGCAGCTGTGAGCGTTTTCGCCTGCTTTCTCTCCACATCAATGATGATCACCTCAAGAAGTTCTACCATACTTTTATGGTCGCCGAGGCGGGCCACTACCGCCTGTTTATCGATCTGGCGAAGACCTATGGCGATGCGGAGAAGGTAAGCCAACGCTGGAAGGAATACTTGGCTTATGAGGCGGGAATTATGGACCGGCTTTCGATACGAGGTGATCGAATGCATTGATATTTTATCATGGGTAATTTAAGCAACGAGAGGCTGGACATCTTCAAAAGATCAAACGAGCAGGTCTGCCATGAATTTACAGCCGCTTTCAAGAAGGGATTCTGCAAGTACTCGGCCTGATTCCGCTCTACCTCAGTGGCGGCGAACTCTGAGAAGGCATGGCCAGCTGCATCATAATTGGACTCTTGTTCGGCACCCTTATCACGCTGGTCTTCGATTTTATCCTGCGGATGTTGTCATCAATCAGTGGCTTGTCTTTTGATTTGGAATTGGGTTGGTGGTTCAGCGATCGCGCCTTTTGGTCTTACCTATTTTATATCCTGATTGCCTCCTTTGTCTTTTCGATGCTGGTTATTATCACTGACAAATTTGGGAGGGGAGTGTTTTTAAAATTGCTCATCGGACGGTACAAGAATCCGAAGGAGGAATGGCGCATTTTTATGTTTTTAGATTTGAAAAGTTCGACGGCGCTCGCCGAGCAGTTGGGGCATTTCAAGTACAGCCAGCTGATTCAGGATTGCTTTTAGGAAGACTTTGGCGTAGACCTGCGCATTCAATCGGAATTTATGAGAAGTGTTCGCTTGAAAGGGAAGACGAAAGAAGTGAGGATACATACTATTTCGAAAGTCGTAGAACAACCCTTCCCATTGATTACCCTCAAGAAGGAGCAGCGTTTGGGGCCTCAAGAGGCCAGTTATCTTGTTCCTATTAAAAATCCAATCCCCCTGCGTCAAGATAACCTTTCTGCCAACTGATTCAAGATGGGGCGTAATATCTCGTGCTTGCCTTCGAAGGGATGAATGTCGACTGTCAATCCTTTATCCTTGATTAGGGCGTGCAGCTTTTCGATACGTTCTGGTGTGAGAAATTGGTCTTGATCACCGTAAAGTAAATGGATGGATTTGTTGTGCAAATAATCACTCAGCGGGCGGTAATCCAAATCGTCGGGGAAGATGCCGGCCCAGAGCACCAGATGAGCAAAATGCGGACAGCGGCTGTGCAGCCAGCGGCAGTGGGTAGCGCAGCCTTGAGAAAAGCCAAAAAAGGTGATTTTTACCTCGTCGGAGCATTGCGGAACATATTGGTGATAAAGCTGATCGAGCATTCGGCAGTAATCTTCAATTTCCTCCAAGCGATCCTTGCTGGTCATCCAAGAGGCCCCCACCTGACCTGAGACCCCTTTCCAATAAAATCGCGAGAGGCCTTCGGCCGCCAACACCAGCGTTTGTCCATCATCAAAATCTCTAAACTTATGAATAATCTGACTGGCCAGCTGCCCGTAACCATGACAAACCAACCAAAAGCGTTTAATATGCGGCCCCGGCTGACCGATCGTATAATAATGCGCGGTGCGCTCGACCTTGAAGTGATGTTCGTTGACCATAATACAATAAAGGTAGGGCAATAATTGGATAAAAAAGCTTTCGGCTCTGCCAGTTTTCTTATCTTTCGCCGCAAATAATACCTCGTCCATCAATTATCTATCATAATGGATCAGCAGCACATCATTGAGCAATTTCCCTCTCTAAAACGCCAGGTCAACGGCAACGATGCTATTTTTCTCGACGGCCCTGCGGGCACCCAGGTCCCCCAATCCGTCATCGATGCCATCAGCCATTACTACCAAACCAGCAACGCCAACTCCCACGGCCTCTTCGCCACCACCCAGGAAACGGACCACTTACTCGATCAAACCCGCGCTAAAGTCGCCGACTTCCTCGGTGCCGAAGGCCCCCACTGCATTTCCTGGGGCGCCAATATGACTACGCTCAACTTCTCGCTGAGCCGTGCCATCGGACGGGCCCTGCAGCCCGGTGATGAGGTGCTGATCACCCAGCTGGACCACGAGGCCAACCGAGGCCCCTGGCTAAGCTTGCGCGAGCTGGGCATCGTCGTACGCGAGGTCAAGCTGAACCTGGACGGCCGCCTCAACTACACCGACTTTCAGGCTAAGATCAACGAGCGCACGCGCCTCATCGCTATGGGCTACGCCTCTAACATTTTCGGCACGGTCAATGAGGTGGAGCAGGTGCGGCGCTGGGCCCATCAGGTTGGTGCTTGGCTGCTGCTGGATGCCGTGCACTACGCTCCTCATCTGCCGATCGATGTGCAGGCCATCGGCTGCGATTTTCTGCTTTGCTCGGCCTACAAATTCTACGGCCCCCACGTCGGCCTGCTCTACAGCAAGCCCGGCCTGCTGGACCGCCTGCCGACCGACCGGCTACGGACGGCGCCGCAGGCCGCACCGGATTCTATTGAGACAGGTACGGCTAATCATGCGGCGCTGGCTGGGGTAGGGGCCTGTATTGATTTTATTGCGGGGCTGGGCAGTGGTGCGACGTATCGGGAGCAATTGCGGAGTGGGATGGACTATATTGGTGGGATAGAGCGGAGCAATTTTGCGTACTTTTACGAGGCTTTGAAGGCTTTGCCGGGCGTGCAGGTGTACGGGCCGGCGCTGTCGGCACGCCGCGCGCCGACGATTTCCATCGTTGTAAAAGGGCGGAGCGCAGCGGAGCTTTGTACGGAGCTGGGCCAGCGAGGCATCTTCGCCTGGGACGGGCATTTCTACGCCATTCGGGCTACGGAGGTGCTGGGGCTGTTGGAGCAGGGCGGAGTGACCCGTATGGGACTGGCCGTGTACAATACGCGGGCGGAGTTGGAGCGCGTCGTGCAAATTATTGATCAATTAAGCTAACTATGACCCCTCGTAAATCCTTACTGAATCGTCTTGCCAAATACCTGCGAGAAATTACCATTATCGTCATCGGCATCCTCGGGGCCTTTAGCTTGAATAGCTGGGGCGAGCAGGTGAAGCGTAAGCGGATGGAGCAAGACATCATGCAACAAGTTCATCTCGAATTGCAGAATAATTTGACCGATTTAGAGAACGATTATTCTTTGCATCGCACTGCTCTTTTCAGCCATTTCAAAGTAGATAAATACATCAATGGTCAGACAGACTATCGGGATTCTTTGATCTTTGACTTTTATTGGATCACCCGGGATGAGTACATTTTTCCGAATACCTCAGGCTACGAAAACCTTAAATCGATCGGCCTGGATATTGTGCAGAACGATACCTTGCGCAGCTTAATTTCAATAGTTTATAACAATAATTTTCCCCGTTTGACCCGAGGAAAGACCCTTAACCCGGACATTAGTGAATACTTGACGCCATTTTACAAAAAGCATTTTACGACCAATCGCGATACTAGTTTTAAGTATAAATTCGTCTATGGGAAGGAAAAAACGGAGATTATTTATCCCTATAAGTTGACCGCGTCAGACTACTACTTCATTGGTTACATTCCACTGGACCGGGAAGCCTTGCGTCGCAATACGGAGTTTCATTTCCTACTAGAGAATGTCAAGGATTTTCGGAAGTACAAACACCGGTTTTACTTCAACTGCATCAGGAATGTCGAGCGCCTGATGAAGATGATTGAGCGGAATTATCCGGAGGTACTGGAGGACTCCGAAGAATAGCAGCTCTACTGCTGCTCCTTTAACGATTGCCAAAAATATCCTTCCTCTTTCCCTTACTGTCCAGCACCGGCTGTGGCCGGGGGGGGGTCTCCGAGACCTGGTGAAAGAGTTTTTCGACATGAACCAGCTTCCCATTCTCAATTTCAAAGCCTTCGTAGCTGCCGTCGGGTACCATGACTGGACCGCGCGGCGTCATCATCGAGATCAGGTGATCAAAGATAATGATTCCCATGTTTTCATCGTAATTGAGGCGAATGCTGGTCTCAGCGGTGTATTCGAGCACCAGCCGATTTTTGGGAATAGCGCCCGACTCCTCGGTGCCCTGGGTGAATATGGGGGCACCAAAGACGGGCTTGCCCTCTTGGAAGGTCAGCACATCAATAAGTTTACGCTTAGTGAAGAAGCTGTAGCCATCGAAGCCAAAGAGCAAGTGTTGAGGGCCATCGGGGGTATTTAAGGTTCGAATGTTATAATACAATGCACCGTACCAGCGCTCCGGTCCGAAGACCTCGTAGTCCAGCGAAGTCAGCTCCGCCGAGCGATCCTGCAGCGGGAAGAGCTGTAGCTCTTCGCTGTTCATTTGTATAGCACCATAGTATTTGTACTCCTCGGTGTCAACATAAAGTTGCCAGGTGAAAATGCGAAAGCTGCTGTCTTGTGGGTAGAGGATGGATACGGCGCGCATGCGCTCGAAAGGATACTCAAAGGAATTGGGCGTTTTTAGCGCCTTTACCAGGGTTTTGATCATTTGGTGGCAGGCCCCGAAGCGATTTTCCGCCAAAGAATCATTAACGATAGCATAGCCCAATACGCCTAGGGTATCTTCCAGCTGTTGGAGTTGTTCCAGTCCTTCGGGGCTAATGCCCGAATCGCTCTTTTGGCCATAGGCCGAGAATCCACAACAAAACAGGAGGGCTAGAATGATCGTTTTTCGCATCTTGGAATGTTTTTTGCATTTTCGTTTACACTAAACTCCTCTTAGGTACCTTCCGTGGATGTTCAAATAGAAGAAGCAAAAACGACCGTAGGAAGTGTTGATTATTCTAATTGAATATCTTAAAACACGGAAATTGGCTAAGAGTTATATACTAGGGTTACTAACGCTGATGGTCAAACATAAATTGTAAAGATAAAAAAGCCATCACACCTTAGCCTTACAACCATCCAGAATACATAATCAGAAGAAACCTAAACTTATTCAATCATCCAATCAGATTGTAAGTTGTTGAGCAAACAACGCTGAGAAAAACTATACTGGATGGAGCTGTTAAAGCACTCGATCAAAGGGGGGATAATTGTGATGCTCTTGCTGTTCAGCACTCCGGCATTCGCTCAACCTTCCGCCAATTTCACCTTTAACTTCAATGGAGGTCAGGGAAGCAGCTGCGTTCCTGTGACCGTTGGGCTGTTTAATAACTCCAGTTCGGATGCTGTGAGCTTCGAGTGGTCGGTAGACGGGCAAGTCTTTTCTATGGAAGAAAATCCTATCCGTACCATTACCGTCGGGGGCACCTACCAGTTTTGCCTGCGCGTCGAAGATGCTGCCGGCAGCAGCAACCAATTTTGCCAGGACATTAGCTTCTTCGAACCGCCGTCGATTAGCTTGACGGCTACGCCCAGCATCGGCTGTGCACCACTAATGGTTGACTTTACCATCAGCTCTACAGTAGAAATGGACTCCATCATTCTGGATTTTGGCAACGGTGTCTTGGAACGCCAGAACGCCAGCGGCTTGAGCAGCAGCCTTCAGCATACCTACACCAATGTCGGTAATTTTTCCCTCACCCTCACCGTCTTCGACGTCAACGGCTGCCGCTCCACCATCGTCGAGACCGATGCCGTCAATATCATCCAACTGCCCCAGCCCAGCTTTACAGCCTCACCCCGCTCCGGCTGCACCCTCCCCCTGAACGTCAGCTTCACCAATACCACCAGCGGCACTGGCAACCTTAGCTTCTTCTGGGATTTCGGCGATGGCAACACCTCCAACGATCTCAACCCCCAGCACAGCTACCAAAATTTTGGCAACTATACCGTCTCGCTGACCGTCACCGATAATGTGACCCAATGCAGCCTGACGCATACCGAAAATAATTTCATCTCCATTGGCGACATCGTCAATTTTGACTACTCGATCATCAATACCGGCGATTGCAGCACCACCCAGGTGGCTTTCAACAACCAGACCCAAGGCGACATCACCAGTATCCTCTGGAATTTTGGCGATGGCAACAGCTCTACAGATTTTAGTCCTACGCATACCTATACCATGCCCGGCTGCTACACGCCAACCCTCAGCATCTCGACCTCCGATGGCTGCAACTCGACGCTGAGCGCACCCGATTGCATCGCTGTGGTCGGCCCCGTCACGCTGGACTATACTTCGCAGGGAACGCTGGTGAGCTGTGCACTGGGCACCACCATCAATTTTAGCGGTTTGTCGCCGCAGGCGGTGGCCTGGCAGTGGGACTTCGGCGGGCTCGGCAGCTCAACCGACCAGAATCCCAGCTTTACCTTTGATCAATTTGGCAGTTTTCCGATCACTTTAGAGGTCGAGTTTTCCAACGGCTGCCGCCAGCAGCTGGTCAAAGATACAGTGATCGTCCAGGCCCTCAGCCCTTCGTTTACTAGCGACACCACCGAGGGTTGTATCGACTTGGAGGTGCAATTTACCAATACTACTATGGCCATTGATCCCATTGTCAGCTATCTCTGGGATTTTGGCGATGGCAATACGTCCACTTCTCAAAACCCATTACATATCTATACCGATACCGGGACCTTTGACGTCACCTTGATTGTCGAAAGTGTCTCCGGTTGTCGGGATACGGTGCTGGTCCCCGGCTATATTGAGGCGGGGCAGCCGCCGGTGCTCGACTTTGTGTCCGATTACCAAACCGGATGCATCGATACGATCATTGGCTTTACCAATAACTCTTCGATTGCCGATGAGTGGGAATGGTTTTTTGGGGACGGGGGAGGCTCTAACCAAAGTGAACCCATGTACCAATACCAAGATACAGGGCTGTTTGATGTGACCTTAATCGGTTGGTTTAACGGCTGTTCGGATACCTTGGTGGTGGAGGATTATATTCAGATTTCGCCGCCGATTGCTGCGATTTTGTACGCCCAGGACTGTGCCCGTCCTTATGAGGTAGTTTTTACGGACAATTCCATCGGTCCGGAGCAGTGGGAGTGGGATTTTGGTGATGGCAATACGTCTACCGACCAAAACCCGGTTCATACCTATGCGCAAGAGGGAACCTATACGGTGACGCTAAATGTCATTAATAATACAACCGGCTGCTCCGATGCGATCGATGTTTCTATCATCATCGCCGAGCCGATTGCCGATTTTTCACTGGGCCCCAATGAATTATGTGTGGGCGATACGATTTATGCGATCAACAATACGCCGGGAGCAGGGGATTATACTTATACCTACATTTTCCCACCGGGAGTAGGCATGGTAGCCGCTACGGCCAACGATCCGGAACCCGGGTTCTACTTCCCGACGGCTGGAGATTATAGTGGCTTTGAGCTGGTGGTGGGAGACGCCAACGGCTGTACCGATACTTTTCGACTCAATCAAGTCTTTTCCATCTCCGGTGCTACGGCGGACTTTTCCATAGATGTCTTCAACGGCTGTCCGCCTTTGACCATTAATTTTACGGAAAATGCAACCAGTACTACTGGAATCATCACTAATTACCTCTGGGATTTTGGGGATGGCAATACCTCTACGGCTTCCAGTCCTACCCATGTCTTTACCGATGAAGGTCGTTTTACGGTCTCTTTGACGGTCACCAATAGTCGGGGTTGTACCCATACAACCGTGATGAGTAATATCATTGAAGTGGGCTTTCCCGAGGCCAGTTTCCAGTCTGATTTGACCAGTTGTACGACTTACGAAGTGACCTTCAGCAACCTTTCCAGCGGCTTGTCTTCGCTAGACTATTTGTGGGATTTTGGGGATGGAAATACCTCAACGGAGGCCTGGCCGGTACATACTTATGCGGCGGCTGGTGATTACTTCGTGTGCTTAACGGCTAGTGCGGAAGATGGCTGCTCGGATCAATTCTGCGATACCTTGAATGTCAGTGGCTTGATTGCCGATTTTATTGGAGATGGTTTATACAAATCTTGTCCTAATCCTCCTTTGGTTACTTCGTTTACCGATTTATCAACCAATGCCGTGTCCTGGTTGTGGGATTTTGGGGATAATACTGGAACGTCTGATTTGCAAAATCCAACGCATTCCTACAGTCGCCCCGGCCTGTTTGACGTTTGTCTGATAGTCACGGACGCGCGGGGCTGTCGGGACACCCTCTGTCGGCCTTCTTACGTTCAAGTCGATGGCCCCAGCGGGAGCTTCACCGCCGATCCGACCTCCGGCTGCCAACCGGTAGAAGTCAACTTTGCTGCCGAAGGCACCAATGTAGCGATCTACAACTGGGATTTTGGCGACGGAACCGGGACCCTGCACGCCAGCACCGGCCCCACCGACAGCGTCACCCACACCTACACCGCCGGTGGCGTCTACGAACCCGTCCTGATCCTCGAAGATGCCTCTGGCTGTCGAGTGCCAATCGTTGGCGAAACCATCGAGGTAGAATTTCTTAGCGTCGATTTCGAAGCCGACATCCAAGAGCAATGCCTAGACGGAGCTACACCCGTTAATTTTACCAACCTCATCACCAATATTGGCGATGTCATTGCCTACGAATGGATTTTCGAAGGCAGTAATACGCCCTTAAGCAATGAGGCCAACCCCAGTGGAATTGTCTATGACTCCGCAGGCTACTTTGCCGTTCAGCTCTGGGCCGCGACCGCCTTTTGTACTGCCAATATTCGCATCGATAGTTTTATCGTCATCCATCCTTCTCCCGAAGTTGAATTCACCCTCCAACCCAATCAAGGTTGTGAGTCTCTTACTGTCGCCTTCAGCGATCAGTCGACCATTAGCTTTGATCAGCTGAGCACTTGGAACTGGGATTTGGGCGAAGGAACCACCAGTGACCAAACCAACTTCAGCCATACTTACGATGCCCCGGGAGAATATTTGATTAATTTGGACGTCAGCTCCGATTTTGGTTGTTCTACCAATCATCGCGATACCGTGATTGTATTGGATCGCCCCGAAGTCGTGGCCAGCAGCGATGGAGAATTGCTGTGTATTGGCGAAAGTTCCCAGCTCAATGCCGAACTGCTGGACGGTAATCTGGTGACTTACAGCTGGACACCGACCAATGATTTGACTTGCACCAATTGCCCCAGTCCCATTGCCAGCCCCAGCGTCACCACGATGTATACCATAGAAGTGACCAATCCTAATGGCTGTGCCCACCGCGATTCTGTGCTGGTGCGCGTAGGGGCCTTCCCCGTTCCCGAAATCCAACTGACTGCCGATACGGCGATCTGCGCCGGAACTTCGCTGCCCATCACCGCCGTACCCATCACCAATGCCCTCAACCTGCGCTGGGACGAAAGTCGCCCCGGCCTGAGCTGCTACCTGAATTGTACTAACCCCATCGCAACGCCAGAAGTGACGACCACCTACCTCGTCACTGTGACCGGCGATGGCGGCTGCGAAATCATAGATTCGATCACCGTTACCATTCTCGACGAATCTCCCGATTTGCTGGGAGACGACCGCACCATCTGCTCTGGCGATGCCGTTGACCTCAACCTACAAACCGGCAGCAACCCTGTCTGGTCGCCAGCAACGGGCCTGAGTTGCACCAATTGCCCAGCGCCCCAGGCTGCACCCGCGACCTCCACTACCTATACCGTAGAAGCCCTCAATAGCCAGGGCTGCCTGATTAGCGATACCATCCGGGTTAATGTTCGTTTCCCGGATGAAATCGACGCAGGCCCCGACACGACGATTTGTGTCGGTGAAGAGCTGACTTTGCAGGGCACTTTCTTTGGTCAGCCGACTTGGCTGGCCAATAGCCAAGTGGTGGCCAACACAGGCCGCCCGACGGTACAGCCCCCAGTCAGTACTCGCTACACCCTGCAAGCTGCCGATGACCTCTGTGTGCTTACTGATGTCGTCGATGTCACTGTTACGGGGCTATCCAATTTGAGGACTACCCCTCAGCAGATTTGCGAAGGAGAAAGCATCACACTAACGGTCGACGGACTGGCGGAGACTTACCGCTGGTCACCTGCGGCATCGCTTAACGACCCGACTGCCGCCGCGCCGCTGGCGCGTCCCGAATCGACCACCACCTATACTGTAGAAGCCTTTATCGGCCGTTGCCCGGTCGGAACGGCGACTGCACTCGTAGAGGTCGTCCCAAAACCTGAACTCCGGTTACCAGAGGTACTGGACTTTCGCCTTGGTCAGAGCGTCCAATTGGATGCTTCGGTGGTCGGCGGAGGCCGCTTTTTGTACCGTTGGTGGCCGGAGGATTTTCTGTCTTGCACCGATTGCCATCAGCCCTTCGCTTCCCCCGATAGCTCGACGACTTACAATGTGGAGATCGAGGATGAATTTGGCTGCCTGGATACGGCAATGATTCGACTGCAACTACTGAACCTCTGTGGCCCCGAAAACATCGTGGTGCCAACGGCCTTTACGCCGAATAATGATGGCGAAAATGACCTGTTCCGCATTCAGGGCGACCCCCAGATTGATGTATTCCGCATCTTTAACCGCTGGGGTGAGCAGGTGTTCGAAACCAATAATGTGAATGATGGTTGGAATGGCCAGTACAAGGGCCAGCCGCTCAACCGCGACGTATACGTTTACTACATCGAGGGCCGATGCCGCGTCGATGGGAGTAAGATTGTAAAGACTGGAGATGTAACCCTGATCCGATAATCCCCCTTGGATTTGGGTTGACTTTTTTATGCTGCAAAACTTTTAAACGACTTCCTAATGAAGCTCAAAATGGTACTCACCAGCCTGCTGGCCAGCTGGCTGTTTTTGGGGGGAGTAAAGGCACAAGACCCACATTTCTCTCAATTCTTTAACGCGCCTTTGATCCTCAATCCGGCGTTGACGGGCTTGATAGATGGGGATTTGCGGATCAACGCCAACTACCGGACGCAGTGGGAGGCGGTCGGGACGCCTTTTCGGACGATGGCCCTGTCGGCGGATGCGTCGGTACTGCGCTCCTGGCTGGGGCGAGATGTGATGGGCGTGGGCTTGTTGATCATGAATGATCGGGCCGGCGTTTCTGATTTGAGGAACACACAGGTACAACTCTCCTTTGCTTACCATAAGGCGATGAACCACGAAGGCAATAACCTCCTGGGGTTTGGTTTTCAGGCGGGCTACGCCCAGCAGCGGATTGACTATACCCAGCTGCTTTTCGAGAATCAATTCGATGGCGGGGCGCTCAACCCGGGCCTACCCAGCGGCGAAGACTTTGCCATCAGCCAATTTGGCTATTTCGACTTCTCAGCGGGCCTGAGCTGGTCTTATACTCCGGATGAGTTCACCAGCTACTACGCCGGGGCCTCGATATTTCACCTCAATGAGCCCAATGTCAGCTTTCTTGGAGATACCGAGGAGCGCCTTTACTTTCGGACCACCTTCTTCGCTGGCGCGGAGATCAGGATCAACCATGCGATTGGCGTGGTCCCTCGATTGGTGTACCTGGAGCAGGGGCCGGCCCGAGAATTGCAGGTGGGGGCCTTGCTCAAGATGGTGATGGGGAA
Organism: Bacteroidota bacterium; assembly: GCA_038750655.1. Classification (GTDB taxonomy): domain Bacteria; phylum Bacteroidota; class Bacteroidia; order Chitinophagales; family Saprospiraceae; genus JBCDGZ01. The sequence continues at coordinate 35,348 of JBCDGZ010000049.1, read as the reverse complement.
GTTTAGCGACTATCATCGCTTATCGGCCTTGTATTTTGGAAGTATGCACCGCCTTGGCGATGCGCAGGTCTTGATTGCCCGTTTGGACTACGGAGCGGTAGGCATTAGTTTTAGCTATGACGTCAATTTCTCGAACCTTCGGGAGGGCAGCAAAGGTCGTGGTGGCACCGAGATTGCGCTGATGTATAAATACAAGCTACAGCAACCAGGGCGACGGCGATTGCCAGTGCGCTGTCCGAGTTTTTAGGGTATTTACCTGATCCCTTCTTCTCTTTCAGTTAATTTCTTATTTTCGCCCGTACAAACAAGCGCCTGTACGAGGCCTTGTATTTATTCAATCACTTAAACATAAATACGTATGGGATTATTTTCATTTATCAAAAATGCTGGCGCTAAGATTTTCGGCGGCAAAAAGAAGGAAGAAGTGGCACCAGCTGCTGCTGCTCCTGCCGAGCTGAGTCGGGAAGATGCGCTCAAAGCGGAGGTTAGCCGTCTGGGCATCCCCGTCAACGGTTTGGATATTGAGCTGTGTGAGCAAGTTATCGTTAAAGGCAATACGGCTACCAATGCAGATCGGGAGAAGGTCATTCTTGCTTTGGGTAATGTGGAAGGAATTGGCTGTGTGGAAGACCACATCGAAGTGGATAACCCCGAGCCAGAGGCAGTATTTTATACGGTCGTAAAAGGAGACTCCCTCTCCAAGATTTCGAAAGCCCAGTACGGCGATCCGATGAAATACAATGCTATCTTTGAAGCCAACCGTCCAATGTTGGAGCACCCCGATAAGATCTATCCAGGGCAGGTGTTGCGCATTCCTGCACAATAATTTCCCTACCCCCGATGACTGATCATCGGAGGGGCCTTGCCTCAGCTGAGCATTTCGTAATCCTTGATCATTTACAGGAGGAAAAATTCTTAGCTGAGGTTTTATTTATCTTAAAACCACTCTCACCAAATGAAATTTTTAGCCCTCCTTCTAGGTCTGCTATTTTTAGCCACCTCTTGCAACGAACCTACCACCGAAAAACAAACCTCGCCTGCTCCTCCGGCTTTCTACAGTGCCGAGGAAGTACGGTCGGAGACCCTCAGAACCTGGAAAGCCTACAAGGAATACGCCTGGGGCTATGATGTGCTGCTGCCGCTGTCCCGCAAGGGCTTCAACTGGTACGAGCAGCCACTGGGCATTTCTCCCATCGATGCCTACAGCACCTTAGCGGTGATGGGCTTTGATGAGGAAGCTAAGGAGATTGAGGACTATGCCTTATCGATGGATTGGGACAAAGATTTGTTTGTTCAGGTGTTTGAGGTCAATATCCGCATTCTCGGAGGCTTGCTGGCGATCTACGATTTTACCCAAAACCCTAAAGTCCTCGAAAAGGCCATTGATTTTGGCGATCGACTGCTGCCCGCCTTCGCTTCCCCTACGGGCCTCCCTTATCATTCGGTCAACCTCAAAACCGGCAAAACGGCCGGCGACAAGGGTAAAGGCGAAGGTAATGTGGTCAATGTGGCGCAAGCGACAACCTATTTGGTGGAGTTTGGTATTTTAAGTTATTACGCCAAAGACCCCAAGTATTACCAAGCTGCTAAGAAAGCCACCAAAGCCATCTTTGACCGCAAGTCCGACATTGGGCTTCCCGGTGATAACATCAATGTTGAAACAGGAGAATGGACCAATGATTGGAGTTTCCTTCAGGCTGGAGTCGATTCTTATTACGAATACATGCTCAAAAGCCATATGCTCTTTCCCGATCCCGAAATCGAGGAAATTTGGAACTACAGCTTGGGTAAAATTGATGAGTATCTCGCGGAGGATTACGAAGGTCGGCGCTATTATACCATCGTCAATATGCACAGCGGAGAAGTGGTTAAGCGTTCAGTTTCGCTGTACGATGCTTTCTTCCCCGCCGTCCAGGCTCTGCACGGCGATTTGGAAAATGCCGAGAAGAATATGGCGGCTTGGGATTGGTTATGGGATAAATACGGCTTGCTGCCTACCCGCTATCACTACGAAAAGGATTCACTCGAATACCCCAACTCCGAGCTTAACCCAGAAATCATCGAATCAGCTTACTACCTCCATCAAATTACGGGCAAGGAGAAATACAAGGAAATGCTGGATAAGTACTGGAATGACATCAAGAAGTGCTGCCGCAATGACATTGCCTTCAACTCCATCGAAAATGTCGCTAAGATGGAAAAGAAAGATTATCTAGCGACTTACTTTTACGCAGAAACCCTCAAATACTTCTACGTTGCCGCCGTGGAGAAGGAGCAATTCGATTTTGAAAAATACATCTTCAATACCGAGGCGCATCCCTTCAAGCGCAGTCATTTTGATCAGGAGCAGTACAAAACCTATCTGGGAATCAACTAGTTGAACTAGAAAGTCTCGACTTATTGCTTAACGATTTTACCTGCTTGCAGTTCTTCCCCGTTTACACCTATAATTCGATAGACGTAAACGCCCTGGCCGAGTTGCTGCAAGGGGACCGTATTTCGCTCATCCGGTAGGGATTGAACGCCTAGCTTCCTTCCCAATAAATCATAGATTTCGATCTGAAGGTTGGAAAACAAGTAGCCATTGCGATCTACAAAAATTTGGTTGTGGTAAGGATTAGGATAAACGTCGAAGTAAAATTGCTCCTCCTCAGGAATAGCCAGCGTACGGGTGACCGTATTGGTGATGATAGGAGGATTTTGATCGAAATAGATGGCTGCTCGATTATGAATATCGGTCAAGTCACTCAGTGAGGGCTTAGGCCTAATTCTAAAACTGACGTAACCCTGGCTTTTTTCCGGATTAGACGTGCTGTCTGGTAGATAAATATTCAAAAACTGAAATTGTATAATATTTCCCGTTTGCTTGAACCGGTAGTAATGACTTGATCCGAAAAAATGGATACTGCTGGCATCCAGATTATTGTCGAGGGTATCAATTAGAATAACATCTTTTGCGGAGAAGTTACCCGTATTTTGGAAACGAATGACGTAATTGAGTTCTTCGTCAGGCAGGATGTGTCCAGTCTCTCGATCAGGATAGGCCAGTTTGTCATTAGGATCAAAGCTGCAAAGGACTACAGCGTCAATCTTAATGGTATCTTGATAGGTAGTATCTGCATTGCCACCCTCAATTACTACACTGAAATTTAGTCGTTCTCCGATAAAAGTTTCATCGGGCATTTTTATTTGGAGATTAACACTTTTCTTTCTTCCCGGAGATATGCTCGCGAAGACTTTAAATATGCTTTGTGTATTGACCGCAGGGACAAAGCTGGTCAAAGAGTCGATGGTTATTCTTGCGGTGAGGTCGGTAAGGGTTTGAGTACTTAAATTGGTAATCTCAACGCTAAGCGTATTGGTTCGGTTACAAAGTGGAAGACCTAGTTTTACAAAAGACTCATAAATCAGATCATCGTGGATCGGGACGATAGGTAGATCGACCTCATAAGTTTTGAGGAGCTGATCGACTTCAAATTTAAGGCTATCGGTGGGACTATTAATGCGCCACTGGGGCTTACTTCTGGTAAAAAAAGTATATTCGCCAATTGAACGCGCGTATAGTCGATGCAGGGTATTGCTGATCTTTTGAAATCCATTAGGCGTTTCTAGTACACCCAGTGCAATATCAAATTCTGATTCCGAAGTATCTCTTATGCCATCTCTATTGGCGTCCCAAAATGGATGAATATTGACGATAGCAACATCTATTTTGGGGACAACTTCAATGATATATTCGGCGATAGCATAGCCCATGAATATCCCATTTCTGTATTCATCAATTTTCAGGGCAATTTGGAATAAGCCTTCTTCTGTTGGTATACCGCTTATAATACCTGTTTGAGCATTCACGACAAAATTTGTGTTAACCCCAAACGGTTGTGTAGCACTGTAGCCTGGGTCGAAGCTCATCTCATCAAAGGGGGGCGGGCAAAGGTCATCGAAGGGGGTGACTCCATCACAGGCACCTGGGTCACCCGGAAGTCCGGTTGTTCCAACTAGCCCTCCGGCAATTACTGGGGCAGTAAATTGGATGTAGGTGCTATCCTGATCTGGATTATTGGCATTAAAATCCTTTATCGATAAACTGTCAAGAAAAAAATAACGCTCTTCATCAAGGTTAAGCTTTGTGCTTGAATTGCATTGTTGTAGACCTTCCTCGGTAATAAAAACATGATAGGCCATGCCTAAGCTACCCAGGCCAGAAGTGTTGGTAAAAGGATTTTCTAGCCGACAACAACGCTGATGAGCAATCATGAAATCTCCTTGATTGTTGAGTATTCCATATTCTTCTTTGCTATAATATGCCTTCTCCATACGCCAGTGGCTATGTGGACGATACTGGTATTCAGGCTCTGTAGTGCTTAGGAGAACGACACTATCTAGCTGCATTCTGATACCACCTGTGTATTGCCATTCTCCATTAATTTCGTGATAAGCACCCATTTCCAGTGGATCATCAAATGACGATCCCCCTTGTGTGGCCTCTCGAATAACTTCCAAATGGACTTTAATTACGGTGTAGTTACCAACGATCCTTACACAATCGTAGTGTACATAGCCTCCAACAATATGGGTAGCCAAAGATTGAAGTGGAGCGCAGAGGAGTAGGCATAGGAATAGGCAGAACGGGGTGTAATGTTTTCTTTTCATTATATTTTGAGTTTCAAGCGTTATTGGCGACCCTTGGGGTACAAAGATACACCCAAAAAACGAATGCTGCTTAAAATAGAAACTCAAAATAAGGCCCTAACGATGCCTACGCCGCTTATTATTTTTATAATCCATAAAAATAAATTCTCCCAAACCCTGTAAGCTGCTGTAGAATGCCTTACCATTGTTAGCCTTGGTAAATTGATCAACAAAGCTGACCAGATAGGGGTCGCGGGCAATCATGAAGGTGGTAATGGGGATGTCTAGCTTGCGGCAGCGAGTGGCCAGATTGAGGGTACGGCTAATAATCTTGCGGTCCAGGCCGAAGCTATTTTTGTAGTATTTCTTTCCTTTCTTGATACAAGTAGGCTTCCCATCGGTGATCATAAAAATCTGCTTGTTGGGATTGCGGCGGCGGCGCATGATGTCCATGGCCAGTTCGAGACCGGCCACGGTATTGGTGTGATAGGGGCCGACTTGGAGATAGGGGAGGTCTTTGATCTCGATTTGCCAGGCGTCGTTGCCGAAGACAAGGATGTCGAGCGTATCCTTGGGGTAACGAGTGGTGATCAGCTCTGCGAGGGCCATCGCTACTTTTTTAGCAGGGGTAATGCGATCTTCTCCATAGAGGATCATAGAGTGGGAGATGTCAATCATCAGTACGGTGCTCATTTGGCTCTGGTAGTAGGTTTCTCGGACTTCCAGGTCCTCGTGGGTGAGCTTGAAATCGTCAATGCCGTGGTTGATTTGGGCATTGCGTAAGGAGTCGGAGACAGCGAGGTGCTCCAGCGGGTCGCCGAATTCGAAGGGGCGGCTGTCGGAGGTGTATTCGTCGCCCTTGCCGCCGTGGCGGGTGTTGTGCTTTCCGCGCTTGGCCTTTTTGAGTTGGCCGAAGATGTCTTCCAGGGCGCGCTGGCGCATAGCGATCTCCATCTTTGCCGACGGAACAAAGCTGCCCCCCTGGGTATCCTGCTGCTGGATAAAGCCCTTGTCAATCAAATCCTGGATGAAATCAGCAATACCGTAGTTCTCATCGGTCAGTTCGTACTCCTTATCCAGCTCGGTAAGCCAGCTTAGGGCTTCGCGGACATTGCCAGAAGTATACAAGAGTAATTCTTTGAAAACCTTGAGTAGTTTTTCGAAGGAACTGCCCTGGTTGGGGCTAGGCGTAAACTCAGAAAATCTCCATCCTATCATTTGATCTGTTTTTTATCATCAGTGTCTTCTGCGGGAGACACTGCCTTGACGATTAGGCTAAATCGAAGGTCAGAGGTACAATTTCACGATGTATGTATACAGTGTCCTCTGCGAGAGACACCGCCTTGACTTACTTTTAGAGAATATCTTTAGTTCGAGCTGTGTCTCCTGTCAAGGGACACGGCGATTTAGCTTCTAATCTACTAGGACAATTGTGAATAGAACAAATTAGAGCCGCAGAGGTTCTGTGGCTAAGACATGAGGCTGCAATCGTCGATCAATTTGCCATAATCGGGGCGATCCGAAGGCAGCTTGTGAATGAATTTTTCGCGCACCTGGCCGTTGCGGATGAGGAAGATGCCGGGCATTTGAGTAGAATCACCGAGTGCCTTGGCCATTTCCAGCTTGTGGCCCTGTCGCTGAGCGGAGAAGCCGCGAATCCAGGTACGCAGGCCATAGAGCTGCGAAAACCGTCCTTTCAGGATGCCGAAGGCGGAATAATACCGGCATTCCGGGTCGCTGATATGGTGGACACCATCGAGCTTGTAATCCTTGAAATACTGTTCTGCTAGATCAGGTTTAGACATATGGACAAATACCATCTCAACGCCTTTAGTTTCGAAGGCGTTGCGCTGTTCTGCGAGATCAGCCATTGCTTCTTTACAGAAAACACAGCCAAAATGTCGTAGGAAAACCAGCATGACTGGCTTTTGATCACTTAAATCCTTGAGACGTATGCCGTGATTAGTCATCATCCCGGCAGTTATCCCCGCGTAATCTTCGGAATCGTTCATTGTTCGGTATATTTGACTCGTTGCCATTCTAAGATAAAAACAAGCAAGGTTTGTAAAGGTTTACAAAAGCGGAGAAAAAGGCACAAGGCTTCTTTCTCCACTTTAATTTCAGAATTCGAGCTTATAATTCAAAATTATACGAGCTTCATTTTGTCAAAAACTTTCATAACCGCCTGAACGTGGTCAGCAGACTTTTGCAGAAGGCGGGTCTCACTTTTGTTGAGCTTGAGTTCCAGAATTTCGGAGATTCCTTTGCTGTTGAGCTTAACCGGTACGCCGAGGAACATGTTTTTGATGCCATACTGGCCCGTCAGGCGGGCACAGCAAGGGAAAATGCGGTTTTCATCGCGCAGAATAGCTTCTACCATCTGAGCTGCAGCAGCACCCGGAGCATACCAGGCCGAGGTGCCCATCAGCTTAACCAGCTCACCGCCCCCTTTCTTGGTGCGTTCTACAATGGCCTTGAGTTCATCTCTTTCTATCATTTCTGTTACCGGAATACCAGCTACAGTGGTGTAGCGGGGTAGGGGAACCATCGTATCACCGTGTCCGCCCATTAAGACCGCCTGAATATCTTTGGGAGATACATTAAGTGCAGTAGCGAGGAAGGCGCGGTAGCGGGCCGTATCCAGAATACCAGCCATTCCGAAAACGCGGCTGCTCTTCAATCCAGAGGCTTTGTGGGCCGCGTAAGTCATCACATCAAGAGGATTAGAAACGACGATGATGATAGGATTTTTGGAGTACTTCATTATTGAAGTAGTTACCGCAGAGACAATCTTGGCATTGGTAGAGATCAGATCGTCGCGGCTCATACCAGGCTTGCGCGGTACGCCAGCCGTGATGACAACGATGTCCGAATTGCGGGTTTTGCGGTAGTCCGCAGTACCCACCAGACGGGTACTGTAATAATCGATGGGGGCTTGTTGCCAGCTATCCAAAGCTTTTCCAGCGGCCAAGTCACCTTTAATATCCAGAAGTACAACTTCATTGACAAGGTCCTTGTGAGCCAATACATTAGCCACCGTAGCGCCAACGTTACCAGCTCCAACAACAGTTACTTTACTCATGTGTTATTTTGGTTGTTAAATGATATGGGTAGGCAGACTCGGTCAGGGCCTGCATAAACGCTGCAAAAGTAAGGTATTTATTTGAAAAAATAGGGGCAATAGTAGGGTATAGTACCTGATAATTGTTCCACGGATTGCCCAGAATCCGCATTTGACAAGTATGAGACAGGGGCGAGCCTATTTTTTTATTATTTTTGTGGCATATAGCTTGTTCGGAAAGTATTATCTAGTGACAAATAAAACCACGCTTTAACTACCAATTTTCTTAAACTAAGTCTAACATGAAGAAATTTTTCCTACCTATATTCATACTCTTGCTGCTTGCCGGCAGTACCACTATTTCTGCCCAGCATCGGCATACCGGGCTATGTGGTACTAAAGATCAGCACTTGATCAAGGAGCGATTGATGTACAATCGAGCCCATCCTCCTGCTTTCGCCGAGGTTCGCGGTGGTACGACTTATGTACCGGTAAAATTGCACCTCGTGGCCCGTAGTGATGGTACTGGCAGGGTCAATACAGTAGATGTGTTGGATATGATGTGTCTGGTCAATGAAATTTATCGCGATCAAAATATTCAGTTCTACATCAGAGATGGCTTCCGCAATCTCAACCAGTCTGCTATTTACAATACCCCTAATGTACAAAGTGGCATCCAGCAAATTCAGTCTAATAAGGTAAACAATGCTATCAATATCTTTATTACAGGAAGCACTGGTACGAATGGTACACTAGCTTATTACCAAGGAGGTGCTCAGTTGGACTACATCGTAGCGGATCAGCGCTACATCCGTTCCCCTAGCGTAATGCCTCACGAGCTAGGACACTTTTTCAGCCTGGCTCATCCCTTTTACGGCTGGGAAGGCAATCCTTATAATCCCAGCGTGCATGGTAATCCTGTAGGTGATTTTGCCCCCAGTGATCCTTCGCAGATCGGCAATGTAGGGTTGATTCCTGCGGAAAGGCAAGATCGGAGCAACTGTACGCAAGCTGCCGACGGTATCTGCGATACGCCTCCAGATTATCTTTTCGCCTTCACCCAAAATGGTTGTGCCAACTACAACGGCGGTGCCATGGACCCCAATGGCGACATGGTCGATCCGATGGAAAATAATATCATGAGCTATTTTGAAGATTGTGATGATTATATCTTTACAAATGATCAGAAAACAGCTATCCGCGCTGATCTTTTCTCTGTCTTCCGCAACTACGTTCGTCCCAATTATACGCCTGATCTCACGGTGCTTGATGCCACTAATCTCACTTCTCCAATCGATGGGGAAATTTGGGATGAATACACTTCCGTGACTTTAGATTGGGAGGCACAGCCCGGTGCAGTTTCTTACATTGTACAGATTGACCGGTTCAGAAATTTTGCTTTCCAGCCACAGCAGTTCGTGGTTAATGATCCCTTTTTAGTCCTTAATAACCTCGATCCCAATCGCACCTACTACTGGAGAGTCCGTCCTTTCGGGGAATTGGTTACTTGTACAGAGTTTACGGAGGCGGCCAATTTCCGTACCGGAGATGGTGCGGTATCTACCAAAGATATCGATTATGTAAAAGGTTGGATGGTACGTCCTAACCCGCTGCGTAGCGACCAATCCTTGACCATCGCCGTTGACGCCGATCAATCTTTCGAAGCCGATGTACAGCTCTTTAACCTGACTGGTCAGTTAATCCATCAGGTCAATAGCCATCGTTTTACGTCTGGCCAAAGTATACTAGAAATGCCTTCACTCAAACTAGGAGCGGGCATGTATATCGTCGCCATCCGCACCGAGGATGCCGTATCGAATAAGAAATTTGTGGTTTCGGATTAATTTCGGACCGCGCTTCCAAACAGAGCAGGTGAAAATTCGCAGCAGCGGGTTTTCACCTGCTTTATTTTTCGACCTTTTTTTCTACCGTAATGGCTTCCAGAACAAAATACTTCAGCATTTCTACCTGATCGCGACCCATTTGCTCACCGACTTTCCCTGCTTTGTAAGCAGTAAGCATAAAGAGAATGGCGAGGGGGAAGGCCCAGAGGGCGTGGCTGTATTCATTCAGCATCCATCGAGCAACTCCATAGGAAGAGATGAAAAAACCAAGGGTACCTATAGAGAAGTAAATAAACATAAAAAGGGTCCATACCGCCGGCCTTGGCCCGATGAGTCCGGCTACGATGCTATGTCCTTCCACTTCCTCATCCGGTTCCACCCGAAAGTTGAGTTGTGGAGACCAGTAGTGCAGGTCTTCGGCCTTGATGTCTAAAATGATGTGCTCGTTGACAATGTTACCAATGATGGGATGGCGACGCTCGTTGATCATCTGTTGGATGCGACCCATAATTTCCTCCGGCGGCAGCGCCACCTGAAGTTTAAAGCGGGGTCTGATATGTGTAATCGAGCTGTCGATGGTTATGTACGTGGCTAGGGCAAAATCAAGTATCTTCCTAAGTTAAGGAAAAATCAGATAAGGGAGGATGACAAAAATCATCATCTGGGGAGTAGATCAGCTTTTGGAGGTTTTTACTTTAAAAGACCAGGTCACTTTGAACTGCGAAACGACCTCGCCGTTGGTTTGTACGCCCGTGGAGGTCATGGTGACGGTGTGTCCCTCGCCGGTATCAATAGCCTTTTGTATGGTTTCCAACACGGCTTCACCATCCTCGCAAGTGTAAGTCGTCAGGGAATTGGCCTTCTTCACAAACTCGCACTCAATTTGGCGCACCAGCATAGAGATGCGACACCCCCTATTCTGAATAGCAAGGCTGGCCAGGACACCCGTAGAAAGCTCGGCAGCTCCGGCCTGTGCAGCGAAATAAATCGATTTATAAGGATTTTGGGTACGCCAGCCGTAGGGCAAGGTGATCTCCGAGCGTTGGTAGGTACAGGATTTAACCCTCAAGCCCCACCAAATGGCCGTCGGCAGCCGAAAGAGCATATACAAAACAAACTTGAAGCCCGAAGTGAGGGCTTTGCGCTGGGCTTGTAGCGCCGGAGATTGAGGATCATAAGTGCGTACAGTGGTGCTAGACATAGGAAAAATTTTAGACCAACAAGTTACAAAAATATAATGTACTTCAATTGCCGTATTTCCCCCAAAAAAGATTTACTTTTGCGGCGATTCCATCTTAATCTTCTTAATAATTTCACCTAGAGTTGATATGAATTTACACGAATTTCAAGGCAAGCAATTACTCAAAAGCTTCGGTGTAGCTATACAGGAAGGCATCGTGGCAACTACCGTCGATGAAGCGGTCAACGCATTCCACGACTTACAAAAGCAAACGGGCACTGAGATGGCCGTTGTGAAAGCCCAAATCCACGCCGGGGGGCGAGGTAAAGGCGGCGGTGTCAAACTGGCCAAAAACCTCGACGAGATTAAAGAACACGCTGGTAATATCCTGGGTATGATGCTCAAAACGCCACAAACGCCCGGAGGACTCAACGGCCCCGGTAAGCTGGTCCGCAAAGTCCTGGTTGCCGAAGACGCCTACGCTCCTGATTTTGATGCCAATAAGGAATTCTACGTCTCTATTCTCATGGACCGCGAGCGCAAGTGCAATGTCATTATCTATTCTACTGAAGGGGGGATGGACATCGAAAAAGTAGCCGAAGAAACCCCTCATCTGGTACACAAAGAATACGTCGATCCAACGCTGGGCTTGCAGGGCTTTCAGCTGCGTAAGGTCGCTTTCAATCTCGGACTGAGCGGTAAGGCCTTCAAGGAAATGACCAAATTTATTAATGCCCTATATACAGCTTTCGTGAAGAGCGATGCTTCATTGTTTGAAATCAACCCTTGTCTAAAAACCGGTGATGATCGCATCGTTGCGGTAGATTGCAAGGTAAGTCTGGACGATAATGCCCTTTACCGCCACGCTGACCTGGCCGAGATGCGCGATACTGACGAGGAAGACCCCGTAGAGGTCGAAGCCAAGAGCCACGGTCTCAACTATGTTAATCTCGACGGCAATGTCGGCTGTATGGTCAACGGTGCCGGTCTGGCCATGGCTACAATGGACATCATCAAGCTCTCCGGTGGCGAGCCAGCCAACTTCCTCGATGTAGGCGGAACGGCGGATGCAGAACGGGTCGAAAAAGCCTTCCGCATCATTCTCCGCGACCCGAAAGTGAAAGCCATTCTAATCAATATCTTTGGTGGCATCGTTCGCTGCGACCGAGTAGCGCAGGGCGTCGTTGATGCCTATCGCAATATGGGCAACATCAACGTACCAATCATCGTCCGTCTGCAAGGCACCAACGCAGACATCGCCAAGACCATCATCGATGAGTCTGGCCTGGAAGTCCACTCTGCAATTTTGCTGCAAGAGGCGGCGGATTTGGTGAAGAAAGTATTGGAATAATGAAATGAATTGGCCGGTCTTGTACGATCAAGGCCAGCAGATTAAAATACAGAAATGCCTGGTTGAGCACTTGCTTGGTCGGGCATTTTCACTTTCTAAAGGCATTTTTTGACTTTTAAAACATATTGTGTTATATTTGCGCCTGTCTTGATGCTTATCAAAGCCCAGCACAGCGTTTAAGCCCACATTGATTGCTTTGGTAATTCCCTTTAGTACATATGCCCTTTTTCTCTCGCAGGCCTAGAGAGAGAAAGGATGCCAGCTTCCCAAAAGAGGAGTTCTTGCGACCCGCTTGCAAGTCCAGGCCAGCTATGGTTAGGACATTCAGAAAAACAGGCGGGTTGGCGGCGGTGGTTTTGAGGGTGGGCCCTCCCAAAAAGGCGCAAGCCCTGCGTTTGTACAGGCACTACTCTCGGTTATTTACGACTTATTTCCTTACACACAGTACTCCTACAGCGATACCTGAGCTTATTCTTACAGCCGGGCTTTAGCCTGAATCTGTACGTTTGCTTACATCTAACCTTGTCGCTTAAGCCTCAGCTGCACCTACTCTACAGCCGAAGCACCTGCCGCGACACCAGCATCTTCCCCTCCCGCCAAATACTCACAATAAAAACAGTAGCCTGCACATCTTCAGGCGTCCAACTCAGCTGATCTACAAACTCCTGGTGCCAGATTAGGCGACCGCTTAGGTCCGTGATTTGTACCTCCGCCTGTCCTTCGAATTCGATGAGGAGTTGGTTGGTGAAGGGGTTGGGGGAGAGCTGGAAGCTGGGGTAGGCGGGGCCGGGGCCAGTACTGAGGGCTTCGTTGCTCGCGCCGGGGGTGGGGACGAGCACTTGGAAAGGGCCGGTGCCGTTGGGGAGGCGGCCGAAGGCTTGGTCGGTGGCTTGTGGGCCGAAGGTCATTTGGTCGATGGCGGTGAATTCACCGTTATCCAGCGCGAAGATGCCGACTTCCTCGCCGTCGGCAGAAAGCTTGTAGGGGAGGTGGAGCTGGCCTTGTTCTTCATCGTCATCCGCCCAGATGAGCAGGAATTGCCCCGCGCCGAGGGTGATGTCGGGGAAGGCCCATTTGTCGGGGTTGTTGAGGTTGTCGGTTAGATAGAGGCCGTTGAGGTTGACCGCATCTGAGCCGCCGTTGTACAGCTCAATCCAGTCGTCGAACTCGCCTTCCTCGTCCGCAATGACCGTCGAGTTGGAGGCCATAATTTCATTAATATAGAGGGTGGAGGTCGATCGGAAGATATTCATTTCTTTAAAATCACAAAGAGGACTGCGACTGACTTTATCCTCATCATCGCTAGATTGGACGAAATAGCTCAAGGAGGTTTCGCCTGTCAAAGTAGAGAGAAAAGTACCGTAGGTTCCATCCCCGGCTTCTCCATCGCCGTGCATGCCATCATCGAACATCGGTTCCTCCGTAAGCTGCATGGTATTTCCAAAAGAATAATTGAGCACCACCGTATTCACCGCAGCGTCATCTTCTACGCGAGCAGTAATCACAATCTCCTGGCCTGCCGTGGGTTGATTATTAGAAACTTGGGTGATAATGGGAGCGATAGCCTTTAAATCCAACTGATTGGAGGCACTTTCGCGACGGGTGCTGACGTAATTGCGCAAGCCATATTTAACGTGGCCGGCTCCCGTGGCATTGTCGCTAAAGGCATTATCGAAATCAGTGGGACTGAAACCATAATCGCGCGGATAATAAGTATCGATCTCCACAAACTCCCGCATTTGCTGGCGCAACTGTTCTAAGCGTGGATTGAGGACATCTCTGTTGAAAACGCTGTTCATGTACTTGGAGAGGTAGTAGGAAAAACGATTCCGATACTCCTCGACGGCCATGATGCGCGTGTAGATCGGACGAGGTTCATTGTCCCGGGCCCAACTGTAAATGTCGCGCAGGCCCCAGTCTTCTCCCAAAAAGTCGATGCCCCAGGTATTATCCAGATCATAGGGGAGGTATTCGATCTGACCAGTTTCGGTGTTGTGGTAGAGGTAAAAATTGTTTTTGTTAAAAATCGGACCGTCCCAATTGCCGCAAAGAATGTCGTAGACCATCGCCCGGAGATAGCCGTCAACATTGAATACTTTTTCTAGCTCACAGGGCAAATCATCGATAGCGGTATTATTGAGTACGTCGATGAAACCGGCTAGATCGGCGTAGTCATCTTCCTGCTCATTGGTTTTCAACTCATAAGTGCGACGACCGAATCGGGCCTCTTTGTACAGTTCTGGATCACCCCCCTTGTAATCTAAATCGGCCGGAAAAAGGCACTTGTAGAGGTTACCGTCTTTGTTGCCAAAGCGCAGTTCAACGAATTCTTCATCGATGTGCTCTACATTTAGATAGAGGCCGTAGTAGTCTCCATTAATATAGAGGCGAACATGATTGGCGCGGGAGCTCGGCACCTCTAGCTCTCGGAGCAAATCCCAGCTCAATTTAGAGCGAGCAATACTAGGATCATTGTGTTCTCCATTGATATTGAGTCGTTCCAGCTTTTTGAACTTTTGCCCATCAACAAATTCATCAAAAGAAACTTTGAAGGACTTCTTTTGCGCCCCTCGGGCCGAATTTCCCCGCAGCCGAAAGCCTACAGATTCCACCGTATCTTGCTCCTCGCCATCATCCCAATAGAAGCTCGCCGGTTTATATTCATCACTTTGTAGATTGCTGGGTTCAAGCAAGAAATCGAGATCAGCATCGGAAAGGCGAATATCAATCCGAGGAATGCGATCATCCCTGAAGACTCGTCCCGGCTCAGGAAACATCGTTTGAGCACTGAGGGATAGCAAAAGGAACAGCGTAAATGCAATAGATAGGAGTGAACGGGTCATAGTAAAGCCAATTTTAAGGAATCATTAATTTAATGGGAATTAAATTATTCTGCTTCTATTTTTCAATATATTTTTGCTCAACAACTGTTAAAAATTGAAATCTTATTCTCTACAAGAATTAAATGAGTACATCCGCCGGGTACTGGCCCTCAATCTGTCCGAGCCCGTATGGGTGAGCTGCGAGCTGGCGCAGGCCCAGCGTTCGCGGGGACACTTCTATTTTAGCTTGGTGCAAAAGGACGAAGAGGCCGAAGAGGAAGGGATTCTTGCTCAGGCCGAGGCCGTGCTCTGGAGTCGCAGTTACAAGCGCATCCGCCGCCGCATCGGGCGGCAGCTCGATGATATTCTTCAGGAAGGCATGCAGGTCCTCCTGCAAATCAAAGTCGATTACCACGAACGCTACGGGCTCAAATTTCAGATCGAAGATATTGATCCGGCCTATACACTAGGTCGGCTGGCCCTGCAAAAACGCCAAGCCATCATGCAGCTTCAACAACGAGGGCTGTTGGACAAAAATGGCGAACTGGCCCTGCCTACTGTCTTACAAGACATCGCCATCGTTAGCTCCAAGCAAGCCGCTGGCTATCACGATTTTATTCGCCAGCTGGAGGGTAACCCCTATGGGTATCAGTACCGCTGCCGCCTCTTCGCCGCCGCCGTACAGGGCGTCAATGCGGAGCAGGAGCTACTGCGCAGCTTGGCCGCCATCGAAGAGCTGCACGACCACTTCGATTGCGTAGTCATCATCCGGGGAGGGGGCGCCCGGTTGGATTTGATGGCCTTTGATGGGCTGGCTTTCAATGAGGCCGTCGCCCAGTTATCTTTGCCGGTGCTCAGCGGAATTGGCCACGAGATCGACCAGAGTTTGCTTGACCTAACTGCTCATACGGCGCTGAAGACGCCAACGGCAGTGGCGGATTTCATCATTCACCACAACTCCCTTTTCGAGCAGCAAATCATGGAAGCGGCCCTGCGACTGCGCAATTTGGCCAGCCAGCAAATTAACGAGCAGGCTGTCGCCCTGGCGGGCCTCCGGCAGCAATGGCAATCACTAGCTAATAGCCAGCTGCAAGCGTCCGAGCGCATGCTGGATTTCATCGAAGAGCGCCTGCCCCGGCAACTTCGGCAACACCTACAGCAACAAAGCAGAGAACTGGAACACCTCAGCGATCGACATCAACTGTTGAGCATTGAGTCGACTCTGCGCCGGGGCTACAGCATCACGCGCCGCAACGGAGAGGCCATTGGCGGTACGGAGGAAGTTAAAAAGGGAGATTTACTACAAACCCAACTGCGAAACGGAACGTTGGAAAGCCAGGTGATTAACCCCAGTAGCGATGAACGAGATTCGACCGACCACTTGAACTTATCAGTCAACAACTAATTATGACGAAGAAGAAAAAAACGACCATCAGCAGCTACAAAACCGCTTACGAAGAGTTGCAGCAAATTGTAGATCAGATTGAGGAAGGGAGCATTGGTATTGATGACTTGGCTGCCCGCTCGCAACGCGCCGCCGAGCTGATCCAGTTTTGCCGCGATAAGCTGCGTACCACGGAGAAAGAGCTGGGGCAGTTGTTCAAAGAGTAGTGCTATTCCATAAACCCAAAGCCGTTGGGGGCTACGCTGGTTTGAAAGGTGTATTGTAAAGCGCCTACGCCGGAGAAGACCAGTACGGAGCCATCGCTTTGCAGATTGCGGGGATCGACGCAATACAAATCGCCGGTATTTGGATGTACGGCGATATGGCTAAAGGGCGAGGCGATGAAGGGCGTCAGGCTAAGGCTGGTATCGCCAAGTCCATGCGCGTAAAGCCATTCTTGATTGACGAAATAGAGGCGGCTGCCGTCGGGGCTGATGACCAAATTATTGGCGGCGGGGGCCAGCTCCAAGCGGAATTGTAGCTCATCATTTTCTAGTCTTACCAACTCACCATTACGATTATTAGAGGGAACAAAAGGGTCTTTGATGCCTTGGCAGAGCACCCAAAGATGGCCGTTTTGATCTATTTGTAGGCTGTTGGGGGCCAAGCCAACTTTGATGGTTTCGAGTACTTCTTCGGTAGTCAAACTCACTTTACTTACGACAGAATCCAGGGCGAAGCCGCCGTTGTTGACTACGTAGAGGTGATTGCCGTCCAGTAACATCTGCTCCGGTCCGGGGCGAGTAGGAATGCTGTTGCTGATTTGAAGGCTGTTGAGATCGACGATGCTGAGACGGCCGCTGATGCCATCCTCTCCCCATTCGCTGATGCAGGCTTTGTTGTTGCCGATGGGCAATAGGTAGCGGGGCTTTTGCAGGTTGTTGATGGTGCCGATGCGCTGGAAGCTGTTGGCAGCTACGACTACCACTTGATTCTCGCTGTTGCTGATCAGGTAAATTCTGCCGTCGTGGAGCTGCATGGAGTGGATGGGCGGCAGTACTGCGCCGCTATTGGCCTGTTGATAGATGCTATCGACTACGCCGCTGGTGGCTCGGTCGCGGAAGCTAACGCTGGAATTGATGTTGAGTGCAGGATTGCCTTGGTGACTGATGAAAATACCGTCTTCGTAACTGTCCAGGTTGGGCGTCGGCGGGGTGGGATCGTCGTCATCGTCACTGGGACTGACCTGGCAGGCGGGGCAAAGGAACAACGCAGCCAGCGCCAGGAGCATCGCTATTTTGATGGTATTCATGATGGATGATGTTAGGCATTGAAGATAATCAGGCTTGGGAGGCGAGCGCCTTTGGAACCGGTTTCCTGGCTTGTCGACGGCCCAAAAGCGAGCGATCCAGCCATTTGTTATCCGGAATCATCAGCTGCAATTGATACAAGAGTAGTGCAATACATACGCCAATTAGGCTACCAATGTAGATGTCTTTGAGAAAATGTTGGATCAGGTACATTCGAGAAACAGCGATGAGCAAGGCGATCGTGAAACAGAGCAGCCCCATCAGCCGCTTTTTGGGCAGCAGGAAGGCCAGCAGGCCGTAAAAGGCGAAGGCCGACATCGAATGGCCCGAAGGGAAGCTGGTGTAGCCTACTAATAGATCAACGCCTTCCACTGGGTTGAGCTGATCAAATTCTTTGGTGATCCAGTAAAAATAAGAGTAGGGGCGGGGGTGGGCGAAGAAAGCCTTGGTCAGCAAACTGATGCCCAGTGTAATAAAACCGGTAAGGAGGATAAGGAGCGAGTAGCGAAAACGGACAAACAGCAAGATAATGAAGGCTGTCGCGTAGATGATCTCTTCCCCCATTTTGGTGAAATATTTGAAAAACAGGTCTCCATAAGTACTGCGGTGCTCACTAAAGAAGCGGATGACATCACCCTGAACGGTCGTAAGTAATAGGATAGCGCCTGAAATCACAAAGAGTAGCACCCCAACAAAAAAGTAGGGGTTGTTTCTGATGGTTTTTAGCATGTGTACGTATTTATCACTTTTCTGACTTCGTCAGCCATTTTTCCAACTTACTAACAGCCGGAGCAATATTGATGATCTTCGAATCATTCATGGCTTTGAAGGTCAGCATCAGTCCAATGGGAAATAATATCATACAAGGAATCCAGGCGGCAAAATTAGCAGAGACGACAAAGCTCTCCGCCAGTTTTTTACACATTACATTCAAGACAATAAAGAGCATAAAGAAAATGATGGCAATCAGGATGGGATAACCAAAGCCGCCTTTACGGACGATTGCTCCCATCGGTGCACCAATAAAGAGAAAGATGAAGCAGACCAAGGCCATGCTGAATTTGATGTTCAACTCATAGATGTGCTTGACTTTAGACTCCTTGATTTTCCCTAAAGAGCTGAAGGTCGTCTTGGCCTGCCCTTGAATCCCACGGGCAAAGGATTTGGCTTTATTGACCAATTGCCCCTGCTCGGAGCGCTGAAAGGTATAGAAAATGCTTTCGTATTCTTCCAAGGGGCGATCCAGCCGTTGCTTGACGATCTTCCCGGCTAGTTTTCGGGATTTCTTTTTCTTTTTTCCTTTCTTTTCCTTCTGTTGCTGCTGCTTTTCCCTTTTGGCCTTCAGTGCCTCCTTGGCTTTAGTCATCTCATCTTCTTGTTTCTTCTCGACTGCCGCAGAAGGAGCTTTATTGATAGGGAAGGGCTTATTTTGCATGTATCGGGAGTATTTGACGCTGTCTCGAATCCTACTGTTGCGTTCCTCGACACTGTCTTTTACGTAATAGAAATACTGACTCATATGTGCTCCCAGGTTATCAAAGCGCTTTTGAATTTTGACATCAATAGAGTCAATGGCGTCTACCAGCTGTGCGGCACTCAGCATCGTTTGGTGAGACTTAAAAAGCTCCTCGTGGGTCCGATTGATTTCAAACTCGCTGAGGTCAAACACTCGCGTCCACTCCTTGAAAGAGGTACGCATAAAAGGCGAGTTTTTCTCCTTTCCCGTCCCCGAAGTCTGCATTTCCTGGTATTGCGAACCATCAAAAAGATTCATGACAAAGTAGCGCTGATCGGCAGTCGCATACATTTCTCCACTTTTCGCCGTAATGACACTCGCACGATCCCGATTGTAATTGCTGTGATCATAGATCAGAATGTCCTTGATGGTTACATTATCTTCGCCTTTTTCGCCGATGTGGATAATAATGTCTTTGAAGTCATCATTAAATACCCCTTCCTCCAAGCTCAACGTCGGCTTTTGTTTCCGAATATCGTAGAGCCGCGACTTGAACTTCAGGTTCGCCAGCGGGATTAGGTTATTGGAGCAAAAGAAGGAGAAGCAGGCAATGGTGGCGGTCAAAAACATCAAGGGTTGCATGATCCGCAGCAAAGGGACACCTGCTGACTTGAGGCTGGCCAATTCGTAGTTCTCTGCGAGGTTGCCCATCACCATTACCGAGGAGATCAAAACGGCGATGGGAAGCGCCGTAGGAATCAAGGAAATAGAGAGGTAGAACAATAACTCTGAAAGAATCAAAATCCCCGCCCCCTTACCGACGATGTCATCGATATAGGTCCACAGAAATTGCATGATCAAGACGAACAAAGCAATAAAAAAAGTGGCGATGAACGGCGCTATGAAGCTTTTTAGTAGAAGTTTATCTATTCTTTTCACTTTTCCCTTCTTCTATCAGAGGTTACAGCAATGGCAATTATCCCTTTAAACGCTACAGAGCGGTCAAGGTTGCCTGAAAGCAGCGCACAAGATAGTTATCCACTCGGTTATATGCTAATATAACGGAGAGTAAAAGACGGTAGTATGCTGCCTTTGGCAGCTAGGGTGGACGGTAGACGGTTGACGGCGAACGTAGTCTACATACAGCGATCACAGTGGATGTGTGATGCTGCTGCATTACGCTATTTTTACCGTTAGGCCGTCAACCGTCTACCTAAACACCAAAGGTGTTCGACCGTCAACCAAAAGCACCAAAGGTGCAAAAACCAGCCTTGTTGTGATAGTTCGGGAACTTAAAGCTTAATTAGCCGTGCGCCAATCGACCATTAACCTCAAGAGGAGGACGCTCGGACGCTTTGGCGAATTTCTTTTTAGCTTTTTGAATTTTGGGCTTCAGTGCGCCCAGAAAGGACATAGATGATAACTTAGACTTTCTGCGATTGTTTTTATCTTGCATAATTCCAGTTTTATCTTGAATTATTAAGGGAGTACTAATATAGAAATTTTGTACTACGGTGAAGCAGATTTATCAAAAAAATTCTCCACATATTGGTGTGGATAGCTAAAAATAAAGCCTTTATTCATCTTTTTATTGCTGATTATCAATGATTTGTGAGGAAGGTTGCGTTTGTCGAAAAAAATGTAAAAAATATTTAACGAAGCTGTAACATATGTAATATTTGCTTCGTCCTGACGGTGAATATGAGTTTGAAAGATTTTACACAATTGGTCTTACCTTACAAAAATAAGTTATATCGCTTCGCCCTTCGCATCGTTGGGAACGGTGCAGAGGCGGAGGATGTAGTGCAGGAGGTGATGATCAAAATGTGGAAGAATCGCGAGGAGTGGAACCAGTATCAAAACGTTGAGGCCTGGTGCATGCGATTGACTAAGAATCTCTCGATTGACAAATTGCGTTCAAAACATCGCCGTACGGACCATCTGACCGAGGACTATGGTTTTCGTGCTCCGACGGCCAGCCCTTACCGGCAAACGGAACTCAACGATACGGTCGCTCGAGTAAAGGCGATGATGGCGCAGTTGCCCGAGAAACAACGCATGGTGATGCAGCTCAGAGATATTGATGGGATGACTTATCAAGAAATTGCCGAGCACTTGTCAATTACGCTGGATCAGGTGAAAGTCAACCTATTTCGAGCCAGAAAAAAGATCAAAGCACAGCTTTTAAATAGAGAAGCTTATGGATTATAATCAAATCAAATTACTGTTGGACAAGTACTGGGAAGGAGAGACCAGTTTGGAAGAAGAAGTCCAGCTCCGCGCCTACTTTGCTCAGGATAACATTCCCGAGGATCTAAAGCCGCTACAACCGCTGTTCGCCTTTTTTGCGGCCGAGCAGCAATTGGAACTCGATGAGGATTTTGAGCGCAAGTTATTGACCCAGCTGGAGGAGCCAGCGCCGCCGCGGATCGCTCCGCGCCTTCGCCTCTATCAGTGGGGGGCTCGGGCCGCCGCCCTTGCGCTGCTCGTCGTTGCCGCCTTCTACCTCTTCCAGCAGCCCATCGAATCCGCCGATCAACAGGCCGTCGATTGGTCGAGTCACGAGGCGCAGACGCCGGAGCAAGCCTGGGAGCAGACTAAAGCGGCCTTGATGCTGGTCTCCCGCAAGTTGAACAAGGGGGCGGGGGAAGCCGCCAAAGGCGTTGCCAAGATGGAAACCGCCACGAAAATTATCAAAAATTAGCTAGCTGTATAACCAAGTTGCGATGAACGAGATTCAACCTGCTCGCAACTTGAATCAGAAAATAATATAAGTCAGACTCGAAGGTGAGTAAATCTTTTATTAAAATTTAAAATCCGAAAAATGAAATACCTATTAGTTCTTTTTATCGCCCTGTTGGGCACCAGCAGTAGCCTTCTTGCACAGCCTGACGCTATTAGCCAATATTTTGATCAATATGTTGATAATGAAGATTTTACTGTAGTTTACGTCAGTGCTAAGATGTTCGAAATCCTTGGCAAACTGGACTTGGAAGAACTCAAAGATGAAGAAGCAGAAAAAGCTATGGAGGTGGTGAAAAATCTCAAAGGCATCCGCGTCCTAACTACCGAGAAAGAACCGATGAAATACTACAACGAGGCCGTCGATAAGATCAATACTAACGATTATGAATTGCTGGTCAAGGTCCGCGAGGAGGATGAAAATGTACATCTCTTTGTGAAAGACGAAGGAGATATTATCAATGAGCTTTTTGTCCTGGTCGGAGGCGTTGATGAGTTTGTGCTGGTGAGCCTTATTGGGGACATTGACCTCAAAACGGTCTCCAAGCTGGCGAAGTCCGTGGATATGAAAGGCGTTGAGCACCTGGAAAAGCTGAACAAGAAGGACGGCAAGGGTTCTAAAGAATACTAGGAACGATCGCTCTGGCCCTTCGGGTAGCCCGGACACCATCGAAATAAGCATTTACCCCCATTATTCACGCTATCTACATCCAAATGAAACAATTGATTCTGGCCTTTAGTCTGCTGCTGCTATCCACAGCTGTACTGGCACAAACCCGCAGCATCAACCGTTTTTACAATACCTACAAGCACCAAGAGGAAGTACGAAACTTCGCTCTGCCGGGCTGGCTGATTCGCCTAGGCGCAACCATCGCCAAGAAACATGTTGATGAGCCGGAGGCCAAAGCCGCCCTGCAAATGGCCAAAAAGGTCAAAAAACTCAAGCTGCTGGTCATGGAAAACGGTAACCCGGTGCAACAGCAAGACCTGGAGCGGCTCTATACAGAAGCCAGGAGTCGGGAGGGTTTTGAGGATATGGTCTTTGTACGCGAAGGAAACACCCGGGTTAATATGCTCATTCGGACCAAAAAAGATGACATCATCCGGAATTTACTCATCATGGTGAGCGAAGAGGATCAGTTTGTGATGGTGAGCCTAAAGACCAAGCTCAAAATCGAAGACCTCAATCAGCTGTTGTATTCGATTCAGAAAGATGCAGACGTCGATATTGGCATCACCAAGCCTAAGGAGCAGGACGCGCCCAAAGAAGAGCAGAAAGAACAGAAAGTAGTGGTCAAAAAGCCACGCGCCTAATGAACATAACAAACAGATTTCTTAATCATATACCCATTATTTAACCGGGGATAACTGTATTCCCCTTAAAAATTGCACAATGAGAAGTTGGTTATTAGCAGCCCTGACGCTGCTTCTGCCCCTGGCGGCAGTCTGTCAAAGCGAAAGCATAACGTCTTTTTACAATAAATATGAAAACCTGGAGGAGGTAACGGACTTGACCCTTTCTGGCGGCCTGCTGAAGATGATCAGTGAGTACAAAGGAGGGGACGATCAGGACCCCCTCCAAAAGGTTTCTCACCTGCGATTGCTGGTTATGGAAGAAAGGAATGCGGTGCAGAAGAACGACCTCAAAGCCCTCTTCAGCGGGATTCAGAAAGAGAATTTCGAGCAACTGGTACAAGTACGTGACGAACAAACCCTGGTCGACATTTATATACAAGAAAAAGATAAGCTCATCTCTAATGCCCTCTTAGTGGTCAACGAGCCCGACAACTTCGTCATGATCAGCCTCGAAGGAGCCTTCTCACTGAGCGAACTGGAAAATCTCAATATTGATGTAGAAGGTGCAGAGTATTTCAAGAAATACAATAAGAACAAAGAGAAGAACAAGAGTAAGAAGAAACTCTGATGCAGGCACCTAGCATCAGAAGGAATTGACCTTCATGTCTATATTATATATTGTTTTTTGATTAGTTGAATCGCCTGAGTTGATCGCCAGCTCAGGCTTTTTCCATTCTGTTGAACTCAGTAAAAGAGATCATACGCTGGCTTTCTTCGTCCCAGAGCTTGTGGAAAATGCAACGAAGACTATCGGTGAAAGTCATGACATAGGCATACTTTTCAAATAGCGGATTTTCCCGATTACATCTAGCTAAGTTGTAATTCGGGATCAAGGAGCTGAGGTGGTGGATGTGGTGATACCCGATGTTGCCAGTCAGCCAGTGCATAACCTTGGGCAACTTGTAGTAGGAGCTGCCTCTGATGGCGGCGAGTAGGTATTCCCAGTTCTCCTTCCATTGCTTGTAGTTAGGATCGTGTTGGTGCTGTACGTAGAAGAACCATACGGCGATCACTGCGAAGAAGACGATGATGGGGGCTTGGACCAGCAAGAAGGCCTTCCAACCAATCAGGAATCCAAGGGTAGTATAGATAACTAGTAAGTAGAAATTATTGCGGATAAGGGCAGCCCGCTCCTTGCTCCATCCTTTGAATTGAATCAGTGGCAGGCGGTTGTGGATGAGCAGGTAGTAGACCGGTCCGATCAGAAACATGACGAGCGGAGAGCGGTAAAGACGGTATTTGAGTTTACCGATGGTGCTCAACTGGCGATATTCATTAACCGTCAGCGTAGTAATATCACCGATGTCGCGGTTTTCGAATTGGCCATTATGAGCGTGGTGGAAGTTGTGCGAGCGCGCCCAGTACTTATAGGGGATGAGGCTGAAAAAGCTACATATGGTTCCGATCGCATTATTGACTTTGCGGGACTTGAGGAAAGACTGGTGGCCACAGTCGTGCTGGATGATGAAAATTCTGACCAGGAAAAAGGCGTTGAGGATGCCCAGTGCGAGGGTCAGCCAGTAGGAGTAATCGAGGCTCAAATACATCAGTACCCACAGGACTAGGAAGGGGGCGAAGGAGCTGATCATTTGGAGGATGGCTTTGCGCTTGTTGGGGATTTGATATTGGCGGACCATGTCTTGCCAATTGCGTAGTGCTTCTTTGATTTCTTTCTTATTAAAACTCATTGGTCGTAGGCTTTATAGTACGCACAAATTTGATTCAAAATATCTATAATCAGAAATATGCCTACAGCTAATTTATGACAAGTCATCATTTTAACGCATTAACAAAACATATTCCCTTTTCAGATCATATGCACAACAACTGAACCATCATTATGTTTGATGAGGAGCTGTTGATAAATAGTGGAAAAAATCATTAATTAAAATTTGTTTTAATATGTAGAAATACATTATGTTTGCGTTTAATATATAACCCCCGCCTTTCCGCTCAAAAAAGCCGGAAAAGGGTGACAAAAATCAGAAATTTTAGGTATATTTATACAGAGAGGTCAACTACAGAGAATGAAAGCAGGATATATAAGTAGTTGATAATCAGTATGAACAAACAGTCGACTATGATTGACACTAGAAACACTACAAACGATAACCAAAACTCCAAATTGGTTAAAATCGTCTTTGGTCTTATTGATTCAAAAATCCAGTTCATCGAGCATCAGCAAGCATTTTTGTGCAGTACCTTTCACGAATTGGACGAAATGAGTACCGAAACGCTGGAGCTGGTCGAATCCACTGGCAAGCTTAAAAAGATCAAATCGAGGTTGGACGATTTTATTCAAAAAACCGAAAAACTTACCCACGCTCATGATCTATTGATGATCATCCGCTCATTCATTAAGGAAGAAACCGCTCGGGCCATCTTTGAGTTGTTGACCAATGATAAATACTTGTTCTACACCTCTGGAATGCTGCAGCGGATGCTTAATCTGGAGACTTACATGGCGGAGCATTACTACAGCCGAGCCAATTAGCTAATCCATTAAGCTTCCACCAACCGGTCTACTTTCTTCTGTTTAATCCATGACAAAAAAAGCCCGAACAGTAACGTCTTAAGATACTGTTCAGGCTTCCCTTAGAATTGAAATTCGTAGATTTTATACTCTAGAACGCTACAGACTTTTCTGTGGAGTTCCTTAATTCAAATATGATGCATCTATCTATACCCAAGGGCAAGATAGATGATCATAGACAGAGAACGTATTAGTGTCGAATACAAATGTAGGGGCTTCCATACAGGATGCAGATAACATTTTAATAGGTAACGTATATGGCTAATTTTAAAAATAGTTTCTGTATTTTTGATTATTCTACTGTAAGTCAGGTATTTAAAATAGTCAAATGCTACATAAGAAGTATTACTGTAGCAAGAAAATGCCAAGCTTGTAACTGAATTCTTTAAGTACGTAGGTTTTTTGTAGTGCATTAGAAATTCCTCTAATGAAACCTCGGCCCAGAGAATTCAGTTATAAGCATAAAGCATCCTGGTAAATAACAATAAATATTGTCAGCTTGATCACTAAACGATCCCTAAGTCGGGATTGATGATGAACATTGTGATGAGGTCGATAATTGTATACATAAGCACTTTTTTTTATATAAAATTACTTCCTCTCTAGGGATACTTCGATAACAATTTTTCTAGTTCAGTAAAGAGCTATTTAGCAAGAGCTTAATTGTATTATCTTCACTATGCGTTGATATACAGTGATTTATATTTTATAGAATAAGAAGAAAAGTACAAATGATGAAGGTCTTACGAGAGTTAATTCGCATTGTCAACCCCGGGAAACTTCGTTATGCCCAGCTGGTTGGCCAACAAAATAACAGCTCCAACAACGCAGATGAATTGTATCGGTTAATCCATCAGAGCAAAATTGAAACTGATGAAGATATTGCCAATCACTTCTTCTCGGCGCATTCCCGAAAGCGGCGCTATACCCGCAATCTGAAGAACCGCCTTCGGCGTCGACTCATGAATGCCCTCTTCCTGATCGAACCGGATGAGAAAAGCTCGGATGTACAGAAAGCCTATTTTCAATGCTATCGAAACATGGCCGGTATTCACATCCTGAGCGGCATGGGAGCCCTCAGAACATTCATTCCTTTTGCCGATCGTACCATCAAAAAGGCGCAGCTCTATGGATTTACCGAAATTGTGCTGTCGCTCTCCAGGCTGCTGAGGCGCTACTACGGGGAAATTGTGGGCGATTTGAAGAAGTACAGCCGCTACGCCAATATCGCTCAGCAGTACGCCGCGATCCTCTACGCCGAAAACCTGGGGGAGCACTACAATACCCGAGTACTGCTTAACTTTTCCAATTCTCGCGCCGCGCAAACCCACCTGGCCGAAGAAATCCAGACCTACATCGATCAGATGAAAGTCTACCGGGATCGCCATAAGTCGTACCAGCTCAATCTTTCCTATTACCGACTTTGCGTAACTAAATTTCAGATCATCGCGGCCCACCAGGAGGTGGTCAAGAATTGCAATGAGGCCATCGCCTACTTTGAATCTTTGGAGCGGGAGACGCCCATCGCCGCGCAGTTTTTCTTTCTCTTCCAGTCCATCCCTTCCTACATCCACCTTAAGAAGTACGATCAATCTATCACCGCGATTGAGAAGTGTCTGTCAATGGTTGGTGCGAATACCTATAATTATTACGCCATTCTCTTCTACCAGATATTCGTCAGCTTCCACAGTGGACGCTACGACCTGGCCATCAAAGTGCTGGACAGCGTACCAGAAAGTAGGGACATTCCGACCGACAACCTGCGGGAGCAGTGGCTGATCGCGGAGGCCTATGTCCACTTCTTCACCGATCGCCCCTTCAAGCTGGCCCGTTTCCTCAACCAGGTGCCCATCTTCGAGCAAGATAAGCGAGGAAACAACATCAATATCCTGATTCTACAAACCCTCTTTTTACTCAGGGATCAGCGCTTTAGCGCCATCATTGATCGGATGGAGTCCTTGAAGCAGTATGTGCATCGCTATTTGCGGAAGGATGAGACTTATCGGAGCAGTTGCTTCATTAAGATGTTGCTGCAACTGCCCACTGCCGACTTTCATCGGGTGGCCGTAGAGCGCAAGGTGCAGCCCCTCTTGAAGCGCCTACAGCAGGTGCCGCTCAACCTGGCTCACCAGAGCGGTGAGCTGGAAATTGTGCCCTACGAAATGCTGTGGGAAAGAGTGGTGGCTTTACTAGACGATAAATTTCACAAAGTCCGTAAGCCCAGTAATCTGTACCGCTCAAAAAAATGAGCCATAGGGATTAGGTCCGGGGAGGAATAACATTTTTGAAATGGCCGTTGAGCTGCACTCGCTTGCGCAGCCGCTCCATTTCTCGTACCACTGGAATCATCTGTTCGAGGTGACTAACCATGTAGTCCTGTCGCTCCAATTCTGAAGATTGGCAAAGAAATTCGTACTCCTGTTCCAGCGAAAAGCCAACGTGATGAGCAATCTCAAAACTGTCGAAGCGATCCTCGGTCTTGGGGACTTTTTTGTTGATCTTGAGTAGGGCGAATAGCTCGTTGAGGTAGCGGAGAATTCTGCGGCTCAAGGCTGGGTCGCCTTCGCCCTGGTGTTCAACGCGTTCGATGTCGGCACCAGCGTACAGCTTCCCTGCTGCTTCCTCGTAGTAGGTATCAATGCGGAAGAGGCCAATCCCTTGCGTCTTAATGTCCAATTTTCCATCATCGTAACGTTTGACAATGTCCAGCAATTCGATCTCCGTACCCAGGCTCATGATTTTGTTATCGATGAAGGCGGGAATCCCGAAGGTGGTTCCGTTTTGTTCTACTTCGCGGATCAGCTGCTTGTAGCGAGGTTCGAAGATGTGGAGGTTGAGTTGCTCGCCGGGAAAGACGACCATCTTGAGGGGGAATAACGGAATGAAATCAGTCATTGTACAGTAGATTCTCAATTTAATACGATAGGCAAAAAGTAATAGATCATCGCGGTATCGTATAACATATTTGGCAAATACTCGTAATATACAGTCAAATAATAGTTGGACAAGGGCAAATGTTCAAAAAGTTGAAATTTATGCCAGAAATAACTGATATTGTATTCATTAAATACCCAATCAATTGACCATACCTATTGCCTATTGGCAACTCAATACTACAAAGTTCTCTCCAAATTCAGCAAAAAAATACATTAAATCAAATGATGATGTTGCACAAAACCCTAAATAGATGGACCCTTGCGGCGAGCCTGCTGCTCCTCGCAGTCTTCTTGCTTCAACTGACGGCCTGCCGCCCCGGCAAAGAAGCCGCTCCCATGCCAGAAAGCATCAGCTCTTATGTCTATGCCTACACCTCCGGCATGATCTCCAAAGCCGATCCCATTCGCATTCGCTTCGTCGATGCGGTTATTGGGGAAGAGGACAAGGGCGGTGCGGTCGGCAAAGGCATCCTCACTTTCCGCCCCGCTATCAAGGGGCAAGCCGTCTGGGAAAATGACCGGACCCTGCTCTTCGAACCCGAAGAGGAGCTGCTTTCGGGAAAGAAGTATGTTGGGCAGGTAGCACTCACTAAGCTTTTTGAAAAGCTGCCCGCTGATTTGAAAAACTTCGAATTTGGTTTCCAAACCAAAAGGCAAAGCTTCGACTTTAGTTTTAACGGGCTACAGGGGCTTGATGCCACCGACCTGAGCAAGCAAAGCTATCGCGGAACGATCTATACCGCCGACGTGGCTGATGTCACCCAAGTCGAAGCGCTGCTTAGTGCCGAGCAACAAGGCCGTTCGCTCCCCATCGTTTGGGAGCACGATGCCGATCGCAAAAGACACGATTTTCAAATCAATGATATTAAACGGGGAGAACAAGACAGCGAATTGCAACTCAGCTGGACGGGCAAAGCCCTCGGCGTCGATGAAAAAGACAGCAAAACCATTTCCATTCCCTCCATCAACGACTTCGAACTCATGGATGTCGATGTCGTTCAAGATGGTGATCAATACCTGCGTCTCTATTTCTCCGACCCCCTCCTCAAGTCGCAGGACCTCAAAGGGCTGGTGCGGATCACAGGCTACTCCGGAAAACTGCGGTTCAATATCGAAGGTACGCAGCTGCTGGTCTATCCCGCCACTCAAGTGACCGGAAACCACCAGCTGATCGTCGAGCCGGGAATTAGGAATGTGGCCAAAAGCAAAATGGACGACCAGGCCATTTTTGACCTGACTTTTACCGAGGTGAAACCTCAAGTTCGGCTGGCTGGTCAGGGCTCCATTCTGCCCAGTAGCAGTAGTGGATTGCTCTTTCCCTTCGAGGCCATCAACCTCAGTGCCGTCGACGTCGAAATTTTCAAAGTCTACAACAATAACCTCTTGCAATACCTGCAAACCAATCAGTCCTTTAGCAATTATGACCTGGAAAGGGTAGGGCGCATTGTTTTTCAGAAAAAAGTCAATCTCAATACCCTCAATGCCTCCGGCAGCTCTCAAGACTGGACGGCCTACGCGCTCGACCTGGGCAATATGATCGCCACCGACCGCCAAGCCATCTATCAGGTGCGTCTGGGCTTCCGCCCCAACTATTCGACTTACGATTGCGGTAGCAATGGGGAAGGGGAGGAAGAAGACCTAACGGTCATGGAAGATCCTTTCGATGAAGAAGGAGAAATCAAGAGCATCATGAATACGCCCTACTACGGTCCGGGCGGCTATTACGACGGTTTCCGTTGGGAGCATCGCGATGATCCCTGCTATCCGGCGTATTATAATCCGGAACGCTTTGTTCGCTCCAATGTCTTTGCTTCCGACTTGGGGATCATCGCCAAGAGTGCGGCGACGGGGGAGATGACTTTGGCGGTGAATAATATTCGAACTACCGAGCCAGTGAGTGGTGTATCGCTACAGTTCTACGATTATCAGCAGCAGCCGATTGGGGAGGCCACTACGGATGCGCAGGGGATGGCGGCTGTCGATTTGTCGAGAAAGCCCTTCGTGGTGATTGCCAATAAGGGCGAACAGCACGGCTACCTGCGACTTTTGGATGCCGATGCTTTGTCGTTGAGTAAGTTTGATGTGGCCGGGCAAACCAGCCAAAAGGGAATCAAAGGCTATATCTACGGGGAGCGCGGAGTTTGGCGGCCCGGTGATTCGCTCTATCTAAACTTTGTATTGGAGGATAAGGGAAATCGCCTGCCCTCTAATCATCCCATCGCTGTAGAGGTTTTTGATCCGCGCAATCAATCTTACCAAAAATTCAGCAGTACCAATAATGTCAATAAAGTCTATCCTTTGCGCATTGCTACCCACGCTGACGCGCCGACGGGCAATTGGCGGGCACAGGTCAAGGTAGGTGGAGCGACTTTTAATAAATATTTGAAAATAGAGACGGTGAAGCCGAATCGGCTGAAGATCAAAGTCGATATGGGCGAGGGCGACTTGGCGGTGCAAAATCTGCCTGCACAGGGTTCGCTGCAAGTCAACTGGCTACACGGAGCGCCCGCGCGCGGCCTGAACACCAAAATTGAGGCCCAGCTCCGCCCCGTTCCCACGCGCTTTGATCAATACAAAGACTATCAGTTTGATGATCCGGCACGGACGTTCAACGCTCGCCCGAGGGTTGTATTCGAAGAGGCCGTCAATGATGCCGGTCAAGCAGATTTTGACATCAAATTGCCCCGAAATAATAACAACATCCCCGGAAAACTGAAGGCCAGCTTTAAAGTACGAGCCTTCGAAAAGGGCGGAGATTTCAGCGAGGATAATTTCTCCAAAACCTACCATCCGTTCGAACAGTATGCAGGAATTGCGATTCCGAAAAACCGCTACGGCTCCAAGCGCCTCGAATTTGGTAAACCTAAAAATATTGATTTCGTATTGGTGGACCAAGAAGGAAAAGTAGTACCGAACAAGCAGCTAAACGTCGGCTTGTACCGCGTTGATTGGCGCTGGTGGTGGGACAATGGTCGCCGCAGTCGCCGCAGCAACTATAACACCAGCACCCATCTCAATGCCTTGAAATCAGAGAACCTGCGCACCAATAGCAAGGGGAAAGTCAGCTGGCCCGTAGAGGTCAATGATTGGGGCCGTTATATGATTAGAATTTGTGATGAAGAAAGTGGCCACTGCTCGGGCGATTACTTCTACGCGGGCTACCCCTGGTACGATAGCGAAGATAATAGTCAGCACCGGGAAGCGGCGGCGATGTTGGTCTTTTCCAGTGATAAAGATAAGTACAATGTCGGGGAGAAAGTCGAGTTGAGAATTCCCGGAAGTAAAGCCGGTAAAGCCCTCATTACCATCGAATCTGGCGAGGCGGTGATGGAGAGTTATTGGACCAGTACCAGTACCGACGAAACCCGGTTTGAGTTCTATACTACTGCGGAAATGGCACCGACGGTTTATGCACACGTTACCTTGTTGCAGCCTCATGCTCAGGTAGAAAACGATCTGCCGATTCGGATGTACGGCGTTATTCCGATCCACGTTGAAGATCCGGATACCCGTTTGAAGCCAACGATTAAAATGAAGGATGTGTTGGCACCGAAGGAGAAGGTGAAAATTGAAGTCGCGGAGTCTAAAGGCAAGGCTATGACTTATACCATCGCTATGGTGGATGAGGGCCTGCTGGATTTGACGCGATTCAAGACGCCCAACCCCTGGAACAGCTTCTACGCCCGGCAGGCCCTTGGGGTCAAGACTTGGGATATGTACAATGAGGTCTTAGGGACCTACGGTGGTCAGATGGACCAATTACTCGGTATTGGTGGAGACGGAGGTGCAGAGGATGAGTTGGGCAATAAAAAGGCCAATCGCTTTGAGCCGGTCGTTCGCCACCTTGGCCCCTTCTACCTCGACCGAGGAGGCAAGGCCGTCCACGAAATAGAAATGCCGAATTACGTCGGCTCGGTTCGTACGATGGTCGTTGCGGCCCGCGAGGGTGCCTACGGCTCCGCAGAGAAAACCACCCCCGTCCGCAAGCCGCTGATGGTACTGGCCACCCTGCCGAGAGTGCTGGGCCCCGGCGAACGCCTGAGCCTACCGGTCAATGTCTTTGCCATGGAAAATAAGGTCAAATCGGCGACCGTGAGCGTGCGCGAGGAGAGTGGCCTGGTGCGGATCAACGGCGGTGATCAACAAAGCATCAGCTTTGCCCGACCCGGCGATGAGATGATCAACTTTGATCTGGAGGTGGGCGATGCTACAGGAGTAGCCAAGTTTATCGTCGAAGCCAAAGGGGCTGGGGAAACCAGCAGCCAGGAAATCGAAATTGATATTCGCAATCCCAATCCCTACATGACCGAGATTCGTAAGGAAGTGGTGGCAGCTGGTGATGTCTGGACGACCAATTTACAGCCCATCGGTACCGCAGGGACCAATGCCGCGGTACTGGAAGTCTCCAGTATTCCGCCGCTCGATCTAGAAAATCGCCTACGCTACCTCATCCGCTATCCTCACGGCTGTGTCGAGCAAACCACCTCTGCGGCCTTCCCGCAGCTGTTCGTGGATCGCCTGATCGATCTGAATGAGGAGCAAAAGGAAAAGATCAATACCAATATCAAATTTGCCATCAACAAGCTCCGCGATTTCCAAACCAGCAGCGGTGGCTTTGGCTACTGGCCCGGCAATGAGGACGAAAGCCATTGGGCGACTAATTATGTCGGTCACTTCTTATTCGAAGCCCAAAAGGCGGGTTATTCGGTTTCCAATCGTTTGATTGACAATTGGAAGCGGTTCCAAAAGCGCAGCGCCCGCATCTGGAATCCGAGGACTAATAATAATGGCTATTATCGAGGCAATGTAGAGCTGGAACAGGCCTACCGCCTTTATACGCTGGCTCTAGCTGGCGAGCCCGACCTGGGGGCCATGAATCGCCTGCGCGAGCGCAAGCTGACCAACTCCAACACCCGCTACCGCCTCGCTGCAGCCTACGCGCTGGCGGGCAAGGAAGAGGCAGCCCGCCAGCTGATCCAAGATGTCGCTCCGAAGGTCGAAGAATACACCGAGCTGTCCTACACCTATGGCTCTGGCCTGCGCGACCGGGCGATGATTCTGGAAACCCTCGTGGTACTTAAGGACAACAAAGCGGCTTCCGAACTAGCGCAGGTAGTAGCGCAGAATATGAATAGCGAGGGCTGGTACGGTACGCACAGCTTGTCCTATGGTTTGGTAGCTATGGCCCAGTTTGCTGATCAAAATAAGATTGGCGAGGACCTGCGCTTTGTTTATCAGGTGGAAAGTGGACCGTCGGTCAACGCCGGCTCTAAGCGCCCCGTCTTTTTGGTGGATTTGCCGGTGGAAACGTCAGCGGGCAAAGCCTTGAAGGTGAAAAATACCAGCGAGGGGACGCTGTACGCTCGTGTGGTTTACACCGGGCAGCCGATGGTCGGCTATGAATCTGAAGGCTCCAATAACCTCAAGATGAGCGTGGCGTATCAGGACCTTAAGGGCCAAAGCCTTGATCCTACTACGATTGAGCAGGGCACCGATTTTGTAGCCATCGTCTCTATTCGCAATCCTGGAACCCGGGCCGATTGGTACAAAGAGATGGCTTTGACCCAGATTTTCCCCTCCGGCTGGGAAATTTTGAACAGTAGGATGTCTTCGGTCAGTAATGCCTCCGGCAACAGTCGCCTGACTTATCAAGATGTTCGCGACGATCGGGTGCATTCCTATTTTGATATTTACAAAAATAAGACCCGGAGCTATCGCCTACAGCTGAATGCGGCTTATCAGGGGCGCTTTTACCTGCCGGGAGTCAACTGCGAGGCGATGTACGACAATACGATCAATGCCCATACGGCGGGACAGTGGGTGGAAGTGACGGCGCCGAAGGCATTGTAGGAGATAAATTGCGGGGATTAGGAACCTGACTAATTATAAAAAGCCGGTTTTCTTTTAGCCCTAAAATAGTACATCTTTGAATCAAGGAAATGAAGTTTGAAAACTGAACAGTAAGTCAAATTTTTAATGAAAGCAAATTAGTGGAAACTAAGAAAGGGCTGGCTTCCCAGGAGAAGCCAGCCCTTTAGTTTTCAAACAACCAATCACGCATGAAATGGGCAAACATCTTCCTCCTCCTGTTCGTCGCTCAATACGGAATAAGCCAGCAAGCGATCCGAGGCAAAATAACTGATGCGACAACTCAAAATGCCATCTCCGGGGCGACGGTTCAAATCAAGGACTCATCAAAAGGGACGACTACCGATGACAATGGTATATTTGTACTTCCCCCAACTCCGTTTCCTGTCGAATTGATTATTTCTTACATCGGCTACGAAACGCAATCACTGATCATCGAAGCACCAGTTGCTGACCTTTTGCAGATCGCACTCACTCCATCCGTTACACTGCTGGAAGAAATCATCGTCTCTTCCGAAAGCGAAGAAATAACCCTTTCCGAGTTCAAGGAATACTCCGTCAAGGATTTTGAAATTATCGATAGCCAACTCATTTGGATCGAATACCACGGGACCTTCGATGCAGATATATTGACCCTGTCAGATTTAGACGGTCAAGCTCTCAACAATCTTGATTTGAAAGACATCAACCAGATTGAGGGACTATTCAAGAGTTGCAACAATCAGGTGTATTTGTTGACCAAATATTGGGGATATCCCATTACAATTGAGGAAACGGCTTTGAGCCTTGGTCAAGCGATTTCAATAGACACCCTTGACGCTTACATCAAACCTTGCAAAGCCCAGGATCAGGATTGGCTGTATTATGTATTTG
>JBCDGZ010000048.1:0-49096 GCA_038750655.1 Bacteroidota bacterium | reverse complement strand
GATTGGAAGGAGCATATTCGGATGCGTCCTGGGATGTACATCGGTAAACTCGGTGATGGTTCGGCGCCGGATGACGGGATTTATGTTTTGATCAAAGAGGTCATTGACAACTCCATCGATGAGTACGTCATGGGGCATGGCAAGCAGATTGAGATCAAAATTACGGACGAAGAGGTACGGGTACGGGATTTTGGCCGTGGCATACCGCTGGGTAAGGTGGTCGATTGTGTTTCGAAAATCAACACCGGAGGGAAGTACGATTCTAAGGCTTTTAAAAAGTCTGTGGGCTTGAATGGTGTGGGAACCAAAGCAGTCAATGCGCTGTCCAACTATTTCAAGGTTCAGGCCGTTCGAGAAGGCAAAACCAAGGTAGCTACCTTTGAGCGGGGAGAACTGATTAAAGAAGAGCGAGTTAAAAAATCCGCAGAGGGGAATGGTACCTTGGTGGTTTTCCGCCCCGATGATAGCATCTTCAAACGCTATCGCTATCGGATGGATTTCATCGAATCCCAACTGTGGAACTATGCCTACCTCAATTCTGGGCTGAAAATCATCTTCAACGGTAAGTCGCTCTACTCTCGCAATGGCTTGCTAGACCTGCTGAATCGCAAGACTGGAGCGGAGCAACTGCGCTACCCGGCTATTCACCTCAAGGGGGATGATATCGAAGTAGCCATTACGCACGGTCAGCAGTACGGTGAGCAGTACTATTCCTTTGTCAATGGGCAAAATACTACGCAAGGTGGAACGCACCTACAGGCCTTCCGCGAGGCGATGGTCAATACGGTCCGCAATCACTTCGGTAAGACTTATGATGCGAAGGATATTCGGGCTTCTATCGTGGCGGCAGTTAGCGTAAGGGTAGAGGAGCCGGTGTTTGAATCGCAGACTAAGACCAAACTAGGCTCGCAGAATGTTGGTCCCAAAGGGCCTACGGTTCGGACTTTCATTGGCGACTTTTTGGGCCGAGAGCTGGATAATTTCTTACACAAGAATCCGGAGGTTGCCAAGGAGATGCAAAAGCGCATCCTCCAATCAGAGCGAGAACGCAAGGAGATCGCTGGTATCAAGAAACTCGCCAATCAAAGGGCTAAGAAAGCCAATCTACATAACAAAAAGCTGCGCGACTGCCGTGTTCACTTCAATGCCAAGGCCCGATCTACTACAGAAGAGGATCGGCTAGCTTCGACTATTTTCATTACGGAGGGAGATTCGGCTAGTGGATCGATTACCAAGGCCCGCAGCGTTACTTCTCAAGCCGTCTTTAGCCTGCGTGGTAAGCCACTGAACTGCTACGGTCTGACCAAAAAGGTGGTTTACCAAAACGAGGAATTTAACCTGCTGCAACATGCGCTCAACATCGAAGATGGTCTGGATGATTTGCGCTATAACCGGGTGGTAGTGGCTACGGATGCCGATGTTGACGGAATGCATATTCGTCTACTGCTGCTGACCTTCTTCCTGCAGTTTTTCCCCGATTTGGTGCGCAATGGACATCTCTACATTCTCGATACCCCATTGTTCCGAGTACGAGACAAGAATACCACTTTCTACTGCTACAGCGAGGCGGAGAAGCAACAGGCCATCGGTAAATTGCGTGGCAAGCCGGAAATTACCCGATTCAAGGGCCTAGGAGAGATTTCTCCCGATGAGTTTGGCGACTTTATCGGTGAGGATATTCGCTTGGAACCCGTATTGCTCCAAGAAGATACCAATATTGATGATGTACTGTCCTATTATATGGGAAAAAATACACCAACTCGCCAAAAGTTCATCATCGAGAACCTTCGCGTTGAGCAGGATGAGGTGGAGGAGGGCGAGGAGTCTCCGTTGGAGCCGGAGATGGAAGCAGAGGTGCTTAATCAGTAGCACTAATTTCTATTATACCTTCCTCAATTCCTGCCGATTTGTCGGGCTTAGCGGACAATAGTGCCAAAAACACCCCGGAAAAAGACGATCTATCCAATGGCATAGAACTTGTCCAATAGGCATCTGGAGTTTTCAAATTACTAATGCTGTCATCTTGACATTCCTACAGCTAGTTACTATCTTATGTAGAGAAGTGCCTGCATGATTAACTCCACAATTTTTTAACCCGATATCGAGAAGCTTTCTATATGAGTATGTTTGAAGATTTTTTTCTCCCCCACAGTTTAGAAGAAGATGTTGAGTTTATGCCCCTCTTTTCAGTAGACGAAGATAGTGATACAAAAGGCGACGAAAAGATACCCTCCACATTACCTATTTTGGTGCTTAAAAATACGGTCCTCTTCCCAGGTATCGTCATTCCCATTACTGTTGGACGAGACAAATCCATCAAAGCCATCAATAAAGCCTACGAAGAGAATCGCGTCGTAGCGGTACTCTCGCAGAAGGACAGTGCAATCGAAAGTCCATCCATCGACGATCTCTATCAGATCGGTACCGTTGCCAGAATTATCAAGCTGTTGAAGATGCCGGACGGTACGGCCACCGCTATTCTACAGGGGCGCAAGCGCTTCCGACTGTTGAAAATAGAGCGGGAGATGCCTTATCTAGAAGGGCAGATCGCTCCCATTGAGGAGTACCCCATCGAGGGCAGCCTGGAATACAACGCCCTGATTTCCTCGGTACGAGATATGGCTAAGAAGATTATTCAGTTGTCTCCGAATATCCCTTCGGAGGCAGTGGTGATGCTCAAAAACATTGACAAAGACTATTTTCTGCTCAATTTCATCGCCTCGAACCTGGGTATTAAAGTGGGAGAGAAGCAGCGAGTGTTGGAGATTGATAACCACGACCAGAAAGCCAATGTCATTTTGGAGTACATGGATGCCGAATTGCGGCTGCTGGAACTTAAAGACCAGATCGAATCCAAAGTTCGTGGGGACATCGAAAAGCAGCAGCGCGATTACTATTTGAGCCAACAATTAAAGACCATACAAGATGAGTTGGGCCAGAACCCACAGGAGGAGGAGATTTTGAAGTTGCAGGAGCGGGCCAAGAAAATGAAATGGTCCAAAGAGGTGGAGAAGGCCTTTATGAAAGAGTTGAGTAAGGTCAAGCGCATAAATCCGCAGGTGGCAGAATATTCTGTGATGCTCAACTATTTGGAGCTGATGTTGGACTTGCCCTGGGAAATCTATACCAAGGATAATTTCAACCTCAAAAAGGTGAAGCAGGTTTTGGATAAGGACCACTACGGGCTGGAAGATGTTAAAAAGCGCATCCTCGAGCACCTGGCGGTACTGAAGCTGAAGGGTGATATGAAGGCGCCGATTCTTTGCCTGGTGGGCCCTCCCGGCGTCGGCAAGACCTCCCTTGGCCGTTCGATCGCCAATGCGCTCAAACGCAAATTCGTGCGGATGTCCCTCGGTGGGCTGCACGACGAATCGGAGATTCGGGGCCATCGCAAGACCTACATCGGGGCCATGCCCGGGCGCATCATTAAATCCCTCAAAAAAGCACAGGCCTCCAATCCGGTCTTTATTCTCGATGAGATCGATAAAGTAGGCAAAGACTTTAGAGGTGATCCTTCTTCTGCTTTGCTGGAAGTGCTGGACCCCGAGCAAAACTCCACCTTCTACGATAATTACCTCGATCTGGAATATGATTTGTCTAAAGTGATGTTTATCGCTACGGCCAACTCTCTGAGTACCATTCAGCCAGCCCTGCTCGATCGAATGGAAATCATCGAAATCAGCGGTTATTCAATAGAGGAAAAGGTTGAAATTGCCAAGCAACACCTTATTCCTGAGCAAAGAGCAGAGCATGGCCTGGAATCGAAGCATGTACGGATCAAGCCAGAAATTACCAGTAAAATCGTTCAGGATTATACGCGCGAGTCGGGGGTTCGTTCGCTGAATCGCCAGATTGCAGGAGTGATGAGAAGCATTGCCAAGAGTGTGGCGATGGAGGAGCGCTACAATGTAACGGTGAAGGAGGGGGATTTGAAAAATATGCTGGGCCCTAGGCGCTTTTCTACTGACTTGTACAGTGAGCAGCAGGTGCCTGGAGTAGCCGTAGGCTTGGCGTGGACCCGTGTCGGTGGCGACATCCTCTTCATCGAGGCTAGCCTCAGCAAGGGTAAAGGCAAGCTGACCCTGACGGGCAACCTCGGAGATGTTATGAAGGAATCGGCGACAACGGCCCTAAGCTACATCAAAGCCAACAACGAGGCGCTGGGTATTCCTTCTGAGCTATTCGAAAACTACGATATTCATATCCACGTTCCCGAAGGTGCTATTCCGAAGGACGGCCCCTCAGCGGGCATTACAATGCTCACGGCTCTAGCCTCAGTGTTCAATAAGCGGCCGGTGAAGCCTTATCTGGCCATGACCGGCGAGATTACCCTGCGCGGAAAGGTCCTGCCTGTCGGCGGAATTAAAGAAAAAATCCTAGCCGCCAAGCGAGCAGGTATCAAAGAAATCATTCTCTGTAAGGAAAATGAAAAGCACGTCGAAGAAATTGAGCCCGACTTCATCAAAGGCCTGGAATTTCACTATGTAGACCGAATGCAGGAGGTGCTGAATGCCGCTGTCGACTTCTAATGGAGATCATCCCCCCCAAAGGATTGCCCTTAATGCTCAGGTGTTAAAACTTTGTTAACAATCCGACGAAGCATAGAAAAGCAAGGGAGGTGCCGTTATAATTCAGGAAATACCCGTAAATTTACAAGAACGTGCTTCTGAATCATGCTTTGCTAACGGCATTAAACCACTGTCTTAAACAATTGTTTAAGAAATAAAGAACTACAATG
The DNA here is from genome assembly GCA_038750655.1 of Bacteroidota bacterium. GTDB lineage: Bacteria > Bacteroidota > Bacteroidia > Chitinophagales > Saprospiraceae > JBCDGZ01. Next base: position 44,358 of record JBCDGZ010000048.1, on the reverse strand, counting down.
AAATTCCAATATCAGCTCTTGCTCGCCTTGCTTTTCTTGTTTACTGCTACCTCATTGATCGCACAATCTGAGCAATCGGACTCCAACCTCGTTCAGTTCTCAGGTATGGTATTGGATGGAAGTAATGAATTGCTGCAACCTGTTCCTTACACCAACGTGCTGGTCAAAGGAAAAAATCGAGGAACTTACTCTGATTTCAATGGTTTTTTCACCATCGTTGTAGAGCGAAAGGATACCATCGTTTTCTCTGCCATTGGTTACAAAACGGTAAAGGTCACCATTCCTGATAGCTTGAGAGATGATCGCTATTCTTTGGTACAGCTGATGAGTCAGGATACTTTCAATCTACCAGAGACCATTGTATTCCCCTGGCCAAGTAGAGAGCATTTTAAACTGGAATTTCTGGCAATGGACGTCACCAGAGAGATGCAAGAGCGCGCTATGGAGAATTTGGCGGCTGATGTTTTGGCCCGAGGCCGCGAGATTGTAGCTACCGATGGTAACGAAAATGCCGATTTCTACCTACGTCAGCAAGCTCGTAACTCCTACTATATCGGACAAGTACCACCGATGAATATCTTCAATCCCGTTTCCTGGAAGCAATTCTTCGATGCCTGGAAGCGAGGAGACTTTAAGAAGAAGAAGAAAAAGAACTAAGCTTATTCCAACTCCAATAAGGCAGGCCGCTGCGAGATTTCGTGGTAGCAGATGACCCCTTCGCAAAAGTAATGGGCTACCATGCTCTTGCGCGTCGTACGCTCATCCTTGATCGGACTGCCGCCGTGCAATAGATTGGCGTGCCAAATCAGTACATCTCCCTTTTTGGCCAGGAAATACTGCTTCTCAAAAGTCTTTTCGGCCAAAATAGCCTCAATCTTATCCTCATAACGCTTATAACTTTCATCACCAATCGTCCATTGGGTATTGCCCGATTGATAATCCTGGCAGGTAACGTAGGGCATCTGATGACTGCCCGGATAGTAAAACAGGGGACCAGAATTTTCGTCAATATCTTCGAGGGCGGTCCAGGAGGCGATCAAATAGCCTTCAGGTTCGGTGGTCATATGGATGGAATCGGAATGCGCGCGTTGCTCGCTGCCCTGGGTGAAATTGATGGTTTGGAAGGGAACGATCTTGCGGCCCATTGTGAATTCCAGCAGCTCCAGCAGCCGGGGGTTGCGGAAAAACTGCTGATCGACGAGGGGAGAAGCCCGGAAGGCATCCATGATTTTTCGACCCGTGTAGTTGTAATTGGCTTTCTGTGCCTCTAGCAGCTGATCGACCGTTCCATTTAATTGCTCCACCTCTTCCTCGGAATAAAAGCCCCGAAGAATCATGTAGCCCTGGTCAGTAAATTGCAGCAGTTGCTGTTGCAGCTCCTCCTCCAAAGTCGCAAAGTAGGGATGCGCTCGCAGCGCCTCACGCCCCTGAGGACGATCTAGCCAAGGCTGCTCCTGCACCTTGCCTTTCAAATCCCGGCTGCCTATCGGCCCAAAGATGCTTTTGCGAATACCATATTTTTTATATAAGGCCTTATTGTGCTGCAACTTCTTTTGGTTAAATAGGTTATTGATCATGTAGATCAACTTAAAGCTGCGAAGGGCACCTGTATATTTACTGAACAATTGGCGCAAACCTGTCATAAGAAGCCGGATTTTAATCTTTTAATAGTGAATCGCCACTTGGACTAAATTATTGAAGTATTATGACAAACAAGATCGAGAGTTGGTCGTAATTTGTAGTTTTGTTGCAAAAATAAGTCGTTCTCAGATAAATAGCTCACAGTAGGAGGTTTATTCAGGAATCAAATTGAATAAGATAGTGAAATGAAAGTTACGGAATACCTAGAAAAGGCCAAAGGCCAAACCCTAATTTCGTTTGAAGTACTGCCTCCGCTTAAGGGCGGTGGAATGAAAGCCATTTTTGACGTACTTGATCCGCTCATGGAATTCAAGCCACCTTTTGTGGATGTCACCTATCATCGGGAAGAATTCATTTATAAACAGCGCGATAGTGGTTATTACGAAAAAACCGCTATACGTAAGCGCCCCGGTACTGTGGGGATTTGTGCCTCCATCATGCACCGCTATGGCATCGATGCCGTTCCCCATCTGATCTGCGGTGGATTTACCAAGGAAGATACCGAAAATGCTTTGATCGACCTCAATTTTCTCAATATCAACAATGTCCTGGCTATCCGGGGGGATGCTCGAAAATTCGACGGAAAATTTATTCCCGAAGAAGGAGGAAATGTCTATGCACTGGATTTGATTAAGCAGGTGGTCAATATGAATAAGGGGGTGTATTTGGATAAGAACATCGAGAATGGCTCCAAAACGGATTTTTGTATCGGCGTTGCAGGCTATCCTGAGAAGCACTTTGAATCCCCCAATCTGCATACTGATCTCAACTTCACCAAAGAAAAAATCGATGCGGGTGGTGATTACATCGTTACTCAGATGTTTTTTGACAACCAAAAGTATTTCGACTATGTTGAGGCCTGTCGGAAAATCGGCATTAATGTACCCATCGTTCCAGGCTTGAAACCCATAACCAAAGGCTATCAGCTCAACGCCTTGCCCCGACTGTTCCACGTCGATATGCCGGAGGCCCTGGTTAAGGCGCTTATGGCTGCTAAAGATAAAGAGGCGATGAAGGAGGTGGGGGTAGAGTGGTGTATCCAGCAGTCTAAGGAATTGAAAGCCGCTGGTGCTCCATGTTTGCACTACTACACAATGGGAGATACGAAGACGATCCGACGAATTGCGGAGGCGGTATACTAGGCAAAACCTGATTTTTGAGTATCTTGACGGGAATTACGCAAATTTCAATGTCAATTTATATGTTCAAAAGGCGATTTTCCTTTATCCTGACTTTCTTACTGATTCAAACGTTTGTATCTGCACAAAACCTAAAGTCTCCCGATCAATTTTTACCGCATAAACTTGGTGAACACTTTACGCCGCATCACCTGTTGGCGGATTATTTTTCCCACGTAGCGGAAAATAGTAATCGGATGACCTTGCTGGAATACGGAAAAACCAGCCAGGGGCGTCCCCTGCTTTTGGCAACCATATCTACACCTGAGAATCTCAGCCGCATCGAGGACATTCGCCAGGCTCATCTGAGTCGCACTGGCCTGAGCAACTCTAATGCCGCAAAAAACGACGATATAGCTGTCGTTTGGCTTAGCTTCGGCGTTCACGGCAATGAGGCTGGTGTGCCCGAAAGCGCCCTGGCCTCCGTCTACGAACTGGCCAATCCCGCCAATGCCCGCACCGGCGAATGGCTGAAAAACGCCGTTGTCCTCTTCGATCCCTGCCTCAACCCCGACGGCTACTCCCGCTATACCCACTGGTATCGCAATGTCAGTAATAAAGTCATCGACCCCAACCCCTCCGTCCGAGAGCACAATGAGCCTTGGCCCGGCGGGCGCGTCAATCACTACCTCTTTGATCTCAACCGCGACTGGGCCTGGCAAACCCAGGTTGAAACCCAACAACGCATCAAACAATACCACCGATGGATGCCTCATGTACATGTAGACTTCCACGAAATGTACCACAACGATCCTTACTACTTCGCTCCCGCCGCCGCCCCTTACCATCAGTTTATCACCGACTGGCAAGGCGAGTTTCAGATGGAGGTTGGGAAAAACCACAGCCGCTACTTTGATGAAAAAGGCTGGCTGTACTTCACCCGCGAAGTCTTTGACCTGTTTTATCCCAGCTACGGCGATACCTATCCGACTTTCAACGGAGCCATCGGCATGACTTATGAGCAAGGTGGGCATAGCCGCGCCGGGCGGGCCATCGATATGGAAAATGGCGATACCCTCAAGCTGATCGATCGCATTGAGCATCATGTAGTAGCGGCCCTCTCCACTGTAGAAGTGAGTGCGAAGAATGCCCGTCGGCTGAATGAGCATTTTGATGCCTATTTCAAGAAATCCAATTCCAATCCGGTGGGCACTTATCGCTCCTACGTGATCAAGCAAAGTAACTCGAATGATCGCATCAAGGCTTTGGTGGAGCTGCTAGACCGCAATGGCATTCAGTACGGTACGGTGGAGAAGCCAGGGCGCCACACGGCCTATGTTTACGATACGGGAAAAGAGGAATCGGTAAATGTCGAGAAGGGCGATCTTCTCATCAGTGCTTATCAGCCGATGTCTGTGCTGGTGCAGGTGCTATTCGAGCCGGAGACCTACTTGAGTGATTCGTTGACTTATGACATCACCGCTTGGTCGCTTCCTTACGCCTACGGCTTAGAGGCTTACGCCCTGACCCAGAAGATTGATAACCAACCGGGCTTCACCCTCCCTAGCAAGGCTGCACCATCACCCCAAGGAACGCCCTATACCTGGCTGTTCCGCTGGGAGTCGCTGGACGACGCTCGTCTGCTGGGTAGCCTGATGCAGGCGGGGGTTCAGCTGCGCTGCGCTTCGCTGCCTTTCGAAATCGAGGGGCAACGCTACAATGCCGGCACCCTGCTCATCACCCGCGCCGACAACAAGCCTCTCGGGGATCAGCTAGAGGCGACGATCAGCGGCATCGCCAAGCAGTTCGATAAAGAACTCATCTCCGTCAGCACTGGATTTTCCAAGTGGGGACCCGACTTTGGATCGGAGAAGATGCGCTTACTGAAAAAGGCCAAAGTCCTGGCGCTTTCTGGTGAGTCAGTCTCTGTGAATTCCTTCGGTCAAGTTTGGCATTACTTTGAGCAAGACCTGGATTATCCTTTGAGTATCATTGATGCCAAGGATTTTAACAGTAAACTACTTAGCAACTACAATGTGCTGATTATGACCGATGGGTTTTATAGTCGGACCATTTCTTCGGATGAGCTGGACGAGATTAAGGCCTGGATCAGAGACGGAGGCCGGCTGATTGCTGTAGGCAGTGCCTTATCCTTGCTGGAAGACAAAAGTGGGTTTACCCTGAAAAAATACGCTACCGATGGGGAGAAAAGTGAGGCCAAAAAGGCGAGAGAAAACGAGGCGCTGAGCAGCCGACTCAATCACTACAGCGGGCGAGAGCGCCGTTCGATCAGCAATAGTACCCCCGGAGCGATCTACAAGCTCAAGATGGACAATAGTCACCCACTGGGCTTTGGCCTGCCAGATTATTATTTTTCTATAAAAACAACGGGTCGGGCTTACAAACACCTGAAGAATACCTGGAATGTCGGCCATATTGATGAAAATCCTTTAGTTATCGGTTTTGCGGGGAGTAAGGTCAAAGAGCGGATGACAGAAACGACGGTTTTTGGTGTGCAAAGCATGGGCCGTGGACAAGTGATCTACATGGTGGATAATCCGCTGTTCCGAGGCTTTTGGGAGAACGGTAAGTTTTTGTTCAGCAATGCAGTCTTTTTGGTACAATAATCAAAAGCGATAGTTGAAGCTGATGTAGGGGAGTGGACCAAAACCATCGGCAACATCTTCGGATAGATTGATGATGCCAAAATCAAAGCCCCAATGCTTTTTGGACCAACCCAAAGTGGTGAGCAGATAGGTAGAATAGATTTCTCCTTCATCAAGAAAAAGATAGGTCTCACCAGCTAAGCGAAATCGATCGCCCAGTGATAAATGGAAACCCGGAGAAAGTAAAAAAATCCCAGTTGACTCTGAAAGCGCAAAGGCTGGCCCCAAATTGATGTTGAAATAGTTGCGTCTATTGCCCAGCGTCAGGATGCCGTAGGGAGAAAATAAGGTCTCTTCCGGGAAAGTGATCGGACTGAGTATCACTGCTCCACCGCCCACACTTAAGCCAGAAGTGAGCGTCTTGACCCCTTTGGTCTTAAAAAAGAATACACTCGGAAACACATAACCAGTCGTCACGGACCAGCCTCTTCCTAGCCCCCATTCCATCGAAAATAGCCCCGTAAATGCCGGTATTTGCACCAGTAGTTCTCGTTCTCCTTTACTTAGAGAAAAGCCAGTCGTACTAAAAAAGATATTTTCGCTTCGAGGGCCGGGACGGACGCGTCCTTGATAGGGATAATGCTGCGTAATGGCACTGTTGGGGTCGGGGCCGGTGACATCAATTCGTACAATATTCTTTAAGCTCAGCTGAAACTTTTTGCCTTGAAATTCGAAAATGATATAGTCTTTATCGACGATCTGGATAACTTTACCGCGCATTACAGTGCCTGTTTTCATCGTGACAATGTGGATAGCCGCTGTATCGTTAAAATTATACGCTTTGAGTTCTTGAGCTTGCGTATTGACACCAAGTAGCAGAAAAAGAAAACTAGCGATTAAACAGAATAGAAAAGAGGGCTGTTGTAATAGTTTCATAAGCTCTTTTGCGATCAGTAGGATATTTATTTAAAGGTAAATAATTAATTCTAATGGTATGCTTTACTTCATTAGTTTCGTATACTTACGTCCTTCTAAAAATAGTGTCCGTATTTGATTTCTAAGCGATATATCAAAGTGCTGAGAGAATTTCGCAAATTCCACCGCTATCTGGGCTTAAGTCTGGCTATCCTGCTGGTTATCAGTGCGCTTACCGGAATTTTGCTGGCCTTAAAAAAGGATGTTGACATTATTCAGCCCCCCACCCAAAAAGGGCAAAGCAAGCAGCTTACCGAATGGCAATCGCTCGATCAACTGGCGGCCAAAGCGACTGCTGCCCTGGCACAGGCCCAGCCCGAGCAAGCCGACAACCCCATCAATCGCCTTGATGTTCGTCCTTCTAAAGGTATTGTTAAGGTGCTCTTCAAAAACCAGCATTGGGAGGTGCAAATTGACGGAAAAAGCGGAGAGGTGCTTTCCATCGCTCGCCGCCATTCGGACTGGATTGAGGCCCTGCACGATGGTTCCATTATCAGCGACCTGTTCAAATTAATCTCTATGAATTTTTTGGGTATTGGCCTGCTCGTCCTTATCGTTAGTGGATTCTGGCTGTGGTATGGCCCCAAGCGCTTTCGCAGCTTGAAACGCCGCTTTAGTAAGAGGAAAAATCCTGTTTCTTAATCCCCTATCTACCTCATCAGCAAGACTTTTTGGCTCAGCCGCCGCCGCTCTGATGTAAATTCAACGAAGTAGACACCGTTGGGGAGGCTACTGAGGTTCAATTGGTAATGTGCGAAGTTGCTCTCTGGATAGGAGGAGACGGGCAGCGAAATTACTTTGCTGCTACTGCTGATGATGCGCAGTCGGTAATCTTCTGGTTTTTCGGGGTTGACGAAGACCTGCAAACGGCCGCGAGTAGGGTTGGGATAGACCCGTAGGGGAGAGCGATCGCTGATGTTTACGGACTTTTTGCGTAACTGTGGTCGATAGTTATCCAGCACATAATGCATCAGCTGGACTTGACGAGCGGTGAAGGTATTTTTGCAAGCTTCATCAGAATAATCCATAAAATTTTCGATCATATCCGGCCAGTCTACAGGATGGTCTACACAGCTGTTTTTGGTATGATCACAGCGAAAGGGCTGGTAGCCCTGCGTCAGCGGCGTATCCTCTAGCCCATCGTCGCTGAGGCAGTCTAGGTTGAGCGGGTCGAGGCCCCAGGGGTGTTGCAGGCCAAGGTAGTGGCCGACTTCGTGGGTGGCGGTCCGCCCCAGTGGCTGGTAGAGCTGGCCGTGGCCTTGCTGGATGGGCGGTGGAGTCGCGCCGAAGGCTTTGTAATGGACGACTACACCGTCCAGCTCGGGGGCCGGAGGTTGTAGATTCGTTGGCCACTCGGCAAAGCCCGAAGGGGGGTAGGCATAGCCAAAGAGGGCATCGTCTTCAATATTCCCCACCCAAATATTGAGGTAGCGTTCTGTATCCCAGGCATCACTTCCACCCCGAGCCGATTGTTTGATATAATCCGGGTATTGGAGCTGGAAATTCGCCCAGTTGAAGTCCAGCCGAAAGCTGGTATCGGTATTTACGCGTACAATATGCTCCAGTTCAAAGGCAATATTGGGCCGTCCTACCCAATCCCCAAAAACAGCGCGCAGCTCCGTCGTATCAGCATTCCTCCGCCCAAAATCGCGGTTCAAGACCTCAATCTGGCTCAAAATGCGCTCTTCCGAAAGGTATTCCTGTTCCTCCCGCCAGAGGTTGTGCACCACTACGGGAATGGTATAATCAGGCTTACCACTACGCGCCTCCGGCTGCGCAGACTGCACGACTGCTCGCTCGTACAGCGCCTCATAAGCCGCGTAGGCGGCAGGCTGATGGGCCTGGACACTATGCGCCCAGGCATCAAAATAACAAGATTGTAAAGGTGGATTTTGTCCATAGATTGCTGTAACAGCAATGACAGTAAGTAGTATTACTTGGCTTGTTTGCTTTCTCATCGTACGTTTATGGGATAGTTTTCTCTATTCCAAATATAATGAAGATTTTTTGAATATTATAGTTTTTTATAGCAATAAAAAGTTGATGTGGCGCCTTTGGCGCTCTGGTGGACGGTCGGCACCTTTGGTGCTATGGTAGACAGTAGACGGAAAAACGATAGAGGTCCGTCTACCGTCGATCGTCCACCCCAAAGCGCCAAAGGCGCTAAAAATAAATCGGATGAAACCGCACCTGCCCCAAGGTATTCACCTCAAAAGTAGGCGCAGGAATCTTGATTACATTCACAAGGCCGAATAGGGTTTTGAGGAAATGGCTTTTGGTCTTGATACGGGTAAGGTCAATGTCGAGAGAGAGATAGAATTGGCGGTAGCGGGGGTAGAGGTCGTCGTCGAGGCGGTAAGTCTCTCCGTCTTCCTCCCATTGGTTGGCAAAGCCGCCGTACATGTTGCCTGCGCCGACGCCGACGGCTACGTTGAGCCAGGGAGGGAGCTTGCTGTGCTTTTTATTGGGCATAAAAGAGCGGAGGTTGGCCGAAGCCCAGATGGTCATGGCATTGTAGTCCTTGAGGAAGGAGGCGGGGTAGGAGCCACCGAACAGCTCTTCGGCGCGTTGGCTGAGGGGGTAGTTGTCCTGGCCGCTATCAGAGGCGATGGGCGTATTGGGGTAGGAGAGCGGGTTGGAGGAGACTTTGAGCACGATGCGCTGCTCCTGCCAGATGAATTCCTGGGAAACAAAGACGGCTGCGCCGAGGGTATTGTAGGCCATATCGGCGATGGAGAAGCCCCATTCTTCGGAGAAGGCGTCGAGCATTTCGACGGTAGTTTGGTAGAGCATACCCAGCGAAGCGCCTAGCCAGATGGCTTTGCGCCGTTCGATACCCGCCCAGCGGGCGCCAGTGTAGCTCCAGCGGCTTTCGAAGTAGGTGGTGAAGAGGTGGCCGTATTTATCCATATCATTCCATTCTCCTCGATCGTCGAAGAACTGGAAGCTGGTGCGGGGGTAGTCGGCGTACCAAAGCTCATTGAGGCCTACTACCACACTGCCATAGACGATGCCGCCGGTGATGGCGCTGGTCCAAAAGCGGCCCTTGTGGAAGGTATCCGCAGGTTGTAGAAAGGCCAGCTTGGGCGGAGGCTGAAGCTGTGCACTACAGGCGCAGGGAAGCAGGAGCAGGAAGTATAAAAGGATCAGTCTCAATGTTCAGGTTTTGTGGGACAGGAATCTCCAGCCCTTCGCAGGCCAGATTTCGACAAAAATATTATAAATTTATGAATCATGTTACGCTAACTGCCTTCATCTGTCTCCAATGAGTCAACTCAAATCCATACAATGGCTTTACGAGCAGCTTCCCGAGCTGGTTGATCAAGGCATTCTATCTGCAGAGGCCGCCGAGCGGCTCAGAGCCCACTATGGCGCTGCCGAGCCTCGCAAGCCCTTCCAACTGGCCTTCATCATCGCCGCTGTGCTGGGGGCTGTGCTCATCGGCGGCGGCATTATCCTGATTTTTGCCTACAATTGGGAATCCTTGTCTCGGGGCTGGCGGACCTTTTTCAGCCTACTGCCCCTAGTGATCGCCCAAATGCTCTACGGATACACTTTTTACCGCCAAAGTGAAAGCGTAGCCTGGGTGGAGGCCACCTCCGCATTTTTGATGCTCATGGTTGGTGCCAGCATCGCACTGATCAGCCAGACCTACAATATCATCGGCAGCCTGGAAGGCTTCCTGCTGGTTTGGATGCTGCTGAGTCTCCCCCTGATGTACCTGATGAATGCCACTCTGGTTGCCCTCTTTTATTTGGTGGGCATCATGTCTTGGACGATGAATGTCGAAGGGTCCATATCGGTCTTTTATTGGCTACTTTTGCTGGCAGCCCTGCCTCATGTCTATCGCAATAGTGTCAACAAGTGGTCGAGCCCGCGGGCCTACTGGCTGGGGTGGCTGCTGCTGCTGACCTTGATTGGTGCCTATTTTAATGTGATAGAAACCGATGTGTTGGGCTTTATCCTTTTGGGCCCTGCTTTTTTGATCAGTCTTTGCTACCTAATCGGTGCTCGACTGTATCCGCAAGATATGGCTTGGATGCCTCGCCCCTTTCAGACCCTAGCCGTCATTTGTTTGTTTATTATGTGCATCATCCTTTGCTATGGCTGGCCAAATGAGGATTTTTATTTTTCCGAATTGGTTGGTGGGCAGGCGTACGCGCCCTGGGCTGGGGGGATTAATTTTGCTGTTTTGCTGTTCATCATCGCCGCTGGTAGCTGGCAGGCCTTCAAAGCCTTCCAGGCTGACCTTTCTCTCAACTGGCTGGTGCCTGCCCTGCCGCTGATGGTCTTCTTCGGAATGCTATTGAGCCTAGGCAATATGGAAGTACTCGCCATGATCCTGGCCAACTTGTATTTGTTAGTTTTGGGCATTTATTACATCAAAATGGGCATCGATACCCATCGGCTGGCGCTGGTCAATTTAGGCATGTTATTCATCGCCATTCAGATTACGGCCCGCTTTTTTTCCACCGACCTTAGCCCCTTGATCAAGGGCATCATCTTTGTCTTGCTGGGCGCTTGTTTTTTAGCAGCGAATTGGTATTTGACCAAACGCCTGAAAACAGTGGATTAAGGATCGGCGATGGGGCTTTATTTTTCTTATTCCATCAAAAAAATACTTCAATTCGTAGAGAAGAGCAAACACAATGAGCGATTAATGGTTATCTTTAATAGTACCCTTTAATAAGGTTAAAAAGCCTAATTTTCTTTATTTTTGGCTAATTTTATCATTCATACGTGAGAAAACCATATTCCGTAATAAATTATCTAAATAAGAAATATGAAACAAAATAAGTTGCTAACCTTCGGAATCATCGTTATGGTGGCCCTGATTTTCATCATTAGCCTGTCCAATAGTATCTTTTTGACCATCGATGCTGGATACAAGGGGGTGCTTTTCCGTCGTTTTGGTGGAGGTTTGGATAAAGAGAATGTCTACAGCCAGGGTTTCCACGTTATTGCGCCCTGGAACGATATGTACCTCTACGATGTGCGTATCAACGAAGCTTTCGAATCAATGGAAGTGCTGTCCAAGAATGGTCTGACGATTAAAGTGGAGCTTTCTTATCGCTATCGTCCCGAGGCATCTCAGATTGGTCATCTGCACGATGAAATTGGTTTTTCCTATTTGGAACGGATTATCAAACCGGAAATTCGCTCTGCTACTCGTGAAGTGATTGGTAAGTACCTGCCAGAGGAACTCTATTCGAGCAAGCGCGAGGCAATTCAGGATGAAATTTTCCAACGTACTTCTACGGCGGTTAATGAAAAACACCTGATTATGGATGCGGTGCTGATTCGCGAGGTCGTTCTCCCTGCGACGCTGCAACAGGCCATCGAGCGCAAGCTGAAGCAGGAGCAAGAATCCCTAGAATACGAATTCCGCTTGGAGAAAGAACGCAAGGAGGCCGAGCGTAAGGTGATTGAGGCGCAGGCCAAGGCCGATGCGAACCGGATTTTGAATGCCAGTTTGAGCGATAAGATTTTGCAGGATAAAGGCATCGAAGCCACCCTCCAACTGGCCAATTCGCCCAACTCAAAAGTAGTGGTTGTCGGTAGCGGCGATGCCGGTCTACCGCTGATTTTAGGTAACTGATAAAGTTATAATTTTTTATAATAGGCTGAAATTCAGGCTTTCATATCTATCCTAGTGATAATGTGAAGCCTGAATTTCGCCATCTTTGGCCCAATTTTCCCTTTTGCTCCCAGATTCCTGCTTTCCGACTTGTATCTTTCTCAGAATATTCCCTATTTTGTAGAACAAAGCACTATGAGGAGTTTCCCCCCCGTCCTCGAAAACAGGTCCTTTCATCTCGCACCTGTTGTTACATTCCTGTTGTTATCCCAAAACTGATGTTTAGTGACTGCTGAAGCAAAGATGCTTTAGACAGGGTTTTTTGAGGTCGCCGTGTCCCTTGTAGGAGACACGGCTAGAACTTAAGACCAACTGTCCGATTCAGCTTCACTAGTCCAGGCAGTGTCTTTCACAGAGGACACTGGCAATAGAAAAATTGCTATGCCCCTTAGTAGGAGACATGACTCAAACAAAACAAAGGATAGACACGACAAACATACTTGAACAATGAACAACTCAAACACAAAGATACTACTAGCCGAAGATCATCAGATGTTTCGCTTAGGCTTGAAAGCCCTATTCGAAAAATGTACCGATATTGAACTGATAGACGACGTAGAGGATGGAATGACTGCTGTAAAGCTGGCAACAGAAAAAGAGCCTGATGTGGTGTTGATGGATATTGATCTACCCGTCTTAAATGGCGTGGATGCCTGCCGCCAAATTATTGCGAAGAAACCCAAAGTCGGGGTATTGGCCTTTAGTATGAACGACCAGGAGAGCGCCATTATCAATATGGTGAAAGCTGGAGCGCGAGGCTACATCCTGAAAAATGCGACTTTTGAAGAATTGCAATTGGCCATTAAAACCCTGGCTCGGCAGGGTAATTATTTTTCTACGGCTATTTCAGGAAAGCTATTTGCTCAGCTAAACGATGCTCGTCCGAAGCCTCGGGCAGCAGTAGCGCACCGGGCCATCACCATCCGCGAACTAGAAGTGCTGAAATTTGTGGCCGAAGAACTCAGCAATAGCGAAATAGCAGCCCGGCTGTTCATCAGTCCCCGCACCGTCGAGACCCACAAGCGCAATCTCATCCAAAAACTCAAAGTTAGAAATACCATTGGTTTGGTCAAATATTACCTGAGCACTCAACTGAGCAGCAACAGTGCATAGAAGTTAAACAATGTGCTCGTAGGCTCAGGGTTCCTACGTGTTTTCCGTAATTGAACTAAGGGAAACGCGTAGCAGAAAATACGTTTTCTCGGTATATTTTAACTGATCGAATAAGCCTATCTTTGCTCTGCTACCTACAGCAACGATGTTACTGACTACAACAACCCCTTTACGTCCCAATCGGAATCGATTGCTCTGCAAGAACCATTTGTTACAATCTCGCTCGTCAATCTAAATTACCAATCACTTCCCAGAAGCCTGATGCTATCAGATTATTCACCTTACAATTTTTATAAACCATTAGGAATTTGTAAACCAAAATTTGAACTCATGAAAAAATCAATTTTATTTTTTGCATTGCTCTTTGCGGCGTCTTTTACGTTTGCTCAGTCCAATATTAGCAATGTAAGCCAGGTCGGAAACGAAAATGAGGCTGGTGTTACACAAAGAGGAAATCAAAACCAATCGCTTGTTGTACAAAACGATCACATTAACACCATCGAAGTTAGCCAGAATGGTCTGGGCAACGTGAGTGAGGCGCAAATGAGTGGTGGTTCTAATGAAGTAAGTATCGCTCAGGATGGTGATGCAAACGCTAGTGTTAGCTTGATCACTGAGGCCAACAATGCCGTATTGGTTTCTCAGGCAGGTAACGAAAACGTCGTTCGTCAGGAGTTGAACACTGCCGATAGTGATGCAACGGTTATTCAGGAAGGCGATAACAACAGAGTTATTCAGGCGCAGTCTGGTGTAAGCAACAACAGTGCTTTTGTACAGCAAGTGGGTGGCGGCAACCTGGCTACTCAGGAGCAGAATGGTGAGAATAACAACGTTTCTGTTGATCAGCTGGGAGACAATGCTTCTGCTATTTTCTCTCAAACCGGTACTTCAAACAACGTTGCTGCCAGACAAGAAGGGATGAGCAACGCTATGTCTGTAAGACAAAACGGAAGCAACAACTTTGCTGGTGGTGGAAATGATGTTCTCCTCGATCAGCTGGGTAATAATAATGATGCAACACTGGTACAGGAAGGTGATGAGAATGCGAGTGCGCTCATGCAAATGGGTAACCGCAACAAGGCTAGCAACGCACAGACTGGTAACCAGAACAACAACATCATCAACCAGTTGGGTAACCGCAACTCTGCTATTGTCACTCAAGAGCAGAACTAAAATTACAGCAAAGGCTGTAAATAGCGAGGTATGACCCTTAGCCAAACCATCGGTTTATGGCTTTGCTGCCTGCTGGCAGCGATTGCGCTCGACGCCCAGAATCAACAAGCGGCGAAGAGCCTTATTTTGCAACCGGAAGAGTTGCTGCGAATGGAACTCGAATCGCAATCCAACGCTGCTTACATTCAGCAGATCGGACGGCACAACGAAGTCAATTTGCAGCAGATTCAACTTCCAGATGGAGGCACAAATGTCGCCAAAATCCAACAGGATGGCGTCGACAATTATGCACTCATTGTGCAGCAGGGCGGCGGCAATCAACTCACTTTGGTACAGTCAGGACATGGCAATGCCTACGAGTTGATTAATGAAGCCTATCACAATGACCTGCTGATTGTTCAAGATGGAAATCACAACACGGTTACTCAGCAATTGATCAACAGTAATCGGGTTAATGTGGAATTCGTTCAGCAGGGGAATAACAATGAGATCATACAGGTTTTAAATGGCGTTCACGCCAGAGATTATAAAGTTCGGCAGATTGGTAATGATCTGAAAGTGATCATCCGACAATCTAGCTTTTAAAAAAACAGGCTCGTGAAGGACAAGTATTGGGCATTTCTATCCGTCAGTTTATTGCTGCTTTGGTTACCCTTAGTAGCTTGGACTTGCCCTGCTGATGCTCCACTCAAAGCCTGGATTGATAAAAAGGAAGAAGGAGCGAACGCCCGGATCAGCGGAATGGTATTGAATAATGGACAGCAGCAATTGAACTTGACCTATCGAATGCTGGTCGACCATCGATCCCCCGCCGGGCGTTCCTCTAATACTCAAGGGGATGACTTTGTGTTGGCGCCGGGCCAGCAGTTGCGCCTTTCGGAGGTACAGCTGGCCCTCAGCGAAAAAAGCCAATACCGGATCATCCTCGAAATTTTGCAAAACGGCCAACGTGTAGCAGTAGATTCTTTGGTCCATCAAATGCCGCCCCCCGCTCCCCCTCAAAAGCCCCTGGTTAAGGCCAGCGAGGACTTGGAGCTGGATGGCTTGATCATCGATGATACGCGCACCAAGGTGGGCGGCGATTTCTACGACCTGTTCTACAGGGGCTGGACGCCGCCGCAGGAGGCCCGGGATTACACGATCCGCATCAAGGAGCTGCCAGCTCGGGGGCGCATCGCCCGCATCGCCATTTTGGTGAATAACGAGCAGGTCACCCAGCGGATCATTCAGCCCCGCTCCAACATCGTCGAAATGCAAGCCGGCCAGGCCATTCGGATTGTCTACAACCAACTGAAGAACCGCGCCGGCTTAAAGAAGGAATTAGAAAGCGAAGACCAACAAGGATCAGGAATTTTTTAAACATTAAAGTACTGCTTATGAAAAAGCCCTACTTGTTTGCCCTACTGTTTTTCGCAGGCTTGCTGTTTTGTCAGACGGCAAGTGCTCAGGATTTTGTCTACAGACCTAAAAATCCAGCCTTCGGCGGCGACACTTTTAATTACAACTGGCTGCTCAGCTCTGCCCAATCGCAGGACCTGACGGAGGATACGCGAAGCGACCGCCAGTTTGGCTCGAATGCAGATCTCGAACTCTCAGATTTTACCGAGAGCTTGAATCGTCAACTGCTCAACCAGCTGTCCCGTCAAATTGCCGTTACGCAATTCGGCGAAGATGGATTGGAAGACGGCAGCTACACCGTCGGCGATTTTCAAATCGATGTAGCCACTACCCTAGAAGGATTAGCAATAACGATTGTCGATGCCTCTGTGGGTGAGCAGACTCAAATTATCATTCCTTTCTTTTAGGAGGGAAAACCGGGGACGCGGTCCCCACATCTCACAGATTGACCTTTGGGTCTGACACCATGAAGTAAAACGCACGCCTCTCTTCGGAGAAGTGAAACTCATTATAGCGTAACCAACTATAAGAACTACCCCCCACCACGACAGTCCGGCTCTTGATGAGCGAGCGGCTGTGCATTAATGCGCAATCACCTGCCCTTTTTTAGGGATTATGGAAACCAACTCAAAACGAAAAACTCATTTAGAGGTGATTGTGCACGTCTGTACGTCAACGAAATGATCACCAATGAAGAGATAGGGCCAACGGGCCTTTAACCATAATCTTTAAAAAAGTGCGCTGTTGCATAGAATAGACGCCGTGTCCCTTTTCGTCAAGGCTCTCGAAGAGGACACTGCGTCGAAAAGGTATGACAACAGCGCCCCAAAAACGATAAACAATGAAAACCAAAGACCTTGGTTGGAAAAAAAGTGGGCTGATGGTTCTATCCCTGTTGCTGTTGCTGTTCTGCAGCAGCTGTGGCAGTTTTTTGCAACAACCCATCCAACCCGCCGAAGCACGCCTGGGGGAGGAGACGCAAGGAACGATCGAACTGAAAAGCCTGCCTCCACCCAAGGATCAGATCGTGGTCGCCGTTTATAAATTCACCGATCAGACGGGCCAATACAAGCCCGCGGAGAACGGAGCCAGCTGGTCGACCGCAGTTACGCAGGGAGCGACCAGCATCCTGCTCAAGGCGCTGGAAAATTCGGGCTGGTTCATCCCCATCGAAAGAGAGAATGTGGGGAATCTGCTCAATGAGCGCAAGATTATTCGTTCTAGCCGTAAGCAATATTCCAATAATGATCAGCAAATTTTGCCTCCTCTCCTCTATGCAGGAGTAATCCTAGAGGGAGGAATTGTTTCATATGATGCCAATGTTATTACTGGAGGTGCCGGTCTCCGATATTTCGGGGCCGGTGCATCCAGTCAATACCGCCAGGACCGCGTGACGGTCTACCTGCGGGCGGTATCGACCAGCAATGGCAAAATCCTTAAGACGGTTTATACCTCTAAAACCATCCTATCGCAGGCGGTAGATGTGGGGTTATTTCGCTTTGTGCGCTTCCGCAGGCTGCTGGAAGCAGAAACGGGATTTACCTACAATGAACCCTCCGAACTAGCCGTCACCGAAGCCATTGAAAAAGCAGTACTCAGCCTTATTATCGAAGGGGTCTTCGACGGCCTTTGGACTTTAGAAGAGGCGCGAATGGAAGTCTCCAAACCTTTCCTGGAGTATAAAAAAGAGAAAAAATTGATCCCGCAGACCGACGTCTTCGGCAAGCGTTTGAACAACCGGAGAAGAAAGGTGGCCTTCACCGCTGGTACGACTAGCCTACTCTACAAAGGCGACTACCCTGATCCGCTGATTCGTACGGGCGTAGAGTTGGGAGTCAGCTACACCAGCTCGCCCTATTTGAGCGCGGGAATTAACTATGGCTTGAGTCAGGTATCGACCAAAGATTTTTTCCAGTCTGATGTCAGTTATCTAGAAGCAGAGATGGGCTATCGGATACTGCCCTTCGACATTTTGACGCCTTACATTTTTGGAGGAGCAGGACTGATTACCCAAAACCAAAGCAGCCGCTTTGATATGAGTGGCGATATGTTCACCAAGCTCCATGCTGGAGCGGGAATGGAATACCTGTTTAGTGATAATGTTGGCCTTAAGGTCTCGGCGGATTACAACTACCTAATGAGTGATCGGCTTGACGATGTGGAGCAGGGGCGCTACAATGATTTTTATTGGCGACTCAATGTGGGCATCAATTTTTATTTTGGAGAATTGATTGACAGTAAACGCAAATTTGAATACAAAAGACAAGGGACACGATGAAACCTATATGCTACTGCTTAATATTAGTCTTGCTCCTCTTGGGGAGCAGTGCTTGTCAGGAAGATACCATCCAGCCGGATACCTTCGGGTCCATCTTTGGCGAAGTTCTGGAGGCGGAGAGCAACATCGGTATTGCTGATGTGAAGGTATCTTCTACACCTCCAACCAGCTCGGTAGTGACCGATGCACAGGGCCGTTTTTCTTTTGAAAATATTAAAGCGGGCACTTACAGTCTGCGTATGGAAAAGGATGGCTACACCAGCAAACTAGAAAGCGTCACCGTCTTTGCCGACCAAACCGCCAATGTCGTCATCCTGCTCAGCCCGGATACTATGGAAAACACTTTACCGATGCCTCCAATGAATCTTGAGCCTGTGAATGGGGCGACTAATCAGGAGGTGGAAGTGCTGCTACGCTGGACGGCGGAAGATGCTGATGCCGATGATCGCTTGAGTTATGATTTGAAATTGTACAATGCCGATCAATCCGAAAGCATGACCCTGCTCACGGCCTCTACGGACACCAGCTATTTATTAACCGATTTAGAGTACAATACCGTTTACTTCTGGCAGGTTACGGTTTATGATGGACGGGGTGAGGCGGTCAATAGCCCCGTTTGGGGGTTTGAAACCCAAGCTTTTCCTGATCACCGCTATCTCTTTGTCCGTCAAGAAGCCGGACAGTACAACATCTATTCTTCCGATCGGACTGGCGAGCCCATCCGCCTGACCTTCAATGCTGGAAGCAGTTGGCGACCTCGGATGAGTCCATTACGCGATAAAATCGCTTACATCTCTAACAGCAGTTTAGAGCCCCAAATTTTTATTATGAACCGTGATGGGTCAGAAAATCGTCAGGTGACTAGCATTCCGATTTCTGGATACAATAACCTCGAACTGGATTTCTGCTGGTCGCCCGATGGCACGCAACTGGTGTACATGAGCAATACCAAACTCTACACTATTCAGCCCGATGGCAGCGGCCTTCATCTGCTCAACGAGGCCCCCGTTGGCGCGACGTTTACCGAGTGCGACTGGACGGCCCAAGGCAATTTCCTGCTGGTGCGTACCACTGGACAATTTGCCTACCAATCTTATATTTATCAGATGGATGCCGAGGGGAATTACATTGCTTTGGTACAAAATGATGCGCCCGGCGGTACGGGCGGACCGATGTATTCTATTGATGGTGGTACGATGCTGTTTACGCAGGATGCCGCAGGCTTTGAAGCGCCCGATGGCCGCCAGCTGGATGCTCGGATTTATCTTCGCAACTTGACGAGCCAGATTACCACTGATCTTTCCATCGAAAAGCCCGCAGGCACCAATGACCTTGATGCGCGCTATTCGCCCGATGGCGCTCAAATCATTTTTGTCAATACCAATAATGATGGCATTTCTCCCCGCAGCATCTGGGTGATGGACCTGGATGGAGAAAATCGGACGCTGTTATTTGAAAATGCAGAGATGCCCGAGTGGCGATAATATTTGTTGAGGAAAGAAGCTTATTTTTTCACCCCCTTCATCACCTCCTCGATCAAAGCCTCATCGGCGATGTTCGGTAGGGTAATTTGCAACTCTGGATACTGCTTCATGGTACGGCGGGCCGTCGTAATGGCCTCTTTATTGCGGGCCCAACTGCGGCGAGCAATACCATTGTTGACATCCCAAAAAAGCATGCTCTTGAGCCGACGCTCGGAGGCCTCCGACCCGTCGATGACCATCCCAAAGCCTCCATTCATCACTTCTCCCCAACCAACACCACCGCCATTGTGCAGCGAAACCCAGGTTGCTCCCCGGAAGGCATCCCCAATGACATTGTGCACCGCCATATCCGCTGTGAAACGAGAGCCATCATAAATATTGGCCGTCTCGCGGTAGGGGGAATCGGTGCCCGATACATCGTGATGGTCGCGGCCCAGTACCACCGGCGCGCTTAGGCGACCCTCCGCAATGGCAGCATTGAAGGCCTGCGCAATGCGAATGCGTCCTTCCGAGTCGGCGTAGAGAATGCGCGACTTGGAGCCGACCACCGGAATATTTTCTTTAGCCGATTGTATCCAGCGGATGTTGTCTTTGAGTTGAGATTGAATATCATCTGGAGCTTCGGCCAGCATGGCTTGCAGGACTTCGCCGGCGATCTGATCGCTGAGGTCGAGGTCTTCCTGACTGCCGGAGGTGCAGACCCAGCGGAAGGGCCCAAAGCCATAATCGAAGCACATCGGGCCCATGATGTCTTCTACATAAGAAGGGTAGCGGAAAAGCCCGCGTTGTTCATCCTTCCAAATATCTGCCCCGGCTTCGCCGGCTTCTTTGAGAAAGGCATTGCCATAATCCCAGAAGTACATCCCTTGTTCACAGAGCGTATTGATGGCCAGCACATGGCGGCGCAAGGTGCTGCGCACTTCCTCCATGAATTTGGGTTTATCGTTGATCAGCAGTTGCTTGCCTTCTTCGAAGGTGTAGCCGGCGGGGCAATAGCCCATATCATCGATATTGTGCAGGGAGGTTTGGTCAGATCCCAGTTCTACTTTGATATTGTCTTCTACCAATTTCTCCCAAAGCTCGACAATATTACCATCATAGATCAAGGCGATGCCTTCTTGGTTTCTCCGACAAGTTTCTATGCGAATCACCAAGTCATTCAGATCGGTGTAGACATTTTCGGCCTTGATATAGCCATCCGTAATCCGCTGCTGAATCGACTCCGAATCCACCTCTGCGATCACGCCTACGGCCCCAGTAATCACCGCCGCTAAGGCCTGCGCGCCCGACATCCCTCCGAGTCCAGAGGTAATGTAAATTTTCCCCTTCAAATCATCATTCCCCAAGCCTAGGCGACGTCCCGCATTAAGCAAGGTAATGGTCGTTCCGTGCACAATGCCCTGCGGGCCAATGTACATGAAAGAGCCAGCGGTCATCTGGCCATACTGAGTTACGCCCAGCGCATTATATTTATTCCAGTCGTCCTTGCTAGAGTGATTGGGAATCATCATCCCGTTGGTAACCACCACGCGCGGTGCGTCCTGGTGAGAGGGGAAAAGGCCCAAAGGATGGCCGGAGTAGAGGACCAGGGTTTGCTCATCGCTCATCTCGGCCAGGTACTTCATGGTGAGGCGATACTGAATCCAGTTCTGAAAAACCGCTCCATTGCCGCCGTAGGTGATCAGTTCATGCGGGTGTTTGGCGACTTTGTAGTCGAGGTTATTTTGAATCATCAACATAATCGCGGCGGCCTGCCTAGAGCGATAGGGATACTCCTCGATAGGGCGGGCCTTCATTTCGTAGGGGGGGCGAAAGCGATACATATAAATTCGACCGTAGCGTTCTAGCTCTTCGGCAAATTCCGGGGCCAGGGTCGCGTGGTGGCGAGGATCGAAATAGCGCAGGGCATTTTTCAGCGCCAGCTTCTTCTCTTCGGCCGACAACAGGTGCTCGATTACCCGCTTGGGCGCATGGCTAACATTAGGGTCATAGGGCTGTGGTGCCGGTAATTCTTGAGGTATACCTTCGAGGATAGCCGCTTGAAATGAACTCAGTGATGTCATGGTAGTTAGGCTTTATTTGGTCTGCGACAAATTTACGAAACTATCAGGGGAATTGCATTTTTCTGTTGTTGCTACATTACCTTTTTTAAATCGCAGCAATAGATAGAGGAAAACATTTAGAACAATCAAAAAATCTAAGATTATGAAAATTAAAACTTTCCCCCTGTCAAGTTTCAGTACGGCTTTACTGCTATTTATTTTCCTACTGACGAATGCTGCGACAACCAAGGCTCAGATCATTTTAAATCCTGGTTTTGAATTTCTGGCCTCTGGACCGACCTGTCAACTGTCCATTGCTCCGGTGAACGATGGCTGCCTCAATCCGCCCTTTCCTGGAGGAAGCTGGAATGCCCCGCTGGGAATTTCCCATTCTTTTGATGAAGGCTCTTGTGAAGGCAACCGCAGTGCCGTTTTTGCCGTTGGAAGGGATGCCACAGAGGGGATTATCGGTTCTAATATCTTCTATCAGTTCGAAACTGATGATCCTAACAATTACCTGGAGCCTGGAGAATATACCCTTAGTTTTTGCTATGAGGGGGAATTGGCGACAGGTGTTCCTGCTGATTTAGAAATCAGATTAGCGACAGGATTGGTGAATGATCCAGCTCCGGATCCCAACACACTCATCAACCTGTATTATGAAACCTATGCCAATCAGGGAGCACAATTACCCATTTCGGGCATCAGCACCAAAGATGTGGTGACGGGGCTTGATTTGGTAAATGGAACCTGGCTGCCTTTTTCCACTACTTTTACCTTAGAGCAGGGGGAAAACTTCGATCAACTTTGGTTCTATGGAGTTGCTGGTGGTGCAGGGAATGGTGTGACGAAAATCTGTATTGATGAGGTGGAGTTAAAGCGTTGTGAAGAAATTGAAGACTGCACCGAGGCCTTTAACCTGCGTGCTTGTCCTCAGGAAGGCAGTACAGGGTATATCGACCTGTTTTGTGGAGCCGGTATTAGCTATTCTGCTACTCTGCCTGGCAATAGCACCGCGCTTACCTTCAATGCTGAAGGGCACTTCATCGTTACCAATGCCAGCCCTGGTACCTACACCATTTTTGTGACGGACCAGAATGGTTGTGTGACCGAAAAAGTATACGAAGTTATCGAAGAATGCTGTAGCGATAGTACGGCCTGTGAGGCCCCTACTAATCTCAGATGCTCCGACATTCTGGGGAATATTTTCTTGAATTGGGATCAGGTGCCCGGTGCCTTGGGGTACAATCTCTACATCTATCCCAATGGCGGTAATTGCAATACGCCGATTTCAACCAATGATCCTCCCATCTTACTTAACACCAATAGCATTGATGTCGAACAGATTCCTTACCGCAACTTTAGCTGGGCTGTTTCAACCATTTGCCCTGATGAAACAGAGAGTGCATTGTCCAATGTCGTTTGCTTCGATGTCGCAGAGTGTGATACTTTTGGATCGAGTACTCCTTCGACTCAAAATGAGACGCAGTCCTTCGATCAGGGAGAGGACTATCCCATGCTGTTGCAACCCAATCCTAGCAATGGGAAATTCAGTCTGGTTCTTCCTGAGTTTGAGGCTAATCAAACGGCGGGGGAGCTTTTCATCTACGATCAAACCGGAAGGCTGATCCATCGGCAAGTATTGAGCACTTCAACTGCTACCATTGACTTAGGCTATGCTCCTGCGGGGCTATATTTCATCAATGTTAGCCTGGACGGTAAGGTGACAACACAGAAGCTGCTGCTACAGTAAATAGTTCAAGTTGCGATTCACTTTTATAAGAGTCAATGCGTCAGATATTTGAATCAAAATGCGCCGTAGGGCTGTATTTTTCACAAAATCTACCTTAGTGACTCTCGTTCATCGCAACTTGGGTTAAATAGAAAGAATGCAGCTGTACAGATAAACTATTTTCGAACTATTTAAACGCATAATGATTATGAAAACTTTAATGGCAATTTCTCTCCTGCTTATCGGAATGTTAACTACAGGCTTCAATACTCATGAAAAGGAGCCTCAACCCGAGGTAACGACGACGATTGCAAAATTCACCGCTACTGCTAATTGCTGCGGTACCGTCACCGTTGGTCAACCTTTTTGTACCGGTGATCCTCGTCCTGCTTACATCATCAGCATCCGCAGGGTTGATCGCAGTGTAGCAGCGCCGCTAAACCCTGGCAACAATGCGGTAGCTGTAGATGCTGGCCGCGATTATGTCATCGAATTCACCAGCAATGTGAATAACACCAACTGTGTGGATTTGCCAGTAAGTTGGAACTTGTGTAACAATTCAGGTTCAGGAGTGCTTACGCTCGGTGGTAGTGGGGTGCCAGCCAGTGCTGGTAAGATTCCGTCTCAGATTCCTTGCTTTGGCTTCTAATACTCGTCCCCGTTGATAATTCCCAAAGACCATATTTTTCAAAGTTTGAGCAGTGCCCCGGCGGGGGGCACTGCGTTTTTTCTTATTAAAATCTCACTTTTTATAGTACTGTCAGTGTCCTCTTGCGAGAGACACTGCCTTGACGGGTGGGGCTGAAACAAAGATTTCAAGGGTCCATTTTACTTCCCCTCTAGCTTTTAGTTTTTTACGAATCTCGACTCAACCCCCCATTCTTCCAGGTGGATAAAATAAATGCCCTTCGGCAGTGATCTTATATCCACCTGACTATTGACCAGCGTTCCCCTTTCGACGAGGGCCCCATTACTCCCTACAATATCATATGGCGTATTTTCCAACATTTGTCCTCCTTTATTAGCAATAGTAATAAAATCATTAGCAGAATGGTTGGGTGAAACCATAAAAAGGCCTGAAATAAATTGTAAAATTTTTATTATACTAGAGTCTATGAAGGAACAATATAAGCCCGCTGAAAAACTAGAACTGCGCGAACTCAAGAAGGAGTACAAAAAAATCAATTGCCCTTCTTGCGGAGGCGAAGTCAATGCTGATAATTTAAACTTGCAAAACAGTATTGCGAAATGTGGCAATTGCAACGCCGTTTTTTCTATAGCCGAGGAGATAGAAAGCTTAAAGATGAAAGCGGAAACCAAGCAAGAGATTTTTCGCCCCGAAGGTATTGATCTTTTTCATTATCGAAATGGCCTGGACATCACCATACAGCAGCATGTTCAGGGCTTGGATATTTGGGGGATCATCCTTTTTCCCATATTTGCCTTTTTTTCGACAATAATCTACTTCGCTAAGGATATTCCAATCTATGCACCAATCTTATTTACCCTAGGTACACTATTCTTTACTTACAGGGTATTGAACTACTCAAAGAATAAAACTTATATCGACATCACGGATCAATTCCTGAATATTAAATCCCGCCCTAAACACTTCAGAAAAGACAAGGCATACGCGGTCAGTGAGATTTCCCAGTTGTACCTCAAAATGGCGACGGATGGTTCTGGCTATTTTACCATTCATATGATTGTCAATGGTCTGGAAGGCCAAAAGCATGAAAAACTCCTTACGGTTAATACCCTTTCCAAGGCAAAATATTTAGAGCAGGAAATAGAGCGGTATTTAAATATTGAAGACCGAAAAGTTCCAGAAGCGAATGTTTAAGGGGCTGAGTATATGGATGGTATTGTCCTGAAATAGTTGCCTCGCTTGAAGAGAAATCAATATCTTTGTCTCTCCACAAAACGACTCATTCATGTCCAACGACGACCTGTTTAATAAAATCAGTGATTTTCTCAGTAAGAGTACCCAATCCATCCGCGATCGCTTGACGATGGATGTTACTGATCTGATCCGCGCGATTGATGATAATGACCCCGAAGAAGTTGCCCGCGCGCTGCGCGCCGGCGTTGATCCCAACAAAGAAGATGGCCTGGGCCGCCTCCCGCTCCCCCTGTCCGCCGACCGCAACCAGACCCTGATCGTCGGGCTGCTCCTCCGCAAAGGGGCCAATCCCAATCTCGCTGACCAAAAAGGCGAAACCGCTCTCTACAAAGCCGTATCCTGGGAAAATCCTCAGATGGTCGAGCTGCTGTTGGAAGCTGGAGCTGATGGTCGCCAGCCGACCCGCGAAGGACGCAGCCCCCATGACCTAGCCGCCGAAAAAGGCTACACCGCCCTGCTGACCCTGATCGACAACCAAAAAGACGCAGCGCGCGCCAGCCGCGTGGCCCGCGACAAGGCCCGCCACGAGGAGCTAAAAGCAGAGGCTCAGGCGGCCCGCCAAGAAAAGCAAGAGCAGGTGGCTAAAGCCGAAGCCGAGGCCGATCGGAAGGCCAAGCGCCAGGCGGAGCGCGAGAAAGCCCGCCAAGAGCGTCGCCTGCGGCGGCAGTATAAGCAACTCAAGGAGGGAGATAGCCTGGGGGCGCTGATTGCAGCGATCCAAGCGGGGGACGCCGCCGCGGCAGGGGTAATCCTTGACAGCGTCGAAGACCTCAACGCCATCGATCCGGCGACGAGTACGACGGCACTGATGGCCGCCTTGCAACAAAAAGACGGGGCCACCACCGCTGCGTTGATTAAGCGGGGGGCGGACACCACAACGGTGCCTGCTGGCCATCAGCATTCTCCGCTGACCTGGGTGGTCCTCAATGGGCACGAAAAGCTTGTAGAGCTGATGCTGGCTGCGCCAAAGGACAATTGGGCGGAGGTGCTCAACAATCCCAGTCAACTGCTCAGCCCGCAGTTTTTGGCGTACAAGGATGCTAAGATCATGAACTTGCTGTTGGAGGTGGGAGCTGATCCTTTTTTCGGGGGCAGCGGCGTGCCTTCCCCGATTATTAAGGCGATTGAGAAGGCCAGCATTGCGATTCTGCCGGTGCTGGTGCGGCATAAGGTCGATTTGAACCGCCCTCTTGATGGTCGGAGGCCCCTGGAGTGGGCTATTCACTTTGACCGTGCGAGCTGGCTGGTGGGCTTGATAGAAGAGGAGGTTGATATTGATTTGCCGAATGCGGAGGGGCGCACCCCGCTGATGCAGGCCGTCGTTGCGGGCGATCCCGAGCTGGTACGTATCTTATTGAACGAAGAGGCGGACCGGAGCCTTACAGACAAAGAGGGCCAATCGGCGCTGGATTTGGCGGCAGGAAACGAAGCCATAGCGGCTTTGCTGCGCTAATCAATTCATTTATCGCACCACCTTCCCAAACCACTTGGCCATAATGTTTTGCGCGGGCTTTTGTTGCGGTGTGAAGCTGATGTTCCCTTTCCCTTGTTTGATGTCAATGCCTGCCTTCCACTGCCACATATGAGCACCGGCAAACCAATCCTTTTTCCAAAAGACCCGAAAGAAAGCTTCGTAGCAATTCGCCTGAGTTTTGTAGGATTGCTTGGTGTAAAAAGTGGAAATATCGTTCACCCAAATCCAAGGCTCAATGGCGGCATCATTGGTACTTTTGTAGCCGATTTCGGTAAATAGGATCGGACGATTATGTTTTCTGCTGATGGCTTCTAAGCGAGCGGCGGCGGGCTGCCAGCCGGCGACCAGCTTTCTGACCGAGGGATTTTTTTGGTCGGTGAGGGGAAAGTAAGCTTGTACGCCGATGAAGTCCAGCTCCTCCCAGAAGGTAATTTCTTCAAACTCTCGGTCCCAGTTGGCGGCGTAGGTCAGCTGGCCTTTGAATATTTTGCGCACCTTGCGGATCAGCGCCCGCCAGTATTCGGGGTGTTGAATGGCGGTTTGGTGCAGTTCCGTGCCGATGCAGAAGGCCTCCATGTTGAGCTGCGCGGCCAGCCGGGCATAGTGAAGAATGAAGGCTTCGTAGCTAGCTGACCAGGCTTTCCAGTCGGCGGTATTGTTGAATTGTATGGTGCCACGCCATTTGTCGGAGGTCGTGTTGTGCAGCCAGAGGTGGGGTTTGAGCATAGAATGCAGACCGTATTTCCGGCCTGTCTTGGCAGCATTGCTGATGGACGCATCTTTGCGCCAAGTGCCGCGATTGTGGATGGACAGCTGGATTTCGGTACTTTCTACATTGTCCTGCCAGCCGTAGGGCACATGAACGATCCACTCGATGTGGTTATCAACCAATTCCTGAAAATGCTCTGCCGCCGGTGACCAGGCCCCAAAAAAGTGCATCCCGCGCTGTTTTTGATCTCGGATATAGCGACTTGAGGTCGAATCACCTACACTTTTGGGGATTTTCTCCCCCAAATAGCTTGCATTGTTCTTGGCGGTAAATAGGTAGGAGCCTTGATGAGAGGAGCACAGCAAAGCCAGGGGAAGGAGGCTGATAAGGGCTATTCGGCGTATTCGTAGGGGTAGAAAAAAATTGATCCACAGAAATACCCCTGTCACAAAAGCAGATAAGAAATTTCGATTTTTTTGGCGGTTGACTATTTTCATAAAACAATATGCTACAGAACTAAGAGACAGAGATGGATTATCGATAAACTCATCCACTACTTATTAACAATAAAAGGAGGAGAAATAGCTTGTCGGGGCAGCAGTAGATTTATCCGCATCAAGACAGTTGGTACCTAAATCCAGTCCATCTGGGTGACCGTGCGTTTATCCTGCACTTCTCCGGTGTGTTTGATGGCCTGTGGTTCGAATAAAAGGAGGAAGACTTCCTGACCGTCTTTGGTGCGTGGGCAATGCTCGACTCCTTTGGGCACGATGATCATCTCGCCGGGGCCTATTTCTACCGTTTTATCCCGGAATTCCATAATGAGCTGGCCTTTGAGTACCCAAAATAATTCATCCTCATGCTCGTGATTGTGCCAGACAAAGTCGCCGGCTACTCTGGCCAATTTAACGTGTTGACCATTGAGGGCACCGATGATTTTAGGAGTCCACTGCTCTTCAAAGAGTTCGAATTTTTGTAAGACGTTGATGACTTCCATGATAAGTATTTTAAGGGCGTAGAGATTAGTAATTCTGTTTGAAGTGGATGATGGCCGAGTGATAGACAGAGGCGCGCAATTCACCAAACAGGTCGAGTACCAGCATAGCGGAGCTTTGTAAGGTCAGCCCGATGCCGCCACCCAGTACCACTGGCCCCCAGTTGCTGATACCCCCCATGAGGACAAAGACGAAGCCCATGAGGAAGAAAGAGAGTCCAATTTTTCGGAAAGTCTGGTAATTATGGTCTACCGCTTTCATGCGAGCCAGTTCTTCGGTAATGAATTGATGAGGCTGTTGATCGAGTTGCTGGAGCAGTCCCTTGGCTTGTTGATCGCTGCGAAAGTAGGTGCTGAGCCCCATAAATAATTGTACGGGGGCGCCCAGAAGTAGGGGAGCGGCGATGCCTTTCCAGAGTAGGGTTTGGAAATAAAAATAGCCCAGCAGGCCTGTGACCAGAGTTACCGAGCCGATGGTGATGAAAAGTAGTGCGGACTGTTTTTCTTCTTTAAAGTACTGTAGAAGTCGATGTTCCATAACAAGCTACTATTATGCTTTTTTCTTTACATATAATGTGCCGTAACGTCACAGATTCTATAAAGCCTACTTTACAAATGTACTATGCCTTTCGTTATTTTGAGTAAAAAGTAGCGGTATTTTAAGGCCGCCGATTCTTCCAAAGCAAACCGATCAATGTATTCTGATGAGTAGATTCATACTTTTCTGGGCTTTGTTGCTAATCAGTGGGACTGCGCTGGCCGAGACGAAGGTTATAGATAGCTTGTCGCTTTTGCTGCCGCAGGCGAAGGAGGATAGTGTCAGGGTCAATTTGTTGAACAAGTTGGCCTGGGAGTATCATCGAGTAGAGGTGAAGAAAACCCAGGAATATGGCCAGCAGGCCCTTGAATTATCAAATCGTATCGATTATTACGCTGGGGCTTCCCGAGCACTGAACTTGTTGGCTATCGTCGAGAGTTTGGAGGGGCGGACCAATGAGGCCATCACCTTGAACCAGGAGGCCCTGGGCCTGGCGATGAAGTGCGACAGCCGCAGGTTGCAGTCCAATGCCCTGAATGATCTGGCCATTTCCTTTGCTGCCCAAAATCGTTTTTCGGAGGCACTGAGCTATTACCAGCAGGCTCTGGCCCTCGACGATAGTGAACGCGGAAGGTGCTTCACCCTTGTCAATATCGGCATTTTGCACTCTGAATTGGAAAACCGACAAAAGGCGATTGAATATTTCCGAAAAGCCATCAAGGTAGCTGAAAATTCTGATGATCACCTGGCCAAAACTGCGGCCTATGAAAGCATGGCCTATTCTTTTTTAGAAGAAGAAAAAAAGGACTCCGCCTATGTCTATTTCAATAAGGTTATCAAAATTGCCGAAGCGCACGATAATCGATTGTCTCAGGCTTATGCGCTGATGAGCATCGGCGATATTGAAGGGGGTAGGAAGCATTTTGAAATTGCCGACCTTAATTACGAGCAAGCGATTGGTCTATTGGAATCTATGGGCGATCAGTCGGGGCTGTCGGATGCCTATCTGGGCTTCGCCAAGCTCCAGAAAGAGAAGCAAGATTATACCCGGGCGATCAATTACTTTATGGAGGTAAAGGATAATACCGCCTTGAAATTGAAAAGTAGTTCCTACAAAGAAGCACTGAAAGGCCTGGCCGAATGCTACAATGCGCTGGGGCAATTCGAAATGGCCTATACTTACCAAAAAAATTATCAGACCATTGCCGATAGCCTGTTTAATGAGAAAAAGAGCGAGCAATTTGCGGAGCTGGAAACCAAATACCAGTTTGAGAAAAAAGAAACAGAAAACAAGTTACTCAAAGAAAATCAGATCATTCAAGAGGAATTGATTAATCAACACAAATCAACCTCCCGGGCCATCGCCATCTTTCTGCTCATCGTCAGCATCGCCGCCATTATCCTCTATCGGGAGTACCGCCGTAAGCGCGACTATAACACCCGGCTGCTGCGGCAAGTCCGCTCCCGGACAGCCGATCTCGAAAAGTCAAACGAGCAACTCAAGCGCTCTAACAAAGAGCTAGAGAGCTTTGCCTATATCGCCTCCCATGACCTCAAAGAACCACTGCGGAATATCTTCAGCTTCACCCGATTGCTGGAGCGGAAAATGAAGGATCAGTTGGACGAGCAGTCGGAAGAATACATTAGTTTTATTAAACAGAATACCAAACAATTGAATGTCCTGATTGAGGATGTACTAGAGTATTCAAGGGTCGAAAAGGGGGATCGACGGAGAGAAAAGGTGGATGTGAATACCGTTTTGGACCGCATAAAAATGGTGCTCCCCTCGGAGGCATTTTCAAAAGGTGGGCAACTCAATTGTTCAGAAATGCCAACGATTTGGAGTTACAGTTCCAGTTTATTCCTGGTGTTTAAGAATTTAATTGAGAATGGCATCAAGTACAACACCGAAGAACAAGTAGTTATCAACATCAGCTATAAATTCCTTAATAAGCGCCATGTTTTTTATGTGCAAGACAACGGGATTGGGATAGAACCTGAATTTCATAAGCAGATTTTTGAAATGTTCAAGCGCCTGCACACGAAGAATAACTATCAAGGCTCCGGCCTGGGCCTGGCCATCTGCCGTAAAATTATTGACCGTCTCAGTGGAGATATTTGGGTAGAAAAGAGCAGTAGCGAGGGAACAACCATTGCCTTTTCGCTGCCTTATGATGGCAAACAGAAGATGATGGGCAGTAAAACGATGAGTAAGATTGCACTGGCCAACTAAGCTGGTTGGTAAAATAATTTAAGAAAAAATGTTTTAGGCTTTAAAAGCATATGTTTAATTTATATATTTGCCTCTCTTTTCCCTCATTCTACATACCCGTTCCCCAATAACCAGCATCCCATAGCATATCATTGAGTACACCTTAAGCGCACACAATGATGAGCACCCAATGCCGATGCAGACATTGGAGCAAGGGCCTGTTTTTGGCTATTTTGTTCCTTTATCTCTCCCAAACACCGATGACCGCCCAGGAATTGCACAGCAGCCCCAGTTGCCAAGCCGACGAACAGCTGTATACCCTGGCCTGGGGTCCTGGCTCCGATCAGTACGACTGGATCCCCGCCGGTAGCCTCTCCCAGCAGTACCTTAATGTCAATCAATCCGGCCATACCTTTCGTATCAGCTACCTCGGCTCCACCGCCGATTTGATCAACCTGTCGAGCGGGGCCAGCCCCTCGCTGACCTCCTTTTTCTCCGATGGCTCCGTCAATGTGCTGGGCCAAGCTGCCGACGTCGCCTCCGGCTCCGTCAACCCCATCGACATCCAGATCGACATCTTTCCGCCCATCCCCGCTCGCCTTGGCTTCGACCTCTACCACATCAACACCTCCCTGCAAAGCGGCGATCGCCTCACCATCTCCGCCAGCTACAAATCCGGCTCCGCGCTTTATCCCAACCTTAGCGCCAATGCCAGCCCCAGTTGGCAGCAAACAGCTCCTGGCACTGTCAATCCTGTTAACAGTACGGTCAGTGGCAATAATGATCAGGTCGGCGTTAACTTTGATGACAACGGCTTGATCGATCAAATTCTTATTCGCTGGGAAGGCTGCGAGGGCTGCACCGCTGGAGATCGGGGCTTTGGCCTAGGCCCCATCAGCTTTTGCTCCATCGGCCCCGACCGCGATGCCGACGGCATTCCAGACGCAGAGGACATCGACGACGACAATGATGGCCTGCCTGACCCCTTCGAAGTGTGCCGCAATGCCCCCTTCGCTGGCCGCCCGGACAGCAGCTGGGTCAATCTTCGACTTCAGTTGGATGATTTTCCTGAAGAAACCAGCTGGACCCTCAAGGATAGCCTGGGTAACCTGGTGGCCTCCGGCGGTCCCTATCGCCGATTTCAAGATCGTGGGGTCTTCGTCGATGTCTCCTACTATCTGCCACTCGGCCCCTACAGCTTTGAAATCGTTGATGGCTTTTTCAATGGCATCTGCTGTACCTACGGCCCCGGCTACTACGAAATTTTAGTCGACAACCAGTCCATTATCGGAGGCCCGGGCAACGGCAGCTTTGGCGTGGGTAAAACTGAGCAATTCAATACTCGCGATGTTCCTTACTCCGCCTTCTACTGCCTAGGCCGCGACCCGCTAGACGACGAAGATAATGACGGCATTCCCAATTATCAAGATGCCGATTACTGCACGCTCAATGCTCTGGGCGTTTGCGCAGATATGGATACGGACAGCGATGGTGTCCCCGATTTTTTTGACCTGGATTCGGATAATGATGGCCTACCAGATTTGGTAGAAGCCGGAGGGACGGATGCTGATGGCGATGGTCGAATAGATGTGTCGACGGACGTTGACGGGGATGGTTTGGCTGATCTGGTTGATGATAATTTAACAGATGGGCCTCTGATTGCTGGGATGTGCAGTTTTTTCCCTAATTGTCTTTTTGAGACTTCTCCATCTACGCTCTTGAGCAACGCCGTTCATCCTTTGGCTTTCGTTGATCTGGATGCAGATGATGATGGATTGTGCGATGTCTTTGAGGCGAAAGGAGCGGATACGGATGGTGATGGTTTGCTGGATGGCTCCTATTTTGGGGCGAATGGTTATAACGATACGGTCGATCCGACCGAAGGGGGCCGCCCTTTGCAGTTTGACTTTGCAGGAGATACGGATGGCGATGAGGTGCCAGATTTTCGGGATGTAGATGCAGATGATGATGGTTTATTGGACAATTATGAGGCGCAGCCAACGGCAACCTATACAGCTCCCGGAACACTGGACAGCGATGGCGATGGGCTGCTGGATGCTTATGATGATCGGGTTGGTTTTGGGGGGAAAGGAATCGATGTGGACAATAGCAGTGCTTCGGTTGATGCTTATGATCACGATGGGGATGGCCTGCCGGATTATTTGGATAAAGATTCCGATGACGACAATATCTCAGATCAGCAGGAGGCTTGGGACAGTTGGATAGATGGAGATTCAAAAGCGGATTACCCTGGAGATTGCAGCGGCCTGGATCAAGATGGCGATGGCCTTCGTCCTTGCTATGATGCAGACGACGGGGATGCAGCAAATTACCGCTGGGCGGCTTCGCCCGCCGACGATAATGGCAGTACCGACGGTGGCTTGACGGCCAGCTCCGGCCAGCTCTTTGCCTCCGGCAGCTCGCTGGACCTTTTACTGCCCGACAACGGCGGCGCCGCCTCCGAGCCGGATGTCCGAGATGTCTTGATCGATTGCAGCCAGCCCCGCACCTACTACGCCCTCAGCGAACAGTCGGCCACCACTACCACCAATTACACCTTCGATCCCCTCACCGGCCAACACAGCGATGGGGGCACCAGCGGCCGTATTCGCGCCACCGCCTCCTGCCATCCCGCTGGCGATGATTGGTACTATTTCTACAATCCCTTAGAACCAGAAAATTACTTGTTCTCCATTCGCTACAGTACCGGCAGCCCCGATTCCTTCCCACTCAACGAGCTGATTGATTATATCGAAATCCAACTCACGCCCACCCCCGCGGATCGCTATCAGGAGGATGCCAGTTCGGCTACGCTGGTGATGGCTCGTGATTGGCAGGTGCAGCTTAAGGCGCTGCCGCAGGCGGGGAGCCGTTTTGATATTAAGTTCTACTTTCGGCCAGAAGAGCTACAGGCTTTAGACGCGCAAGCGGATGCTTTGCTGATGACTTATCCGGATGCGGTACGGTCGAGCCTTCAGTGGTTTAAGAAAACGGGGGGCCTTGGGGTAGGGGACATCAGTCCGGCGGGCGTCGAGGGGATGGAAGACATTACGAGTCTGGCTACGGAGGTCTTTGATGAGGAGACCGGGCGAAGTGAAAACGGGGCGGCGGCTAGTACGGATGGTAGTGCCTCGGAGGCGGGCAATGCCCGCAACTATGTAGAATTCCGTGGCCTAGACAGCTTCTCGGGTGGCACAGCTCTGCTGCGTCTGGACTTTAATGCCCTCCCAGTAGAGCTAACAACTTTTGCGGGATTAGCAAAGGGCTGTGATGTACAATTGGATTGGGTGACGGCGGTCGAAGATCAGTTCAGTCATTTTGAATTGGAGCGCAGCGAAGATGGGCAGACTTTCGAGTTCATCAAGCAAACCCAAGGGCGCGGGGCCAACGGCACCGCCGCCTACCACTACTTCGACGAAGAAGCTGGGCAGCTCAATTACTATCGCTTAAAGCTAGTAGATTTAGATGGCAGCTTCAAGTATTCTAACATCATTGCTGTAGAGACGCCCTGCGCTCAGGCGGCGGTAGGCCTGGAGTTGTATCCCAACCCGCTTTCGCCGCAGGCCCCCCAGCTCAAGGTCAAGCTCCGTTCGCACCGGCCGCAGGCCACCTTGATTGTGATGGATGTGCTGGGGCATCAACTGCTCCGAAAGCGGGTGCCAGTACAGAAAGGCTGGAATGCCATGACGCTAGACCTCAGTGGCTTCGCCCCGGGGATGTATTATTTGCTGCACTTGGAAGGGAAGGCCGAGTTGGCGCAGCCGATAATAGTTACAGAGTAGGAGTGGAGCCATCAGCGGCAGTTCCTAGTTTCTGAAAGAAATACGCTACCAAATTTGATTTAGAAAACATTTTGTGTTAAATTTGTTGAAGTCTGATCTATTGCCAAAGCCAAGAACAGAAAATCCTACACGACAGCTCGCTTTGGTAATTTCCCGTAAGTATTTAGAGATCACTAGGATGATCTCGGACGTAACATACCTCCTCTTTTCTTTCAAAGGCCTGGAAAGAAAAAGGTGCCATCTTCACAGAGGAACTCTTGCGATCCGCTCCGCAGGTGCTGACCAGCTATGGTCAGTATTCAACATCGAGCGGAGCGGATCGGCGGTGGTGGCGAAGTGGGCGGGACCCTCCCACTTTTGTCCAAACTCCCTCAATTTCCCAAATCCCCCTAAAACAGTTATACACCCTCTCCTCTCTTTTGACCAGTCTATTTCTCCTTAAGCCAACAAAAAAGCCCAGCAAGCATTTCCACTCAACGCTTGCTGGGCCAATACGCCATCAAAGAGCGATCTTACTTCAGTAAAGTCACATCGCCCTTAAATAACTTAGTTGTTCCGTCTATAAATTCTATTTCCGCGAAGTAGACAAAAACCGCCGGGTTCATCAGGTCCCCTTTGAATACGCCATCCCAAGAATGGGTGGGATCGTTGGGTTGGAAGTTGAAATCAGCAAATAAGAGTTCCCCCCATCTGGAAAAGACCTTGAAGGAGGTGATATTGCTGATGACGTTCTCTGCGGCAAAAATCATGAATTCTTCATTCTGTCCATCATTATTCGGACTGAAGGCATTAGGAATGTAGACTTGGAACTGGTTTTCTACGACGATAAAAATCTCGTCCTGTGCTTCACAACCATTTTCGTCGGTGGCACTGAGCACGTAGAGGATATTATCTACTGGGGTCGCTAGCGGATTGAGGCAGCTGTCGCAATCCAGAAAATTGGTGGTGTTCCAGTTGAATGCGAGGTTGCCGAAGGCATTGTGATTGGCGCTGATCGGGACAGACTGGCCGAGTTGTATGGTGGTATCGCTGGGTAGAGAGAGGACAAATTCGCCGGGCTGCGCGACTTCGATTCGCTGGTTGTAGAGGCAGCCGAAGGCATCCTGGGTGGTCAGCTGATAGGTGCCGGCCGTCAGTCGAACAAAGAAGCTGTCGCTGGTGAACGGCCGATTTTCCAAGCTAAAGACCCATTCTGGATTAGGATTGGTAATGGTAATAACACCGTCGTCATCCCCAAAGCAGTTGACATCTTCGGCAATGGCTTCTACCTCAGCCTGATGAGTGGTCACTTCTAAATCAATCGTTTCTGTACACCCCATTGCATCGGTAACCGTAAGGGTATAAAGGCCGGCGGAGAGATTATTCAACTCTTCCCCTTGTGCACCATTGTTCCAGTTGAAATTGTAAGGCCCCATACCACCGCTGGTTTCCACGACCAATATACCCGTATTTTCATCGGGGCAGGAAGGCTCGCTTTCGGAAGTCAATTCAATTTCTGATAGTACATCGACAAAGACGGTGTGAGTAGAATCACAACCGTTGGTATTGGTGAAAATATCAGAGTACGCACCGGCCGTCGATACCATTTGCCCAAATACCTCAACCATATCACCATTACAAATAGTCACTTCTTCATTCGAAGAGGATAGGGTGAGGACGTCAGAGGCGAAGACGGTAACGATCGAATCGCAGCCGAGGGCGGAGGTGTAGGTAAAAGCCTGATTGCCTCCAGCGGGGATGATGACCCCATCAAAAGTAATAGGCGTATCTTCACAAGTTTCTATGACCTCATCTATCTCGTACACTTCTAATCCCGCAACGGAGACGGTGACGACAGAGTCACAGCCATTAGTTGCCGTAAGGGTGAAATCCGTCACGGAGCCAATCGCAAGGGATTGACCATTATAGCTGGCCGTCGTTCCTTCGCAAGCGTCTAAGGAGAGTGCGGAGGCAAAATTTTGTAGGCCCTGGACAGTAACCGAAACAATCGAGTCACAGCCGTTAATAGAAGTAAAGGTGAAATCAGTTGTTGTTCCAATATCTAATGCTGTACCATTGTAATCCGCCGTGGTCCCATCGCAGGCATCCAGGGTCAAGGGGGTGTTGAAGACTTGCAGGCCCTGCACCGATACGCTGACTACGGAGTCGCAGCCGTTGTTCGCAGTGAAGGTGAAGTCCGTGGAGCTACCAATAGCGAGTTGTTGCCCTTCGTAAATGGCTGTAGTCCCATCGCAGGCATCCAACTGTAGCGCACTAGCAAAAACTTGCAGGCCCTGTACGGAAACAGAGACAGTCGAGTCACAACCATTGGCGGCAGTGAAGCTGAAATCAGTTGTCGAACCAATCGCCAGTTGCTGCCCCTCGTAGATTGCCGTGGTCCCATCGCAAGCATCTAGGGTCAGCGCATCACTGAAATTTTGCAAGCCCGCTACGCTAACTGTTACGATAGAGTCACATCCTGAAGAGGCAATAAAATTAAAGTCAGTCGAAGAACCAACTGGCAGCGGCGTTCCGTTGTACAGCGCCTCTGTTCCATCACAAGCCTCCAACTGTATGGCGGTCATTAAAGTATTCAGACCAATTACCGAAACCGTGACTACCGAGTCGCAACCATTATTAGCGGTTAGGGTGAAATCTGTAGTCGAACCAATCGCCAGATTCTGCCCTTCGTATACGGCCTCTGTCCCTTGACAAGTTTGCAGCTGTAAGGAAGAAGCAAAGTTAGGCAGTGGATCGACAATAACGGTCAATAAAGAATCACAACCATTGCTGGCCGTTAAGGTGAAATCTGCCGAAGTACCCGTTGGGATCGACTGTCCATCGTATACCGCACTGGTCCCATCACAGGCTTCTAATTGTAAGGTACCCGTTGGATTGATCAAGCCCGCTACAGCTACTGTCACCGTCGAATCACAGCCATTAGCCGCCGTAAAGCCAAAGTCCGTCGAAGAACCAATCGAAAGCGGCGTTCCGTTGTAAATCGCCTCATTACCTTCGCAAGCTTCGAGCTGTAAGGAGGTGACAAAAGTAGGCAGTGCCCCTACGAGTACGGTGACGATCGAATCGCAGCCACTATTGGCCGTTAGCGTAAAATCAGTCGAGGAGCCAATAGGCAGATTGGTGCCATTGAAAACTGCTTCGGTGCCATCACAGGTTTCCAGGTTGAGAGAACTGGTGAGGATGGGAATGCCACTGACGATTACGGTTACGATCGAATCACAGCCACTGCTGCTTGCGGTGAAGGTAAAGTCAGTTGAAGAGCCAATGGGTAGATTAGTGCCTTCGTAGACGGCCTCTGTACCGTCGCAGGTTTCCAGGTTAAGGGAATTGGTGATGGCAGTTACGCCACTAACGGTTACGGTGACGATCGAATCGCAGCCATTGCTGCTTGCAGTAAACGTAAAATCGGTCGAGGAGCCGATAGCCAGATTAGTGCCCTCGTAAACCGCCTCGGTGCCATCGCAGGTCTCCAAGTTAAGGGAATTGGTAATGGCTGATATACCACTAATGCTCACCGTTACGATTGAATCACAACCATTATTAGCCGTAAACGTAAAATCAGTCGAGGAGCCGATGGCCAGCGAAGTACCTTCGTAAGTTGCTTCAGTACCGTCACAGGTTTCCAGATTCAAACTGTTGCGAATCGCATCAATTCCATCAACGGAGACCGTCACCAGCGAGTCGCAGCCATTGGCCGCCGTAAAGTTAAAGTCCGTCACCGAGCCCGCAGATAGCGGCGTTCCATTATACACAATATCTGTCCCCAAACAAGTTTGCAATTGCAAAGGCTCGGCATAAGTATCCAGTCCTAGCACAGCTACTGTCACCGTCGAGTCACAGCCATTAGCCGCCGTAAAACTGAAATCTGTGATCGAACCGATAGCGAGGGCATTGCCATTATAGTCAGCATCTTCGCCTTGACAGGCCGATAATTGGAGAGGGGTATTATAAGTGTCCAGTCCCTGAACCGTTACGGTAACAATCGAGTCACAGCCGCTGGCGGCAGTGAGGGTAAAGTTCGTCGAGGTACCGATGGCCAATGGATTGCCATTGTAATCAGCAGTATTGCCGTCGCAGGCCTCTAGGTCAACTGTAGAGAAGAAGGCACTGATGCCATCAACCGTTACGGTGACGATCGAATCGCAGCCGCTAGAGGCGGTAAAGGTGAAGTCCGTGACGCTGCCTATAGGCAGATCGCTTCCTTCATAGCTGGCGGTCGTCCCATCGCAAGTCTCCAGGGTTAAATTAGAGGTAAAGACGCTGATGCCATTGACCGTTACCGTAACTACCGAATCGCAACCATTGTCAGCCGTAAGGGTGAAATCGGTCACGGAGCCGACGGCTAGCGTACTCCCCTCATAGCTGGTCGTCGTCCCATCGCAGGTCTCCAAGGTCAGCGCAGAGGTGAAGGTCTGTAAGCCATCGACGGTCACGGAGACAGTGGAGTCGCAGCCATTGTTGGCAGTGAAGCTAAAGTCGGTGGTGGTACCGATGGCGAGGGCGTTGCCATTGTAATCGGCCGTGTTGCCGTCGCAGGCTTCGAGGGTAAGTGGGGTCGTAAAATTTTGTAGGCCATCGACGGTTACGGAGACGGTGGAGTCGCAACCGTTGTTGGCAGTGAAGCTGAAATCAGTGGTGGTACCGATAGCGAGGGCGTTGCCATTATAATCGGCCGTGTTACCATCGCAGGCTTCGAGGGTAAGTGGGGTCGTAAAATTTTGTAAGCCATCGACGGTTACGGAGACGGTGGAGTCACAGCCGTTATTGGCGGTGAAGCTAAAGTCGGTGGTGGTGCCGATGGCGAGAGCGTTGCCATTATAATCGGCGGTGTTGCCATCACAAGCTTCGAGGGTCAATGGGGTCGTAAAATTTTGTAGGCCATCGACGGTTACGGAGACGGTGGAGTCGCAGCCGTTGTTGGCGGTGAAGCTAAAGTCGGTGGTGGTACCGATGGCGAGGGCGTTGCCATTATAATCGGCGGTGTTGCCATCACAAGCTTCCAGGGTAAGTGGGGTCGTAAAATTTTGTAAGCCATCGACGGTTACGGAGACGGTGGAGTCACAGCCATTAGCGGCGGTGAAGCCAAAGTCGGTAGTGGTGCCGACGGCGAGAGGATTGCCATTATAATCGGCGGTCGTCCCATCGCAGGTTTCCAAGGTCAGCGAGGTGGTGAATAGAGGAAGCTGATCAACCGTTACGGTGACAATCGAGTCGCAGCCACTGGTGGCAGTCAGGGTGAAATCGGTCATGGAACCGGGGGGCAGTGAGGTGCCTTCGTAAATGGCATCCGTCCCGTCGCAGGCTTCCAGGGTGAGATTGGAAGTAAGGGTGTTAATGCCGTCTACGGTGACGGTGACGACGGAATCGCAGCCATTGGGGCCGGTGAGCGTAAAGTCGGTTACGGAGCCGATGGCTAGGGAGGTACCCTGATAGGTCGCAGTAGTGCCTTCGCAAGTTTCTAAGGTGAGGCTAGAGGTGACTTCGGGCACTAGGGAGACCGTGATATTTTGTAGTTCATCCCCACAATCATTAGAGGCTACGACGGTGTAAGTGGTAGTGGAGTTGGGAGAAACACTGATCGAATTACCAGTGAGGCCACCAGGTGTCCAGGTGACAGAATTGGCATTGGTACTCGTTACACTCAGCGTTACCGTCTCTCCGTCGCAGATGGACTGATCGCCATTAACGATGCTTAGCTCTGGTAATTCCTCAATATCTACTTGAACCGTTGCAACCGTATCCCCACATTGGTTAGAGACTTGAACGGAGTAAACCACAGGCATTGTCGGTGTAATGGTGACGATATTGCCCGTTTCGCCAGAAGGCGTCCAGAGGATTTGATCGGCATTCAACGTATCGACGCCTAGGGTGACGACTTCGCCGGAGCAGACCGAGAGGTCCGGTGTTAGGGTCAGAATATCGGGCTCTGGGGTGACATTGACCGTAATGTCCGCAGAGACGACTTCGCAGAAGTTACCCGCTAGAATAGTGTATACGGTGGTTTGCGTTGGACTAACAATCTGCGAATTAGTCGTAGAGCCACCGGGCGTCCAGGTGATAAAATCTTCATTTTCTACAAAAGCGTCTAAATTAAGGATTTCCCCCGCACAGATGTCGGCTTGGATGATGTCTGGAATGACCGTGGGGAAGGGGATGACTTCCACTTCTAGATCCAGCTGATCGGTACCACAGGCATTCGTAGCAATAACGGTGTAGGTCGTTGTATTCGCTGGCATCACCGAAATGGAATACCCATTATCACCCGTTGGTATCCAGGTAATGTTGTCCTCAAATAAAGAGAGGATCGTTAGGTTGGCTGTTTCGCCAAAACAAATGGTCTGATCGCCCGTCAGATCAGTGAGCATAGGCAGCGGATCAACGGTAATGGTAATGCTGGTATTCACATCTCCACAGTCATTAGTGGCTACTGCCGTATAGGTAGTTGTAACAGTAGGGGTTACGGTAATGGTGCTTCCAGTTTGACCGTCAGGAGACCACACGATAAGGTCTTCTCCAGTAGCTGCTACACCAAGAGTAACACTCTGTCCTTCGCAAATGGTTTGATCTCCACCCACTGGTGCGATGGTGGCCAAGGGGCAAGGAAAGGTGCCACTATAGCCGGGACTGGGGTTAGACGTTCCCGCCCCACCCGGGCAGTTGTTGTCTTCCATCCCTCCACCGTTCCACGCCAGTGGCCGGCCGGTAACGGTGACTTGCACGTTAAAAGTCTGGGTTGGCTCACTGGGGAGTACGAAGTAAGGGCCGGCTCCTGGTGTCCCCCAGGTGATTGTCGTTCCACCCAGTACGGCGGTGAGGGTAGTCCCATTCACACTAGTCAAACTGGGCGGAGCAATACTCACCACCGGTCGGTCCGTATTGAAAAAGAAACCTTGAGTCCCCCCAAGTATTCCTCCCGTATGGTCGAAGCCCGCGATGACAATATCCATATCGATCGTGAACGTTCCATCACCATTATCGATGACATTATTAATAATATAGCCCGAACCATCACAGGCTTTAGCCAGCTGCGGCAAACTGGCAAAACTATACAGCAACAAAAACTGTAGGGTTAAAAATTTGAGTCGGCGTAAAGATTTAGAATACATAGACCTGTTTTTAGTGTTTGTAGAAAAAATCGGTGAATGCTATGATCTAAAATACCGCTGTGCCCCTTATCCGATTCACGAATAAGCACATTTAGTAATTTTGATTCATAGCTGACAGATCAAGGGATTACAAGCCGGTGCAAAAAATACTGCTTTTCAGTATACAGTTTACACCAATAAGTGCCACTACTTAATGAATTAATAGCAACGCGCGTCTGAGCACTACCGACGGGGATTTCACCCGCTAAAACCGATTGTCCAAGCACGTTAAATAATTCGTAGGACACTGATGAATTTACATGTTGATTGAGGTATATGTTGAAGTAGTTATGCGCAGGATTAGGGAACAGTTGGAACGGCGAGGCAGTAGGGACTTGCTTTACAGAAGTGGTCTGATCTGCTTCCGGACTGTAAATATTGATACCGCCGCGCTCATTACCCAGCAGCAACTCTGGACGGCCATCTGCATTGAGGTCGGCCACAGAGAGGGTGGCGTAGCTGCCCACATCGATCTGGCCGTAGGCCTGATCAATTCGCTCAAATTCCTCCCCCTCTACAATATTTTGGTACCATTCTATTCGACCGTCCCGAGTACCGTTCAGCAGGAAGAATGCCGTACTGTCCTCCGGATCTTTGATCAAAAAGGGGCTGCTATCGACCAGAAAAGTATCGGGGTAAATGCCCCCCAGGGTTTCGTCGATCAACTCAAAGGTCGGGGCGGTGGCGCTGCCGGTCTGCCGAAGGTATTGGATTGGGCCATTGGCCGAGCCGACGAGTACATCTAGCAAGCCATCCCGATCGAAATCCACCAACTGCGGACGGCTAGATAGGCCAACGTCAATGCCTTCGAAGATGTCGAGCCGCCAGCGGAAGTCGGCGGGCTGATTGGCCGGCGCGACATTCTCAAAATAATGCAGATCACCTTTGAAGGTACCGATGACGAGGTCTTGGTCGCCGTCGCCATCAACGTCACCGAAGGTGGGATGGATAGTTTTGAAGTTGTATTGAAAAAGGCCAGAGAGGTCTTCATCGATTCTGACAAAGCGCGGTTGTTCCGGCGTTCCAGTGTTAAGGTAGAGGTTCAGGCGGGAGGTGTAGCCGAAGTAGGGATGGCGATAGTTGCCCGCAATCACCAGATCGACTAAGCCATCGACATTGTAGTCCAGCGGGGCAACGCTAGAGCGAAAGCCTTCATCCAGAACCTGATCAATCAGCAGATGGTCGTTGTGGAACTCAAATTCGGGCTGCTCATTGCTGGCCATATTCTTGAAAAAATAAAAGCGATCCCTGGTTTCTCCCGACAATACATCCGCCACGCGATTCGAGCTTACGGCAATATCCAGCAGATTATCATTATCCACATCCAACATAAAAGAAGCCGGAAAAGACAGGACTCGGGCACTGTCAAAGAGGAAGTTGATTTGCTCTTCCTCGATCAAGGCCCCATCGGTATTACCGTTATTGGGAAGATAAGAAATGCCGAAGGAGGTCAGCGAGCTGTAGAGCATGTCCTGGTCCGAATCATCATCAAAGTCGTAGGCCAGCAGGGTAGAGCCATTGCAGGCACTGCGCACCAGTCCTCCTCCTTGGAAGCCATCACAAAATTCCAACTGCAGCCCAGAAAGCGAGTACTCCAACAAGCCCCAGCAATCGTCCTGCAATTCAAAAATCAGGCTGTCGCAGCCATAGCCCCGTTCCACCGATTGGTTTTCAAAGTAATAGATGTTATTGCTGACACGCGGGAATTGCAAAATATCAATATCGCCATCGCCATTGACATCGCTGAACGCGGGAATGTCCAGAGCATGGGTTTCAATACGCGGGGTATTCATCGTCGTGTTGCGGTAGGGCGCTTCTTCAAAATAGAGTTCCCCGTTGCGCAAACCGGCCTGGTAAAACAGCAGTTCAGCTTCCGAGGCACTTTGTTTTTTGGTAGTAAAAATATCTTTCAGGCCATCGCAGTTGAAATCCATCATCAACGCAAAATTGCCAAGTGTTGGAAAGAGGGCTTCATATTCGGGCGCATAGCGGTATTGGATGTCTCCTTGTTGCCCTTCATTGATAAATGGCAACAGCTTGTCTCCGATTCGATCGAATACAATCAAGTCTTCGTAGCCCTGGCCATCCAGGTCCAACTGGCTAAACTGCGGCATGGCCAAGCCTCCGTTGAGCGCGGTTTGGAGAATTTTCCCGTCGATGGCGACTTCAATATCGTGGAGCGGAACATAACGAGGAGCTTGGGCATGGAGCATGACGAACCCAGCGAAAAAGAAAACGCACTGCAGCAAGCATAGGCGAATGCAATAGGGGTATGGACCTACTAGTCTCATTAAAAGCTTCCTTTATAGAACCTATCCAGAAGGTACTCAGGATACGTTCTTTTCTGCAAATAGGGGGACAGCATAGGAATGGGTGTCCCTAAGTTTCCGTTTGTACTAACTT
>JBCDGZ010000047.1:0-49184 GCA_038750655.1 Bacteroidota bacterium | reverse complement strand
TTATTTTTATCAAAATAATTATTGCAGGATATGCAAAAAAGTAACTTGGTTCATATTCTAAAACAGTTTTCCAGGCGCGATTGGAGAGAATTGGGTAAAATGGTGCGTTCTTCTTATTTCAATCAAAGAGAAGATGTCGTACGGCTCTTTAGCTACCTGGAGCAGAAGATGAAGACGGCTGGTTCTCGTGAATTGGAGAGGGAAAAGGTCTTTCGCTTTGTTTTCAAAAAGGAAACATTTGATCAGCAAAAGTTAAGGTATACGACTTCCTTTCTGTTTAATATCGTTAAGCGTTATCTGATACAGGTCGAATTAGAAGCAGACAAAATACAGGCTCAACAATATCTGTACAGAGGAATGAGAAAGAAAGGCCTGGAAGTTTTTTTCACCAAAGAACTGTCCAATACAACAGCGTTATTGGAGAAAGGGCGGTACAGGGATAGCCATTTTTACTTGAAAAATTACCAGTTGGGAATGGAC
Organism: Bacteroidota bacterium; assembly: GCA_038750655.1. Classification (GTDB taxonomy): domain Bacteria; phylum Bacteroidota; class Bacteroidia; order Chitinophagales; family Saprospiraceae; genus JBCDGZ01. Next base: position 48,704 of record JBCDGZ010000047.1, on the reverse strand, counting down.
GATGCCATATCGAAGATGCCACAACGAAGAATAGGAGCCATGAATTTCCAGTCCATAGGAGATTTTTTGAATATCTCTTACCTCTCTAGTATGCTGCGCTTAAGCTGTAATATACAATCTCATGGTACAATTTCCGGACAGGTTTACGACGTGAATTTATTGAAGGAGGTGCTCTCATTGATTCAATCTGGCCAGTACATTGACATTCCAGCTGTCGCCCTATATTACAGATGTTATCAAGCGATAGAGTTTTTGAAAAATGGTGATCTTCACCATTCAGAACTAAATTTTAATGAATTAAAAATGCTGATTAATCGGCATTGGAAATTATTCCCGCCTTCTGAAATCAGAGATATTTATTTATTCACTATTAATTACTGTATCAAAAGACTGAATGCCGGAGATAAGGAATACATCCGAGAGGCATTTGAATTATTTCGCTCCGGCCTGGAAAATGAAACTTTACTGGAAGAAGGCTTCATTTCCTCCTTTACCTATAAAAATATTACTCGCCTGGGGGTGGCACTGAAAGAGCATCAATGGGTGGAACAATTCTTAGAAAATTATAAAAATTATTTACACCCTCGCATCAAGGATAATGCCTGGCGATACAATCTGGCTTTCTTTTTTTTTCAGCAAGAAAAATACAAGTCTGCTATGCAATTATTGGTACTGGTAGAATTCAAGGATACTTTAAATAACCTGGATGCCAGGAGAATGCTGCTCAAAAGCTATTTTGAATTAGGAGAATACGATGCTTTAGATTCTTTATTAGATAGTTTTTCTCGCTACATCAATAGACAAAAAGAATTAGGATACCACAAGGACAATTATCTAAATCTAATTCGCTTTGTCAAAAAAGTAATTCATACGAATGAAAAAGAGAAACTAAAGGAGTTAAAAGCAGATATATTAAATACCTCCGCTTTGGCGGAGAAGGAGTGGCTGTTAGAGAAAATATGAGGCCAGGGATGTCAGATGCCTGTAACAATCGTAACAATGATCATTACAGACATCCGAAAGCTTAGTCCTCTACTCTAGCCTGAGGCAAATCAGCGGGACCGCTATTGCTCGGCAAAGCAGAGCGATAATTAAATCCAATAGGCGTAGCCGCCGGCGCTCCTTTGCTGATCTGCGCAAAGCGCTCCACCCGCTTCCGAAAGAAACGATCGAATCGTCCCGTCAGCCCATTCCAAAACAATTCAAGCAAGGAAGCCTCCTTGTCTTCCTCCTGGTACTCCACCTGTATGCCACAGCCTCGGCGATACACCTCGGTCGTAATGATGCAGATGAAAGCTAGAACGACACTAAATCCGACAAAGAAGGAAAACAGTTTTCCCCAAAAAGTGGCCGTTTTAAATTGGGTATCTTGCCGACTGCTCATCGCCCGCTCCCCCTTGCCGATGGAAGCTTTCAGCTCCGACTGTAGATTGGCGCTTGCCTCATTTTTACGCAGTTGCCAGTTGTCCAGCTTCTCCGTAAAGCCTGTCTGTAGGGCAGCCATAGCAGCTGCTTTTTCTGTCTCTAAATTGGCGACCGTCTTGCGGTGTTTCTCCGCGTGGCTATGCGCCCATTTCTCCCCATTGGCAAACTTGCGATCATAGCTGGCCACCTTGAGCGACTCATTTTTGATCCGAGCATCAAACTGCGCCGTTTTACCACTCAACACCGATGCTTGATTGTCCCGCAGCAATTGCAGTTCTTTGTCAAACTGCTGGTTGAGCTGCGCCAGCTCCTGGCGATACTCCTGCTTCAATGCCGAAGCATCAAAGGTACGGTGTACGGGTACGTTGGAGACAAAGGCATGCTGGATACCATTGGTGGATAGGTTGAAAGATAAAATCCCCATACCGGCCGTAATGGCGGCGACGATGGCAAAGAGCGCCACATACCAGGCATTCTTCAGCCGTTTCCAAACGATGGCCCGGGTCAGTACTTGCAGGAACTTTCGTCCTCCCAATTCCAGCACCGCAATCACCAGCAGCATTGCGACGATAGATACCGCGATGGAAAGCGCCTTGGAGGTGCCCGCCATTTCGCTCTGAGTAATGTACCAAATGGTAATGGCTTCTGTTAAGCCGCTAATCACCTGGGCCACCTTCCCGATGATGTCAATACTTGGCGCAATTGGCCGGAACAGGTTATAAAAGTCCGTATTAGTGGCCGCCGTTTCTGTTGCTTTAAGCTTTTTCTTCATACACAAATTTTTAATTAGCAAGGCGATCTATCCCCTTACTTTTATTACACAATCACCCCCTGAGCAGGATGCTCAGAGAAGCCTTCAACGCAATACGAATTCGGGAAACACTATCTTCGGGGTCAATTGCTCAGTGGGAGCTGTGGATAGGTACAATATTACTGCCCAGAATAACTTACGTACACTATTAATACGGATAAAAATTCAAAAAGTAACATTTGTAACAAAAATAATTTTTATTACTTTTGTGTCATTGCCATTTTATCATCAAAAAAACACCTTATGCCTGATCAACCTCCTGCACTAAAAGTCCTCCGCGTTCAAGCCCAGCAGCACCAAAAAGCCAAGGTCAATGCGGCTAAAAGAGGGCTAAAAATCCAGACCTACATCGAGGCCCTGATCGAAGCAGATGAGCAGGGGCGCATCCAGTGGGAGGACTAAAAAAGAAACCCGCCAGCAGGTGGTACCTGTGACGGGTTGAAGTGGAAGTTTTGCCAGGTCGGGTTATTTTTTGTCGGAAACAAAGATTTGTCTCAGTTGATCGACAATTTGTGAACTTCCAGATAGAGAGATGTTGCTGATCTTGTCCGCGATTTTTTCTACATACTCCATTTCCTTCAGCTTGAACAGCATCTCGTTGTCTTCCATCAGCTTGGCCGTGTTCAGCAAGCTGCGGGTAGAGGCGGTCTCCTCGCGGCGCGTAATGATATTGGCTTGCGCAGTTTTTTGCGCGACCAGTACCTGGTTCATGATCTCCTTGACTTCCCCTGGCAGGATGATGTCGCGGATTCCTCCGCCAAGCACCTCGATTCCCAAAATTTCCGCCTTGGTCGCTACCCGTTCGCGGATGAAAGGCTCGACCTCCTCCTTGCGAGCCAATAGCTCATCCAGCGTTAGGGTACCGATGTATTCCCGCAGGGCCAACTGCACGCTTACGTATAATTGCTTGGTGAAGTCCTGGATTTGATCCAGTGCCTTCTCAATATCTGCGACGCGCCAGTAGGTGTAAAAGTTAACCCGTACTGCCGCCTTATCTTTAGTCAAAATCTCCTGACCAGAGATTTCGATCTGGCGACGACGCATATCGGTCTTCACGACCTGGGCCACTCGGTCAGCTCTCCAAAAGTGGTAAACCCCGGCTCCTAGCTGGCGAATCAGGTGACCATCGATGTACAGTAATCCTTTCTCGTAAGATTCAATCGTATAGGCTCTTACATGATTCATCAGGGCAGAGCGTTGCAGCAATCTGCGATCCACCTCGGGACCAATCTCCACCTCATCGAGGTTCAGGTATTGGTAGCCATAGTTGATGAGGCCTTTCCAGAAGGCGTAGCGCCCTGGCGTCAGTACTTGGTGGAAGTTGCCTTCCAGGTATTGGAGCACCAGCTCATTGTCTCGTACTTCAATCAGATCGATCAAATCAACGAAGTCCTGGTCTTGCAGCAGGATGTTCAACTCGCATGGCGTCACAAAAGGCTTAGCCAGGTGATAGACCTTTACGGTATCCCAGAATCGCAGCCAGTGTGCGCCTTCTTTGATCACTCCAATGAAGTGGTTTTTGCGGAAAACCAGTCCGACGGTGTGTGCGAAGATTCTAATCCTTTTCATCGTTTGTGGTTTTTTAAATTAAAATTTTATAGCTGTTTATGGCCATTGGATTCCTCGGGGAGTATCGGCTGGGTTGCGCCTTTGGCGCTGGGGTTGACGGTGGACGATGGACGGTTGACGGCGATCGGGAGAGACGTAGTGGAGCGCGAAAGCTCCGCACTGCCCCTTCGGGGCCTCTTCTCTTACTACACCTCACTACGTTCGGGCCGTCAACCGTCCATCGTCCACCAGGCCGGCCCTAGGCCGCCCAACCGCTGCCAAAGGCAGCCCCTGTCCCAACTCGGCGGAAAGCGCATTGAGCATCCTTTCGTGGGGCGGGTTGCGGGGCCAAGAAATCTCTACGCGAGGGCGGCCGGGGCCGGTCCTTGGGGTGGACATTTGTTGGAGTGCAAGCAGCGCCGTCTGGGGTGCGGTATCCTGCGGTTTGCGGGCTTCGCTGGAACGGCTACCGAGCTGGTGAAGCCAGCGGGGTAGCAGGGAGCGGCTTTCGGCTGTCAAGCGATCTTTTTAGAGAGGGATCAGCTCTTGAAATAAACTGGATTATGAGTCCAGCGCGTTACCAATTACGCAACTCTTTCCGAACAAAAAGAGACGGGATTCGAACCCGCAAATCCTCCGTTGCTATAACCACTTTAGCTATCTTGAAACCTAATCAAGAGCAGGAGTCGAACCTGCAACCCACGGATCATGGTGGTGGATGAGCAACAGTCATTCGGGAGCATATTGAACCCCAGTGGAGCCAATACTATGGCGCTGTACAGAAACGCTCATCAGGCCCGAAGTAGGCTGTCTACTCGCCCCTCTTTTGTGCCAATGCACATATCTTTAGGGGTACTTATGCTACGTTTAGCACAGTACCTCATATTTAGTGAAGCCCAAAAATTAACTTCCCTCTTTTTATTCAGCGAATTAGCTCGAATGACGTGCTTTTCAAGCACTTACATCCTTCCCTATTCCGCTGAAGTCGGGAATTAATTATTTGAGCAGCATTTGTATAATCTTATGAAATGTATTACTTGAGAATAGCCGGAGCGCCCGACCAGTAGTTCTAACCTGATCAGGAAATGGATAGTTCCGTGGAGGAAAATATTTTTACTAACGGTAAATTTGTACCGGCTCGTCGGACTCTTCTAACTCGAAATGAGCCGGGCCTCGATCAATTTCTTTCAACTCCCCATTGCGCACTTTTTCGTAAAGCGCCTTGTAATCTTCGATGGTGTAATCCAAGACGCGGAAAGGCTCAATACGGGCACCGGCGTGTTGGCATTCTTCGTAGTATTGGGTGTCCATGACGACTGTATTTCCACCCGGAACGATTTCAATAAAATTCAATAAATCATTCATCAGCACCCGACGGAATTTGGGATTTCCCCGGAAGACAATATTATCACGGATGATTTTGGCATCAACTAAAAAGTTGACACTGATGGTTTCGCCTCCTTTAATCAGGCAATTCAGTTCGTAGCCTGCTACCGTCAACAAGTCCTGGAAAGGCCCTTTAAGGACAAAGCTGGAATTGCTCAGTACCAGCGGTTGATCCCCTTTGTTAGTGTACTTACAAGAGAATTTGAAGACCTTGCGAATACGGGAACTGTTGCCCTTTCGCACCTGTCCTACCCCTTCATTAAATGGCTTGACCTCCAATGACTCTGGGGGGATGCCGTACGCCAATACATCCTTAACCGGAAAACCATTGGCCTTAAAATCATTGGCCATATCCAGAATTTCCCCGTAAGTTTTATCCTGTACTTCATAGCCATAGTAGTCGCGATAGCGAACGACAGCATAGTTGATAAAGAAGGCATTCACAACACCGATTTCCTTGTCTCCATACAGTTGATTGAAATTTTGCTCGTAGAGCAGTTCGGAGAATGGCTTATCCAGGATCGCCTTTTCACAAGAGGAAAATAGTAAAAGGACGACAGCGCAGATGAGTAGTCGCAGGACGGAAGTATTGCATTTGGTCATGGGGCAAAGATACGATCATTCCTTTATTCCCTCCACAAAGTACATATCAATTTCGCCCATATTCTTCGCCGTGATTTTTCCTCGGTGGCTGCACGCAAACTCTTCCTTGACCAGTTCATAAGTAGATTGAGAAATATTAACCTTACCCGCTTCACTATTCGTTTCCATCCGAGAAGCAATGTTGACCGTGTCGCCCCAGATGTCGTAGGCGAACTTTTTGATCCCCACAATTCCAGAAACCACGGGCCCCGTATGTATTCCAATCCGTACCTCAAAGTAGGGCTTCCCTCGATCCCGATGCTCTAGGGCTATAGCCTCCATGAACGACTGGATTTCTAGAGCCGCCTGTACCACCTGCGTTGCATTGGCCGAATTATCGGTCGGAATGCCTCCGGCACACATATAGGCATCGCCAATCGTTTTGATCTTTTCCAAACCATATAAATCAATGATCTCATCGAAAGCCTTAAAGCAGGTATCGATCTCGGCGACCAGCTCTTCTGGGTCCATATTCTCCGCAATGCGGGAAAAATCTTTGATGTCCGAAAAGAAAACAGTGACCGAATCATGGAGCTTGGCCTTGGCCTTTCCGAAAAGCATCAGCTCTTTGGCTGTCTCTTGGGGGAGAATATTGTGTAATAAATCCTCCGACTTTTTCTTCTCCAATACCAACTCTTGCGTCCTTTCTTTGACCAGTCGTTCCAGCTCCTGCTGGCGTTGCCGAATGCGACGAATCCGGTACTGCTGCACCGTGTACAAAGCGGCGCTGAGGAAAAGTACACACAGCATCACAAACCACCAACTGCGGTAAAAGGCCTCCTCGATGACCACCCGAATGGCCAGCTGCTCTTTACTCCAATTGCCATTGTCGGCCGCCGCCCGTACGCGAAAAGTATAGGTGCCTGCGGGAATGTTACTATAGCGAGCAAAACTTTGGGTAGAGGGCTGCGACCATTCTGTTTCGTAGCCTTCTAGCTTGTAGCTGTACTGGTTTTGCTGGGGATTATTGTAATTGGCTAGGGCAAATTTGAAGGTAAAAAACTTATCCCGGTAGCCTAGCTGGATGGACTTACGGTCGTGCAGGCCCGCAAAATCAGAGATGATGCTATCGTAGCGGCCATCCAGCTTGGAAAAGGCACTCCATACCAGCTTGTCACGCTGATTGCGCTGGCGATCCAAAAACCGCCGGGAGGGATAGAAAGCGTTGATGCCATTGAGCCCACCAAAATACATGCGCCCGTCTCGCGCCTTGTAAAACGACATCCGATTGAACTCGTTCTTGGTCAACCCATCGCGGGTCGTGAAATTGTCGAAACGCTCCCGCGCGATGTGCATCCTCGACAAGCCATTATCGGTACTAAACCACATACAGCTATCTCCCTCCGGCAGCAAGCCATTGATAAAGCTGTTGGGCAGGCCATGGCGATCGGTGTATACCCGGTTTTGTTGACTTTTCAGGTTCAGCTTGTTGACCCCATTCTCGGAGGCAATCCAAAGGATCCCGTCGGCCGCTTCGTAGAGGCCCAAAATCCGGTTGTGGCTGATCCGAGGCTGACTGGTGGGGTCACTCGTATATTGGGCCATACAGCCCTCCGTGGGGTCAAGTAGCAGTAGGCCATCAGCCTGGGTAGCCAGCCAGAAGCGATCGCTGTTGCGAACGGGGTGTATGAAGGTGATGTTACCGATGCTGTCCAGTACGCCTTTAGGGTCTCGATAGGGTCGAAGCACTTTTTGCTGAGGAGAACAGTAATACAGCCGATTCTGATCGGCAAACCAAATCTGGCCTCGGCGATCCTGGGTAACGACTCCCTCTCCGCCTGCTGGGTTAAAGAGGGTATCTACTTTGAGGGTACTGAGATCGATACAACGGCCACTACCCGTCCAAAGGCTCCCTTCCGCGTAATGTAGTCCGAAGGGGGGATTGTTGAAAAAATTCGGAAAAAACAGGGGGCGCAGGGTATTGCTGCCCATATCCAGGACGTGAATAGAATTGTAATAGCTGAGGTAAATATTGCCCTTCTCATCCTCTGTAATGCCACGCATACTGCAAATATCATCGCCGCAGTTCTCATCACCTTCGTTAAGATAGGTGGTAAAAAGATGGTCAGACTGTGCTACGCGGATAGCGCCGTAATCCGAGGCGATCCAGATCACGCCGGAGGCATCTTTCATGATTTGTCGGTAATTACAGCTGTTTTTAGTCAGCTTTTTTACCTCCGCATTGTAGTTGTAGGCGCGCTTTTTCTCCTGCTCGTACAACCACAGCTCATTTCGCCCCCCCAGCCAGATGTCTCCATTATCTTCCACAAAAAAGCCATTGTAGATAGTGGTGGAGTTGAACGTTTGCTTACTCATTGGGTGCGGTGTAAACTTCGTTGCTCCGGGGGCCAGCGCATAGACTCGACCGTCCAGCAACAGGGCCCACAGCGTACCATCCTCCGTCCGCTGCAGCTGGGCTACCCAGGCCTCCGCGCCCCCTTGCAGCCGATAGTCGCGCACCCAGCTGCCATTGACATCCAGTTCTCGTACTGTATTCATAGCATAGCTAAAGAACAGGTGGTCGTCGCGGCTGGCCATCGCCAGGTTGGTAGGGCTGTCTTCGAGTTGAATGACATCCTGCAAGCGGCCATCCCAATTGATGTTTTGCAAGGCTGCCATACCATTTTGCAGGCCATAGGTGGCTGTCCAGATACGATTTTGACTGTCGAGGTAGAGGCCCAGGGGGTGTTGTTCTTTTTTCCAAAAGGTACTACTGCTATCCGTTTCGATCGCCTTGATATTGTTGGTTAAGGGGTCCAGTACCGAGATAAAACCCTTACCACTCATCCAGATCAGGGTATCGGAAGAAATGAGGAGGTCTTCGACAAAATCGTCCAGTAATTCCTGGCCATTCATCCCAGAAAGGAAGGGGGTAAATTCTTTCCCATCAAAGCGATTGAGGCCTTTGTAGGTAGCAATCCAGATGAAACCAAGCTGGTCCTGGTGGATTTTATAGACATTGCGGTGGGTGAGCCCTTCTTCGAATCCGTAGACTTTGAATTGCAGGTCTTGTCGCTGCGCCTCGGCGGGCCGGGCAGCAAGAATAGCTAGGAGTAGGATGCATATGTAAAGCTGGCAGTTCATTTCGCTCTGCCAAGTTCGGGAATTTAGGGCAAAATAAAAAAAGGAGGCCGCCCAATGGCAGCCCCCATCTAACCATACTATCCAAAAATCATTCTTTAGTTCGGATCCCACCAGACCAAAGAGGTCTCGGTGACGTCCGCTGGTACATTTTGGCTATTGTTGTTGATCTCTGTATCGGTGTACGGAATACGGGTTGGGATTTGGTTGAAATCCGCATTCTGCGCCACTTGAATGTCAGAAGGGAAGCCGGTACGACGATAGTCATTGTAGGCTTCGACAGAACCATAGACGAAGGCAGCGATGTACTTCTGTCTGATGATGTCTTCCTGATCATCCATTGGGTTGGCCAACAGATAAGCATCCTGTGCAGGACGATCGATGATCGTACCCAATTCACCCTGGCCAGAGAGGCGATCCATATGAGAACGTACGCCTGCCTCGTAAGCCATTTCGGCAGCAGGGACATCGTTGAGCCAGAGGTTAGCCTCTGCTTCGATGAAAAGCTGCTCTTCGTAGGTCATCAGCGGTACATCCGCTGCTGCATCCAGGAAGAAGGCCCCAATGTTAGAGATATTGGCTAAAGCCGCTGTATTCAAAGTACCGTTGGCATGACCAACATAATTGTTGTTTGGAATGGTATCTGCCAAAGCAGTCGTATCAGCGATGATCGACAATCGAGGATCATTGCTTGACAGCAAGGTAGTAACCATGTAGTTAGAAATCTGTATGGTGGTAGCAAACTTTGTGATCCACTGCTGCCAAGGTGCCTCTGCACCTGGTTCACCAGTATAATCAAAAGCAGCCTCGTCCATACGTCCGGTCATCGCATTAGCCAGGGCATCTTTGGCCAACTGGGCCTGCCCAGCCGCTGTTTTACCCGGTGCGTTGGTTAAACGCAAGTGGTAACGGGCTTTGAGGGCATAAGCGAGCTTACGCCACTGCGCCATATCGCCACCGTAGAAAAAATCACCAGAGCCTACCGCAATTTCGGAATTTTTATCGATGTCGACAATCGCATCATCGAGTAGGTTTTGCACTCCTTCGAAAACCTGCTCCTGTCCATCGTAACTAGGATTCAGGTTGGTCGTCCGCAGGATCGCCTGAGAGAAAGGAATATCGCTGAAAAAGTCAGCCAGGATCGCGTAATTATGCGCCATCATGATCTTAGCAATCGCAACGTGGTTCCAGTTGCCCAGTGGCGTTCCCTCATCAATAACAATCTTGCAATTGATCAACACTCCTGCGTAAGAAGTAAAAGCCCATTCATTGTTGAAACTAGCCGTAGTGAAACGGTAAGTATCGTTGGACGGTGGTGCAGCGTTGTTGGCAATGTGCTGAATCCACTGTGCAGAGTAACGGGTGAAATTCCCTCCGCCTACGAGGTTGTAAGCAGTCGTAGCCGTAATGTCCGACAGAATCAAATCTTGGTCGTTGATACCGGTCGGCGCATTCGGCGATTCATTGATGTCTAGATAGTCATCACAGGCAGCAAAGCTGAACAGCACCGCTGTCGCAACAACCAACCTGGATATATATTTTAATGAAAAATTCATAATAATTTTGTTTGATGATTAATGGAAAGCAAGTGGCTTAGAATCCTACGTTTACAGCAATATTCCAGGAACGAGTCGCTGGTGTAATAAAGTTGTAAAAGCCCTGGCCATTGGCACTACCGTAAAGGCTGGTTTCTGGATCAGAACCAGAGAAGTTAGGCGCGTGCAAGATCAGGTTACGACCACTCAGACGAACGCTTACGTCACCGATGGACATCCGATCGGTCAGTGTCTTAGGCAACTGATAGCCAATGGTTACTTCACGCAGACGGATGAAACTGCCATCTTCTACCCACTCTTCCTGAGCAAATCCCCAGTTGGATCTCCAGTAAGTTTCGTTGTAAGGCACCTGAATAGTATTTTCTCCACCATTATCCAGGATACTGTTTGGATAGATGAAACCAGGACCTTCGATACCCTGAGTAGGATCATTAGCATCAATGTAGCGACCTTCGCGAACTTCTGTTGCTTTGGTTACACCGTAGAAGTTCATGTAGAAATTATCGAGGTTAAGGATGTCTCCACCTTTCCGTACGTCAACAACTGCAGAAACTGCAATGCGTCCCATGTTGTCATTTCCATAGCTGAAACTGGTGCGACCACCGGCCAGCCAATCAGGCTGTGTATTACCGATTACTCCCAGGTCATTTTCCAATCCTGCTGGCAAACCGTAGGTACCTGAGCTTGGATCGCTGTCGATGATCACTTGTCCGGCATCGTTACGCTCGTAGCGTGTTCCCCAGATTACACCATAACCTTGATCTCTTACGATGTAGATACCAGGAGAGGTGAAGCCACCGAGGCGGATGTTTTCTACACCCATAGTCAGTTCTTCTACCGTGTTGACGTTTCTGGTCCAGTTAAAGCCAAGGTTCCATTCGAAATTACCGAGGCGCAGTGGTGTACCTTCAAGAAGTACTTCTACCCCTTCGTTACGCAGTGAACCCGCGTTAACCAGTCTTGAAATCGCACCCGCTGAAGCGGCAACAGGAGCGTTGAAAATCTGATCATCAGTAACTCTGTTATAGTAAGAGCTTTCCAGTTTCAGACGACCATTGAACAATTGAACTTCTAACCCAACTTCCTGCTCAGTAGTCAGCTCTGGCTTGAGGTTTGGATTACCAATAACATTACTTACGGTGAAACCATTCTGACCGTTGAATGGGAAGACAATATTACCACGCTGGCCATCACCTACGCTAGACTGTGTGTAGAGGGCTTCTTGTGTAGAGTAAGGAGGTGCATCGTTACCCACTTGTGCCCAACCCACGCGAACTTTGATGAAAGACCAAACGGGGTGATTCTGCAAAGAGGGGATCGCCTCGGTGAGGACAAAGCTAGCTGCTGCACTTGGATAAAAGAAACTGTTGTTATCCAATGGCAAGGTAGAAGACCAATCGTTACGAGCAGTCAAGGTCAAGTAAGCATAACCTTTGTAAGATGCTCCAACCTGTCCGTAAACACCGAAAAGACGGCGGTTAGTAATGTTCTCTACGGCAGTGAGAACAGAAGCATTCGAGATATTCTGGAACTCGGGAACACTCAGGTCTGCCCCTTGAGTGAAAAGACGCTTGCTGTAGCGATCATTGATCTGGCTACCTACGAGGAAATCAAGATTAAAATCATCGTTGACGTCGTAAGAAGTCTGAAGGATAAGGTCATTATTGACTTGACGATTATCAATGACGTCCTTGTATACTCTACCCGTTGGGAAAGTACCGATGGTTCCATTTACCTCAACGTAATCTCGGTTATCTGTAAAGAAATCACCACCTAGACGGTTGGTCAAGGTCAGCCAAGGCGTCAGCTGGTAGGTTAAAGATACGTTGGGCAAGAAGCGGTTGACCGTACTTTGAAGGCCGTTGTTATCGACCAGGAAATAGGGGTTGTTACGGTTGGTACGATACAGACGCTGCGTACCGTCTGTATTTAAGTAATCCGTATCACTTTCTCCTCTAAGGTTGTAAGAGTTTGGTGCGCCGTAAACAGTCCATAGGAAAGACTGAAGACCGTTCCCCTCTGTGGCATTAGATAGATCGGTACGGATGTAGTTGATAGAAGCTGTCATCGACAATTTCTCAGACAAGGTGTAAGAAATTTTACTGAGGAAATTATCACGAGTCAGTTCGTTGTTCAGTACGATACCCTCTTCATTCTTTCTACCATAAGAGAAGAAATAAGAAGAGTTAGTCCCTCCGCCAGAAATAGAAAGTTGATGCTCAATATTTCTACCATTACGGAAAAAATCATCCGGGTTGTTAAAGGTTGGCGCTAATGTTCCATTAGGATCATATTCTCCTTCTGCATTCAAAGTCAGTGTATCCAGGCGAGGCCCCCAAGAAGTACTTCCCCGGATACCATCAGGCAAACCACTACGATAGGCACCATTCAGGCCTTGTGCATACTTGGTTTGGAACTCAGGAAGGATAGCATCACTCTGACCGTAAGTAAAGCCATAAGTAATACGAGGCTTAGCACCTTGAGAACCACTCTTGGTCGTAATCAAGATCACCCCGTTGGCGGCACGCGAACCATAGAGGGCGGTAGCACTTGCACCCTTAAGTACAGATACCTCTTCGATAGTCGATGGATCAATGTCCATAATACGATTGGTTGTCCCACCGAAGAAAAGCGGAGAGTCCCCTTGTCCAGTTCCGTTGGTATTGTTCTGGCCACCACCAAAGGTTTGAGTATTATCAACAGGTACCCCATCGATAACGAAAAGTGGTTGGTTGTTACTGAGGAAAGAAGAGACCCCACGAATAACGATTCGTGAAGAGGACCCCGCTTGTCCACCAGAATTGGTCACCTGTACCCCAGAAAACTTTCCAGCTAGGGAGTTAACAAGGTTGGCTTCCTGCGCGGTTACCAGCGCATCCCCTTTGGCAGATTCTACAGAATACCCTAAAGCCTTTTTGTCCTTCTCAATACCGAGTGCGGTGACAACTGCAGTTTCCAGGGTTACCCCGGTTTGCAGTGCGACATCCACGATGTTGGAAGCGCCAATTGTAGCTTCGTAAGAGGCATAGCCCGTGTAGCTAATTACCAATACCGCGTCCCCGGAGGATACGGTGATGGAGTATTTTCCGTCAAGGTCGGTGACGGTGCCGTTTGTTGTACCTTTTTCCAGAACACTGGCGCCGATGAGGGCTTCTCCAGTATCGTCTGTAATGGTACCTGAAATGGTTCTCTGCTGAGCGAAACTAACGCTTACCCCCAGCACAACCAATGCAAAAACCAGTAAGAGCTTCTTCATTGAAATTGATTTAAGTGAAAAAATTAAATGAACGATGGTTGATTTTTATAGCAATTGAAATTTGAAGAATCGAAATATATAGTAAGCGTTGATTTTACATATTGAGTACTCCTCTGTCGGAAGCGTCGGCGTTAGTTAAGCTCATGGGGAAAGGCGGGCAGTTGTCAGGCAGTCCGAAAAAAAGTTGTCGTGCGTGCCAGCACGACAACACAATTCGGATTAGTATGAAAAAAACTCTCATTAGTACCTTATTAAGATTGCCGCCGCAGATAAGGTGCGGCGACAAAATTCGTATTAGTATAAAACTAAAAGAGTGTGAAACTATAACAGATACGTCTATAACCCTGGAATTATACAACAGCATATTTCCAGTCCACTCCCGCATAAAGCAAATAAACCCCGCATCTGTCGCAGATTAGTCTATTTGCTGAATCATAGTGCAAATTAGTTCGATTGTACAGGTCTGCACCCTACCTCTTTGAGTAGTATTTGAGGAGGGAATGTTAAAATGTCAGACGCTTGTCATTGATAAAAAAAACGGAATGGTGGCCCGGCGACAGCATACTTTCTGGCCGGATAGGAAGGAGGGAATAAAGAAGGGATTTAGTTAGTTTTATATCATACTATCTTTTCCTTTGAAGCTTTAATAACGGCTTCATATTTTGAATTGACTTGTAGCTTTTTGTAAATATTTTTTAAATGGAACCGTACCGTATTCGGGCTTACATACAGGCTATCTGCAATGACTTTATAGCTTTTACCTTTACATAGCAAACGCAACACTTCCTGCTCACGCTTGGTGAGATTAGTCTCTGGATTTTTAAAATGATTGAAGGAGGAAACGACCCGACGGGCAATACTCGAGCTCATCGGAGAACCACCGTCTTTGACTTCCTTAATGGCACTAAGGAGTTTGGAAGGAAAGGTGTTTTTAGTCAGATAACCGTAGGCACCTGCCTGTAGAGATTGGAAAATGGATTCGTCGTCCGTGTGTACGGTCAGCATGATAATGTCAATATCTGGATGCTGTTCTTTGAGCAGTCGGGTACAGTCGATTCCCGACATATTAGGCAGCTCGATGTCCATTAGCATAACGTCCGGTTTGACGGTCTGAACGCCCTTAAGGGCCGATTCTCCGTCATTATAGGCGCTAACACAGCGAAAGCCGTCTGCCATATCAATAATAATTTTCAGTCCGTCTCGGATGTCTCGTTTGTCGTCAACAATTGCAACAGATATCATATGCCCTAAATTTAAAGACTCTTTACTTGCACTTTCTCTAAGGCGCTACTGGATGTTTTGCCAATTATGAGTAATAGCAAATAACTAATCAGATAAAAGAAATACTTTTATTCGTTCTGGTAGTTACACACTCAATTCCAAATTAGGTGATAATGCCCTTGCTGGATGGCGGAAAATAATTCCCGGAGTCTCTTTTGAAAGCGTTTTTTTATTACAAAGACAATAGGTTTCTTGATTGGTTGTCTGCGGACTCCTACGGAGAGCAAACTTTAACATTTCCCCAATTTATAAAGTTAAGTTCGTCATTCAACGGCCAATGGACAAAATTTATCGACAGCTGGTCAATTATCATCTATAACGGTCGACTATCCTTAGCTCAATGGGCAGACCAGCTTCACCAGTGTCCCCGTCGAGCTGGTACTAACGAACAGCTTTCCGGAAATTCTGCGCGCCCGACTTTCCATATTGTTCAATCCTTCCCCGCGATGCCCCATCGTCTCTTGAAATCCTTTACCATTATCACCGACTTCGACTGTAAGGATATTCCTGACATTGGACATTTTTAGCGTAATCGTACTCGCTTTAGAGTGCCGCAAACTATTGTTCATCGCTTCTTTAAAAATCAAAAGAATATGCCTTTTATATTGCATGGGTAATAGCTTATCTCCCCAATCTGATTCAATTCCCAAAGAGTGAAAATCAGTTTCAGAATGGCTAAACAGCTCCTCTCCAAAATCCTTGAGATGTAAGAATAAATCGTGAATGGTATCCTGCTCGGGGTTCAAGGCCCAGAGCATATCCTTCATCGAGTCGTACAAACTATTCGATGTGGTAATGACTTTATTGAGATAGGTTGGCGCGTATTTCACCGCACCATTCAGCTGCTTTTTAGTCAACTCGCTGTACATGGAAATGATAGAGAGTTTACTACCCAACTCATCGTGAAAATCCTGTGCAGCCAGCTTGCGTACTGCATCGATCTCCGCGACTTTTCGCAGCTTGAAGCGATAAACCAAATGATAGCCAAGGCCCGCTAGCAGTAAAGTACTGAGCACCAGAAAAGCGTAGAACCAGCTGGTCTGCCAGAACGGAGCCAGAATACAAATGTGGATGCTATCCCCAAGATAATTGAACACTCCATCCTTACTGGCCGCCTTCACACAAAGGCTGTACTCGCCTGGCGCCAGCGCATTAAAGTTCAGCTGTTGATTATTGCCAATGGGCATATTGCGGGCGTAGCCCCCTTCGAGGTCATAGTAATAATTAAGCTCATCGGGATAGAGAAAATCTAAGCCCGTAAAATGTACGGAAAAGGAATTCTCGTAGTAATCCAACTTAATCGAAGAGCGATTGGCAATATCCAGCAGATTGTAATGCCGACCGCTGAAGGTCGTTAGATCGGTGATCCAAACCGGTGGCATCTGTTCCTCCAGTTGAATTTGATCCGGAAAAAATCGCGTGACTCCATTAATGCCTCCAAAGAACAATTCTCCTTCGTCGTTCTTATAAAAAGCGTGGGCATTGAACTCATTGCTTTGCAGCCCGTCTCTAAGATTGAAGTTGTAAAAACGACCGTTGCGCGGATCAAAGCGAGATAGGCCATTATTCGTACTCAGCCAAATATGGTAACCATCCGCCTCTTCCAGCATCCCGTAGACGACATTATTGGCCAGTCCATCCTTCTCGCTGTAAGATTCAAAGTGCATCCCCTTTGACGTAGGATGGGCTTTGACCAAGCCATTCATAGTGGCCAGCCATACCTCCCCAGAACGATCCTCCATAATGTGGTTAATGTGATCATCCACCAAACTGTTTTTATCATTCCGATCGTAATGGTAGAATTCCGGAGTCTTATTCTTATGGTCTCGAAGAGAACCTTGTAGATCGCGAAAGAAAAGTAAGCCACGCGAAGTGCCCACCCAAAGGTTAGAGTCCTTATCTCGCAGAAAACTCGTGTAAGTATAATCGAAACGCTCCTGCTGAACGGTATCAAAGATGATCGGACAAGGCTCAATGGTATTGGTGGATTTATCCAAAAAGTTGATCCCGGCGAAGGAACCCAGATAGTAGACCTCGGCTTCTTCGTAGATGGAAAAAACAGCTGGGCTTTCGCACTCGTAGCCTTGAAGATAATGGTCAGCGCAGAGCATCCCACGACGATTGAAATAAAGGCGTAGTGGCCCGTTGTAAGTCCCCGCCCAAATGGTGCCTTCGGCATCGCGGAATAGCGTATTTAGCGAAGCAGCCTTAATCCTAAAATTCTTACAGTTGATCTCCGGAAAAAACCGATACTTCGACTTTTGTTTGTCGTAAATAGCGATGCCATCCGGCGTCCCTAGCCAGAGTCGATTCAGTGTATCTTCGACAATCTGAAAAACGGAGGAGCTGATCTCATAATCACTTTTCAACACCTCCAAATAATCGGTCTGGAATTTCTTCTTCCGCTCATACACCCGCACCAATCCCGACAGGTCGGTGCCCACCCAGTAAAGCCCCTTATGCAAGCGATCTTCCAGGATTGTCATCGGATGCTTGAAGCTGCGTAGCCGCTCCTGCTCACCCGGCCGAATCTGCTGAAAGCTGCTCGCATAGGCCCCATCCGCATAGTTGAGGACATGCAGGCCATTATTGCCAGCCACCAGTAATTTATCGTTGGTCGTCAGACAGATGTCAAAAATACGGACCGATTTATAGCCCGGTTCATTATTGCCTAGCTCGTAGGTTTGAATAGCCGCTGTAGAAGGGGTATAGCAGATCAGCCCACGCTGCGAGCCTACCCAAAGTCGCCCCTGGCGGTCCTTACAAATGCGGCCCGCAATGCGCCCCCAGCTTTGGCCTTCCTCTTGGAACCATGTACTCAATGGATGCTCCACCTCGACAATCTGCCCGTCCTCGTCAAGGCGACAATAGAAAACTCCACTGAAAGTCGTCACCCACCAGTGGTCATAGTCCTCTTCTAGTACCGAAGTGATGGTGAAGCCTCCGGCGGAGGGGCGTTTATCGCGGAGAAATTGATGTCGCTTGAAATGCAGCTTACCGTCAGCTTGTTCAATGATTTGGTCAAAGCCCTTGGGAGTAGCGACCCAAAGTCGACTTTGTCGATCTTCAAAAAGGAGGTTCACCCGATTGTCAGAGAGGCTGCCGCTATCACCGGCTTCGTGATCGTAGTTACGGATTCGCTCTCGGCGGGCATCCAGCATACTCAATCCCCCTTTCATCGTCCCAATCCACAGCCGGTCCTTGTAATCGACGTAGAGGTTAGAAATGTAATTATCGGCAATTGAGCTGGTATCAAAAGGGTCTTTTTTGTACACCTTGAAGCGATGACCATCGTAGCAGTTCAAGCCATCTTGAGTTCCAATCCACAAAAAACCACGCTGATCCTGTACCATCGCATTAACGGTACTTTGCGACAGTCCATCTTCGATTGTGACGGCAGTAAAGCTATACTCCTGTGCAGTCAGCCCTAGCCAGCCACAACACCAGATTAACAGAGTGGTGTACTTACCCATGTGTGAAAGCGTTAGTGCTTCGATTTTAGGTTCATTTAAAAACTCAGCAGCCATGATAAATTAGATAATCTGGCCACCCTACATACCTACCCATTTGGGTAGTTTAGAAATTATTAACATCCATTTAGTAGGCATAGTAATACCTTTTACCCACTACGGGTACATTTTACAATTAGCCATCTATTCTTAAAGCTATAACAGTGATGCAATAGCAAGTTGGATAAAACTTCGCTAGTTTAAAATTGTGTGTTGATTTACCCTCTCTGAAGATTTTACTACTACAAAGCATTGGAGCTTTTGAGGGTAATTACAGAAGCAGTTGTATGCCTAAATTTGGAAATTCATCCGTCAATAGACAAGATTTATAGACGAAAGCGAATATTAGCTGTATAAGTACAGTGCTTACCGTCTTTCCAATAGAACGATTAATGAGGTTGTAATGCTGCGAAGGTATTATTCTTTCTTGAGTCGTGGCCGCGAAATACTCCCTCCTCTTAACATCGCCCTTAATTTATGCGTCCCCTTTTTGACCACATAAGAGCGGCCCAGTCGTTCTCTTCTCGACGGCTGCTTTACGGTATCTACATACCACCACTCTGCGCGGGCGACGTTTGGGCGCAAGGTTAATAATAAGTAACCATGATCACGAAGGTTGATATATTTAAGGTGAGGATTGAGGCTAGAGCGGGCGAAATCTTTTTCGATCGTTTTCACAGAATCTACCGGCAGGCGCTCATCCCAGTTCGCTGAGCTAATGCTGGTCGTACCAAATTCTACTGCGACCGTTTCGCTCCCATCCTTTCGGTAGGCCTTCATATCCGCAGGCACTTCAAAGGCCCAGGAGGCGTGGGTGTCGCCGGTGACAAAGATGACATTTTGCATGCTCGTCTGCTGCAAGAAATCCATAAACCGCCGCTTTTCTGCTGGATAGCCATCCCAGGCGTCCATATTTAAGGGCCGATTAGGGCGGACCTCTTGGAGATTAAGATCCGAAAAAAGGACTTGATTGCCAATGATTTTCCAGATGGAGCCACAGTCCTTCAGGCAGCTGGTCATCCATTGGAATTGCTCTGCTCCCAGCATACTGCGCTCTTCAGCTAGGTACTGCTCATCTTTAGTCCCCTTGACGGGCTCGCTGCGCCCGGCCAATCGCTCATCGAGCATTACCAGCTCAGCCAGGTTGCCAAATTTGAGGTTACGGTAAATTTCTTTGCGCTCGTTTTCGCGTACGGGCATCCATTCCAGATAGGCCTGGCGGGCCGCCGCCTTTCGCTTTTGGTAGCTGCCCTCCTTTTCTGTCTGGTGGTTTTGCGCCCCCGAGCTGTGGGCATTATTGGCAATTTCGTGATCATCCCATATCATAATAAAAGGATGCGCCTGGTGCACCATCTGCGCGGCACGGTCCAGCCGGTACTGTCCATAGCGGGTGCGATAATCCTCCAGCGTCACGACCTCATGGGGAGGCTGATGCATACGCCCCGTGCTCTCATCTCCGTATACGCCCTGCCCGTATTCATAAATATAATCCCCCAAATGGATAACGGCATTCAGCCCTTTGCGGTCAGCAATGCGTGCATAAGCATTAAAATAACCCGCCTCATAGTTGCTGCAACTCACCACCGCTAGCCGAATGCGCTCAACATCCCCTTGAGGAGCCGTACGAGTCCGCCCAACCATAGACTGCTCTCCCAGTGCCCGAAAGCGGTAGAAGTAAGTACGGTTAGGCTCCAGTCCCCCCACATCAACTTTTAGGGTATAGTCCTGCTCCGCATTGGTAGTCAATTTACCAAAGTAGAGCATATTGATAAAATCCCGGTCTTTGGCAACTTCCCATTCCACTGCGACCTCCTCTTGATCTGTATTCACCCGCGTCCAGATAATTACCCCATCCGGTAGCGGATCACCCGAAGCAACACCGTGGCGGAACACCGGTTCCTTTGCCAACAGCTGATTGCTCCAACTCGTGAAAACACAGATAAAAAGACTCCCAATAATCGCAACGATCTTCATCTATTCAATTTTTGATGCTTAAATGTACACATTTGGAAAAGATTTCCGATAATCATAACGTTAATCCTTACCAAAACTCTTATTTTTTGGCCCCCAAATTTATAGACAATTTGGCATGGTCTAAAAACGAATTACGATGAGCAAATCGCTTACACTCTTTCTACTTTTATTCGCAACGTTCCTTTCTGCCCAATCCCCTATGCGGGTCGTGCATTGCACCGCTGTTAGTCAAAACACCGCTGTCACCAACATCTTTATCAACAAAGAAAATGACAAGTGGGTAGGCACCAATGAAGGGCTTTACCAGATTCACTCTGCCGATAATGGCAGTCGCATCGCCATCGAAGACCAACAATGGGCACTACTTCGCGAGGCATGCGGCAATGCTCCATTAACCATTGACCGGGCAGAACTGTTCAGCGATACCCTAACGGAAGGCAAAATAGCACTGCAAGGCGACAATCGCATTACGGCAGCCTATTTCGATAGCCCCAGCGATGAACTATGGGTAGGCACCTCTGAACAGGGCGTCTTCCGCTTCAACCTCCAAGGTTCTACTCAATTCATTGAGCAAATCAATGCAGATAATTCCAAACTTCGTTCTAATCACATCAACGTCATCTTTATCGATCAATACGGTCGCTTATGGATCGGGACGCAACGGGGCGTGCTGTTCGGAAATAATGGCAAATGGAAGTTGTACGAGAAAAATGCCAACATACAGGCCATCACCGCCATCGGTCCAGATGTATGGCTGATGGGAGAAGAAATCCTCTGGCGGGCCGACGCCAAAAATCGCTGGATTCCTGGTGACTTCGACCTCAGTCTCTCTCAGGGTCAAATCAAGGACATCAGCTTCGATAGCGAAGGCCGACTTTGGATTGCCTCTGAGGTGATCACTCGCTACGATATTGTAGCCGATAAGGTAGAAACTTTTGGCCCTGGACAAGGGTTCACCAGCAAAAACGTCGTCTGTATACAAGTGGATAGCGATAATGCCCTTTGGGTAGGCACCCGTGATAAGGGTGTTTTTTTGATTGAAAAAAAATCCGAAATGACGGTTAGCTGTATGGTGGAGGAGCCGCTGAGCTGTCGCAACCAGGAGGCCTCGGCTAGCCTGCGCGTCAAGATCATTGGGGGGAAGGGCCCCTTTGTGTATCGCTGGGATAAGGGGTTGGAGGGAGAGAATCCGCAAAACCTCGGCCCCGGGCTTTACTCCCTGACCGTCACCGACAGCGAAGAGCGCAAAAAAATCGTCAGCGCCAAGATCGAACGGCCTCGGCTGGCCCTCAATATTACCCAAGAGCTGCAAGCCAGTAGCGACGACGCTGCCGATGGCAGCGCCATCGCTAAAGTAGGAGGTGGCAGCCCCAAGTATATCTTTGCCTGGGACAACGGCGAAACTACGCCACGCGCCGATGAACTCAAGGCCGGGCAGCATCGCCTGACCGTCACCGACCAAAATGGCTGTAAAGCCGTTGGCGCCATCAGTATCGGCGTCCGGCTGGCCCCTCCGCCCGAGCCTGAGCCGATAGTCGAAGCGCCCGAAACGCCAGCTCCCCCCAGCACACCTACGCCGCCAGCTCCTCCCGCCGAAGTCATCGCCCCCCTCAAGCTGGTCCTCGTTCAAACCAGCCGCAACGACTGCCCCGGTGATCGTAAAGGCGCACTAAACGCCAAAATCGAAGGAGGCAAAGGCCCCTACCGCTACCGCTGGACCCCAGAACGCTACACCGGCAAACAGATCGACCAGCTGCCCGCCGGCACTTATACGCTCACCATCCTCGATGCCCGCGACAGCAGCCAAACCGCCAGCGTCACGATCAAAACCCCTGAGCCCATCACGGCGACAGCGACGCAAATCCTGGCCGCCAGCCGCGAACGCGCCCGCGATGGCCGCGCCGAGGTCCAGGCCAGCGGTGGTAATGGTGGATTTACTTATATCTGGGATAATGGGGAGACGAAGGCTGCGGCCCGCAAGCTGATCGCCGGAAAGCATAGCGTCACCGTGGTTGATGCGAAGCAGTGTAGTGCTACGGCAGAGCTGACCATCGGGCTGCGTCAGCTTCCAGAACTCCACGCCAGTTCGCTCAGTTCGGGGCAAATTATTCGCCTAAAAAATCTTTACTTCGACGCCGATAGCTCAACCATCGAACCGATCTCTATGCCCGTCTTGGATGAAATCTACAGCTTTCTGCGTAATAATAAAGGCGTTATGATTGAAGTGGGTGGACATACCAATAATATTCCCGAACATGCCTATTGTGACCGGCTCTCCAAAGCCCGCGCCAAGGCCGTCGCCGATTACATTGTCGACAAAGGCATCGAAAGCAGCCGCATCGCCTTCAAAGGCTATGGCAAACGCAAGCCCATCGCCTCCAACAAATCAGCAGAGGGGCGGCGCAAGAATCAACGTGTAGAGATCAAAATCCTTAGCGTCGGCAGCTAGAAACGCATCGGCTTCCCATTGCTATTGCCATTCGGCGAAACCAGCTTGAGGCGACATTGATTCACCGGTAGCTGATCCAGGCATTGCTGTAATATCCGCGCAAACTCTTCACCGTGCGGTGGATTGAACAGATGCAAGTGGTCGCCGGGAACATCGTGGATGATGATGCCGCCTTCCGCAAAAGGCTTCCAGCCCAGGTACTCAAAATCACTGACATAGAACCGCCGCTCTCTGGCTCGGAAGAGATGGATTGCTCCGTCGTAGGGCGTGATCTTATAATTATCGAACGCCAGGTGATTCATCCGGTCGACTAATGCAGCATGGTCGGTCTTTGTTTTTTTCAGCTCTGCTTTTTCATCATGGGTCAGGCTCCAAGTCCAGCGGCGGAAGCGCCGAGAGAGGGTATTGGATTTGTATTTGAGATTGGCAATAGGGTCCTTGGCCAGCAGGGCCAGGTTCCAGGCCATCTTTTTGCCCATGTTGGACAGTTGCTGGTAGTAGGAATTTTTCTGCCCGGTGATATGCTCGCGAACGACGGTATCGAAGACGCCCAGCATCGCCACTTCGCGTCCTTGCTCACGGAGCTGCTTGGCCATTTCGAAGGCGACCAGGCCGCCGAAGGAATAGCCCGCCAGGGCATAGGGACCCAGTGGATTCTGGGTGATGATCTCTGAGATGTAGTGCGCGGCGATGGCTTCGATGCGATCCAGCGGCTCGGCTTCTCCATTCAGGCCGCGCGCCTGTAGGGCGTAGATGGGCTGATCGGGGTCCATATGGGCGGCCAACGTTTGGAACATCAGCACGTGCAGCCCTGCGCCGTGGACCAGATAAATCGGCACCTTGCTGCCGCTGGCTTTGATGGCCACCAAGGAGTCGCTGCTCACCTGGGCTTCCCCGCCGCTGTCAAGCAGTCCGGCCATCCGGCGGATGGTGGCATTTTCCAGCAGACTGGCCAGCGGGAGCTTTTTACCGCAGGCTTTTTCAATTTGTGCCATCATTTTCACCGCAATCAAAGAGTGGCCCCCCAATTCGAAAAAATTATCGTTGATTCCGATTTTACCGACACTCAACAGCTTGTTCCAGATTTCGGTCAACAGTTGTTCGGTAGGCGTTTGCGGAGCCATATAGCCCGTCTCCAGCTCTTCGCGGGTATAATCCGGGATGGGCAGGGCCTTGCGGTTGATCTTTAGGGTGGCCGTTAGTGGAAACTCCTCCATGACGACGAAGGCTGCGGGGACCATGTAGTCTGGCAACTTTTCCTTCAGATAGGTTCTAATCGCTTGTAATTCCAGTGGATAGCTCGCTTTCATTGTGAGATAGGCCACCAGCCGCTTATCGTCTTCCTTATCCTCTCTCACAATGACCACATTGCCACTCACTCCAGGATATTGGGCAATCAAGGCTTCAATTTCTCCCAACTCAATCCGATAGCCTCTAATTTTCACCTGAAAATCCGCTCTTCCCAAAAATTCGACATCACCATTTTCCAAATAACGCCCCAGATCACCAGTACGATACAGCGTACCACCGTTGGGGTTGAGGGGATGGGGGACAAATTTTTCCTGACTCAAGGCCGGACGTTTGAAGTATCCTCCCGGAGCCACCCCTACTCCACCGACATAGATTTCTCCCGCAACTCCAATTGGTACAGGTTGCTGAAAGCGATCCAGGATATACAAGGCTACATTCTTAAGCGCAGGGCCGACAGGCTCGTAGCCCGAAGTCGTATCCCCTTCTGATCGGGCTTCTATTTTTTTGTAGGTAGAATAAATGGTCGTCTCGGTAGGGCCGTAGGCATTCCAAAGCTCGCGGCCTCGGCTCAGCAGCTGACGCGACAGCGTTGTGGTCAATGCCTCACCGATGCTGATCATCATCAGTTCTGAATCGCCTTCCCAGCCGACAGTAAGCAGCATCCGCCAGGTGGCAGGAGTCGCTTGCATGACGGTAGCTTTGCTATTGCGAATGGTCTCCATCAACAAGTAGCCGTCCATCTTAGCCTCCTGACTGGCAATGGCCACCGCCGCCCCCTTGAAGAGCGGCATAAAGAAGTCTTGCACCGAAGGATCAAAGGACACCGAGGCCACGCTGAGCACCACATCATCTTCCTCAAAATCAATGGCATCCATAACCGCGAAATGGTGATCGAGCACGGCATAATGCGGAATCACCACCCCCTTGGGCTTACCCGTCGAACCAGAAGTGTAAATGACGTAGGCCCTATCCTTACTCGTCATCGGAGTATTGGGATTTTGATCAGGCAGCGCCCGCAGTTGGCTTTCCTCCTGCTCCAAACAAACCACCACAGGCCCTTCCCCTCCTCCATCTACGGGCAAGCTATCCATCAGCGCCTCGTGGGTGAGCAGAACCTCCGCCTCTGCATCTTCGATGATCACTTGCAAGCGGTCCTTCGGATTCGAAGGATCGAGCGGAACGTAGACGCCACCGGCCTTGAGGATGGCCAGTAGCCCCACCAGCAGATCAAGCGAGCGATCCATGTAAATCCCGACAAAATCACCCTTTTGCACTCCCCGGAAGCGGAGCAGGTGGGCCAGCCGATTGGCTTGCCGATTAAGCTGTTCGTAACTCAGCTGGCGACCTTCATACCAGGCCGCAAGACGCTTGGGCCGCTCCGCCGCCATTCTTTCAAAATACTCGTGGATACAGATGCGGTTAGGATAATCCGCCTTGGTATTGGTCCATTCTTCCAACAACAATCGCTTTTCAGAAACAGGCAGCAGCGGTAGTCGAGCCAGTTGCTGATCTGGTTGAGCCACAATGCTGCGCAGCAAAGTCTGCAATTCTTGTAGGCGGCGTCTAATAGTAGTCGCCTCAAAAAGGTCCGTATTATAGGTCCATTCAATATCAACCCCCTTAGCGGTAGGTTTAATATTGATGAAAATATCAAAGGTTTCGTATTTCCGTGGAATCGGATTGAGGTGAACGCCCAACTGATCAAATTCCAGTTCTCCCATATCAGCATCCATGTTAAAGAGGATAGAAATGATGGGCTGACGACTCACATCCCGAGGTAAATTCAGTTGTTTGACTAAAGCCCCCAGGGTATAGTTCTGGTGCTCAAAAGCATCCAACACCCGGCCTCGCGCCGCTTTGAGGTGCTTGCTGAAGGGCTGCTCTGGTTCCAGCTGCATCCGAATCGGTAGTAGGTTGACGCTATGAGCGACCAGATTTTGATTGCCCGCAGTCATTTGCCCCGCTGCGACTAATCCCAGCACAAAGTCTTCTTGCCCCGAAAGGCGGTAGAGGAAAGTTTGGAACGCAGCGTAGAGGGTGATGAAAAGCGTGGTTCCCTGCGCTGCCGAGAGCTGACGCAAGCTCTCGTAAAGCTCCGCATCCAAGGCTATTTTTTCGAAGGCCGCATCGTAGGTCTTTACCGGCGGGCGAGAGTGGTCGGTCGGCATTTCTAGCACGGGAACACTGTCGGCAAATAAGTCGCCCCAGAAGCTGACCGCCTCGGCCCGTTCTTCGCTTTGCAGGGCTTGCTCTTGTTCCAGCGCATAAGTGCTGATTTGCTTGGGGGGAGCCAATTGATGAGGTTGCCGACGACAAAGAGCCGTATACAATTTTGCCAAATCGTTAGCCAAAATGCCACAGGACCAACCGTCGGCGATACCGTGGTGAACACTCATTAACAAATGATGTTGATCTGTCGCCAGCCGTATGATGCGAGCGCGAATCAGTGGCCCCGTAAAAATGTCTAGCGGTAGCGTCGTCTCCTCTTCTCTGAGCTGCCGGAAGCGCTCGTCCCGCTCCTCCTTACTCATTCCAGAAAGATCAATCAAAGGAACCTCTAGCTCCAACTGTGACAGTACCTCCTGCGTCGTCTCCTCGCGATTGAAGCGCGTCCGCAGGGCCTCGTGCCGGGCAACCAATTGCTGCAAGGCTTCCTGCAGTTTATCCAGCTGTAGCTCGCCGCTTAGGCCAATATCCGAAGACAGATTGTAAGCGGCAGCAGCCTCCTGCCCCAGCTGTTGTTCAACCCATACTTCCTTCTGTCCTTCCGTTAGCGGAATATTTGTCTTGGCGGCGGCAGCTGTCGCTTCCGCTGTGGCGAGAGTCGCCGCCCGATGCTCCCCCAGGCGAGGAGGGTAAACGATTATATTCTGGTCTTCGACCTCTGAGAGGGTCAGTTGGAAGAAGCCCGCCGTTTGCATCTCGCGGATGGTTTCTTCGATGGCCTCGTAGGTACGATTTAAGTCTTCTTCGGTATGGGCTGTGGACACCAGTGCCGCTTTGGCGGTGATGTGGATGCCTTTGAGGCGCAGATAGAAAAAGAAGAGGGGAGCCAATGGATTATTATCAATAGGCTGCATAGCGATGATGGAGGCCGTAGAGCGGACGCGCATCGGCGCTTTGGTTTGGAGGAAGAGGGCTTTGATGCGTTCAGCGAGGCGGGCCGTCTTAGCATTTAGTTCATCGTAGAGGGGCGGGCCTTGGCGCTTGATTTCGCTCAGGGCAGCGTAGGCCGAGGCCAGGCTGAGGGGATGCTTGACAAAGGTACCCCCAAAGAAGGTGACGCCGGCTTCGGGGATGGAATCATCGCCGTAGCTCCACATCCCGCCGTCGAAGCAGTCCATGTAGCGCGACTTTCCAGCAACCGCCGCCATTGGCAGGCCACCGGAGATGATTTTTCCGTAGGCTACAATATCCACATCAATGCCGTACCACTCCTGTGCTCCGCGTGGTGCCACCCGAAAGCCCGTGATCATTTCATCAAAAATCATAGCGATGTCCTGCTCGGCGGTGAGTTGGCGGATTTGGTGCAGCAGCTCTCGGCGTTGTTTATGCGGATTATTGGGTTGTACCGGCTCGATAATAATGGCGGCTAGCTCATCGGCGTGGGTGCGAAGTTGCTCCATCAAATCCGCCTCGTCATATTTCAGTACCAATACATTATCCACAATAAACTGAGGGATACCGGGGGCGACAGGCACCGGCTTGGTCTTGCCGTTGACCTTGATTCCACGGGCCAACATCTCATCGGCAATGCCATGATAATCTTCCTCGAAGTAAGCAATCTTATCTTTCCCAGTAGCAGTCCGCGCAGCTCTGACAGCCGCCGAGATGGCCTCGGAACCAGTGTTGACAAAGGTGGCGCGCTCCATGCCGCTCAGTTCGCAGAGCAGGTCGGCGACTTTCTGGGCCAAGGGAGTCAAAACGCCCAATTCAAAGCCTTTTTCCAACTGCTCGCGCAGGGCCTGCTGCACAAAATCAGGGGTATGGCCAAAGAGGCTGATGCCGAAGGCCATGCGGTAGTCGATGTACTCATTGCCATCGACATCCCAGAGCTTGGCGCCCTTCGAGCGCTCTACTGCAATCTGGTAGATCATGTCCTTCCAGAGCTTATTGAAGCCCGTGATGGCGCGAGGATCAGCCAGGTGGGGGCGCTGGCGCTGGGTCAGCTGCTGCGAACCTTTGGTGCGCGTAGTATAGGCCTCAATCAACTGCTGTAGGGCCTTGCGCTGCTGATCCGTCAAGCCATCTTTTCCCTTTTTATCAATGGGTCGCCAGGGGCCGAAGCCTTTGGCTTGCACGCCATTTTTCAGTGGGGCCGACGGCTGCTTAGTCGACTTTTTTTTTGCCGCCCCGTTTTGGCCAGCGCGATGCTGTCCGTTCGAGGCGGCTTTAGGATGCGAATGTCCATTACTGGATAGCGGTGGCAGCGGCTGGCTGGCTGGAGCAGGCACGTAGCTCCCCCCCTGCAAGAGATTCAGCTGCTGCTGCATAATTTGCAATTGCTGGTGTACGATGGCTTCCAGGTTGCTCAACTGCGCTGGATTCAATGGATTGGAATTCAGCGGTGCCGGAGGCGGTGTGGAGACGGGCTGTGGAGGCGCGGGCAGGGCCTGCGGTGCAGTAGTCGTCTGCCCGTTGGAAGCCTGCCCATTGGCAGTCGGATTGGCCTGGGCCAGCTCTGCTTGGAAGGCTTCCTCCGGCAGTTGCTGATCGGCGTAGTCGGCCAGGGCAGCCAGCGTTGGAGCCTCCTCAAAGAGTTGGCGGAAGCTCAATTTAATATTCAGTTTCTTCTTGATCTTGGCGGTCACCTGGGTCAGAAAGAGGGAGTCGAAACCTAGCTCTAGGAAGGTCGCGTGATCGTCCATTTCTGACTGAGGAATACCACTCAGTTGGTGAAAGACTTCTTTGATCTCACCGATCAAATACGTTTTTCTGCTCATCGTCACAATAGATTTTTTTGAATGATCTGTCCCATTTAAGGGAATTGCTTTGGCGCCTATCCAGTGCCGTTCTCGGGCGAAGGGATAGGTCGGTAGTGGGGTGCGGCGTTGTGGGGCAGCGGCATTTACGGCTTTCCAGTCGATGGGGAGTCCGGCGAGCCAAAGCTGCCCCAGGCTTTTGAGCAGGAAGGCCCGGTCGGGGATCTGCTCTTTGGGATGACGGAGAGAAGCTACGATGGGCTGCCCACTGCGACGCGCAGGATGCTGGCGAGCAAAGGTGCTCAGGGTTTGCCCCGGACCAACTTCCAGTAAGAGGCGATTGTCGAGTTGTAAAATCTGGGCAATGCCGTCCGAGAAGCGGACCGTATGACGCAGATGGCGCAGCCAATAGTCTGGACGTTGGATGGTGTCCTCCTCTACCCAATCGCCCGACAAATTGGAGACGATTGGAAGGGTGGGTTTTTGAAAACTAATACCTTGAAGGAATTGTCCAAATTCTGCTAAAATAGGCTCCACCATTAAAGAATGTGCCGCCACCGAAATGTGCAAACGGGTAGCGTGAATTTCCGCCTCCGTCAGTTTCTTTTTGATGCGGTCAATTGCAGTAATAGCACCAGAGACCACCGAATGGTCGGGCTTGTTGATGGCCGCAAAGCTGAGTTGGTCGTCCATAAACGGCTGCACCTCCGACTCGGGTAAGGGAATGCTGAGCATGGCCCCTTCGGGCAGGGTCTGAAAAAGCTCGCCACGCTTGCAGACCATCGCCAGCGCATCTTCCAGCGAGAAGACCCCAGCGATACAGGCAGCGGTGTATTCGCCCAGGCTGTGGCCAATCAACTCGGTCGGCCGAAGGCCCCAAGACATCCAAAGCTGCGCACTTGCATACTCAATGGTGAAGAGCAGACAAATGGCATGCAGCGGATGTTGAATGGGGGTACTTTGGGGTTCCTCCTGTTTAGGATATAAAATGTCGTATAGTTCGAGATCGTGTTGGGTACGAAGAATTTTGAGGCACTGATCAACAGCTTCGCGGAAGACCGCTTCTTGCTGATAGAGTCCCAAGCCCATGTTGGCATGCTGAGCGCCCCCTCCCGGAAACATAAATACGATGCCTTCTGGCGAAGTCTTACTTTCTCCCCTCACCAACCGCCTACGATCACCTTTCTGTAAAGCCTCAACGGCCGCCGCTTGATCCTTGGCTACCATAAATTGCCGATGGACATAGGGCTGCCGCCCCAGCTGTAGACTCCAAGCGACTTCGGCCAGATCGGCAGCTTTATTATTTTCTAAAAAATGTCCTAAGTTAAGACTCATAGCTTCCAGCACTTCCGCTGTCTTCGCCGACAGGACAACCAACTGTTCAGATTGCGGAGCTGCTGTGCTCTTCTCTACGCGCGGTGCCTCCTCCAAAACGATATGGGCATTGGTTCCTCCCAATCCAAAAGAGCTCACTCCCGCCCGACGCGCCTGCGCTCCCCGAGGCCAGGGCCGCAGCTGATCATTGACATAAAAAGGGGTCTGCGGCAACTGAATTTGAGGATTAGGGGCTTTAAAATGCAAGCTCTGCGGCAGCTGCTCATTTTGCAAAGCCAAAGCCGTCTTAATGATTCCCGCTACACAGGCCCCAGCATCTAAATGACCAATATTGGTCTTCACCGATCCGATGGCGCAAAATTGCTTTTGGTCCGTAAAAGCAGCAAAGGCTTTGCTCAGCCCGGCAATCTCGATCGGGTCGCCGATGCGCGTTCCGGTGCCGTGCGCTTCGATGTAACCAACCGTCGCAGGGTTGATGCCTGCTCGTTCGTAAGCCAGACGAATGGCTTCCGCCTGTCCGGTTACGCTCGGAGCGGTATAGCCAATTTTATTTGATCCATCATTATTAATAGCGGTGCCTTTGATCAGCGCGTAGATGTGGTCTCCATCCCGCTCGGCTGCCGCCTGTTTTTTCAATACAATAAAGGCCATGCCATTGCCCCGCACCATCCCATCCGCATCCGCATCAAAGGCGCGGCAATAGCCATCGGGCGAGAGGGCATGCCCTTCCGTATGCAAATGTCCCGCTGTCAAAGGAGGCTGTATCCGCCCTCCACCGACCAGCACCATATCACTGTCGCCCATTAACAGACTCTGACAGGCCAAATGCACTGCAACGCCGGAGGAGGAGCAGGCCGTTTGCACATTTACAGCGGGACCACTCAGGTTGAGCTTGTACGCTACGCGGGTAGCCGGAAAGTCCTTCTCCTGAGTGATCCCCCTGGTAAAGTCTTCAAGTGATTTAAAATAGTTGGGATGAGTGATGACATTGTTGACCAGATAAGTGTTTCGGGCGACACCGCCAAAAACACCAATCCGGCCGCTATAGTGTTCGGGATTATAATTAGCATCTTCTAAGGCCGCATAGGCGCACTCCAAAAAAATGCGATGCTGCGGATCCATTAAAGCCGCCTCTCTGGGGTTGTAGCCAAAGAAGCTGGCATCGAAACAATCGTGGTCTTTGAGCGGCATACCGCGCCTGACATAATCGGGGTCATTGATGGTCTCCGGGTCAAGGCCCGCCGCCAATAGCTCCTCCTCGCTAAACTCGCGGCTCACATCGCGGCCCTCGATAAGATTTTGCCAAAACACCTGTACATTCTCAGCACCGGGGAAGCGGCCGCTCATACCAATGATGGCAATGTCAGTATCCTTAATTTCCCCTGCTGTCTTTTGCTGTTTTGTCTGCGCCGTATCCAGGTTTTCGTAACCCAGTGCTTCGGCCAGCTGCCAGGTGGGCGTACTGAGAAAATTATCTTTCTGTACCCCTTTCCAAGCGTCAGCCAAGCTGGGATCAATCTTTTTGTGCGCTAGCAATCGCACATCGCCCATCGGCTTAGAATCTGCGTAGAGGCCGTCCGTCATCTTCTGATCAATATTCTCGTAGGGGTTGATCAAGGCCGGATGGTAAGCCAAGCCTAGGGTCGTGCAAAGTCGCTCCATCGTCGCCTTCGGCTGGCGTACCAGTTCTTCGTATTGCAAGCTGAACTGGCGATGTTGAGGGATGGTTTTCAAAAAATCCAGGGCATTACGGTGCGAGCAGGTCCAGATCAACTCCCCTAGCTGTCGAGCATTATAGGGATGAGCATGCAGGTACATCGCCTGGTCCATATGCATGCGCTCGAACGACCGGATCATGGCGTAGGGATGACGTTGGAGGTGGATGTAGAGCGCCCCCTCAAAATCTTGTTCCGCTTTTTGCAGCAGCAGAGGGTCGAGTACGTAAGAGGGCGATTTGTCTAATAGTAGGCCCGGACTCACCCAATTTTGTAAAAGTTGGTAGAATTGCTGGGTACTGTAGCCCTTTTGCTCATAGTCTTCGATGAGGGCTTTAGCCTGATCAGCATCACAATTTTGCAGCTCCATTACGGTACGGACCGCGCCTTCTAGCCAGAGGCTGAATTTACCGCTGTAGGCTTCTTTGCGTTGAGTAAGGGTTTCAAAACCCAGTAGTTGCAATTCGTTGGCGGCAAAGATGTCGGGGTGGCCAGCCAGCATGACGCGTAGCAGCGTGGTGCCGGAACGTGGAGGAGCCAGTAGGAAAATAGCTGGTGGGTTCTTGGTCTTGGTTTCGTTCTTAAGATCAGAGGCGGGGACGTAGGCTTCGAATTGATCGAAAGCCTCCTTGGTTAATCGTTGGGGTATGTTGGAATTATCGGCTGTCGAGGCCATTCCAAACTTACGGTTGATTGCCGCAGCATAATCGCGCTCTAGCATAGCAGCGTAGCCCGCAATAGTGGGCGTTTCGAAGATGCTGACGATAAAAATATTTTCGCCTAATTCTTTTTGTAGTCGATTGATCAGTTTTCCCGCTTGGAGGGAATTACCGCCTAATTCGAAAAATTTATCGTGGATGCCGATGGGGCTGATGTGCAGTATTTCGCTCCACAGTTGGGCCAAATAGGTTTGCAAGGTAGTCGTCGGAACAGCATAGCTTTGTGCCAGTTCGGGGCGCTGATCATCGGGCTCGGGCAGCGCCTTACGGTCGATTTTCCCAGCGGGGGTGAGCGGCATTTGGCGCAAGAAAACGTAGGCTGCCGGGATCATGTACTCCGGTAGGCTTTGGCCGAGGAAACTACGCAACTCAGAGATGTCGGGCTGCCGCCCTCCGCTATCGATCAGATAGGCCACTAGCTTCTTATCGGCGGCGCTTTCGCCTCGAAGAAGGACACAGACTTCGCGTAAGCTGGGGTGTAGGCCCAAGGCTGCTTCGACTTCGCCCAACTCAATGCGATAGCCGCGCAGCTTGACCTGGTGATCGACGCGGCCGATGAAGTCCAAAAGGCCGTTGTCGAGTAGGCGGGCTAGGTCGCCGGTGCGGTAGAGGCGGTCCGTAGGATCGTCGGAGAAGGGGTTGGGGAAGAAGCGCTGTTGGGTCAGCTCGGGGCGGTTGAGGTAGCCTCGGGCGACGCCACGGCCGCCGATGTAGATTTCGCCGCTTTGGCCGGGGGCGACGGGCTGGCCTTGCTCGTCGAGTACGTAGACTTGAACATTGTCGATGGCCTTGCCGATGGGAACTTTGGAAGCGTCGAAATCGGAGGGTGTGATGTAGATGGTCGCGCCGACTGTAGCTTCTGTTGGGCCATACTGATTAAGTAGACGTACCCCTGGTAGCAGCTGATGGTGCCGCTTGACCATCGCTGCGGGGCAGGCCTCCCCCGCTACGCTGACGGATTGCAGCGTCGCTAATTGCCCAGCCTCCGCCTCCTGCAAGAGGATGCTGTAAACCGAGGGGAACGTCAGCAAGTGGGTAATCTTCTGCGCTGCAAGGAAGGTCGTCATTTTCTTCACATCTTTCTCCAACTCCTCCGGTGCAATGACCAGTGTACCGCCATCCAGCAGGGTCCACCAAATCAACAGGACTGCGCCATCGAAGGCGAAGGAGTAGGCGTAGAGGAAGCGGCCGACGGGCTGCTGTAGGAGCTGAATTTGTCCGGCCACGAGATTGGCTACCGAGTGGTGTTCAACTTGAACGCCTTTAGGTTTGCCGGTGGAGCCGGAGGTGTAGATGGTGTAGATCAGTTGGTCGGCAGTTGTTTCTTGCGTTGGAGGGGCAGTGGGTTGGCTGGCGATTTGGGTCCAGTCGGTATCTAGATTAAGCCGTTGTAGTTGGTCTTTTTCGGGAAATTTTTCGTTTAGGTGTTGCTGGGTCAGCAGGATTTCGGCGGCGCTGTCTTCGAGCATAAAGGCGATGCGTTCCTGAGGATAATGGGGATCGATGGGGACGTAGGCGGCGCCGGCTTTGAGGATGCCGAGCAGGCCGATGATCATTTCGGTGGAACGCTCCAGGCAGATGGCAACGAGACTTTGCGGCCGCAGGCCAAGTTGAAGGAGTTGATGAGCAAGTTGATTGGATCGTTGATCGAGTTGTTCGTAGCTGTACTGCTGGCCAGCAAACTCCAGGGCCGTAGCGTGAGGGGTTCGCGCAGCCTGCTGTTCAAATAGATGGTGTATACATTCGAACTCAGGAAATTGAGTATTTCCGGTTGCTTTCATTCCTTAAAATTCTGTAGCGTATTGAACGTAATTTCAATGCCTCTTTCAGAAGGGGGAATAGGAACAAAAAACACCAGCATTCTACACCCTAGCGTGTAGCAATGACAGTATCCTGATCACTTAATCTTGTTTCATTAAAATGCCTGAGAACATGCGTATAGCCAGATGGACTATCTTCAAACATATTCTAAACGGGGGGGTAAAAGTGAAAATACGACACAAGATTGGATTTCTTTATACCCCAAAGGGGGTAATTAATATATTTCCTGCAAACGGCATATTTAAACTCATGGGTAAATTTCGTTATAAATGTTCTGTATAAAAGCATTAATCCTAATACAATCAGACTGATACACTCAATAAGTTTATCACATATCTCTTTCTGGATCAACTGCTTACATCTGGCACATAAAGCTGCTGTGTTTTTATTCGCCCATCCCAAATGCTTTTTCTAACTTTGCGCCCAGCGTAAAGTGCTGTTTTTTTCTTTAAATTCTCCTAACTCACCTCTTCAATGGAAAAGCAAATGACTCGTCAAATGGATCAACTCGATAGCCTCAATCAAGTCGCCGAATTTCACCAGACCTTTCAGCATCCCATCCAACCGGAGCCCATCATCCCCTCCCCTCAACGCTGTCAACTTCGGGTCTCCTTGATTGCGGAGGAATTGAAGGAATTGGAAGAGGCGATTCAAAATAAAGACTTGGTAGAAGTAGCCGATGCCCTTTGCGATATTCAATACGTCCTTTCGGGAGCCGTGCTGGAATTCGGGTTGGGCGAAAAATTTCGGACGCTCTTTGACGAGGTACAACGCTCTAACATGAGTAAGAGCTGCCGCTCAATGGAAGAGGCAGAAGCGACTATGAAGCATTACAAGGAACACAAAGGCGTAGATAGCTATGTCAAGCAAGTCGGCGATGTCTTTTTGGTCTACCGCAGTTCGGACGATAAGACCTTGAAGTCGATTAATTATTCGCCTGCGGATTTGAAGTCTATTTTGGAAGAGTGATTGGGGGGTCGCCGTGTCCCTTGGCAGGAGACTAACCCTATTTGGACTTAAGCTACCGTGAAAAAGTATTACAAATACAAGGTAAAAATTGATAAAGTAGATGGTCTTCACCTACTTGAACTGGATGAGGAATTCTATTGCTGTAGAGCAATCTTCATTGATGAGCATGGAAGTTACACTACTAATTTTATAAAAAATGATGATGACCGATATTATTTACCAGAAGGTAATCTTGAAGAGGCTATCAGCTCATTTCAAGTTATCCCAAAATCAGTATTTGATATGACATGGAGCAATGCACTGAAATTATGTTCAGAGGATTGGAGCAAACATAAGAAGGAGATTGCTAAGAAGAATCAAATATTCAAAGGTTACATTGTCTGTTTCTATCCTCAGGGAGTCATTGTCAATATTGGATTTAAATATTTTGGCATTATTGATTACGAGCGTTGTTTGGAAGTAGTCGGAAAGCATCAAATGTATCCCGGCCATCATTTCAAGTGTGAAGTAGCTGATTTTGATGACGAAAACATGTGGTTTCAACTTAAAGCATTTACAACCTAACCACCTTAATCACCACCTCTTCTTCCGCCGTACTCAAACGACAAAAATACAAGCCCGCCGGCAGCCCCCGCCCGTCCAATCGATATTGCTGCGCCCCCGCATTTTTCCGTACTCCATCCATCAATACTACGATGTTCCGGCCGTGCAAGTCGAGCAATTCCAGTCGCAGCGCCCCGGCCTTCGGCAGCGTATAGCGCAAATCGATGTATTCCGTAAAAGGATTCGGTGCAGCACGCAGCGCAAAGGGATTATAGCCCCCTACCCCAGCAACACTCACCGTACCCGTCACCGTCAAATCCAGCACTACAATGCTGTCGCAGCCCTGTTGATTGATCAAAGTATCTGTGTACAGCCCACTCTCTGTATAAGTCGAATTGCCAACGGTATAGCTTTCCCCCATTTCGATGGTATCTGTTAATGCCGTATAAGAAGTATCCAGCGCGGTGTAATTCAAGAGGACGACGCTATCGCAGCCCTGAGCATTGCTCAATACTGTAGTCTCCGTAAAATCGCCAGTTACCAATTGGTTATTGTATAGGCTACCCAAGCAGAGGGAGGAGGATAAGCGAGTCGTATCGTTGGGATAAAAATCGAGTTGAATATTGATAAGACTATCACAGCCCAAGCTACTGACACCAGGGATGATCTCTACCCCGCTAGGATTGGAGGCATCGTAGGTCGTTCCGTTGATTTCAACAGCTTCGTCCAAACAGAGCTTGGGGGCGAGAAAGCCTTCGGCGTCGGGGAAAAAGATCAGCTTCACCTCGATGATGCTATCGCAACCCTGGCTGCTGGCGCCCGGTAAGAGCACCGTTCCCTCCGGATTGTTTGGACCAAAGCTACTGCCGTGAACAGATAAAGTCTGCCCTTCGCAGAGCGTTTGCGAAAGCTGCCCCGTAGCGGTAGGATGAAAGTCGAGCTGTACAGTAATGACGCTGTCACAGCCCTGGCTGCTGCCCCCCGGCAGGATTTCCGTTCCTCGAGGGTTGGCCATGTTGTAGATCGTTCCGTTAACGACCATACTTTCCCCCGGGCAGAGCGTCTCGCTGAGCGTCGATTCCGCCTGGCTGGTCAAGGTAATGGTCTCCGTGAGCGTATCCCGGCCATTGGCATTGATGACAACAAGCTGAACATCGTAGGTGCCCGGCGTATCATAAACAATCTCCGGATTTCGCTCCGTCGAGCTGGCGGGCTGGCCGCCGGGGAAACTCCATTGCCAAGTTGCTGGACTACCGGGACTCAGATCGAAAAAGCGGACCTCAAAGGGCGCACAGCCGCTGCCGACTCCAGAAGTGAAAGAAGCCTGCGGCGGCGAAGCAATCACCACTTGCTGCCTAGTGGTATCCGATCCACAGGAATTGGTAGCGATCATTTGTACTTCATAGGTGCCATTGAAAAAATAGAAATGATTCGGATCGAAGGCCGGAAATTCAAAACCATCATCAAATATCCAGTAGTAACTAATGGAATCATTATACCCTGCGTCGACTTCAAAATTGGCCCAGTTGCCGTTGACCGTTACGCTAAAGTCTGCGGAGGGCAGGCCTTCGATGACGATGTATTGATTGTAGGTCGCTTTGTGGGTGCCGCCGTTATTGAAAACTTCCAGACTGATATTGTAGACCCCAGGCTCGGGGAATTGTACACTCGGATTTTTGGCTTGCGAGCTGCTGGGCGTCGCACCGGGAAAGCTCCACTGCCAGTTTTCCGCCCGCAGCGAGCGATCATTGAACTGTACCTGCAAGGGGGCGCAGCCCCAGACTCGATCGGCGTCGAAGGCCGCGACAGGCGGCTGCAAGGGTTGCTCTACTTCGGAGAGGAAAATCGGTGTTCCGCTCAGCTGAACATTCTGACTGCTGATCAGGGTGTTCTCGACCGTTTCGCTGTAGTCCCAGGCCTTGCGATGGAGCTGGTCGATGTTCAAGCCAGCCGGAAAGCTGTAGGTCGCTGTAGCCTCCTCGGACTGGTCCGTTGCTGTCTTGGCCCAGAGGACATAGGTGCGTTGACCGTTGTTGTCAATGAAAGCTGCGCCGTCGATAAAGTCTGGTAAGGATAACTCATTGGTACGACCGGCATCGTATTGACTACCGAAGAGCAAGTCGGAAGCCGTTTTGTAAGCGATGCCTTCCTCATTGGCCTTTTGAGCGTAGGGTGCTGTTCCGTCCAACTTTTCGTACAAGCCCATCAGGTTGAACTCCATAAAGGCGTCATCAAAGGTGGTTTCTTCTCCAATTTTATAGACGTGTAATTGCAAAACTTCATTGCGTACACATTGGACATAAGCCTTAAGAATATAATTGCGCTGGGCCTCTTCGGATCCCATGAATTCCCCAAAGGCTTTGCGAGGCAAATTGCTCTCGGTGATGATCCATAGCTTTTCAGGATAGCTTAGATTGTTGTAGCCGTAGCCGGAAAGAATGGTTTTGAAACTGTCTTGCAAAGTGGTGATCCCTTGAACCGCTGCATCCGAGTGGCGGGTGTAGACAAAGCGCGCCTCGTCCACATCGTAATAGCTGGTGCTGCCGTCGAAGTGGGGATAATTGTGAAAGCCCATCACATCGAAGTAAGCGCCGCCCTTGCGTTCGTAGCCCGGTGCTACGCTGCCATCTCTGGGGTTGTCAGTATTGCGCAAAACTGCATCTAGAAAACTGGGAAAGGCTACGCCCGACAGGGTCACGTAAGCCTCCTCGTCGAGGTGCTTGATGACCTCATAGCTGATGCGCAGCATCCGCACCAGGTGGAAGATGGGCGCCCGTAGTTTGTAGTCGCAGGGATTGGGATTGTTTTCCCACCAGTTGCCCGGTTGACCCGGCGGCAGCCAGCCGTACAGGCCACTATAGTCAAAGCTGGGCTCGTTCCAGATTTCCCAGAACTTCACATAATCCTTGTAGCGGCTGACCATTTTATAGAGGAAAAGGGCGTAGTAATTATCGTCGTTCACTGGCGTTCCATTCTCTCCATTGTCCCAAATATCGAGGTACATATTTTCGAATAATTCGGACTGGTCGGTAGCGCAGTAATAGTTGGGATCGCGATGTTCATCGGTGGGAAAGCCGATGATGACGGTATTGTCTTCTAGGTCGAGATTGATATAGTGTTGGAAAGTTTCCAAGCGAATATCATAGCCCCATTTTTCCAGAAATTTTTCGGTCAATAAAGGTCGTACGACCTTTGCGCCGACGCCTTTGACATTTTCTTTGATGCTGCCCGCCGAGATGTCAGCCAGCTGCTCGTCGCTCCACAGATCGTAGACGCCCATGTTGACGCCGGGACGGAAAACGCCGTCGTAGGGGATGATGGTATCGTTGGCGGTGTAGCCGAGTTGGGTGGTGGTGCCGACTTGGATGGTGTAGGTCTGAGTGGTGCTTCGCGTACCACATGTGTTGGTGGCACTCAGCTCTATGGTGTAGGTGCCTGAGCTGAAATAGACATGAGTGGGGTTGGGTTCGGTGCTGGTTTGCCCGTCGCCAAAATCCCAGAGAAAATCGCCGAGGTAGTTGGCCGATTCGTTGGTAAAAACCACTAGTGGGCCGGAAGTATAGCTGCTGAAGGCCGGACTCGGCGGTTCGCTGAGGGGCAGATCGAGGGCTTGCCGGGCGATGAGTTGACCGGTGTTGTCGAATAATTCTAAGGTGGCGGTATAATTTCCTCCGCTGGAGTAGCTCACGGTCGGATTAGCCGCTGTTGAAGTCGCAGGCTGCCCGCCGGGGAAGGTCCAGCTGCGGCGAGCCGCATTGATCCCAGAGTTGTCCTTAAAGTCAATGTCCAGCGGTGCACAGCTATTGCCCAAATCTGCCGTTAACAACGCCTCAGAAAGAAAAACCGGACTACCCGTCAGCTCAATATCCTGGGTGCTGATCACCTCCTCTGCCCTACTGGTCGTATAATCCCACTGCCGAGCCACCAGTGTAGTTGTGTTCAGGCCAGCAGGAAAGCTGTAGGTCGCCGAGGCAGCCTCCGACCGGTCAACGGTCGTCTCTGCCCAGAGGACATAGGTATAGCGATTGTTCTCATCATAAAAGGCCCCTCCCCGCACGCCCTGCGGGAGCGCCATCTGGCTAGTCCGCTGCGCATCATAGCGTTTCTCAAACAACAAATCAGAAGCCGTCTTATAAGCCGTCCCCTCCTGCGTAGGCTCCGCATAATACGGCAGCGCCGTTGTCAATTTTTTATAAAGCCCCATCAGTTGGAACTCCCCTTGTGCCTCATCATAAGTCGACTCCTCCCCAATTTTATAGATGTGCAATTGTAGAATATCGTTAATCATACACTCCA
Organism: Bacteroidota bacterium; assembly: GCA_038750655.1. Classification (GTDB taxonomy): domain Bacteria; phylum Bacteroidota; class Bacteroidia; order Chitinophagales; family Saprospiraceae; genus JBCDGZ01. The sequence continues at coordinate 8,215 of JBCDGZ010000047.1, read as the reverse complement.
CCACCGCCTTGACGATGTAATTGCGCTGGGCCTCTTCGGAGCCGATGAAGTCGCCGAAGGTTTTGCGAGGAATATTCCCCTCGGTCATGATCCAGAGCTTTTGCGGATAGGTTTGGCCGTCATAGCCGTAGTTTTCCAGCACGTCTCGGTAGGTCTGTTGGGTGCCGGAGAGCCCTTGCGCCGCCGCGTCGGAATGTCGAGAGTAGCGAAAGGCATTGATGCTGTTGTCCCATTCTTTGAGGGTGCCATCGAAGTGGGGATAGGAATGAAAGCCCATCACATCGAAGTAGGCGCCGCCTTTGCGAGGGTAGGCCCCGGTGGGGCTGCCGTCTACGGGGTTATCGGTATTGCGCAGGATGGCGTCGAGAAAGCTGGGGTAGCCTACGCCGGAGACGACGATGTAGGCATCAGGATCAAAGGTCTTGATGACTTCGAAGCTGATGCGCAGCAGTCGGACGTAGTGGAAAATCGGGGCGCGCAGCTTGTAATCGCAGGGATTGGGATTGTTATCCCACCAATTCTCGGGGGTGCCTGGAGGCAGCCAGCCCAATGCTCCGGTATAATCAAAGCCCGGTTCGTTCCAAATTTCCCAAAACCGGATATGCTCCTTATAGCGCGTCACCAGATTGTAGAGGTATAAAGCGTAGTAGTTGTTATCATTCACTGGTGTACCATTGGCTCCACCGTCCCAGATGTCGAGGTAGAGATTGGCAAAAAGCTCCGATTGTACCCCTGGGCAATAGCGCGTAGGGTCTCTTTGTTCAGCAGAAGGAAAGCCGACGATTAGGGTATTTTCCCTCAATCCCACCTCCTCAAAATGCTCATAAGTATCCAACTCGAAATCGTAGCCAAACTCCTCTACAAAGTGCCCGTACAGGGCCGGGCGGGCCGCCTTGGCGCCTACCCCTAACACCCTCTCGGCAGCATTGCCTGCGGCCAAGTCCGCCAGTTGCTCATTGGTCCAGGGGGGATAAATCCCCAGGTTAACGCCGGGCCGGAAGTGCCCCTCGTAGGGTCGAATCTGATCATTAGCCGTGTAGTTGAGCTGCGCCCCAACAGCATGGGAGAGCAGGAGCGCCAGGCAAAGTAGGAATTTCGCTTTCATCATAGTAAGATTTCTGAAGCGTACAATTGCAAGAACTGTACGAGAAATAGCCTTGCTAAAGGCGATTATAGACCAGGGCTTTTAAAAGGAAGCTTGCGTAGTGACAATGGCCCGGAAAAATGGGGCCAGGACATTGACTGTCAACGGTTGAAGGGATGAGAACGGGGGTAAAATTATTACTTTTTGGGGAGAATGTAAACTTTTGAGGAATCTATTGCTCAAGCTACTTTCGTCTCCAACTGTATCATGATCATATCCAGTAGGTCTTCAAAGGGGATGATTTCAACTGCGAAATTACTTCCCATAGCAATGGTATGGCTTTTTAGGCTTTGGATTGGCTTTTTGGCCAATCGTTCTAGGGCGACTGATTTGAAGTTAGCTCTTGGTTGTAGGCATAAGATTCTGATGAATCAGCGAGCGCGATTAGTGGCAGGGTCATTAAGGTGCTTGTAACTGTAAGCGGCTATCGCTTCCACACGATCGATGTATTTACTCCGATCACGAGCTAGGTATACCAGCAGTTCAGAGATCAGGATGGCAATATTGTCTCCTTTCTTATCGGCTTGTTGCTTGAAGGTTTCGTTCAAGTATTTTCCTAATCTAAATTTTGTCGTTAATTTCAAATGCCCAGCATAGGATAAAAAACATAAATAGGCTTCAATGATCGCAAATTGCTGCCGAATCAAATCATAACGGCAGTTTTTATTTTCGCGGTAGATCGCGTATGCGGTGAGGTAATCACCGGCATGTAGGGCATTGATGGTTTGGTAGAATTGGAGGACGTAGTGGTTGAAGGATTTTTTGGCGGGATAATCGTCAGTACATCGAAAATCAAAATCTGCTTGACTATATTTTTTCAAAGCAACATTAGCAATGCCTCTAAAGAGACGGAAAGTGAACAGCTGGCCTGCAAATGCTCCTTTTTTATTTTTTAGTACGGTAAGAGCTTTTGTACAGTTATCAGTAATAGTCCCATATTCTAAGGTATTGAAACCATGAACTATCCTGAGCATAAACTCATAGAACTTACATTTTGTGTTATCACTTTTCATAGCCGTCAGCTTCCCAATACCCGTTTCAATTCCTTTCAAGTCAGTTGATCTACCTCTTTGATTAATAGCTTTTAAGAAATATACCTCGGCTTTCTTTTCTTCACTGTATTGATGTAAATACTCTTTAGTATGCGCTGCAAAGAGTTCTGCTTGTTTTTGATTTTTAGAGTAATAAACATGGTGATAATGAATCAAACTAGAAAGTTCTACCGCTAAGTGATAGAACTCATAATCCCTAGCAACTATATAGGCCCTTTTCATAACTGTAATCCCCTCCGATTGTTTGTGCCGGGCGATGAGTTTTTGCCCAATGAGAAAATTTTTTAGGCAAAAATCATATTTTTTTTTCAACAAACTGTGGGGTGGCGGTGCCGTTGCAAATAGCAAAGATTCCAAGATTTTAAGGGTTCGTAATTTAAGATTTGTGTAGTATTTTCTAGTGTGCTTTCCGCCACAGACGGCTTCGCAAAATGCTTCATCAGAGATGTAGGTATTGGTTTGTAAAAGACGTACCAACTCTGCAGGCTTGCCAGAAATTTTCCGCAATAGATTGGGGTCAATAATTGAAATATAAGTCTTAAGGGTTTTCATCTGTAATACTTTTAATCGATTGAACCTGAAATAAGAAAAAGACCAACGCCATATAACAACATACTTAGGTGCAATGCCTGCATAGCCCTCAAATTGATGTGCTTGTACAAGGATAAAGGTAGCTTAAAAACATTATCTAACCTTTAAAAAACATCAAAGTATGTCACGCGAAACATTGTTAAAAAAAGCTGTTCAGAGTGTAGAAAGCAAACAGCAGAAGGCCATTAAGGGCGGTTCAGTTAATACTGTTATTATCCCTGACGTGAACGATATGTAAAGCTTCTGCCTTTCTATTGTTCAGGCTCCAAGCCTGTGAAGACACTTGTTATCTTCGCAGGCTTTCTTTATATTTACAATTGTAACAATACTTTGGTTTTGAACATCCACTTACCAATATAGTCGGACCTAGTCTGACCTTAATCGTTATGCAACTTACTGAGCGTTCTCATTGCAGCAATAGCTGCTTATCGGCCTTTATACTGTAAGCTATAAAGCCTGATAGCTTATCCTGTAGCTGTAAAAGAGCGCGTGACTCATCGCCTACAAGCGGTGAGCTTTGATGAGCCGGGCAGCTATAAATTGGTCTGTACGGATTGGTTTTGTGCTGTCCGGATATTCAATAACAAAGATACTCCGGTGGTCATACACTGGTTTATTTGGGGTTATCATCGGGCGGGTTTTCGCCTGCCCGGTCTCCCAAAAATAAAATAGAACTAATAAAATCAATGTCCCTTATGTCGCACCTTCACCGCGTGTGACAGTACCTTGCTTACAAGGTTGTTTTTCATCTGCCTCTCTTCGGGGAGGCAGATTTTCACCCCACTCTCGTCGAACTCGAATTTAATACAAGCCCGATTGACACAATGCGCATGTAAGCTTCAAATGATGACTTTGAGGCTGTAAAGATATTTATTCACTAAAACTAAAACGATTATGACATTTTCAAATCTCTCCTTCCACCTGAGGAGTTTACTCATTCTTTTGCTGCTCATCGGAAGCCACATTACTTATGCACAGCCTAGCTTTACTGGAACAGAAGTGACCCTTGCCCCTACCGTACTGCAAGACCTCGAAGACCAAGGTATTTGTGACGATCTCGCTTTTAGTATTGATGTAGCCAGCTTAAACAATTATGTAAAAAATGTACAGACGGATAGTTTTACACTTGATCTAAATATTGGAACGACACTTAGCTTCGATATGTACCTAGGGAAACATGACATACGTGCCCCGGGTGCGCAAGTAGTGATCAACTTTGAGGGTGGTTGGGAGTCCCATCCGATTGCTCCCACAAATTTTTACCGTGGCAGTCTGTCAAGTAATATACAGAGTGAAAGTCGCTTGTATATTTCAGCGGATGGATTAGATGGCTACATCACAAAAGATGCTCTACGCTATTCCATTAGGCCGCTCTCCGAAGTCCTCGAAAATGGACCTAAAGGTATCTGGCTGATTTGTAGTGCCCCCATTCCCCCAGTTCCTCCCAGAGGAGATTGTGACTTTCCAACTATCGAAATTGCTTTGGAAGCTGATCAGGCATTTTATGAACAAATGGGAGGTGACGTAACCGCAATCGCAATGATGATGGATGATGTAGCTTCTCGAGCTGCTGATTTTTATGCGGACGAGTTGAACCTCCTACTTTCTATCAGAAATAAAGGTATAAGAGCTGATCAAGATGACTACTGTTGTGCGGATATTCCCATCAGTAATGCACTCAATAGGTATTACAACATTAGTCGTCCTTGCGTGGAAAAAGATTTCATTATGCTTTTTGCTGGAAAGCCGTTGCCAGGTAGAGGCGGACAAGATGGAAGTACGGTTTGCCTGTCAGGCAATCAAAATAGGGTACCTACTGGCTGGATTAACGTAGAAGCGGATATTGAAGATATGGTCGTAGCTTTCGCACACGAACTGGGACATGGCCTGGGAGCAGGAGAGTTGGAAGACTGTACTTGCCCTGATGCAGATAAATGTGATGGGTTTAATGATCCTCTTAAGGGGCTTATTTCTCCGCTGATGTGTACTAGTGGTGTCAATACTTCTTTATTCCTTTCTCAACACTCAAGAAGTCGAATGAGTAATACACTTGAGATGGTTTGTGACCTCTGTTTAGACGATAATCGTCCGATCCAGACCTGTGAGCGTTGTGAAAATACCATTACTATGGAGACCGACAATCGCTTCCCTCTGGAAGGTTGTGGAGAAAGAGAATTGATAACGGTTACCATCGAGGTTTGCCCAGATTGTGATGCCGGTCCGGTAGATGTGACCGTTATCTTCAGTGATAACAACCAGGAATTGGTAGCTGCTGATCCAGCTTTTATAATCAATGGTACTTGTAATCCTGGCTCGACACTGAATACCTATATGTGTTTAGATGGTCTGGTACTAAATGTCGACGAATGTCAATCTTTCCAATTCACTACTCGGCTCATTGACGGTAGCCTGCCAGACGGCTATTCAATAAACGCGACATTAACTAGTGCGACAGATGATGCGATAGCTATAATTGATCTTGACCCTGCTGATCCTGAACCAGTAGGTACGTCAGGTACGACGACTATTACGGACCTAATCCAAACAGGCCTACTTGATCCTGTTAGTTTTGCCTGTGGTACATCAACTGCAAGTTCAGACCTCGAAATCGAAGGTACACTATTGATTGATCAGGATTACTGCTTTTTACGCAGATCGAATCTGATTATGCAAGCAGGAGCTAGTATCGTAGTACCGAATGGTCAGACCTTGACTATTGAAGATTCCAGAATATTCAGCTGCACCGATATGTGGCAACACATCACCGTGCAAGACGGAGCAACACTAGTATTGAAAGACGCTACAATCGAAGATGCGGAATTTGCGGTATTAGCCGAGAGTGGTGCTCATCTAGATATACAGACAACGACCTTTAGGAATAATTATGTTGGACTAGAAATCCCTACAGGCGACATTAATCTGGATGGTATTTTCTACGGGAATATTTTTGAAGGAGTAGGCGAACTTAAAACTCCACGCAAAGGGGAAAAAGCCCATGCTGGGATTAGAGTCAATAATGGCAATGCCTTGCTTTTTGGCACCAGTGCCCCAGAGGGGGCTTTTCGTCCCAATCAATACCGAAATCTGGAAAATGGGATTATTTCTACAGGTTCATTAATCGCAGTGCTGAGTAGCGAATTCATTGATATTACTCAGAATGGTAGTGGTACTGGTAGGGCTATAACTAGTGTTGATGACTTCCTAATCGTAGGAGGATTCCGGCCCGAAGACCCAGCAGTCAATTTCAACAATTGTGGTGCTGGTATTTTTTCTCAACAGAGTCATCTTTTTGTACGCAATAGTAATTTGAGTAATCTCTCTCGTGGTATTCGAGTAGTACAAAGCCAAAATCGAGTAATCTCGATTGAAAACAATACCATTGACAATGCCAATAGAGGAATAGACGTATTTTTTAACCAACCCGGCTCCGGCTCCATAGAAGATAATACGATCAATTCAAATACCGGGGCTACGGGCATCCGTATTCATGAGTTTATACCACAAGGGAACGGCTGGAGAATAGAGAATAATACTTTTCAGCTGAATGATGCGGTAGCGGGGATCATCCACCGTGGTGGAGGTCAAGCGAGTATTGAAAATAATACGATTACCGCTAGTGGCAACAGTGGCTATGATGCTATTCGTATGGAAGCAGGAGCAAACCATAAGCTGAGTTGTAATTTGATTAGTGGAGAGGGAATGGAAGGGAAAGGTATCTTTAATCAAGGCTCTCCCGGCATGGAGCTGCAATGTAATGAGATTGGTGGTACGCCGATTGGAATTAACTTTTGGGGGATGTGTGATGGGACGATGATGCAGGGGAATGCGTTGGGGGATCATGGTACGGGATTGTTGATGGGGTTATTGCCTTTAGATGGAAATGCAGTGATTGGAAGACAATCACATAATGGTAATCTTTGGGCAGGAAGTTATTCCAGTGGATATGGTGCACAGCATTTAGGAACACCAACTATTATTCAGTTTTCTACCGTCGATGTAGACGCTCAAGAAAATCCTGTTTTTAATACCACAGTCGATGCTATGGCTCAATGGTTTTTTGATGAATCATTACCTGATGATAGCTATTACTGTGATGCCGCAGGTCAATGTTCCAAAGGTATTGGCGCACGATATAATCCTGTAAATGGCTTAAATGATTTAGATTATCTAATTGCTGAAGGTAAGGTTGTAACAGATAATTATCAGACAGCCTTACAATGGACAGCAGCACGTCATCTATATAATCGCCTTGACAATTATCCAAGTCTTGTTCCCATGGGTACGAGCATTGATAGTTTTAACACGGCCCAACAAACTACCGTTTTAGGCCAATTCCAAGATATGGATAATGATATTCGAGGATTATATACTCCACAGGGGAATTTGTCCTACGATCTTCATAATCAATCGGTAGCACTTGAAGAAGCTCTTTACCAGTTAATAGATTTGGAAGCATTATTATTGCATGCTCATAGCCAGACAGATAGTCTTGATTATGCTGCGCAAAGACGAGCTAAGATAGACTTTACAGACTCCTTGGCCCAAGTACACCAGCAGTCTCTCCTGCAGGTAGAGAATAAAATCACTGCCGATCTGCCAGGACTACAAACAGACAATAGCAGTATCTCAACTACAGCTATTTATGAGTCTAACACTCGCACCATCAATACAGTATATCTGCAAACACTAGCAGCGGGGATAGACGAATTTACACCAACACAAGTGGCAGCTTTACAAACTATAGCTAATCAATGCCCTTTAGCGGGCGGAGATGCTGTTTGGCTAGCGCGTAGTCTCTACTCTTTGTATGATGACAAGATAGCTTATGATGATGCTACACTTTGTGCCACGGGTTCTCCTTTAGGCTTAACCCAAAATCATCACGTAGCTACCGAAGCAGAGCAGGGAGTAATACTAAGTAATGCTGTAGAAAAGCAGCAGCAGGTAAAAATCCAATTACGGCCAAATCCAACAAAAGACCATCTGCAAATTCAGTTTAACTTAGGCTCTAGAGGATCAGCAAAATTCGTTCTGTATGATTCCTTTGGGAAGCAGATTTTGACAGAATTACTACCCTCTAACTCAGGCCATAAGACTTTTTCTGTCGGACATTTGCCAGCAGGAGTCTACCAATCTATCGTATATTTGGATAGTGTGCCGATTCACACAGAAAAGATAGTTATTATAAAATAATAATGTCCCGCCAAGGAAGAGTGTCTCTTCCTTGGCAAATCAAATAATTCAACGATGAGAATCTTATTTTTTTCTTTACTTATATTGCTACAGTTCTCAGAGCTAAATGCACAACTAAAGTACGACTATCAGTGGCGTTTCGGGTTTGGGAATAATAGTGGTAGTGTTATAGATTTTAACTCTAATCCATTGTCAATTTTCTTTGAAGACCGGGAACTGGAAATATATCTAAGTA
>JBCDGZ010000046.1:0-49257 GCA_038750655.1 Bacteroidota bacterium | reverse complement strand
TGGAATTTTTGCCTTTTCGCCGTCTATGTGGGGCATCCCCTCCGAAAAGGATCCGGACGAGGGGCGAAAATCAACGGTTATTGCAGCATCTAGACGGGTAGATGCCTGGTGAGGCTTTGCCTTTTAGGGAAAGTTAACGGGATGCTGGCGGAGGCGGTACTGGTGGGTGGGCCCACCCTCAAGACCCTTGCTCTGCCTCCGCCTGTCCTACTGCATTCGGGGACTTGCCTCATTTCATCCACTCTGCCTTTACCTGCTCCATAAACTTTGATCATTCCACAATCTTCAATCGAACCCCTATCAATGTTTGTACTATGAGCATCAGATTTATTTTTACTTTTCTTTTTTGCCTGGCCGCTTCGTTCGGCCTAAAGGCGCAAGTGGTGGACATCGACGAGGCGCTGAAAGCAGAAATCTACGGGCGCATGGAAGGCCTGATGGAGGAGGGCGATATTCCTGGCCTGAGTCTAGTTATTGTCCAAAAGGATAGTACCTATATCAAAACCTTCGGATGGGCCGACGTCGAGCAGCAAATTCTGGTGGAGCCACAAACCTACTTCGAGCTGGCCTCCTGCACCAAGGCTTTTACGGGGCTGGCTGTCCTACGCCTGCAAAAGGAGGGCAAACTCGATCTGGATCGCCCGCTAACGGATTATCTGCCCTGGCTGACGCTAGAGTATGCCGGCGAAGCCGCTGTCGTCAGGCTCCGTCATCTGCTCTACCATACCAGTGGCATTCCCGACGAAACACTAGGGCGGATCATGCCGCAGCCGTTAGGCCCAGAGGCTTTAGAAACCACCGTGAGAAGCATCGAAGGCTCGGAGCTAGTGCATTTCCCCGGTACGACATTCGAGTATGCGACCATCAACTACGATATTCTCGGCTTGATTATTCAGCAACAATCGGGGCAGTTGTTTGAAGATTATATTCGCGAAAAAATTCTGTTGCCCTTACAAATGAACAACAGCTGGGTAGGGCAGCGCCCTGAGCATCCCGGTATGGCACAGGGCCATAAAATCAGCTTTTTTGATGCCCGACCTTATGATGCACCGGTATACGGTGGAAATAATCCCGCTGGCTATTTGATCTCTAACGCAGAAGATATGGCCCAATGGTTGCGCTTTCAGCTGGGCTATTTTAAGACTGGAACCCTACTGGATAGCCTGAGATTATCTTCGCATACTCGCGATGCCTCTGTACCGCCGCGCAGCAAGTCGATGTCGAGCTACAGTGCAGGCTGGGATGTGTCGATGAGCGGTGATGGTAAGCTTTACCACATGGGACAGAACCCCAATTATACGGCTTTCGTTGCGGCCTATCCAGAGATGGACTTCGGTGTTGCGATTCTAGGCAATTCCAATTCTAATTACACGACCTTCATAGAGCGGCACATCATTGCCGTCCTGCAAGAGCGAGAAGTTTACCGTACGCCACCGGATCAAGAGCGCGATAATATATTTTCGCTGACGACCATCGCCCTACTAATTTTTATCTTTAGCGTACTGACGTTTATTGGGATGAGGTTGTACAATCTTTTCCGGGGACGAGCGCGCTTCCGGGCTTTTAAGCCCAAGTTGAGCTGGCTGGGGGTGGTTGGTATCCTGCCGATTGGCCTATTTTTGTATGGTTTATACTTGCTGCCGGAGGCCTATGCGGGATTCCCTTGGGATGTAGCGAAGGTCTGGGCCCCGATGAGTTTTGTGACGATGATTTATGCTGTCCTGGCTGCTATGGCCATCAGTCTGATGGGTTATCTGGTGAGTGCAATGGTGGTGGGGGAAAATAGATACCTGAGCGAGGCTCTACCCTTGCTGGTGTTAAGCCTACTTTCTGGTTTAGCCAACACAGCTATCATTATCCTAGTGACTTCGGCAGTGGGGATCAATATCGGCGATCTGGGATATATCTTCTACTATTTTATCATTGCCTTTAGCATTTACATCATCGGTCGAAAGGTCGTACAGACTCGCTTGATTCAACTGACATTGGATTTGATTTATGACATCCGCAACCAATTGATCAGCAAGATTTTTTCGACGACTTATCAGGAGTTTGAAAAAATAGATCGGGGTCGGGTGTACGCGACTTTGAATGATGATACGAGTATCATTGGTAATGCAGCCAACGTCGTGGTTTCCCTACTTACCAATACAGTTATGACGATTGCGGCCTTCATTTACCTTACCATTATTTCCCCACAGGCTTCCATCGTCACCATCTTATCCATTGTTGCCATCGCCACGATTTATTACTTCGTGACCAAAAGTACGGACCATCTTTTCGAGAAGGCCAGAGATATTGCGGGTCGGTATTTGGGCCTTTTGAATGGATTGGTAGATGGCTTTAAGGAATTGAGCTTGCATGCAGTTAAGCGGCTGGGCTATCGCAAGGAAGCAGAATTTATCATCGATGATTTTAGGCATAAACTCATCGAAGCCAGAGTACGCTTTGTCAATGCATTTTTGGTAGGAGAATCTCTACTGGTGGCCATACTTGGGCTAGTCGCCTTTGTATTCCCTCAGATTTTTCCTAGAATGGAATCCGATACCATCCTCAGTTTCATTATCGTCATGCTCTACCTCATTGGACCGATCAATGGCATCCTCAGCGCCATTCCGACTGTTATGCAAATGAGGGTTTCCTGGCGCAGGATTCAGGGTTTTCTCAAAGATATTCCAGGCAGTATTGATCTCGAAAGCTTACCCGAAGAGCCGTTATTCAAAGGCGTACAAGTGCAGCAAATGAGCGTCAAAGGACTGCACTATCGGTATGATGCTAACTTCAAGGATGAGGTTTTTGCCCTAGGACCGGTGAGTTTTGAGTTGCGTAGTGGTGAGGTGCTTTTTATTGTAGGGGGAAATGGTAGTGGGAAAACGACCTTATGTAAAATCCTGACGGGCCTCTACGAGAGCCACGGCGGCGAGATTCGAGTCGACGGTAAGCTGCTGAAGGCTGGAGAGGTTGGTGAATATTACTCAGCAGCCTTTAACCCTGCCCATCTGTTTAGAAAGTTGTACGAAATTGATGAGCAAGAGGGAGGGGACCGAGCTGGAGCATTGTTGCAAACCTTAGGTCTATCGGATAAAGTAGAAATTAAAGAGGGGGCTTACAGCACGCTGAATTTATCACAGGGACAACGCAAACGCCTGGCCCTACTGCAATGCTACCTCGAAGATCGTCCCATCTACCTCTTCGATGAATGGGCGGCCGATCAGGACCCGGACTATCGTCGTTTTTTCTACAAAGAATTGATTCCGGAGATGAAGCGCAAAGGGAAAATCATCATTGCCATCACCCATGATGATCACTATTTTTCGGAGGCGGACAAAATTCTGAAGCTCAATCAGGGGCAGCAGGAGCATTTGGTTGTGAATGATTCGGTGGAGGTGACTTGAGGCTTGTGGGGAAGTACTTTACTGTAGGCGTCATTACTTGGAGACGTAAGGAGGCAAAAAACTGACAGGGTAGGGCTTGCGCACTGTGGGAGGGTCCCGCCCATATCGCCACCACCGCCGATCCGTACCGCTTGATATGAAGTCCTAGCACTAAGTGGCAGGCCTTGCAGTGCGGATCGCAAGATTTCCCTTTGTGAGGCATCTTTTTCCTTTCTTGGCCTTCGGAAGAAAAAAGCAATATATCAGAACGGGAGCACTTCCCGCTCAATCAAAACTGGTGAAATGGCTAGGGTCATCGGGGCGATATGATTTCCTGTATGGTGGACGCTAGCCGTCGTCGAAATGAATTTAAATATACTACAAAATGTTTTGACTTGCAAGTCTTGGTGGAGCTATTCTGGAACAGCGTTGGTTTTCTTCACTTTTATAAGTAGCCAGACCCTTTTTCCAATTATCAATCCCAGTGAGATTCCTACCTTTAGGGGGTGAAGCCCCGTAAGAAAATAGCCTTCCTTCTTTATTCTATGACTGGTGCAGGTGAAGAGCGGATTGCCTCCTTACTCCTACAACATCTTCCTGCCCATTATGCTGTTGAGTTGGTTCTCTTCAATGGCCCCATTGACTATCCTTTACCCGAAGGGCAGGCCCTGACGCTTCTCCGCCGAGGCTCCACCTTCCGCGCTTTCCGCCTACTCAGCCTCCCCCTACTCGCTTATCGCTATTACCGCTTCTGTCAGCAAGAACACATCGACATCAGTCTTTCCTTCGATACCCTCCCTAACATCATCAATTGCTGTCTGGGCTGGGGAGGCTGGGCTGGCCGCATCTGGCTCCGCGAAGTCAATTATGTCTCCCGACGCTTTGCAGGCAGCCATTGGAGCCACCGCCTCCATCGCTATCTGCTCCGCCGTTTTTATCCCTACGCCCATCGCCTATTTGTTAACGCTCGCCGCATCGGCAGTGATCTGGTCCAACACTACGGTATCTCCCTCTCCGCCGTACAACTAATGACCAACCCCTTAGATATGGAATTGATTGCCCAGAGCAGCGCCGTGCCCCTTGAGCATCGCGCTGCTTTTGTATTTATACACGTCGGGGCCTTCCGACCGCAGAAAAACCATCGCTTACTACTGGAAGCTTTTGCACAGGTAGAGGGAGAAGGCGTAGAGCTTTGGCTGGTCGGGAAGGGGCCGCTGGAAGCGGCGGCGAAGATGCTGGCTAAGCAATATGGGATAGAGGAGAGGGTGCGCTTCTGGGGCTTTCAGAGCAACCCTTTTCGGTTGATGGCGGCGGCAGATTGTATGGTCTTATCCTCCAATTTTGAGGGCCTACCGAATGTGTTGCTAGAAGGGCTGGCCTGCGGGTTACCGCTTATTGCGACCGATTGCCCTTCGGGGCCTCGGGAAGTTTTAGCGCCAGCAACAGATTATCATAAGCAATTGGAGACAGGAATTGAAAAGGCAAGACACGGTTTACTAGTACCCGTTGGCGACGCCAATCAGCTGGCCAAGGCTATGCAAAAAATGCTGAAATCAACCCATTGGCGACAGGAGCTGCGGGCCCGAGCCTCTGATCGAATCGCTGAATTTCAGGTTCAACGAATTATCAGTAACTTTATCAGCCAATTGGAGTTAGAAGAATAAATATGGCCTACGCTATTTCGGTGATCATGCCTGTCTACAAAGAGACAGAGGATTGGGTGAGGGCTGCTGTCGAAAGTATTTTGGCGCAGACCTTTAGCGACTTTGAGTTGATCTTGATTATTGATCAGCCAGGGCGGTTCGCCTTGGAGGCGATGTTACAGCAGTATGTGGAGCAAGATGAGCGCCTTCAGCTATTTACTAACGAAAAAAATATGGGCTTACCCCGTACGCTGAATCGGGGGCTTAGCCTGGCGAAGGGGAAATACATCGCTCGTATGGATGCGGATGACATCGCCTTTCCGGAGCGCCTGCGGCGGCAGTTTGATTTTATGGAGGCCAATCAGGAGGTCAGCCTGTGTGGTACGCAGGTGATTAAGATCGACGAGCGAGGGCGAAAAATTGGCCGTTCTCACAATGAGACAGATTTTACTTTATTGAAAAAGGTAGTCCCCCATATCAATATTGTCACCCATCCTACCTGGCTGCTCCGCCGAGAGGTCTTTCAAACCATTGGCGATTACCGCGACATGCCGGGCGAAGACTACGATTTTGTGCTTCGTATGGTGGCCGCCGGATTAAAGATCACCAATATCGACAAGCCCTTGTTGTACTATCGAGTAAGGACAGATAGCTATACGCAGGTCCTCTCGCTAGAACAAAAAATTGGGTTTAAATATACGCAGGAGTTGTATAAGGAACGCCTACAGACTGGGAAGGATCGATTGGATAAGGAAGCACTTATGCGCCGGGTAGAGCGGGCGCAGCGTAGGTATGGAGAAAAACAAAGACGATCACAAGCACTATTGATTAAAGCTCGTCGGAAGGGAGCTGCGGGGAAGCGTTGGCAAAAAAATATGCTGATTTTATCCTCCTTTCTAGCATCACCCGTTCAGCGGCGATATTACATAGATTGGGCGCAAGCCTATATGATCCGGCAGCTGCATCCTGCCCATAGCCGACTGCATGCGCTGTTGCGGCCACTGCGACAACGTAATAAGCCGTTTAAAAATCAATAGCTCATCTACCATTTGCGGAACCTTACTTTCCAGTGCCGTAGCTTCCGAATCAAGCGTTCCCTTGTGCTATAAGAAGCAAAAACATTTTCTCTGGGAAAGGCGACTTCTGGAATCGTTTGCCCCAAAAAAGGACACAACTTCGACCATCCCTCCCCTTTGGTAATGTCTAGTACTAGCAAGTCTTGCGGTCGATCTTTGAAGTACTCGAGAATACTGTGGTTGTGCTGACGATAGGTACTTCGCCAATGCTGCTGTGCGGCCTCACTAACGGAAGGATCGGCATGCCCTCCAAACATCCAAATCCGCATCGGCCTACGGCGGCGTCCCTTGTAATATTTCACACAACTATTGATCCACTGCTCTTCTTCCCGGATCGTCAGGATAAACTGGCTGCCCGGATATGCTTTGTCTAACTCTTTCCAGATCGAGAAATAGGGATTATCCGTGAAGGCATCGTAGTGCTCAATGGTTGGTAGCCGAAAGTTACCCTTATCAATCCTTGCGATCAGGCTGCGCCCCTCATCCCCATAAGGAGGTTCATTAATCGGATCACCGTGGATAGTGTCGTAGCCCAAAATACGCAATGCCGCTGCCAGACTGGTCGTTCCCGTTTTGTGGAAGCCTATACCAAAGACTTTAGCTCTTGCCATATCCATTTCAATTTGATCCATTTCGCTTGCCAATGCTGACGGCGGGTTTGTATTTTCCCCTTGGCTTCCTGATAGCTGGCATTGAAATCCTCTTTAAACTTGGCGTAGTGTAAAATCTGTGGTGCGGCCTCTTTTTCCGTCCATACATCAAGGTATTTGGCAAAGCGGATATTGAACTCCGGAGGGAGAATGCTTATTCTCAGATCACTTTTCCAAATCAATTCCCGCAGGGTCACCTGATCCTTCCAAAAGCCGTTATTGTGATAGGCTTGCTGCCAATCTTTGAGCAACTGAATACTTTTTTCATTCTTTCGAAATAAGAGGACTCCACTGTTCATCTGAGGAAAAGCATAAGGAATATCTTCAGTCCATTTTTGCTGGGTAGGAAAGTGGTTGCGCTTCTGGGCGTGAGCGATGGCCAGGTCGAAGCGTTTTAGTACGTCGAAAAGCGAATGAATATCGCTAATGATGCGTGTATCAGCATCAAGGAAGAGGGTATAGTCGAAAGGCGTTTGGTGGATATAGTCTACTTTAGAGCGGACATGTGGGTTTTCGATTAGGCTAAGGCCATCTATCCAGGGGCTTTGCACATCCGGCTGATCGCTGAAAAGATGAACGCGGATATTGGGCGAGTGCTGCTTCGCCGATTCTGCAGAAGCTAGGGCCAGGCGAGTGAAGCTGGCACCAGCAGTAATATAAATAATGCCTTTAGTGGGAGACTTACTCATGGTTCAGTAGGGGAGGAGATTGTAGTTGTTGAAGAATAATAGACGCCACCAGCCGATGTGCATAAGCGTTCCAGTGGCGGTCGCCTGTAAATTCAAATCGTTTTTGGTGTTGCTGATAATCAGCTACAAAATAGGGGGTAAGGTCAATAAATTCAATGTGCTGGGCTGCGCAGGCTTCTGCCATCAGAGCATTCAACCAGCTGACCTTACTTTTATGCAGCGTATTTTTGTAAATCATCTCGCGAGGAGCGTCCATGGTGAAGAGGAGTCGTTTATTGGGGAATAAGCGACGAAATTCCTGCAAAATATGAAAGGTGACGAGTCGAATTTCTTCTTTGAAGGCAGCAGATTTCTTCTTGTCTATATTCTCTTCGTACTGATTTTTGTTCTGCTTTTTTTGGGCTGAAAAATTAACCAATCCCAAATTGTAGTACAGGTAGCGGAAGACTGCGCTCCTTTGCAGTAAACTATAGCGTCCTTTGGCCGTATAGACCGGCTTGACCAATTGCACTGTCGAATCGGGAGCTAGCGCATAGCGCCAGAATCTATCCTTGGCCTTCACCGCAAGGCTATTCATAAAATCATTGTACACGACATTGACCACCAATATATCCGGATCGTATCGGTCTGTAACTAGCCGAGCCATCTGCAGGTAATTTGATAGTGGCGTAGAACCGACACCAAAACTGTAGACCTCTACACTATCCTTCATCAGCTCGTGTAATTGTTGAGCGAAGCCTGCTGTCGTGGCCACTGCAGCCGGCATAACGAAAGAGTCACCAATGACAGCAATGCGCCGCTGCTGCTTATCGCGTTGATAGTCAATATGGCTCATCCAACCCTGATTATTAAGTTGCCAATAGGCATTTGGGTTGGCCCACTTGCCTGTCGAAAAATAGCCGCTGCGGGGTCCTGCCGGATCAAAACGTTTGACCAAATAGGTCTTGTCCATCGTAAGCTGAGGGATTTGGTTGGCGGGGAGAAGGAATCGAAAAACCAAGCACTCTAGTAGGAGGAAGAGAACTAGGATGGAGGGGAGTGTTAGCAGTAGGAAATTTTTGAAAAAACTTTTCAACGGTGTGGATAGGTTTGTAAGTAATCGTACAAGGTTTCGGCGACTACTCGATGACCGTATGCATTCCAGTGATTATCCTCGGCAAATTCCATCTTTCTTTGATGTTCGGCGTAGTCAGCAAGGAAGTAAGGGGTGAGGTCAATGAATTCGAAACCCTGCTTGGTGCAAGCCTCCGCGACCAGTTGATTCAGCCAGCTGATTTTGCTTTGCTCCAAAGTATTGGTATAAATATGTTTACGTGGAGCATCCATCAGAAAAAGGAGACGCCGGTTGGGAAAGCGGACTTTGAATTCCTTAATGATATGATGCGTAACTTGTTTAATGGCGGCTACTTGTTCGGGTGTTTTATTAAGTTGGATATTGCCTTCATAAGCGAGCGTTTTTCCCTCCAGCTTCTTTTTCTTGTTCCAACTCTTGATCCGCAGGTTGAATTTTAAATAGCGAAATATTGCCGTTTTACTTAACCATTTTTTGAAACTCTTACGGTTGTGTATCGACGCTCCGCTGGGAGCCTGCTCCCGGAAAGACCCGTCCGCCAATTGCTTGAACGTCCAGAACACCGACTGCTTCCCGTTCTTCACATATCGATCAATACTTTGTGAAAAATCATTGTAGAAAATGTTGATGACCATCAGCTCCGGATTGTACTGCTGGGTGGCATAATCTGCTAAATGAAGGTAATTGGCCAGGTTAGAATTAGAAATTCCGAATCCGTAAACTGCAATGCTATCTTCCAAGAACTGATGCAGCTGCGAAGGAAAGGCATCATGCGTAGTCACCTGACAGGCCTCAACAAAGGAGTCCCCAATAATGGCAATCCGCCGGGGATGCCTCAAGGTATCGTAGGTAATCTCGCTGATCCAACCCTGATCATTGACCTGCCAGGTCGCGGGATAACTGGCCCATTTACCTTTTGTATGAACCCCCTGCCGAGGGCCTTCGGCATCAATCCGCAAAAGCTGGTGCGCTGGATCAAACCGGTAGGCCGGCCATTCGCAAGCGGGTAAGAAATAGCGGAAAATAACCAATTCTAAAACCAACACCATCATCCCTATCGTAGGGAGGCTGACTAATAAGATGTTCTTAATCGTCTTTTTCATAGGATGGGCGCTCCGTATTTTAGTCGACGGTAAAGGGGATACAATGACGACGTCCTAAAAAAATGATGCAGCAACCAAGGGTAGCGCGCTGCTAAGAAATGGACTTTATGAAAGGAGATACCATACTGATCCAGCAAATTAGCCAAGGTGGAAGAAGCATAGATTTTTGATTTATCCAGGCCCTGGCTGCGCCATTCTTCGTTCATCCAGTGGATAAAATACCAGTCTCGGGGAAGCTTTTGTTTACTGTAAATCAGTGCCCCTAATTGCTCCCAGGCATCCTCATTAGAGACTCCCTCGTGGATATACTTTTGAAGCTGTAACGCCATCAGGTGTTTATTCAAAATCTTATTGGGTAAGAGCCATTCCCGAGTATGCTCATCACAAACCGCCTCCACTTCGCAGTAAACGCTTTCCATGAGAGGGCAGTTTTTTGGACATTTCATTACATTACCAATCGCGGGCAGGGAGGGATGAGCGCGGAAAAAATAGGGCGAAGTAAAATCCAGCGGCTTCAGACATGTTACATCCATATCGACCCACCATCCTCCTTTCTCGAATAACAACTTATACCGGAACAAATCAGAAAAAGGGGAGCCTAGACTGCCCTTCCCTATTTTGTGCTTGGGGTCGGCCGATTTTTTTTTGAATACCTGCTGCTGCGGAATAATCTGATTGGCATCCTGTAGGTAAACCTGAGCGGGGAGTTGGTTGTCCAGCTCTTCATATACCCATAAATGAAAATGATGCCCCTGCTGTACGAAGGAATGCAAGGTCAACAGTTCCAAAGGAGAAAGCTTAGGGCCAATCCAGAGGCCGTGTACGATTTTATTGGATGGGTGCATGGCTCAGCCCGTATGCTGCCAATAAGCGATTCAGTGTGTTGTTCCCTACCTGTAGGGTCGTTCCTGTTGAGTTGATCCAGTGAATACCGATCCACTGTTCGGGGATGGGTAAGTCCTTTCTTCTAAACTGCTCAATGGTTGAAGCGATGTCCAGATTGAATAAACCTTCGCGGATATATTTTGATAAACGGTGTTGTTTAATCTCTTCGTTGAGGATAAGAATCGGTTTGTGCCAATCTTCATTATCTCGGGTTACTTCTTTAGCCGCCCGTTCGTAGCAGCTTTTCATTAATGCGGAGTGTTGAGGACATTTCATGATATTTCCTACCACATCAAGTTTCCAATGATTCCTGAAAAAGTAAGGACTGCTAAAATCAAAGGCTTGCAAGCAGGTCACGTCCATGTCAACCCACCATCCTCCCTTCTCAAAAAGTAATTTATAGCGAAAAATATCAGAAAAGCCAGCATAAGAACCATCTCCCCAATCAATGCCTTTGGGCCGCATAAAATGCAAACCCCTATCGGCCAAACGAATGCGAAGTTGATCGAGTCGGGAACGCTTGGGATAGGCAAATACGGCTTCATGAGGAATGATTTCGTTGGCATTACGGAGGACTACACCGTCGGGCAAGTCATTGTCTAATTCTTCATAAACCCAAAGGTGGAAAGTATGTCCATGACGGAGGAAAGAATGCAAGGTCAACAACTCAATAGCAGAGAGCTTTTTTCCAATCCAAAGGCTATTGATGAGTTGATTATCTGCTTGCATTTGCGATTGCACTTTTACGCAGCCGATGGACAAAAGAGCGGAGTAGCCGCCAGCGGTCCCGCCAGCTTACACCGCTTTTGAAAAGCAGACTTTCTCGAACATTCCAGTAATCCAATGGACGTTGGACTTTCCATAACCAGCATTCTAGCAGAACGAGTTGAAGGGTTGCAGAGAACGGAGCCGAAGAAAAAATGGGATCCTGCTTATTGATTTGCTCCAGTTTTTCCAGCCACTTTCGAATTTGAATCAACTGCTCGATATTGAGTAATTCCGTATTGGAATCAGAGAGTAATAGTTGTAGGTCCAGCTCTTTTTTGGAGTAAGGGATTTTCCAATAGTCAAATTGAGTAGTAAATATTTTGGTCAGGCAACTGCGGGTCGCTGACTTAAACTTTTGACTGATGTTATGACCATGAATACGATAATGAAGTAAGGTCTCGCGGAGATTGGCCCCTTGGTGAGTACGTAGTATTTGTACCCAAAGAAAGTAATCTTCTCCTACCTTGAAATCTAGAGGATAGGTGTAGTTTTTCAAAACGCTAGTCCTTAACATCACTGTCGAATGCATAAACGGGCAATAAAACAGCATGTAGGGTAGAATGCTAGCGTGTCCCAGGGCGAAGGGCTTCGGTCGTAGTAGGCGCTTAGTTGCATCGACTAAAAGCTGCACTTGAGTGCCTACGATGGCTACTGAAGGATGCTGTTCCAGAAAGGAAACTTGCCGTTCTAGTTTTTGAGGCAGGGCAATATCATCGGCATCCATAATGGCGATATACTTCCCTTCCGCCTGCGCTATTCCTTGATTGCGACGAAAATGAGGGCCTTTCTGCATAGGGTAATTAAAAGGACGGATGCGCTCATCATCGATAGATTGAATAATGGCTAAAGTATCATCTGTCGATCCATCATTGAAAATGAGGAGTTCGAAATCAGGGAGTGTTTGGCCCAGAATACTTTGAATAGCTTCCGCAATAAATGCTTCACTATTATAGACGGTCATTATTACGGAGACCAGTGGCCGACCGGTTTGCTGATGGTCTTTGTTCTTCATCTTTGAGCCCAAAAAATAGTGCCCTCATTCGTAGGAAGGCCCGAATAGGATACTTCCAAAGCAGGTACAGCCATCTGACATCCAGCAGCGTGGGCAGGGTAATGAACAGGATGGCTTTTTGCTGGGCGGGGCGGAGGCCGTTGCGCCAGCGGTCATCGGCCTCAATGGTTGGATTGCGTTGATAGCGCATGGGGTTACCACTGAGGTGATGATATTTTTGCTGACTCCAATCCAATTGCAAGTCCGTGCTGTCAAGACCTAGCTGATCCAGCAGCTGCCGCAGGGTCATTGCTGGTTGTTGAGCCAATTGATCATAGCTGATCCGGTAGGGGGGATCATGCGATGAGACCTTATTGAGGGTTTTGTAAAAGGTGGTGTAATGCTCTGCTACATTCCACCATTGGTGCCCTCGGTCTTCGGGGTGCCACTGCGCTCCGCGCTTAATCCAGGAATAAACAACGGCAAGGGGCTTGCGCTGTAAGCGTATGGGCACAACTCGAAAGCCTGCTGCCCGGAGTCGTGTGAAACGAATAATCATCTTGGAAGAATCAACGATGATGGATTTCCCCGACACTGCTTTTATGGCTTCGTATAACCATTTATTGTGTTGGTGAAAAATAGTTGCTTCTTTCGCCTCTACGTCCAACTCTGCTAGAGACAATTGATGGTGTTGCTGTAAGTAGTGATCAATGGCTGACCAAAATTCACATACTTGCCAGGGCAATTGATCGCAGCTACAGCGCAGCGCCCGCAGTCGCTGTCTGCGTTCTGGCGACTGAGCGAAAATATTTAATTCGCCAGCGCAGACAAGCTGGGGTTGATTGCCCAAGAGTAAGGAGAGTAGAGTAGAGCCACTTTGTGATGGGCAAAGGATGTAGAGGATGGTGATAGAATTCGTCAAGGTAAGGACCTTGGAAAACGAGGTCTAGGATTGGGGTTCTTCGATGAGTAGCAGGCCATTGATGATTGTTGGACTATCGATGATTTGCTCTTGCCCGGAGGGCCAGCGCACCGCTACCTTATCGACTTTCTCCGCGCCATTCAGCCCAAAGTAAAGCGGATAGCTGCTTTGAGCTAAGTAGCCCGATTTACCGTCGTGAATTCTGGTGTAGGTCTGTCCGGCCGCCTCAACGATCACTTTAGCTCCCAAGCCATCACGATTAGATTGACTGCCTTGCAGTTGGACCTTAAGGAAACTCAGCGAGGAGACTTTATCGCTCAAGTTGCTAATCAGCACCATCGGAGCGCCATTGAATTCATTAGTAACGATGTCCAGGTCGCCATCCTCGTCGAGGTCGAAGAGGGCAGAGGAGCGAGAACCTAGTGCGCCATAGATGGTGCGCTTCCCCTCTTGACCGACGCAATGGCGATGCTCCTTATCTGCACCAGAGCAGTCCAGCTCGAACCAGGGCTTGGCAAACTCGCCGCCACGCCGTGGTTCTACACCCAACACAAATTCGCTGTCGACGAAGCGTTGTCCATTTTCGTTGAGCAAAACGGAGTTGACGGCATAGCGGAAGGGGTAGTTCATGCTAGAGGCAATGAAGACATCAGTGAAGCCATCAGCATTGAGGTCGCCGGAGCTAAGGCCCCAGGGCCAGTAGTTTTCTGCATTGATGGTATCTGAAACTTCCGTGTATTGGTTGGTTCCATCTTTCCGGAAAAAAGAGTTGCCAAAGATGCTCATGCCGTTGGTCATCAGATAGTTTTCGGGCGCTTTTGTGGGAACCTTGGCTTTCTCCATATTGATGCCCAATGCTGAATTAGCCCCCATATCGGAGTGCATATCGGTAACGTAGATGTCCTGGAAACCATTATTATCAAAATCAAAAGCCACCACGCTCATGGCTCCCCAGGAAGTTTTGGGAAACAGCTCTCGACCTTTATCAATGAAGCCCTTACCTTTATCGTTCTCATAATACTGGTCGTGGCCCTGCATGTTGGTGATGTAAAGATCGGGATAGCCATCATCATTGGCATCGATAATGTTCGCATCGCCAGTCCATCCAATATCATCGATCCCCAGTTGTTTGGAGACTTCCTTGAATTGGTTATCCCCCAAGTTCTCATAAAAAATACTGCTTTCTGAGCGCTCGGGTTTCATGTGTCCGGCGAAGCCATCTTTGAAGCCCACGTAGTAGTCGTAGGTTTGGCCATTGAGATCGAACGATGTTTTTTCGCCATTGGTGTAGATACCGACATTAGTCACAAAAATATCGAGCAATCCATCTTTATTGTAGTCGACGAAGGTGATGCCGGAGGAGTGGCCATGATAATCAACCTTTGCATCGACGGAGATGTCCTTGAACTTTCCAGTTCCATCATTTTCAAAAAGGAAATTACCATCTCGGATAGTGCTTACATAAAGATCGGGGTCACCATCATTGTCAATATCCCCAAAGGAGGCGCTGACAGAGGTGCGTTCGGCGGTGATTTCTAGGCCAGAGCCTGGGGTGATGTCAGCAAATTTACCGTCGCCTAAATTGCGCCATAGGCCGCCCGCGCCGACCTGTGAGACTAAATAAATATCCGTACGGCCGTCGCCATCGACATCGGCTATACAAAGTCCGTTGCCGTGGTCGTAATGGACGGGCTTGTGATCTTTTGCACCGTCAGGGTTGCAGTAGTGCTGAAAGGTGATGCCACTTGCTGGCAGTTGGTCGCTGAAAGAAAAATCGTGAAAGGTTTGATAGCTTTTGGCTTGTTCGATTTGTTCCTGAGCGCGCTGTTCTAGCCAGTCGGGGCGTATTTCTTCTTCCGTAAAATAACGTTGTGGCGATTGGTTATTCTCCACTTGCCACTGGAAATTCTGCCAGAGTTGGTAGCCCCCGAAGGCGAGGACCAATAGTAGAGCCAGGAAAATAATTGGTTTAGATGAGCTTTGAGGCATGGCGTTGTTGTTTTGATTTGAGGTATTAGTGTGTCTGCAATTGTTTTTACTACTGTCAATATCGGCTAGTGTTGCTGGGCCAGCCAGCGATGAAAGCGTCTAGGGGATTCTACGGTCAATATCCCGTACAATGATTCATGGGTATAGCCACACATTTGATCCCCTCGGATTTTGAATTCTCCAGCCGTCTTGGTTGTAATTTCTATAAAATGCTCCATCTCCGGTACGGCCATTCCGATCTGGCGGAAATCGGGCAGTTCCAAAAAGTAGAGGTAGTCAGAGCTGTTGATGGTGATGTTCACCTTCGTGTTTTCGGGTAAATGGATGTGCTGTTGGGTCGAAACGTCATCGTCCGTGTGCAGTTGGCCGTCACGACCAGGGTAGCGAATGTGCCATTCGTATTCTTCGCCTTTGACTTCGATGGTATAGGGGGAGGGCAATTCATAAACGTCCACCTTTGCCCAGTGATCACAAGAGCTAAGGCTAAGGAGTGATAGCAAAAGTAAGATGTATAGAAAACGCCACATAGGCGGGTGGGGCTTAGCTATTTTTAAGGCTACCCATTTTTTCTTTGCTTTTTTTGCCCTTGATAAAGCGTTCGTATTGCGCTAGCTTTTTCTTATCTCTGAGTAGGTAAATGGTATCGAGATAGCGCTTCGGGACGTCGAAGAATTCACCAGAGAGGAGGAGGTAAAAGGTCTGCATCGCGGTGCGTTGTTGTTCATAAGTAGACTGGCGGAGTTCCTCCATTTCATTGATGCGGATGGCATCGGGATGGTAATAGTTGTTGACCAATTGCTCGACCACCTCGAGGGCCCCATCGATGCGTTCATAGACCTTGGGAAGGAGGTCCTGGCGCCCATTTCTGAACTGTTCGTCCAGGGCTTCGGCGACCAGGTAGCTGCTTTTGAGGGCGATGTAAACGCCGCTAGAGAAGATAGGGTCAATGAAGGCGGAGGCATCGCCGACGGTGGCGAAGCGTGGCCCGTACTTTTGGGTGTTGCGGTAGGAGTAATCGCTGGACAGGGAGACGGGAGCACTCCGCTCGGCCTTGGCCAACACCTTTTGTGCAACGGAGGAGGAGAAGACTAGCTCGCGATAGAAGTCCTCGATCCAGTCGCCCTGGGCTGCCCTTCGGCGCTTTCTAAAATACCAACTACTCATCACCGTTCCAATCCCTATCTTATTCTCCTCTACCGGAATCATCCACATCCAGCCCCCTCCTTCAATATCGAGGTGGACAATCTTGAGGTTGCCCTTGGCCAGCTCGGTATCATAATCAACCTCTACCCAATGCGAACTGATGGCCAAGCGATTACTTTCTTTGGCCAGCGGTTGTTTGGATTTCAACCGCGTTCCCATGAAGCTTCCCTGCCCGGAGGCGTCGATAAGAAATTTTCCTTTCACTTCAAAAGAGACCGTTCCCTCCCGAAAACCACTGACCAAGACCTGATCCTCAGTATAGGCCAGATCAACGGCCGTCACCTGCGCCTTTTCCCAAACTTCCGCCCCTGCGGTGCGGCTATTTTCCAACAACAACTGATCAAAATCAGCCCGATTGACATTGAACGACAAGCTGCTGTCATTTTCGATGATCTTGCTAAAGTCCCACTCGGTAAGGTGGCTACCATCCGTATTCGAAAATACGATACCCGGCTTGCGGGCATAACGCTTAGTCATTTCCTCCAAAACCCCCAAATCCTCGAAGAGATAGTAAGACTTAGAGAGCATGGATTCCCCGACATGGGGCCTCGGAAACTGCTCTTTTTCCAAAACTAGTACTTGGTACCCTCGGCGGCTCATCAAAGTCGCCATCGTCGAGCCGGCAGGCCCTCCGCCGATGACAATCAAATCGTAAGTAGACTTCATTTCTCGTAAATCAAATTTTTTGTAATCAGCCAGTCGGCCAGGCTCTTGCCCCAGCGCTTATAGCCTTTACTGTTGTGATGACCGTCAAGCGGCCAAAAATAAGTCCAACTTTCCTCTCTAGGCATTTTTTCTTTCTCCACCCAGTACTCCATCAAATCGAGAACATACAGCTCTTCTCGGTCTTTTAGTTGCCCCATCAGTCGGTCCAGCTTCATCTTCTCGAATGTTGCCAATTCTTGATTGAGTGGATGAAAGATCAGCACCAACTCAAAACCGTACTGCTCTTTTAACAGCAATAACTCCTCGATGGTTGAACTAAGTTTTTGTTCGGCATAGTCGAGGGCTCGTTGCGTCTCGGCTGGCGATAAAAGTAGGCCATCGTAACCAAAAGCGACATGTAAGAAGCCTCGGAAAAAGAGACTATTGGCGTAAAAAATTTCCCACCACGGCGGACGAAAAAGCCGGTCAAGTTTGATGCTGATGTCACCGATGTCAGTATGATTGAGGGCCTGAATGACCAGGTTGGGCTGTAGGATAGGGACTAGCGTCTTAAAGTTATGAAAGTTACGCGAAGGATCACTACCTGCCTGCCCAATGTTGAACGTTACCACATTGGAGAAGCCTTTGTCACCCAGATGATACTCCAAATTCTTTAGCCAGGTGGAGTCTTGATGGGTACCAATGCCTTCTGTATACGAGTCACCCATGCCGACGATTCGAAAGTGTGTACTGTCTTTGAGGAGTTGATCTACAGGGCGATCGCGCAGTCCGTATTTATTGTAGGTATGTAAATAATTGAACTCATTACGGGAGGGAAGATAGCGCTCTGAATTAGCCCTCAAAGAAAGCGTCTGGCGAAATTTCTTTTGAAACTTTTCTTTGTTGATTTTTTTGTAAAACGACTTGTAGTTTTTGCCCGTACGTTCAGAATGGTTGAGTCCAATTTTGAGTCCGTAGCGCAGGGTGAGTTCACCAACGAAAAGCAACCCTAGGCCAACTGTCAAACTCAGCAGTAAGTTGGTGAAAGTTGCCTTGTTGATCAGTCGGTCTTTGAGCAGACAGAGCAACCCAAAAAGCAATAGAAAAACACTGAAGTAGAGCAGCAAGGAGCTAAAGATATTGGCTGTGCGGTGTTTGTAAAAACCAACGGTGTAACTGACTGTACAGATGATATAGCCGATACCAAGGAGCGCGAGGAATAGCTTTGACGTTTTGCTAATATTCATGAACGAGTTCAATTCTTGGACAGACTTCCTTTGGAGGAATCCCCATCGCTTGCAGTAAATCCGGAAAGTCCTTGCTGCGATTCATCAGGACCAAGTGGGCCAGAATCAAGTAGGATTCGTCTCGACTCTGATTGGCCACGATGTGGCGACAGCTCTCGCGCAGTTGATCTGGAATTTGATGGCTTGGGTAGGAGAGGAGCTGAAAAACTTGCAATCTTCTTTTGAGGTTATCGGCAAATAGTTTTTGGTAAAAATCAGCGCGTGTCGGCTGCTCCAATACCTTATAAACTGACCAGGCTGCCATCAAGCCACCGTACATACTCATCGTTACACCTTCTGAATTGATAGGATCAGCGAAGGCGGCAGCATCCCCCGCCAGATAGCAGTTGCCCACCACCAGCTTTGTAGGCAGATAGGCGTAGTCGCGGATGCTCCGCACCGGACTGATTAATTGGCCATTTTGCAGCAAGCTACCGGTCAGCGGCGTTTGACGAATATGTTGTAAATAGCGACTTTGTAAATCTTCTCCTCCCGCTTTAAATGCGTTCAGCTGGCTTCGTGGCACGAGCGCCCCTACACTGACCTTATCCCGCAGCACCAAGTGCCAAACCCAGCCCCAGTCGCCCGTCCCTGAGGTCAGCGACATTGGAGATGCCTCAAAGCGCTGCGCAAAGTCGTGGATTTTTCCATCCCCTCCCAAATAATCGCTTCGATCAAAATAGGCCCAGAAAGCCTGAAATTTAAATTGTTCATCAAAGGTGCGCGTCCCCAACTGGCGGGCCACTACCGCTTGCTGTCCGCTGGCATCAATGAGGTAGCGACAGGCAATGTTGCCTTCTTCCTTTGTATTCACTGACTGGTAAGAAACAGTAGTTCGCTTTTCTTCCAGTTGTACGGTTTTCACTAGCGTCTGTTCAAAGACCTGCACTCCCAGTTCCTTCGCTCGATCCAGTAGGATCTGATCAAATCGATCACGCTCTACGTGCAGTCCCGGGCGGCTGTGGCCATAACGCTTAAAATTCATTCCCCTCAACACGCCATCCCAGTAGGCTGCCCCTCCGCCCTTACGGATAAAGCCCTCCGCCATGATCTGCTCCGAAACCCCAATCTGATCTGTAAATTTCCAGAAATGTGGAATCAAGCTCTCGCCGACCGTATAGCGTGGGAATTGTGCTTTTTCCAAAAGTGTTACTTCGACGCCTTTTAAGGCCAGCATACAAGCAGCAGTCGCCCCTGCGGGGCCGCCACCAATAATGAGTACATCAGTATGTTGAGGAATATTCATAAGCGACTTCATTTATCCAATCTTTAACCACCGGGCAATTTTATTGCGCTGCACCCTAGAAGTTCCAGAATACAAAGTACTAGCAACGGCATCTCGCAGATTGCGTTCTATTTCACTATTGTTAATATAGCCTGCTGTACCATAGATTTGCAACAACTCGCCACAGGTCTTTTTGTACAACTCACTCACCATTAATTTTACCATCGCCGCCTGCCGATCAGCCATTTTATCCTGCTGTAAACACCAGGCGGCATGATAAGTTGACCAGCGAGCCGCATTGATTGCGGTGGCAATATCTGCCATTTGATGATTGATGGATTGAAACTGAGCGATGGCCTGGCCGAAGGCTTTGCGCTTCTTTACAAAGGCAATGCATTCCTCCAATAGCCGTTGTAAAGTGCCCAGATGCAAGATACTCAGGCCAATGCGCTCCCAGATCATAGATTGATTAAAGATCATCATACCAGCTCCTTCTTGCCCCAGCATATTATCTGGACCTTTATGTAAATCCTCAAAGCGAAGCGCACTCATCATCACCGAGCGCATACCCATCTTATCTACCGGCGGCAGTACCTCAACCTCTGCTTTCTCCAACAGGAAGGCAGAGATGCCTCCAATCGCCCCTTTGGCTGGATTGGTAAGGACATAAGCTAAGAAGTAATCTGCAACGCTGGCATTGGAGCAATAGTGTTTTTCTCCACTTAGCTGATAGCCTCCCTCCACAGGCTTGCCCAGGCTACTCATATTGTAGACGTCCGAGCCACTTGTGGCTTCCGTGATGGCATTAGCGGCAATGTATTGACCGTTACAGAGAGCGGGAAGCAGGCGTTGCTTTTGATCTTCGCTGCCGTAGAGCCAAAGGGGGACGACGCAGGCCAGTAGGTGGGCTCCGATAGCAAAGCTGAGGCCGTTATCACGGCAGCCATAGCCGAGGGCTTCGAGGGCGTGCATCGTGGAGATAATGTCTAGGCCGTGGCCGCCGTAGGCTTCTGGGATCGCCAAGCCTTGCAGTTTCAACTGCCCAGCAGCCTCCCATTTATCTCGATCAAATCGCTGCTCCCGGTCGCGCTCCACCACCTCATCATTCAAGGTCTGCTGCGCCAGCGCAATGATTTGTCTCCTCAGTTGCTCCTGCTCGGGCGTAAAACTGAAATCGATCATGCTAAAGTAGTTTTGATACCTATTGGCTAGGCGGCTTGTTTGGTTGATACAAATTCGACAATCTGCTGAATAGAGTTCAAATTTTCTTCATCGACTTCATGGGGCAAAAACTCAAAGTTGAAACTTTGCTCCAAGAATTCTACCATCTGTAATATAGAGATAGAATCAATCAGTCCCGAACTGACCAGCGGTAAATCATCAGTCAGCTCACTCGACTCGCCATCATAGTACTCCTGCAATACATACGTTCGCACTTTCTCACCAATGGCTGCTTTTGTTATTGACATAGGTTAGTTATTGATTGTATTAATGCCCGGCATCTGTAAATCTACTGCTCTTCCAGCCCCAAATGACGTACCAATTCCATCTCCAAACGTTGGGCAATTAAGCGATGCGCCTGCGGGTTAGGATGTTTATCTTCTGTAGAGACTTGCAGTAATTTTTGATTGTAATTCGAAAAAATATCTTCCAAAGAGATGACCTTCTCAAAGCCAGCGGACTTGACCATCGGAAGGTATTCCTCTAGGATGTTGCTCTTGCTGACGCCGGGCAGGAAAATCCAAATGGGCTGAATCTCATATTTTTGGCAAAGCTGTCGGAAATGCTTGTATCCCCAAGCGGCGATCAGTTTTCCCTTTTCCTCTTTTTCGGCCTCTGACAGTTGATCAGGATCGATATTTTCTGCTTCTAGTAGCGCAGCTAATGCTGGATAATAGGTAACGCCAGCATCTTTAGCATTCTTCAATTTTCGAATGTAGCCAATGAAGTTCCGACAATGCTCAATGTCAAGAATATAATCGGGGCGGAAATGGCGAATCTTATCTTCGAGCATGAAGGCGTGCTGATGGATGCCGGTGGAAGGTTGAGCAAAATTGAGTAATTCGAAGCGCAGCGAATCGCTACCGTAATTTTTGTTGAGCCTATCTTCCAGTATTTTTTCGAATACCTCATCATCCGCTACCCCTACGCCCATCACTGGCGAGGAGCCGACCATTGCTATACGAATCGTATTAGGCGGTGCTACTTTCTCGTAATCCTGATCCCGCATCCCCCAGCGATTTACCGTCAGTGGTTGGCCTTTGAAAGTACTGCTGGAGTTGGGGCGCATCGCGTAGAGCATAACATTATCTACGTCGTCTACATTATCCAGGTCCGCAAAGAAATCTTTCTTTTGTTTTTTTCCAAAACCCATCCCCCAAAGTCGGGAGGCGACATCTTTATGTTCTAGTACTTCATTGTAGTAGCCTGTGAATTGCTGGTCATTATCCTTTTCGTTGAGTTTTTCGTTTTGAATGAAAATTCCCAATTGGCTATCCTCTGGCGGTTGGTTGTAGGCGAGTGCAGCCATAACCACTAGAAATCCAATCCCTAAGCTTCGTAGTATCGCATTGCTGTGTAGTAATGCTTTCTTTTGCCGTTCCCAATTGTTAAGATAAATAAAATACAAGGCAGCAGCCCCTCCCCAAACCAAGAGCAACAGGGCTGCCAGCTGTAGCCAGTGGCTGAAATTATCTTGCGTGGCCGTGATAATCAGTGCCATCCAGTTGCCCACTCCTGGGCTGACCCAGAGCGAATAGAGCAAAGACATCATCAAAAAGGTACTAAGCACCTTAAAGCTGTGCCAGGCAGCGAATTGGAAGCTATAGTTAGGTTTGGCTTTTCTTTTATTCCCTTCAAAAAGGGTGTTAAGGGTGGCAATAACGCCGAATAGCCCCCAGTAGATGATGCTGGTGTCCCGCAGCGGATTGCTACCCAAAATCCAAAACCACTGATAAAGGTGAAATATCCAGGTAAAGAAGAAAGTGACCGCCATCGCTATGGTCAGGGCGTAAGTAGGCGTCCATTTTCGGATGCGGAAGTAGGTAGGGTAGTAGCAGATTTTCATCAGAAAATCTTTCCAGTAGATGTTGATACGGCGAAAGAGATCGGCGAAGCTGCTGGCGAAAAACATGTAGTTGAAAATGTCAGGTAGATTGTAGCCGAAAAGGCGTAAGATGCCGACAGACAGGCCAAGCAGACCCACCAGGCGGATAACAGTGAGGTAGGTCGCAATCATGTAGTGGAGGACCTCGCCGACGGTATCGACGGTTAGGACGCTGGGGATGCCGAAGAGGTAAATCCAGCGATAAATCAGCAGGCAGCAGAGGCTCCACAGAATAAGATCGGCGCCTCTTTGGTAAATGATAATATCTTTTTGGTTGAAGTATTTTTTCTGGAAACCCTGATAGTCAACGATAGGAAACAGCGGAAAGATGATATTGGGCAGCAGGAAAAAATAGTTGAGGCGTTGCCAGATAGAAGGCCCCTTTTTCTCGTGTGGTAATTCGTAGAGGTAAAGAATAACGCGGAACATAAATAGGGAGGCGAAAATACGCATCTGCCAGCTGTCCAGCGGAGAGGGCCAATAGCCGGTAGACATCAGTACGAGGGCTACCCCTGCCAGGAATACGAGCCCCCTGCGCAGTGCCATCGGCACCGGAAGATGGCAAAGCCCCAGCAGGACGCCTCCCATCAGCAGCACCTTGGCCGCCCCGACTTCGCCCAAAAAGAAGATCAGCGTAGCTACAAAGCTGCCAAAGAAAATCATCGGTCGGTAGGCCTTCGGCGCCAGCGCATGAACACAAAAGGCGGCAATAAGCAAAGGCCAGAACGCTGGCAGCCCCAGGTCTCCTTCGATCTGGAAAAGATGGATCAGTACGGCGGCGAAGCCCAGTTGAAGCAACACCGATAAATAGGGCCAAACGGTGATTTTAGTTGCCGTAGCCGCAGGGCTTTTAACTTTTGGGGTAAGGACATTACTGTTCATCAGCAATCATGTTTTGGGTGGCAGCTACAAGAGCCGCAATTTTTTGGGCAATTATCTTATTCGCGGGCGCAGAAACATGCACCATATCCATATAATACTCTTTATGATCATTTAATAGATGTGACAAATCGTAAAACCAGCTCTCGCCTTCCAGCTTCTTTCGGATAATGCGGTAGATCATCTCGTGTTTATCTAGCATACAAGAGGGTTTGCGATCACTACCTTCAAATGTCGGAAACAGCGATTGATGGTTGATATAGGCTGAAGGTTGTAGGCAGGCCAGAAAGCGGCCGCCGTGGTCTTCCACGATCCTACGAGCCAACTGCCAGTTAGCGATCAGCTGATCGGCCGTATGCTCCAGGGCTTGTTCATCATAGCAACATTTGTATAGCTTGTGATCCTCTTGCAATGCTTCGCTTTGTTTGAGTTGCTTAATGAGTGCGGCAATATATCCATAGCTGACAATCTTGGCGGCTTCTTTTAAAATATACTTTTTATTACTCCTCAAGCGATATTGCTGTAAACCTTGATTGATCTGCTGTCTTCGCACATGATCATTAAGACCTACTTCTTTTCGGCACAAATTGGCAATATCATTATGGCCATCGTAAAAAATGACCCAATCCAACTGGGCTTGTTGATTGATTAGATTGACAAGGCGGGCCAAGCTCTGTCGCGAATTAAAGCCTGCTTCTCCGTGGTTATGTACTCGAAATTGAGGAGATAAGGCATTGAATATCGCAGGGATGGTCCCCTCATCATTTGCTCCTACGCCCCACATAGTAGAGCCTCCGAAGAACCTGACCGAGGGCGCCGTTACCGGCAATTCTTTTGGGGGTTGATGTATGCGATCTCCGTGTTCATCAATGTTTACGGTTGCTCCGCGATACGGTTTTTTCGACCATCCGATATAAGGAACATATTCGGACTTCAACTGCCAAAATTCCTCCATCATTTTTTTATTATAGCTGGTAGTATGCTCATTTTTGAGGAGGGTATATTTCTTTGTTCTTTTGGTATGAGATTTACGCGCCGAGGTATTAACTATTCCGGTACTTAGAGCTAAAAAGCAAAGGAAGTTGACCAGCAACAGTAGGCCAGTAAAGACCAGGAGGTTGATGACAATAATTCGTACGGCCCTTCTCATTCAACTAGCGTTCATTGAAAATTGCATTGGCGCGTCGGCGCAGAAAGTTTTTGATCCGCCGGATGCCTCCGGGCTGTTGCAGCGGCGGGGCCGCCCGCAAAGCGTCCAGCCCATAGCGCAGTTTTTGGTTTTTGGCGCGGACGATGCGCAGCTGTAAGTCCTCCGACAGTGGGGCCTTCCAGCGATAGCGAGCCGCTGGCGACAGCGGCTCGGCGAAGGTGTAGCCGAACAGCTCTAGGTCGATGGCGTAGCGCTGGGCGACGGCTTCGGCCAGTTCGGGGGAGTAGGCACTGCGGTAATGCACATGCTTAGTGCTGTTGTTCTTCGATAGGTGCTCTTCGGGCAGCTTGGCTTGCCGACACATTTCCAAAAAATCATCTTCCAGGTGCTCAAAGCGACCGATAAAATCAGCAATGACCTTGCCCTGATGATCAACCATAAAGGTATACTGCGACCGAAAATGCTGATCAGCTTCCCGATCTGGAATGGCGCAGACGGCTCTGGCAAATTCCTCAAAACTCATATCTAGCCGCAGGCCGGTTTTTTGGTAAAAACTGGTACGATTGTCCTTTTTCTTTTGCAGGTAACAGGATAATAATCGATCCCAGGGATCGCGCACAAAACCCACTTTGAAGACCTCCGGGTGATGGTTGATCTCCCAAGCTTGTAGGAAAGGCAGATTGATTTGACGAGCTTTAACATTCGCATGGCCCAGCAGGCGCGCCATGAATAGCCAGAGCGAGGTGCTGGCCACCTTCGAATTTTTGAAGATCAATAACCGGTGCTCCAGCGAATACATATTCCGATGCGCATCGTAGTACTGCACAAACCGTTTTTTTATTGGCTTATTTTGGTGGAATAGGGGCAATTGATTTACAACTTTGTTTCTGAGCTGAGGGTCACTCTTTGTAGGGACTGACATACTGTGATACCTGCTCAATGGCATGCAGCAATTTCTTGCTTTTGTATTGAGCAATTTTTAACTGCAAAGCCGTAGGAATAGGACGCTGCCAGCGATTGCGGGCTTCCTCCGTAAGCTCCTTCCCAAACTCATAGCCAAATAAGGCCAGGTCGATGGCGTAGCGTTGGGCGACTTTGTCGGCTAAAGCAGGAGAGTAATATTGTGTATAACTGTCGTGTTCGGTCTTGTTCCAATGCGGGAGATGCAACTTTGGCAATTGGGCCTGTTGCGATAGGCGCTCAAAATCCTCTTCCAGGTGCTCAAAATGACCAATAAAGTCAGTTAGAAAACTACCTTCAAAGCTTGTTACAAAGGTATATTGGGAACGAAAGTGCTTATCGGCCTTCCACTCTGGAATCCGGCAAACTGCTTCAACAAACTCTCCAAAAGAGCCATTGGGGTCGAGCTGATTGCGCTGGTAGAATTTGTAGCGATTGTATTTTTTCTTTTGCAAATAACAAGAAAGCAGCCGATCCCAGGGGTTGCGTACGAAGCCGGCCTTAAAAATCTCAGGGTACAGATCCAGTTGATGTCCAGGCAAAGCAGGCAACTGGAGCCCCAGCAATTGCTCTCGGCTTTTAATTGTTCCGTGGCCCATTAATGCGGCCATAGCGGTCCACAAGGAAGTACTGGCTACTTTTTGTATTTTGAACAGCATAAAGTTATGCTCGGCTGCATAAAAATTGCGGTGATCATCATAGGCTTGATGAACACGCTGCTCGATGGGCACGACTGCCTTTTTTGTAGAGAAAAATGACATTAATGCTTGGTCCATTGGGAGGAGATGGCGAAAATCCCTCTCCCGGTCTTCTTTTTTAGGGTCCGGCTGCTGCCGAAGTAGTCGCCTTCTAAGATGTCGAATTGCGCAAAATTTTTGACTTTGTGCTTCACGAGTGCAGAATTGAGCCGAATATCCAGCAGATATTTTCCGCCCAGCAAATTGACGGGTTCAGAAATACAGCTCACCTGTCCCTGCCCAGCGAGGGTTTCAAAAGCGTGATTTTGCACATCCATATCACAAACAAAGAGCAGTTGTCGATTCTGATCATGTACCATCAAGCGAAAAGCAACCCGCTTTAGTGCTGCAAATACTTGAGGAATATAGTATTTAAAACGTATCTGGATACGATTTCCTGTTCTAATGATGGACGGTTCTTTCGTCGCATAAGATTCGATGATCGGATCGTAGAGCTGGACCGCCTCTTCGGAAAAGGTGCTGCTTTTCTTTTCTACCAGCTGCGGACGGCTAGTAACCATTTTGAGGTAATCATGGCACACTTGGGCCGGAGCCCCTTGCGCATAGATCTGTCCACCTTCCAGCAGCAGGCAGCGATTGCAAAGACTTTCGACCGCCGCCATATTATGGCTCACAAACAAAATCGTCCGGCCACTGCCTGCCACCTCATTCATTTTCTTCAAGCATTTCTCCTGAAAGGCCGCATCCCCAACCGATAAGACCTCATCGATTAGCAAAATCTCTGGGTCCAGATGGGCCGCTACGGCAAAGGCCAGCCGCACCCGCATCCCCGAAGAATATTTTTTGATCGGGGTATCGATAAAAGCCTCGACGCCCGAAAAGTCGACGATGGCATCGAATTGCTTCCGTACCTCCGCCTTTTTCATGCCCAGAATAGAGGCGTTGAGGAAAATATTATCGCGGCCCGTCAGCTCCGGGTGAAAGCCGGTACCGACCTCCAGCAAAGACGCTACACGTCCCCACAACTCAATTCGCCCTCGGCTCGGTGCTGTAATCTGCGCCAACAGCTTGAGCAGCGTCGACTTGCCCGCGCCGTTGCGACCAATCACCCCCAGTACCTCGCCCGTCTGCAGCTCAAAGTCGACCTCCTTCAAGGCCCAAAACTCTCCCGTCGCCTGCCGCCGCCCGCCAAAGCGCAGCAGCTGAGCCAGCGAATGGCGCAGCTCCACCGCCTTGGTCCCTCCAATCCGGTAATGCTTTCCCAGCCCGCTGACTTTGATGATACTATTCACGACTAAAATTTAGCGTCTTTGGGCGAAGCAAATGTAATGACATAAGCATAGTAGTCTCCATGATGAGAAAAACTCAAATCGCAGTAGTCCTCCCAGCCCTTGAGCCAGGGGATGCCCAGCTCGCATTTTTGTACTTCGAGCGGCGCTGGCCAGCCTCGGTACCGTAGGCCATCAAACAGTCGGTTTTGCAGCTTTATACGGCCTTCCTCCTGGCTACATTCCGGTAGGCGAAGGATATTTATTTGCTGCTCGTAGGAGTCGGTATTCGAAGCGAGGCAGTGTACGTAGAAACGCGAAGCAGACAGTTGGATGTTGACTTGTTGGTTGTTGTAAGTCGCCCGATAGTCGTATCTATCTTCACTGGGCTGGACTTGGATGGCTTTGGGCCGAAATTGCCGCTGCTGCTCCTGCTTGAGGAAGACTTTATAGGCGCTTTCCTTAGCCGCCCAGAGGGCCCACAGCTGTTGCTCCGGCTGCTCGGCCGCAAGGATATGGCTTTGCTCTTCGGGGCTGAACACCTTGTCCATCCAGCGTGGGTTACGGTGTCGCTGCTCCGGCCCCGCCGCTTGAAGGTCTACAATGTCATTGCCAATGTATCCCTGTTTTTTACGAACAATGGTCCAGGAAGAATACCTTGGATCGAATATTTTACGCACGCTACAGAATATCTGCTATGGTTCTTTCAATCGTATTAAAATAGAATAGGCCTCCGATAAGCAGTAGCAGCAGCAAGCCGAAGGACAGGTACATCAGCGGATTGAGGGCTTCCCCGCCCAGGAGGCTCCAGCGAAAGCCTTCTACTACGCCCGCCATGGGGTTGAGGAAGTAGAAGGGCTGGTAGGCATCGGGAACGGCGCTGGCGGGGTAGGCGATCGGTGTAGCGAACATCCCCACCCGAATCAGCAGCGGCGCGACGTGCTGAAAGTCGCGGTAGCGTATAGTCAGCGCACTGAGCCAAATTCCTCCCACCAAGCCTGCGGCTACAGCGACAAGGATGAAAAAGGGGAGCCACAGTACATTGCTCGAAGGCCAGAGGCCATAGCTGAGCATTAGGATCAACAAAAGCAACAAAACGATACCGAAGTCAATGAAGGCTACGATGGCCTTGGACAGCGGGATGATCAGCCGAGGGAAATAGACCTTTTTGACCATATCCTGCGCACCGATGATGGAGCTGCCCGCCTGACTGAATACATTGGCAAAGTAGGTCCAGCCGCACATCCCGGCCAGCGTGTAGACGGGATGGGGAATGCCGTTGGTGGGCACCTGGGCGACGGTTCCGAAGACGAAAGTCAGCACCAGCAGCGTCACGGCGGGGTTGAGGAAGGCCCAAAGGAGGCCAACGGCGGTTTGGGCATAGCGGACCCGCACGTCCCGCCAAGCCAGTATCCAAAGCAATTCCCGGTACTGATACAGCTGTGTCAGCAGCCGTCGGATGGGCCTGCGGCCCGGTTCTATGATAACAGGTCGAGGCATCAATTGGACAGGGCTTCGCCAAGCATAAGTCGCAGACCTCTAATAGCTGTTTGCGTGTAACTTATGGTCAATCAGTTGTGTAGTGTTTGGGGCCCAGAGAGTAGACTATTCTTGTGGGGCCTTTACCCCCTTTTTATTTCTGTTGCGAAATCCTAGCTTACGCAAGTAGTGGCTAATGACCAACTGCTCGTCAAATTGCAGCAGGATTTTCTTTCTGCCGTTTCTTCCCATCTGCCTGCGGGCCTCATCGTTTAGTTCCAGGAAAGCCTCAATAGTACTTACGAGTGCTTTTACATCTCTGGGTTTACACAAAAAGCCGTTATGGCCATCTTCTACTACATCTTTACAGCCGACATTATGGGTAGTGATGATCGGAATTTCCATACTAGCGGATTCCAGTAGGCTCCTTGGAGTACCTTCGCCGTAATAGGAAGGAAAGATGAAGCAGTCGGTTTCTGCAATGAACGGACGCACATCGTCTGTGAACCCCAAGTATTCTATGGTTCCTTCCAGGTGATGCGCTAGTATTTCTTTTTTAGTAAGGGATGTAGGATTGGGAACATCAAAGTAGCCCAGAATCTGAAAGTGGGTGTTAGGATATCTATTCTTGATGATTTTAGCAGCTTCAATATACTCATTAATTCCTTTACTGCCGATCAAGCGGCCCGAAAATAGAAAGTTGGTGTATTCGTTTCTATTCACAGCAGGTTTAGGCGAAAAATAGCTGACGTTGACGCCTTCTCCTGGTAGAATATTGTAATTGTCGCCGATAATCGCCTTTTCGAGAAAGAGGGCTTTATCGTCGTTATTGACAAACCAGACCTCATCGCAGCGCCTCAGCGCCAGTCGATAGAGTCTTTTGGTGATTTGAAACAGTAAATTGCGTTTGATGAAACTGTGCCCGGTTCCTGAGATTACGGCAATGCTCGCTTGATCAGTAGCCGAGGCCGCTAAACTGCCGAAAATATTAGGTTTGATGGTATAGTGAAAAATGAGGTCAAAGTGCTGCTTGCGGTAGATTTGCTTAAGTGAATAGTAAAGCTGTATATCCCTGAGTGGATTCTTCCCTTTGTTATCGACCTTGATGTTAATAAAATTGCATCCTTCACGGATCAATTTAATAGTAAAGTCATCGGGTGGAGCAATAACTGTAATGTTGACTTGAAATTCTTGTAATGCCTTTATTAGCCCCAACCGCAAGTTATAGATATACCAACTGGAATTGGCTACCAGAGCGATTCGTTTCATCTGTAGAATTATTTTCGTTTCTTAGTTCTCCTGTACCTTTAAATTCGTGAGGGCGCTAATAAATATGACAGAATGTACAAATGTAGATAAATTCAATAAACTATAAATAGATTAAGATTACTTTTTTCTAATCTTTTGCCACCATAAAATACAAGGTACCATGTCACCACAAAGGGACATGGCACGAACAAACTATTATATTGGGCAAAAGAACCCAATACTTTTGCTTAACGACTTACAAGGAATCTAATTTGACGAAGGTCTGTGCGGTTTGCTGCACCCCGTCAATACTCATCGCCAGGGTATAAGTGCCAGCGGGAAGCTTGCTGACCTCAATATGGATGAGCTTACGATCTGCATTGATCCATAAGGCATCTCGGTATACTTCTTGGCCCTCCTGACTGAAAATATGTACTTTAGCCCGCTGCATCGCCTCACCTAGCTCATCGAACTCAATTTGTAGGCGGCTTTGCACAGGATTGGGAAATAGTAGAAAACGGTAGCTATCTACGCTCTTCGGTTTCTCCATCACCACTATATCATTACTATCCTGCTGTCGTTCACCGAACGTCGCATCATCGCATTCCAATTCCACCAGCTGCACCTGCTCATAAACTCCCCCACAAGGCGATTCGGCTGTCCAGCGGCGTTCCAGTATCTGCTTACCCTCCTCCGTAGTATAGCGCTCTTCCTCTAGCTCCACTTCCAGCTGACCACCGCAGGTACTGTAGGCCAACACTTCCGGCTCCTCCAACTGCTCCCCGCAAGCCAATACCGTATCGGCGAGCACCGGCTCGAATTGAACCAATTCTTGCTCCACCCTCAAGGGCGCTTCCACACAAATCATCACTCCACACTCATCGGTTACCGAGTAAATTACGGTATACAACTCATAGCTGCAATCCTCTTTCTCTGGGTAGATAACTTCAGGCTTGGAAATATCAATCGTGTAGTGCAACTCGCCGCAGTAGCTGAAGGCGAAGGGGAAGTTGTCCTCCAGTGCTTGCTCATCTAGGCAATCCATGACCATCGGTTGGGGCATCTCGATGAAAGGGGCTTTGTGCTCTACGGTGATGTAGCGTGTGGCGCTGGTGCTGCGGCCGCAGGCGTCGGTAGCGGTGTAGAGATAGGGCAGTGTGACGGTGGCGCAGTTGTAGTCTTCGTAGAGGGCAGGGGCTTCAA
Organism: Bacteroidota bacterium; assembly: GCA_038750655.1. GTDB lineage: Bacteria > Bacteroidota > Bacteroidia > Chitinophagales > Saprospiraceae > JBCDGZ01. The sequence goes on along the minus strand of JBCDGZ010000046.1, from coordinate 17,745 downwards.
ATGTGAGGGTGTAGCCCTGTTCGCAGGCGGCAATGACCTGGGCATCGGCCTTGCTGGCTTGGATGTCGTCGATGCAGTGTACAGTAATATCTTCAGGCAGTATAATCTCGGGGGCTTCGTTGTCGAGTATGTAGCTGCGCTCGGCGGAGGCTTGGCGGCCGCAGGCGTCCTGGACGGTGTAGATATAGGTATAGCGGGTGCCGGGGCAATGATTAGGGCCCTGCTGCACCGGCGCGCTGATGCTGACGGTCGGCTGTAGCCCGCAGCTGGTGGTGACGACGGCATCGCTCGGGCTGGGCTGAATATCTTTGAAGCAGGCGACGCTGCTGAGAGCGGGGACGCTGATGGTAGGAGCAGGGTTGTTATTAATGGTGAAGCGGCGTTCGCAAAAGGAGGCGCGGCCGCAGGCGTCAGTGACGACATAGCGGTAGGTATAGCTAGCACCGGAGCAATTGTCAACACCGCTGCGTATCGGCCCCATTAGGCGTACGGTGGCGCCCAGCCCACAACTGGTGGTGTAGCTGACATCATTGGGCGAAACGATGATGTCTTCCTTACAGCTGACTTCAAGGCCAGGGAGGCAGCTGACGATAGGAGCAGCATTCTGGATGATATAGCGTTCTGTACAGCGGCTTTGTTGATCGCAGATGTCGGTAACGGTGCGCGTCACTTCGTAGATAGCACCGTCGCAGTTCGGCTGTCCGCTAACCAGTCGTAGCGGGCTATGGGATTGGCTTTGAATATCCGCGCAGCCATCTACCAGGAGGGCCTCACTAGGTACGACGATGTCGCTGAAGCAGCTGACGAACTGATCGGGGCGGCAGTCGATGCGGGGAGGGACGGGGGTAACGACAACGATGGCTTTGAGGTTGCCTTGGTTGCCGCAGGCGTCGTAAGCAATAAAGTCGACCTCCTGGGTGCCAATAATGCCGCAAGGGGAGTCAAAGCCATCGAAGAAGAAGGTGCTGCCGACGTAGGACGTAGGATCGCAGTTGTCAACGGAGGAGAAAGAACTTAACCAGTCGAAAATTTTCGCATTCTTCTCTGGATCATCACAGCTCACTGTTAAAGTCTGATTATCGTATTCAATGACCGGAGGGGTATTATCTTGTATGTAAATCCGACCTGTAGCGGATGCCGAATTACCACAGGCATCGGTGACGGTCAGCGTACAGGACCTCAAGTCATCATTAGGACAATTATCATTATCGATAGTTGTAGTGATCAGGTGATCAGATTCTAGCGGGCCATTGGGTTGACATTCGTCGGTAAACGTAAACTCATTGATCCAGTTTTCGATAGCCAGGGGAATATTAGGATGATCGCAATCCAGGTAAAGGTCGGCAGGGACGCTAATGACCGGAGGAGTATCGTCAATCAAGCGAATTTCGCCGATTCGCTCTGCTCGGTTTCCACAAGGATCGGAAGCGGTGAATTCTACATAATTGACTAGCCCACATCCCCAAGCGGCATTAATAGGTTCGAAAGCATTGGGATCATAATCATTGGTGACAACAACGGGGCCTTGGCAGAAGTCGAAGGCGGTGAAGGCCCTGATCCAATTTTGGATAATTTGTTCGCGATTGGGGGCTGTGCAAGACAGGGTTAAAGGAGCTGCGGGGGTGATTTCTGGTGCTTCATTGTCTCTTTCATACAGTTTGATAATAGCTGAGCTTGTGTTTCCACAAAGATCTGTAGCCGTGAAAGTGACCCTATAGTAGGCAATTCTGTTGCCAGCGGTGCAGGTAGGAAGATTAATCAGCGGGCTACTAAGCGAAAGGTCATGGCTAAGGACGACTCCTCCACAGTTGTCAGGTACGACTACATCGAAGGCCACCATATCCGCCCATGCAATGAATACTGGAAGACTGTTCAGTTCACAGTCTTGATCACTGGGCAGAGGGACGTTGATGGCAATAGGGCCAGGAGGCTCATTATCACTCACTGTAATTCGTTGGATACACCGCAAGGACGCATTACAATCTCCCGTGCCATCCCAGTGGCGTTCGATGGTGTAATTATTGGGGCAGTCACCGGGGAGGATGACATCATCGTAGATAAAAGTTACCAGTTCACAGGGAATCAGTACGTTGGGAACGCCGAGTGCAGGGTTGTAGTCAGCGTCTGAGGGAAAAGGGCTGAAGCCATCATCGCAGGAGATGCTGACGTCCGGTGGGCAGGCCACCTGATCGGATTGAGAATAAGCCATTCTGGCCATAAAGCAAGAAGCAAAGAGTAAGACGATTAAGCTGAGTAATTGCTTTTCAAAATAATGGAGTCGAGAAAAAGTATAGGGGTTCATAATAGGTTGAGTTTTCTAGGTTTCTAAATGAAATAATTAAGAGTATGCTGCAATATTAGGGGTTGGAGGGGCTACAAAAAGGAGTGTCTTTGTGGACGGCTGGGCTAGCTGAGTGAATCGCTATTCTGTTTGAATCTGTGAGGAGAAAGAGGGGGTTGAGCGGTGGACTATTGTTTTTGTGCTAAGCACTCAAGAAAGAGGAGCATTTGCTCAACAAACACTATTTTTCACACACGCTGCGGCGCTTCCCGTACGATTTTCGTATCTATTCATTGACGTTTTATGCAGTAAAGAGGTGAATTCTTTCTATCTTCGAAGGCTTTGACGGTAGCTGGTGCATTTTTGGGGATTTCAATTTGTACCAATCCGCTGATAGTCATATAGATGAGAGGGCATCCCCCGATCATCGGCTCGCTAGATTTGTTGATTAAAAAAGTAATTATGAGTAAGAAAAATTTCAAGATGGGCGTTGGAAACTATTATTTTAATGTTCGCAATGGCCAAAGCCAGATCACCATTATGCGGAAGAATAAGCAGGAAGCTGAGTATACTTTTCTTCGCTATCAATCCTTAGGAAAAGACTGTAACTGGTTAGGTTGTTGGAACGGCAAGTCGTTTGATGAAACGACTACCCCGACGGGTAAAGCGGCTTAAGGTCCTTTATGCTTTGAAAGATTATCTTTAATTGCTTTCCATATAAATGGCGGTGTAAATTCAATCAATTTACACCACCATCACCACTATCTTTCTTATAGTGCCTATTTTCTAATGTGCTCTTCTTTACCTTGCATCAATCGCATGACTTCGCCCAGGCCCTGCCGCCACGCCTCTCCAATTCTTTCTTCGTAGTGTTCTCCCATCTCTTCCTTAATGGTTGCTAAAAGACAACGCAGAACAATCGGGTAATACTCCGCTCTGACTCCATATCGCTCGTGGCTTCGCCCCAGGGCCTTCAGCCCCATCAGTAAATACTCCGGTCGGCTAAGCGCATAAACGATTCCGCTCAGCATATGGGTCAACATCCGCCCTTGATCCAGCATATTGCGCTTAAATAATTGACGCACCATCGGCGCTTCGGTAAAGACCCGGGCGTAGAATTTTTGCGCAAACACCTCCTCATTTCGCAGTATTTCATCCAGCGAAGATTGCAGCTCCAACTGTATGTCAACATCAGAAAATCCAATCAGCTCGTGCAGTACCGACAGCTCCGTTTTTCCGTTGAGTTGCAACTCAAACCGCTGTCCTGTCTGCAACTCCTCGTCCGGAATCGCGTCGACAATCTGCTGCGACAGCAGCACCTGCGTGCCCGTCGTTTTCGTACAGCCCTGAATACGACTGCTCACGTTCACCGGATCGCCGATTACCGCAAACTGCCGATGCTTCGGATGCCCTAGATGCCCGATGAAGGCCCTCCCGAAGTGGATGCCAATGCCCATCTTAAACTCCGTATCAAAGTCCTGCAACTCCATCCGATTCAAGCGCGCCAGGGCGTAGCGCATCCCCAGGGCTGCCCGCACGGCGTCCCGGCAATTCTTCTGCCGCGTTCCTCCCGACGTCCCAAAGATACCGATGATTTCATCGCCGACGTACTGGTAGATGATGCCATTGTTCATCAGAATGGGCTCGCCCAGCGCGGTGTAGAAATGGTTGAGCATATGGGCCATATCGAAGGCTAGGTTGCGGGAGGTGATGCTGGTGAAATTCCGCAGATCACAAAACAGGATGGCGATAGGGCGCTCCTGGGCCTGCCCCTCCGGCACTGTTTCCAGCTGTAGCTTATTGATTTCCGAGCTGGTCCAGACCAGCCGCTGCACACTCACATCGCCCTTGGGGTAGCATTGGCAGGCCAGCCGGATCGAAGGGTCCCAGCGGCGCGCTTTCGCCAGCTGGCGTTCCACCGCCGTCCGCTTCGAAACATTTTGCTGCCCATCGATGATCCGTACCCGGCAAGTGGTGCATTGGCCATTGCCACCGCATTCGTGCAAGTGCGGAATTTGATTGTCTAGAGAAATATCCAGGAGGCTGCCGCCGTCCGCAGCGCATTCAACCTTTTGATGAATACCCGTATAATGGATGTTGAACATGGTACTGGAATTTTGCATTAAGGCTTTTTCTGATAAGATTTTCCGGGAATAGGAATCAGCATGGGGACCTTGCTCCGATAGTGCCGATAGGTATTACCGAAGGTGCCAATTAGGTCTTTTTCCTCCAGCCAAGTACCCAGCAGGATATAAACAGTCATGCCGGCCGCCAGAATCAAATGGGTAATGCTCATCTGCGGAGTGGCCCACATGCCCAGTAAGAAGCCCAGGTAAATAGGGTGGCGGACGATCTTATAGAGAAAAGGCGTTTTGAAGGATTGGGCCGGGATGTCTTTGTCAATCAAATAAAAGTAGACCTGCTTCAAGCCGAACAACTCGAAATGATCAATCAGGAAGGTCGCGGTGAAGAGGATGGCCCAACCCAAGCCAAAAAGTCCGTAAAGCAGCCCAACTGCCCAGGTGGCTTCAACCGACCAGACTACGCCGCCCATCGGTTGCCAAAACCACATTAAGGTGGCTAGTGCCAGTGCAGAAGCTAGGACATAGGTACTGCGCTCAATGGCGGCGGGGATAAACTGCTCCAACCACCGCTTAAAGCTGGCACGAGCCATGATGCTGTGCTGCAAGCCAAAGAGTGCTAACAGTCCTAGATTGATGAGTAGGGCCATGCCAAGGCTTTGCTCCGCCGGGCCATCGATCGGATTAGGGACAAATAGATTGCCGAGAAATCCCATAAAATACAGAAAGGTAATAAAGAAAAAAAGGTAACTCATCATGCCGTAAATAAAACATAGGATTCGTTTCATAAGAATTTGATATTCTTGGAGTTAAGAAATAGGATGATCCGTCGGGACGATCCGCTTGACGATTCAAAGGTAGGAGCACCGGGGGGCAGGAGAAATGGTAAATGAGGGCAATTGCACCCATTATGAACTGAGCCGCTGATCTTTTGAGTAGACCGCTGGATCGCAAGAAAAAAGAAGGCCCTTCCATGCTAGGCTCAAAAAAGAGCTACGTTTACTCAAGAAACCGGCGTTCCAATCATCTGACCCAGTCGTTTAGCTCAATTCGCCTTATCTTATACACGGAATGTATACTGCCTGTAAAATACTGTGGATTTGTCTGTGTCTGCTACTGCTGAGTGCTGCTGCATCTGCACAGCTTAAGTTTGAGCAAGCGGTGCGCTACACCGAAGAGGATGGGCTGGCCAACAATGGGGTGCGGGATATTGTGCAGGGGCCCGATGGCTTTATCTGGCTGGGTACGGCCAACGGGCTGTGCCGCTTTGATGGCAGTCGCTTCAAAACCTACCGTCATAATCCTTCCGACTCCAGTACCATCATTGACAACCGCATCCTCTGCCTAACTGTTGATGATCACCATTTGTGGATTGGCACGCATGCGGGATTGTCTCGAATGGATTTGAAAAAGGAGACTTTCGTCAATTATCATTTTCAAGAAACCGGAAAACGTCCCGCACTAAACTACAATACCGTCCAGCAAATTCGGGCCATCGGGAAGGATAAGGAGGGAGAAATTTGGGTGGGAACGCGCGTTTACGGGGTTGCTCATTATTTGCCAGAGCAAGATGATTTTAGAATGTACCAAACTAAAGCCAGCGAGGTCATTCCCTTCTTTCCCAATCCTGCGCGAACTAATAATATTCTCAGCATAGAGGCCCACCACGACAATGACTCTATCATCTGGGCCGGTACGACCCGGGGCCTGTTGAAAATCAATAAACACCTTCACACCCTCCGTTGGTTACATTTCGAAGAGCAAAAGCTGGGCGATAAACCCAATGGATTCCGGCGGATTTACCACCACGATGATGGGCGGATTTATGCGGGCTCCTGGGGTGATAATACCCTGAAAGTCTTCGACCCAGTGACTGAAACCATCAAGCTTCTTCCGATCAAAGACGGCCCCTGGCTTTCGATCGCTAAAACGTCCATCGATAAGATTTACCGAAAAAGTAAAAAGGAAATCTGGATCACCAGTTTCAATGGATTGCTGAGCTACCATACGGAAAAAGAGGAGGTCAATTTTTGGAAAAAGCGCGATGTACACGAGATGGAACTCTACGGACTGAACTACATCGATGACCAGAATCGGGCTTGGTTAGTGGGGGCTGATGGCCTTTTTCTTTTTGATCCCGTACAGCAACAGTTTGCTCCTTATCGCTACGAAAACCCTGCGATGCCGGGCTGGGAATATGCGCGGCTCCTGATTCCAAATGCAGAAGAACCGCAGAAAGTAATCGTGGCCAATAATACAGGGGAATACTTGTACTGCTTTGATAAAAGTACGGGAGAATTAGAAATCATTCCCTTTTTTGTCAAGCACTTTGGGGCAGGGGAGACGATCAACCTGTTCGATATTGATCTTGATGCGCAAGGTCGGTGGTGGGTGAGTTGTGAACGAGGGTTATTTATTTATGATGTGCAACGCAGAGAACTGCAAAAAGCAGCGATTAAGATTCCGACTGACTTTGGGCTTACGCAGATGCTCTTCTGGGATTCTAAATCTCAACTTTGGCTTGCGGGGACCAATGGGGCTGTTTTGTGTTACGATGCAAAGAGTGGACGATCAAGAATTTTTAAAGAAGAAATTCAAGTAGGCGGCCCCCGCTTATACACCAATACTTTTCGAAATTTCTATGAGGATAGCCAACATAAGATTTGGTTTTCGAGGGTAGAGGGCTATAGTATTTACGATCCGGAGCAAGATCATTTTTTACACGCCTACTATCCAAGAGATTCCGGCCGAGTTGTTCGAAATGTCTACGGTTTTGCGGAGGACCAGTACGGACGCATTTGGATGAATGCAGAGAATGGACAGATCGGTTATATAAATGTCGATGAGCCGGAGGAGGGGGTGACTTTTTTGGATTTAAAAAAGCGCCATCGGTTTGGGGTGACTCAGCGGGTCGTCGCGGATAAAAAGGGAACGGTCTGGTGTTTTGCCAACGATTTACTGATTAAGGTTAATACAGCTGATTTGACGTCGACGGCTTATCTGTATGAATACGGGATTGACCGCCCGGGCTTTAGTACCTTCGACCTGCTTCCGACGGGCGAGTTGGCTCTGGCCGGCCGTAATCAACTCTGGCTGGCCAAGCCGGAGGAGCTGCAACCCAATCAGGAAATCCCTCGCCCCTACATCAGCGATATTGAAGTGCTGGGGCAAGATTACAGTACCGATACGGCGACCTACCGCCTTCGGCACCTCGATCTCAAAGCCAACGAGAATTTCTTCACCCTCGAATTCTCCGCCCTGGGCTTCACCCTCGGCAATAAAAACGAATTCCGCTATCGCCTCCTGGGCTTCAACGAGGAATGGATCGACGCGGGCAGTCGCCGCTTTGCTTCCTACACCAATATGTCCGGTGGCGACTATACCTTCCAGCTGCAGGCTGCCAACAACGAAGGCGTCTGGAATCCAGAACTGGCCGAACTATCCATCTTTGTCGCCACGCCCTGGTGGGCCACCTGGTGGGCCCGCTTGCTCGCCCTCTGGTTTATCGCCGTAGTGGCCTTCGCCGCCTACCGCTACAAAACCGCTCAAATCCGCAAAGAAGAACAGCTCAAAGCCGACTTTGAAGTCCAGCTAGCCGAGGTTGAAATGACCGCCCTACGGGCTCAGATGAACCCTCATTTTCTCTTCAACTGCCTCAATTCCATCGAAAGCTTCATCATCCGAAACGAAACCAAAAAGGCCTCCGAATACCTCAGTGGCTTCGCCCGCCTGATCCGCCTGATCCTGCAAAACTCCCGCAGCAAGCTGGTCAATCTCAAAGACGAATTGGAGGCACTGGAGCTGTACATGCAGATGGAAAGCCTGCGGTTTAAAGACAAATTTCAATACGATATTCGAATCGACAAATCCATTGACATTCATGCCATCGACATCCCGCCCATGCTCATGCAACCTTACATTGAGAATGCCATCTGGCACGGCTTGATGTATAAGAAAGATAAGCACGACGGTAAAGTCATTTTGAGCATTCGACAGTCCAACGGAGCGGCAGGCCCGAAGCTGCACTGCAGTATTGAAGACAACGGCGTGGGGCGGACCTGGGCGCAGGAGATTAAAAACAGCCGACCCGATCGCGGCAAAAAATCGGTGGGGATGCGGATCACAAAAGATCGAATCAATATGATCAATAAGTTGTATCAAGCGGATACTTCTGTAAAAATAATTGACTTGAAAAACGCCGCTGGTGAAGCCTGCGGCACCCGCATTGAATTGGAAATTCCTATTGAACCTTAAACCCTAGAGAAATGAAAATCAAAGCCGTTATCATCGACGATGAGCATCACGCCATAGAAACCCTGCAATGGAAATTAGAAAACTACTGTCCCGAAGTAGAAGTCGTCACCACCTTCGATGATCCTACCAAGGGCATCGACTATCTCCGCAGTACTCCCCCACAGCTGCTATTTCTTGACATCCAGATGCCCATGCTCAACGGCTTTGATGTTCTTGAAGAACTGGGCGACCAGCTCACCTTCGATGTCATCTTCACTACGGCCTATGATCAGTTTGGTATTCAGGCGGTCAAGGCCAGCGCGTTGGATTACCTCCTTAAGCCTGTGCAGAATAAGGACTTGAAGGCGGCGGTGCAAAAGTACCTCCGGCGGCAGCAGCCGGTGGGGCGGCAGCAGCAGTACCAGGGCTTACTCAACAATGTCAAGGCGGTGCAGCAAGGTGGCATCGGCAAGATCGCTTTGGCCACCAAAGAAAGCATCGAATTCGTCGAGCCTACCGACGTTATTGTCTGCTGTTCTGACAGTAATTACACGATGGTCTACCTGCAAGGCGGCCGCAAAAAGCTCCTCTCCAAAACCCTCAAAGAATTCGAAGAGCTGCTAGCCCCCTACAATTTCTACCGACCACATAATTCTCATTTGATCAACCTGGCTCAGGTCAAAGAATTCATTCGGGGAGAGGGCGGTTATTTGGTGATGCGCAATGAGATGAAGGTGCCGGTGTCGAAGGCGCGGAAGGAGGAGTTGTTGCGGCGCTTGTATTGAGGGGGAGCTGTGATGGAGGACTAAATTGCTGCTGATTTTTATTGAAGAATTTAATCTTTAAACCTTAAATAGGATTTAAAAGTTTGTTTATCATTGTTTTATGATTTAGGTTTTTAAAAATTAAAAATTTATTTCTCCACCCCGGAACCATTCCCCCCTTTCCCACAGTTCTATTCTCGTAAACATTACAAATTACATCAAGCCAAAAAAAATGAGACGGGCAACAATTCAAATCCTACCACATTTCCTCTTCGGCAAACGGGCAGCATGGAAGCCCAGTGAGCCCGGGATATTTGGTGATTGCCTCGCCAGTTTTGAAGATCCTCTTATCTGATAGTTCGTCTCAAAGGAGTCAGTAGCTGTCAGAAAAACAGCTGCGAATCCTTCGATTTTTCTTTTTCAATTTCAAATCAATAGTCGCAGCTGCCTTAGAACATACTAGGAGGTGGTGCTTTAGAAGCGAAAAATTCAAATTTAGGGTTCTGGCAAGGCTCTTTTTTGAGTGCGTAGCCGCGCTACGGGCGAAAAAAAAGCCGCAGACAGGTTCCAAAAGTTGGATTTTGCTCCGAAGGAGTCCCTACGGGGCAGCCTGAATGACTACCTCCTAATATGTTCTTAAATAATCGGTAGCGTAGTTCAATGGTAGAGCGCAGGATTGTCCATCCCGAAGTTGCGAGTTCTGGCATCGCCATCCCTTCGGGAAATTCTCGTCGTTACCGCTAAATTTTCCAGGTATAGCTTAATGCAAAGCACTGCATTTGGGATGCAGGGGTTGGAAGTTCGAATCTTTCTACTTGGACTAATGGGGGCGCATGTACCAAGGCCTTGGCGAAGCTGCTTTGCAAGCAGCCTGTGAAGGGTTCGATTCCCTTCGTCTCCACAGTATTACCTCAGTAGCCTAACCGGCAGAGGCGCCTGACTTAGAATCAGGAGGTTGAGAGTTGTGGCATTGCCATCCCTTCGGGAGAATCTCTCCTGGGGTACAATAGCGAGTATAGCTCAATGGCAGAGTAGCTGACTTCCGATCAGCGGACATCGGTTCGATCCCGATTACTCGCTCTAATGATCCGATGTGGCGCAATGGGTTGAGCGCACCTATCTGATACGTAGGAGGTTGCTGGTTCGAATCCAGCCGTCGGAACGAAGGAGGCCTGGTGTAGCTCAATGGTCAGAGCAGCTTCCTTATACGGAGTTGGTTGGCAGTTCAAGTCTGCCCATCAGGACAAGGCAATGAAGCTCTCGAGGGAGAGCGTCCCGTTGAAGCCGGGAAGGGCAGGGTTCGACTCCCGTATTGCCACAAAAATATAAAGCTAAAATAAAAATTGCGCGGTAGTGTAATTGGCTAATATCTGGGTCTCATAAGCTCAGCTATGGGGTCTGGCATCGCCACTCTGATGGAGAAGTTCCGTCTGCGCAACAAGTAGGAAGCAGGGTGTAAGCGTAGGTTGTGCCCGATGGCCTCCAAAATCATCGCGTTGGGGTTCGAATCCTCATACCCCCGCAAATTGGTCTGTAGCTCAGTTGGTTAGAGCACCGGTCTTTTAAACCGGGAGTCGTGGGTTGGAGTCCCACCAGACCAACCATATGGTCCTGAGGACGAAGTGGTTCAAGTCACTGCTCTTTCACAGCAGAGGTAGCGCCTGTCTACCGACAGGTAGAGGTTCTGGCGTCGCCACTCCGATGGAGGAGACCCGTCGGGACTACAGTTGATGAATACTTGAGAATGATGATTGCTCCGGCCCCCGAGGCGCGGGGCATTTTTTTACCCTACACCACCTGACTAAACAACTGCGAAGTCGGCTTCTTCGCCCACAAGCGTTGATCGAAAGCCATGCAGATGTTTCTGATAAAAGGCATACCTTTCGGGGTGACCTTGATCTGCTTAGGCCCGATGGTTATCAAACCATCCTCTACCAGAGGATACAGTCGAGGGAGGATGTCTTTAGTGAATTGCTGATCGTTGGCGTTGATCCTGGTTTGGTGCTGGCACATCAAAGCGGTGATGTATTTTCGGATAGTACGGTCTTCTGAGGACAGTAGATGGCCCTTGATAATAGGGATTTCCCCCTTGGCAATGCGCTTTTGATACGCTTCGATTTTTTTCTCATTTTGTACAAAAGCAGTACCGGAATCACTGATGGAGGAGGCACCCAGGCCGATCATTAGGTCAGTGTGAAAGGTGGTGTAGCCCATGAAGTTGCGGTGCAGGGTTCCCTCGGTGGTGGCCTGATAAAGGCTGTCGGTACTTTGGGCGAAGTGATCCAGCCCGATTTCGTGATAACCCAGGTCCGTCAAGGCCTGTTTGCCTAGCTCATACAGCTTTTGTTTCTCGTCTCCGAGCGGTAAATGTTCTTTTGAATACCCCCTTTGGCTGGGACTCACCCACGGAACATGCGCATAACTGTAAAAGGCAATTCGGTCAGGGTGCATGATTTTCATCTGCCTCATATTCTCCTGGATATGATGGGGCTGTTGCAAGGGCAAGCCAAAGATGAGGTCAAAATTGATAGATTGGTATCCGATGGCCCGACTCCAATCCACTACATTTTGTATCTGTTCGGTCGTCTGACGTCGATTGATGATGGCCAAAATCTCTTGATCAAAATCTTGTACGCCTACACTGACCCGATTGAAGCCCAAATCGTAAAAGGTTTTTAAGTGTTCCTCGGTGGTACTCCAAGGGTGGGCCTCAAAGCTGAAAGCATGGTCCTCCGCAATCTCAGCACCTTTGAAAATACTTTGCATCAAGTGCTCAATATGGCGAGGCGAGAAAAAAGTGGGGGTTCCTCCTCCCAAATGTATTTCCTTCAAAATGGGGCGAAAGGGCAACTGGTCCAAGTACATCTGCCACTCCTTCAACAGTGCCGAAATATAAGGTGGTTCTACCTGGTGATTGATGGTGACTCTCTTGTTGCAACCACAGTAGGTGCATAAGCTTTCACAAAAAGGCAGATGGATGTAGAGGCTGATTTCGGGGTTTTTGGCAAAGGTGAGGCTCATTCGCGTGGCCCAGTTTTCCTCCGTAGGAGGGGTGGCTTGCCAATAGGGAACAGTGGGGTAACTGGTGTAGCGCGGAGCCGGGACGTTGTACTTTTTGATCAATCTTGAGTCCATTGGTGTTATTTTATATAAGTTGCGTTGAAAGAACAGCTGTAAAATTGTAGATTTTGGATGTAAGACAGGGTGATTTCTATTATGGGGGGCGGTGATTTTCGTCACTTCCTATCTTTAGCGGATAGGATAACTTGTGCTATAAAAAAATGTACCTTCCTCTGCTGAAAGCACTCCATATCATGGGATTTGTAGCCTGGTTTGCTGGACTTTTCTACCTGGTACGACTGTTTGTTTATCATGCTGAGGCTAAGGATAAGCCAGCTCTGGAGCGAGAGATTTTAATCAGTCAGTTTAAAATTATGGAGCGTCGGGTATTCCATTTGATCGCTCATCCCGCCATGATTTTTACCCTTGTTTGTGGCGTAGGGATGCTGATCATTCATCCTATGTATATGAAATTTGGCTGGATGCATTTCAAGCTTTTATTTGTCGTCCTGTTGATTGCTTATCATTTTTACTGTAAAAAAATAATGACGCAGCTGAAACGCGGGACCAATATCCATACCTCTTTTCATTTTCGACTACTCAATGAAGTCCCTACCTTGCTTTTAATCGCTATCGTTCTACTGGCCGTCTTCAGAACCAATATGAACGTATTCTACATTTTCTCCAGTCTCCTACTATTGGGCGCTCTATTTTATGGGATGGTGAAAATTTACAAGCGACGGAGAGCGCAGAAGGAAGTGGTCTCTTAAACCTAAATTTTCGCCAGTTGCTCCAAAAGCCATTTTCGCTCCGTCAGAGGCTCCGTACTTTCGATCAATTTTTGCAAGCTGGCTTTAGCCGCCTTGTCGAAAGGATTCAGCTCTATCAGTTTTTTACTAATGGAAATAATGTTGAGGTAATTCTCCCGGTGGTAGCCGACCATCTTCTTGCGTTCTACGAATCGCCGCATCGCTCGGAGGTGAGAGTCGAGCAGACGTTGTTCGTCCAGTAGTAGATAGATTTTAATGAGTAAATTTTTGGCGGCCAGGTTGAGTAAAATATCGCTGTAATCGGCCTTCTGTAGTAGTAGGATGGCGGCCGCGAAATTTTTTCGTTCGTATTCCAATCTCGCCAGATTAAAACTAAAGGTCGCCTCTCGGTGCTGGACTTCGAGAAATGCTTTTTGCTCCATCAGAAAATGTTCTACCCATTCGTATTCTTGTAAATGCAGGCCAAGGGCAACAATATTCCGATAGGCAAAGCGGGAGATATGGCCCTCTAGGGTGAGGAGCTGGGCGGCTAGCATATCTCGATACAGCTGGAAAGCCTCGCGGGCATAGTCCCTTTTCTCTTCATTGAATTGGCGAATGCTGAAATTGATGGCAAATAAATAAATGTCTCGTAGTTCCTCCGGTGGAAAGAGATGGCGGTGCTTTTCCAGCTGTGCCTTCAGCCGATGAAAGAAGGAATGGCCCTCCGGCTCACTCAGCATCTTAAAGCTAAAAAAGTAAATCGCCGCCGCCGGCCACTTTTCCCAAAAATCATCAGACAATTGGGGGAGGAGAGGAAGCAATAAGCCAAGGCTGTAGTCCACCTTATTGACCGCTTGATAAGAACGGATGAGACAGGCATGGCGCAATTTTTCAATCAAATAAAAAGCATCATGCTCCTCCGTAAGCGCCTGCAAGTGCTGTTCGCCCGTTCGTTGTCGTTTCCCCGTTTGGCGGTGTTTTTCCTGAAGAAGCCGATAGCTTTTTTGGTGCCAATCCGCACTCCTATACGGGGATTCTTCCAGCAAAGCCTCTGCCTCCCGAACAGCAATCCCAAAGTGTCGATCCAAGCCCCGAGTGCGAAAGACCTGCACTAGCTCGGCTTTCCGATTGATCTTTTCTGCCCGGACTGTTCGAATGAAAAGGTATTCTTCCAATAACTTCTGCAACCAGCTCATCACCTGTCGAACGCGCTGTGCCTCGTAGGCCTCCCCTGGGAACAAGACCTTGAAGGCGGCTTCCTTCGTCGGAGCCCGTTCTTCCCTAACTAACAGCTCAAAAAGGGCCTGTACATCCGTCCGTTGATTGAAGAACGGCGAGGCCAAAAACTTCCGAGCCTCTTTGATTTCTTTACGATTGAGCGTAGAAATACATTCGATAAGACGACTTCCTTGCAACTTTTTCGTGATTTATGGTGAGGTTAAAATATTTTACTTTTATAAAAATAGTTAAAAATAGCCTTTTAAGGCTGCATAAGGAGCAATTTTGAGAAAATTTAGTTTTATAAATTTGAATTATTGTCCTTTGTGAAGCCACAAAGATGATACAAATTTGTAGTATTAAATCTATACGATATGACAACAAGAAAAATACTACCCACTCTTCTTACGGCCCTAATCCTATTGATGAACACCTCCCTTTTCGCACAAGGTTGGGAACAAGCCTACAATGGACCTAATGATCAGGATGTCGCCTCCGATGTCCTTCTGACCAGCGACGGAAATTATATTGGACTTAGCCGATCAGGCGGCTTTATCACGGGCTTGACCCAGGTGGTGAAAACAGCCCCCGACGGAACGACTCTATGGCAGCAAACTTATGGCAGCAATACAGTAAGTATGAACGCCATCATTAATACAATAGATGGAGGGTATGCGATGGCGGGGCACTACTATGAAGGAGGACTAACTAACGGCATTGCTCTAATAAAGCTCGATGTGAACGGCAATGTGCTATGGTTGAAGGAGTTTGCCTGTTGTACTGATCAGGCCAATGATGTTATCCAAACTGCAGATGGTGGCTACCTCATGGTGGGAATGCGTAATGAGCCGCCCAGGGCGGCGATAGCCGTACGAGCGGATGCAAACGGGGATGAATTATGGTCGAGAACCTATTATGAAATGACCGGACAGCGGTTTTTTCCCAATGATGGTTTCCGTAGGGTCGCCATGCTCGATAATGGCAATTATCTGATTGTCGGCAGCCTGGATGGTATTTTGCATCTCACGGAAATTGATGACCTGGGGACCGAGGTTCGCGATACGGTATTGAATAACCCTGAGGTCGACTACCTCGAAGCAGGTGATCTGGAAGTAACCAATGATGGCGGCGTTGTGGTAGCTGCTACTCGCTTTGGGACCAGCCAACGTACCGGCGGCCTCCTCTGGAAGTTCGATGCCAATCTAAATGAGTTATGGCGAGACTTTGCTTTGGCCAGTGGTGATGGGGCGGAGTCGCTCAGTGAAAACGCAGCGGGGGAACTGTTCATTGGTCGACGGACTAAGATAGAAAAGAGAGACGCCGCAGGGAATTTGATTTGCCAGCTTAATGAGAATGGGGATCGCAATTGGATGGATAGCGAAGTAGAAGCCACCCCTGATGGCGGAGCTATCGCAACGACTACCCTCTCTTTTGCACCGCTCTCTAGCCTCGCCTTGGTAAAAATGGACAGCGCCTGTCGGGGAGCCGTACATGCAGTGGCCGGAAATGTGAATCTCGACGCAGATGGAGATTGTGTCTTCAATGGAGCTGGACCAAATTTGCAAAACTGGCTGGTCGAAATGAATGATGGGACCTTCTCCTATTATGATTTTACAGATACCTCGGGCAACTATTTCTTCCCCGCTGCTCCGGGTAATTACGTCCTCAATCTTTATCCACCAATGTCCTACTGGGGAAGCTGCGTTACTATGCAAACCGTTACAGTAGGTGTTACTCCGGATACCGTTTATACAGACTTACAAGGTACGATGGAGGAAGAGTGTCCTTATCTTTATGTGGACCTGGCTAGCCCTCCGATGCGACCTTGCTTTGGACGAAATGTAGGGGTCTACTACGAAAATTTAGGAACCGATACAGCCGAAAATGCATCGATCATCCTTAGCCTGGATTCGCTGATTTCAATTTCGACAGCCTCCCTTGCTTTCACCCCGCTTCCCGGAAATCAATACGAGTTTTTGCTCGGCGATTTGGCTCCGGGTGCTTCCGGTGGGTTTACTTTCGAAGCCTTTACCGATTGTAATGCCATGCTGGGACAAGAACTTTGCCTGCAAGCCAATATCTATCCCGATACGATTTGTGGAAACCTGGCCTGGGATGGAGCCATCATTGATGTTCGGGGGGATTGTAATGGAGAGCAGATCGATTTTCGAATCGAGAATATTGGCCAGGCCGATATGGATGCTGCGCTAGAATTTATTGTGGTGGAAGATGATGTCATGTATATGCAAGGTACCTTTGACTTGGAGCCAGGGCAGACGTATGATTTTCAAGTCCCCAATGCCCATCGCACCTACACTACCCGCGCCGAACAGGAACCCGGCTATCCCTTCGAAGCCTTTGCCATTGATGTGGTTGCTTTTTGTGAAAATCCTATACTTAATGATCCTTTCAGTATAGGCTTCATCAACCAATTTCCGCTGAATAATGCTACGCCTGGTGAGGATGTGGAATGTGTAGCGGTCATCAATTCTTATGACCCTAACCGCAAGTTAGCGACTCCCGTTGGCTATGGACCGGAGCACAATATTGAGGCCAGTACTATGATTGAGTACCACATTGATTTTCAGAATACAGGAACTGATACGGCTTACAATGTTGTAATCCGGG
Organism: Bacteroidota bacterium; assembly: GCA_038750655.1. Lineage (GTDB taxonomy): Bacteria > Bacteroidota > Bacteroidia > Chitinophagales > Saprospiraceae > JBCDGZ01. The sequence continues at coordinate 728 of JBCDGZ010000046.1, read as the reverse complement.
ATACGCTTTCCCCTCACCTCGATATTACCACTTTCCGGCCGGGAGCTTCGAGTCATCACTTCGAGCTGCAGATTGAAGAAAGCAATGTCTTGGTGTTTACTTTCCCCAATATTAACTTGGTAGACAGTGTTGCGAACGAGCCCTTATCCCACGGTTTTGTAGAATACCGGATTTTGCCTCGCAACTCTTTAACCAGCGGGACGGCAATTGAAACCATCGCAGGGATTTATTTCGACTTTAATCCACCAATTATAACCAATTCCACCTTGCACACCATTGGTGAACCCTTTATTACACTAGACCTCAATGAACCTTATCAGGAGCTGGTATTACTAGAGGTCTATCCCAACCCAGTCATTTCTCATTCACAATTGTCGCTCAAGGGTGAGGTCCCACAAAACGCCGAGCTGCATTTATTCAATGTACAGGGGCAGCTGATCAACCGTACGCCCTTCTCGGAGGGGCAGGTACCGATCGGTGCGATGGAGCTGGCCAGAGGAGTGTATGTCTTTCAAATTTGGACGGAGGGAAGCCTGTATGGTGCGGGAAAAATAGTGGTACAGTAAATCTCTTCAACGTTAATTTTTTACAATAAGTTGTTTCGTCTGGGCGCTGGTGTATAATCAGTGCCTGGACTGTTTTTGGACGTCCTCCATTTATCCTTAATCAACCGCACCACCGGGCGTACCGCCCGGCTCTGCCCCCCTTCCCAAATCCTCTCAAAAGCC
>JBCDGZ010000045.1:0-49485 GCA_038750655.1 Bacteroidota bacterium | reverse complement strand
CCTTAATCTCGACGTTACACAACCCATCTCTCAAACCCTTAATGAACAAATCTGCCAAGGCGACCAATTCTCCGTCGCTGGCCAAAGCTACTCTAGCTCGGGTGTTTACACCAACACCCTAACCGCTAGCTCAGGATGCGACTCCGTCGTCACCCTCAACCTCGATGTCCTCCAAGGTCCACAAACCTTCTTAGAGGCCTCCATCTGTGAAGGAGACAGTTATCCACTAGGCAGTACCAGCTATGATAGCCCGGGCGTCTATGTGGAGGTACAACCTGCCGCTAATGGTTGCGACTCGACCACCACTCTTGATCTTTCGGTCATCGTAACCCAAACCAACAATCTTGGTGACCTCTTCATTTGCGAAAATGAGTGTTACACTTTAGCCGGTGAGCAATATTGCGATCCTGGCAACTATACGGTTCCGGTCGCTCGGCCTGATGGTTGTTCAGATACTTATCTCTTCAACCTTATTGAGCAGCCTTCTGTAGCGCCTACGGTCGGGCCGCTGCAAGAAGAATGCGATCCTTCTTTTGCCTATTATACCATCAGTTTTGATGTGACTAGTGGGATACCCCCCTATTTTGTTAACGGTCAGCTGATTTCCGGGGGGTATTATTTTTCTTCTCCGATACCCACAGGAGGAAGTTATTATTTTGAAATTACCAGCAGCGATCCCTGCCCAAAGAGCTTGGTTGTACAGGGCAGCCTCGACTGTGAGCCAGAATGCGCCTCCTTTGCTGGTCTAATGAGCGGAACGCAGCTAGCCGGCTGCGAAGGCGAGCTGCTGGAAGTAGAACCGCTGGGCAATGCGTTCCTCGAATCCGATGATGCGATGGAGTACATCTTGCATACCCATAACGGCAGTTCGCTGGGAGCGATTATTGATCGCAACAACAGTGGTCAGTTTGGTTTTATTCCATCAGCCATGGATTATGGGCAGCCCTATTATGTATCGATGGTCGTAGGGAATAGTATGCAGTCGGAGGTTGACTTGTCGGACCCCTGTCTCTCTGTGGCCGCTGGGCAGCCGATTCTGTTTTATCCCGTTCCGATTGCGGAGGCGGGCGAGGGAGATACCTTGCATTGCAACCAAACGGAGGTCATGCTGCAAGCGGAGGGTGGAGCCCTCAGCGGAGCGGTTCGCTATGAATGGGACAGCCCAGATGGCCAAATTCTCAACGGAGCAGAAAGTAGAACACCGGTGGTGGCTGCCGCAGGTACCTACGTCCTAACTGCCATTGATGAACTTAGTGGCTGTGCCTCTTCGGACACAGTATGGGTCTATGGCAGTACGACGGAGCCTACAGTGAACCTGGGGGATGATATTCCTGCGAAATGGGGAGAGCAGTTGCAGGTAGGAGCCAATAGTAATATTGATCCTGTCGATGTTCAATGGCTAGTTAATGGCTTACCGAGTGATTTTGAGGGTTTGAATATTAGCCTCCAACCCAAGGAGACGATTAGCCTGATGATCATCGTAGAAGATGAAAACGGATGTACGGCGACGGATGAGGTCATGGTGATTGTTGATGAGATCAAGACGGCCTTCGTCCCCAATATTTTCACTCCCAATGACGATGGAAGAAACGATAGGTTTGTCATCTACGCCAATGAGTCCGTGGCGAAGGTCAGTAAGCTGACCATCTTCGATCGCTGGGGGGCAGTAGTTTTCCAACGCGAGAACTTCCAACCCAATGATCCAAGTGCAGGCTGGGACGGGACGGTGAATGATAAACCGCTTAATAATGCTGTTTTTGTGTACGCTATAACATTAGACTTGATCAATGGCGAGACGATCACCCTGCAAGGTGATCTGACATTGAAGCGCTAATCTACCGACTAATTATTGTTTGGGCATCTTTCTTCGCGAAAGATGTCCTTTTTTCTTGTCACATAAGTCACTCGGAATCAAGGGCAGTAATGAGAAAAAATTAGTATTTTACCGTTCTGGTTAATATGATCGCAGTCCAAATGTCCGAAGAGTTACTCCGCACCCAAATTCGTCAGCTGATTACCGCTGGTCGCTCTCGCAAAGCCGCTGAGCTGCTCTGTGCTTTTCTGGGCGGGACAACTTCGGTGCTTTACAACCCGGCGCTGGACCAGCTCAGTCGGATTAATCGCCTGGAGCAGGGCGTTAATAAGGGAAGGATTGATGAGATGGAGGCAGATTATGAGCTGGCGCAAATCAACCAGTCCTTGCTCAGCATTGCGGACAAAGTCTTGCTACAAGCCAAGGGAGAAAGCATCGATCTGGATCAAAAGAATGCCAATGACGTTCAAACCAAAAAGAAGGAGGATAAAAGTACTCGTAATACTCGTTTGATTGGCTTTATTTCTCTAATCATTACGGCTTGGCTGACTTATTATACCTACCGGACGGGGACGCCGTCGGTGTTTGAGCTACGGGTAAAGCTGGAGGCCCCGGAGGGCCACGAGGAGCAAATTCGCCAAGGACAGGTCAAGTTGATCCTCGACGAGGAGTACCGCTTAGAGCCTTTAAATGTTGGAGAAGAGTACGAAGCCCTATTTACCAACATCCCTTCTCGCCACCTAGACTCCGACATCAAGCTGCTACCAGTGGATATGCGGTATGCCGTCGTCAACCAATCAGCCCTAACCGCCCGAAAAGACAAGACCATCAACTTCGAATTGACGCCACTCCCCGATACCACCATGCTGCGCGGCACGGTCTTCGATCACATTGGCCAAAGAGTACCCTTCGCCTGGATTACCGTATCCGACGGCAAGGCCTACGCTTTCTCCGATCACATGGGCCGATTTAATATTGCCGTACCCGGGAAGGAGGGAGAACAGGTGAATTTGGATATTGAATTGAAGGGACGTAAACAGTATGAGGGAAAAATACCACTTCCAGATCCAGACCCGATCATTCTGAATCTTTATAGGGATACCATTACGGTATCAGAAAATAAAATATCCGGTGATCCTTCGAACTCAGGCCAGTTCGATCAATAGCTGCCCCTTATCTACTGCACTGCCTTTCTCGACTGCAATGCTCCCCACGGTACCATCCCCCAGCGACTTGATAACATTCTCCATCTTCATCGCTTCCAAGATAATGAGCCCATCCCCTTTTTGAATAGCTTGCCCAGGCTCAACCATCACATCCAACACCAGCCCCGGCATCGGCGCCGTGATGGTATTGACCTGTTGGCTACTGACCACAGATAGTCCCAACTGCTTCACCAGCTGATCGTATTGATCATCAAGGTTAACGGCATAATGGCGGCCGTTGATCTGAAATTCGAAGGATTTATCGGCTGGGTTAGCCTTGAGGAGCTGCGCCTTGTAAGCCTGCCCCTCGTGGAGGATGTGAAACTGCCCATCTTCTTCGACACTAATATCCAGGGCTTGGAGTTGCTCCTGATTCAGTTCGAAATCAAAATGTTCGTTGACTTTGCTCGTGTATTGTGCTTTCATGTTTGCTCCGGCTTCATTTTGCCTAGTTTCATCATGAAGTAGGCTTCGAAAGCCGTATAATACAAATAGATTCCGAAAAACGGAAGTAAAAACCAACGAGAATCCGGCTGTACCAGCTGAAAGTAGCCGATGATGAGAATTACAGAGAATAACATTTTACCAATCATAAAGAGAAGGACCACATTGGTGAAGTCGTTCTTGTTTTTACTCAAGGCCGCACGATAGCCTACCTCATACATAATCAGGCTCAGAGAGACAAAGAACGCCAGGCTGACCCAGGACAGCAACTGGTGCTGCCCAAAGAGCGGCGACAGATGAACGAGGAATAGTACGATGGCAATGCCAAGAGCACCGACAACCAGCTGAGTGAGGAAGCGGCTACGATTCATCCGTATTCTTTATGAAATCTTTCAGGGTAAGATAGAGCGAGGCCCCTAGGAAGAGGATCGCAAAGAGCGCCGTAAAATAAGCTTGCTCGGTAGCAAAACGCTCATCGAGCTTGCTACCGAGGTAGGTTCCGATCATCAACATAACGGCCATTTGTACGGCCATGCCGGAATACTTTAGAACGTTATTAACTGGCTTCTTTTTGGACGCTGACATTCTTTTTAGGAGTACTTCCTGCTTTTACAACAGATTTTGCCGAGCTTGAACGGGCATCCATAGAGCCATTGCTTTGCTTGACACCCATTTTGCAGGATACGCTAAATACCGCACCAGATTGTACGATCAGTTTATTGGTCTTCACATCGCCAACCACTTTGGCAGTTTCTCTGACGTTGAGCAGTTCTGTCACACTAAGGTTACCTTCGAAGCGACCTTCGATGACAGCATTGACACATCTAACCTCACCTTCTACAAAGCCTGTAGGTCCGATGATAACTTTCGCTTTACAATTCAGAGAGCCCTTAATAACTCCATCGACGCGAATATCGCTCTCTGATTTGACAGTTCCTTCTACAATTGTTCCGTGAACCAGGCTGTTCAGGGAGTGGCTTGCAGTGGTAGGGATAATGCTATTCTTCTTAGGCGCTGACTCTTTTTTCTTGTTTCCGAACATTGTAATACCTTTTAGTTTAGGAATTGTGCTGTAAAAATGATTGTTGCGATTATTAAATATCAAGTACTTCTAGCAGTACTTGCTTATTTTTCGTTGAAAATCAATGGGAAAGATACTATAAATTGTCTTCTTTTCACCACATATTAGGTGAAAATTTGATGACACACAAGTCGTACCACTCCCCTATTCATTCAAAAGGCCACTTATGAGGGATTTTGTATGGCATAAAAATTATATATACAAATGTCCTGCCTGAAATCAACTTTCAGACAGGACATTACACAATTTCTTTAATAATATACAAAAAGACTACAATCCTTAAGCCAATACTACCGAACTAGAAATTCGGGCAGTAAACACTACGTTGCTCAGGACCGCAGATTTTATATACGAGGGAAAATTCAAAGGCACCGTTAGAATTACTAGCTGGGCGCAATGATGATACATTAATATCGTAACTAAAGCCAATGCTGAACTGCTCGTAGTCAAAACGAGTAGACAGAATGAAGGCATCGGCAGTTAAACTGTTTTCAAAGTGGTTGGCCAAACGCATCCAAGCCCCCAATTGGAAAGCCTGATTGTTGCGGCGGCTATTCCCCAACAGAAACTTAAAGCTTGTTCCAGTATTCAGCTGAAATGAAGGGCCTTGAAAGAAAAGCACGGCACCAGGTACCAAGCCTACACGATCGGTCACCATCACCTCACCACCGGCATGGATGGTATACTTGCTGAACAGCTCTTCGATGTTGTTTTCCTCAAAAGATTGATCAGGATTATTGATGTGGCTGTAAGCTGCACCAAAATAGAGGTTCTTGTTGTCATCAAAAACAGAGTACCAAAGCAATCCTGCGGAGAAATCGGCAAAGAGAAAATTGTCACGATTGAAGCTCTCGCCAGAGTCCATGTCTGGGCGAAAGCCCCCAGCTCCGTCATGTTGAGTCCCAAAACGTGCATTCAAAAAGTTCACACTACGCTGAGAGACGCCAGCTTCGGCACCGAAAGACAGGTAATGCGAAGTTCCACGATAACCACCCATCTTCTTGGCGTAGGAGAAAGATAGCCTTCCTTGTAGAGTAGCGAAGTCGAGTTCTCCGGCGCTGTCGCCCCAGAAAGTACCCCCAACACCAAAGTAGTCGTAACGGCCAACGGGAATCCGCTGATCGTAGGATACAGAATAGGTATTATAGGCATTTGCTCTCAGTACACTGGCCCACTGGTTACGGTAGTTCGCGACCAAACGGACATTACAATTCATCACACCTGTAAGTGCCGGATTGAGATTGAGCGGCGACATGTAAAATTGTGAGAAGTGTATATCCTGTGCATTGACAGAAAACGACAAACCTATTACAAAAATGAAAAAGAGGAGTTTAAGTCTTTTCATAAATTGAAAATTTGCTAACGCTTTTTTAATAAGTTTTCCTTTCTACATAGCCTCTATATTATCGAAGAGACCGATAGATAGTAAAGATAATGATTTTCAGGCGATAACTGAAAACAAAAGGGTGCTTAAAAGTGTTAAAGCCTGCGTGATTCGGCAGGAAGTGTTCAAAGACGACATAGTAACGCCTTTTTTACCTGCCTTATTTTTATTCTCGAATATTTTCGAAAAATTTATCCTTCTTCCTGTCTCCACTGCGCCCCGTATTCTTCTACCAGGATGTTATCATAGTCATCGGCTTTTTCAAAGAGATGGGTAAACAGCGCCATCCCGGTATCTAGATTGAGATAGCGATCGTAGATCAACAAAGAGAGTGTGATGTCCTGGCCTCTTACACTAAAGGTCAGGTTTTCGATTTCATAATTCTGCCGCAGCAGGTATTCGTAGAGGGGTTTGATGTCTTTTTGGGGGAGACTACACAGGTAGGCGTCTCCAATAATCAAGCCAGTCTTTTCGTAGTAAGAAATGTTGATTTTGGCGCTTCCCTGGCGGATTTGCCAGTTGTTGGGCCCCCGGCGGGAGAGGTCCACTTGGTGCCCGGCGTTGGCCAGCAGGTCTTCGATGGTTTTGGCCACGCCGACGGGTTCGTAGGCATCGGCAGCCGAAGGCATTTCGAGGCGAGAACCGCAGTGGGGGCAGTAGCGATTGTCCATCTCATTTTCAGCTACGACATTGGAACAGTTAAAGCAGCGCGCGCTCACCTCCGCCCTCTTCGTCTGATAAGCATCAATGGCATCCAGCAGCTGTGCTACGGGCAGCGAAAAGCCAATGTTATCACCATCCTGGCTGATGAAGGTATTCACCCCAACGATCTGGCTATCCGCATTGACCAGCGGCCCGCCGCTGTTGCCTGGGGCCAGCGCCGCACTGTGTTTCAAATAATCAATGTCCCCTTGTTGATGGCGAACACTGGAAATATTGCCTTGAATAGCATTGTACTTCAAACCGAAGGGATGTCCGATGGCAAGCACTTGGTCGCCCTCCTGCAAATTCAGGTCGAAGGCCAAAGGCACTGGAGGCATGTCGATGTCCTTTGGTGCCTGAATAAAAGCCAAATCATACTTAGGGTCGCTGAAAACGACCTTAGCCAGTTGTTTCTCAAAAGCCATTCCGTCTACCACCACTTCGCGATTGTCCCGGACAACGTGATCGTTCGTCACAATCAGCTGATAATCATGCAAATAAAAGCCCGTCCCGGTACTGTAGGGCGTTGCAATCTGCACGACGACATTTTTATACAATTCAATAACGGCTTTCATTGCTACTAATTTACTCCACTTTAGTCATATCCAGTTCACGAATCATCTCCATATAAGATTTAGCAAAATTAGCCAAAGTATCAAATCGAAGACGGCCGACGTCGGGATTCAGCCTTGGATATTGTGCCCGGTTCTGCTCTGCTACCTGACGGATAGCTCTTTTAATGGATTTGCTGTTCAGGCTCTTGCGCTCGGCATTATAAAAATCACCCTTGAAGCCCAGGTCTTTAAAATACTGATTTTCTGTGATCTGATAAAACAGGAAGAAAAAGGCCCGATCAGGGGCCGGAACGGCGTAGTTGAACATACAATAGCCCACAATATAGCCTGGTACGGCCAGGGCGATCCGCTCGTAGCCATTTTCATTGTACCAATCCATGTTGTGCAATTCTCCATCAATAAAGGCGATTACCCGGTCGTGATTGGCCGGATTGGTGATGCCGAAGGTCGATTTGACCTCATACATTTCTTTAAAAAACTCTGATTTATCTCTATCGATCAGCTTTTCCAGGTCCTTGCGCAGTACGGCGATTTTGCGAGCGGTGGACTGGCCGTCGTTGGCAAAATACATCCGGTGCACCCGCTCCAGGGTTTCCATCATCACGCCTTCGGGCTTGGTCAAAAAGTCCAGCTTGTAGCTCAGGTGCAACAGCAGGTAGGCCAGTCCGCCGGGGTATTGCCCAATCCCCAGCCGTCCATCATCCATAGCTTTGAAGATAGAGCGAGTTTCTTTGACAATAAAATTGTACTTAACTTCCTTTTCGTGCAGGGGCAATTCCTTGAGGTGAGTCGTGTTGACCGATTGCAGCATCACAAACTCATCGACCAGCAGATCATCGTGTTTATCGGCATTCGTGGCCACCTCCTTAAGGGCGTAGTAGAGCTTATAGGGCGAGCCATCCAGCGTAAAAGAGTCAAATTTAATGACAATGTTATTGAGTGGCCCCAGGGCAAAGCGACTGTATTTCAATTCAAAATTCTGCTCGATCAGGCGGCGCATGAACCCCAGATTAAGCACTTCGGCGATGGCTACACTGGCCTCTACTTTGATTTTACGCTCATCGGCCATCCCCGTGATTTTTTTGGAGCCCTGGAAAATTTCGAACTCAATCGTCCCATTTTTCCGCTCAAAGCGCACGTTGTCCTCTTGCTCGTCTCGCAGATAAGTAAAAAAATCTTCGTAGGCCCCCAGATAGTCCTCATTTTCGAACTTTTCCAAAGCTCGATCCCAGGCATCATACTGCTTGGTCGTCTTATAGGAATCGCTGTAGCGGCCAAAACAAATGTCTGGCTGGACTACGGGTTCCTTATTCCCACCAAATAAACGATCTAAAAATCCCATGAGCAGTAGTTCATCCGCTGCTGGCCAACGGCTTTGTACAAAGAGGACGAAATTTAATATTTTTGTGGGAAAAAAGTTAAGCTAAGAATCTTTTTCTCGCTGATACCCCTAATATGAATCCAACTTTCCGCAGCCTCCTCCCGCTCCATCCCCTACCCTTTTCGGTAGGTCATTCCGACAAGATCCTGTGCATGGGTTCCTGTTTTGCCCAGCATATCGGTCGTCGGCTGCAAGCCGCCAAATTTGACCTCCGGCTCAACCCCTTCGGCATTCTCTACAACCCTGCCTCGCTCCAACAGGGCCTCCGGCGGCTCACCACCCAACAGCCCTTCGGGCACCAGGACCTCTTCGAGCACCAAGGCCAATGGCACAGCTTCGCCCACCACAGCCACTTCTCTGCCCTCAGCGCCGAGGCGGCCCTGGAAAAAATCAACGACGCCTACGAGCAAGGCCAACAACAACTACAAAGCGCCCAGTTGCTGATCCTAACCTGGGGCAGCGCCCGCGTTTTCCGCCACCTGGCCAGCTATCAAATCGTCGGCAACTGCCACAAACTGCCCGCTCAAGCCTTCACCCACGAGCTACTGAGCGTAGCGGCCATCACCGAAAGCTGGACGGCCCTGCTGGACCAACTGCGCCGCTACAATCCCGGACTGCAGGTGCTACTCAGCATCAGCCCGGTCCGCCACCTCCGCGACGGCCTGATCGCCAACCAACGCAGCAAAGCCACGCTTCTGCTGGCCGCCGCGCAGTTGGAAGCAGCCTACGATTTTGTCCACTACTTCCCCGCCTACGAGCTGCTGCTGGACGATCTGCGGGACTACCGCTTCTACGCCGAGGACCTGGCGCATCCCAATCAACTCGCAGTAAATTACATCTGGGAATACTTCAAAAAGGCGGCGCTCAAGGAAGAGAGCCTGGCGCTACTACCGCAGATTGAGCGGGTACAGGCGGCTGCGGCTCACCGCCCCTTCCAGCCCCAATCGCCTCAACATCAAGCCTTTATCGCTAAGCAACTGGCCCGCATTGCGGAGTTGGAGCAGCAGTATAATTTTTTGGATTTCTCGCCCGAAAAGCAGCAATTGCGCTCTACACAATCCGCTTAGCCCGAGTGGCAGCACTCAGCTGCATCCCCGCTTCCAGATTCAAGAGCACCAGCCCGGGGCGCTTGCCGACGGTAATGCTGCCCAGCTCATCATCAAAGCCGAGGGCCTGGGCACCATTGAGCGTCGCCCAGCGGAGCAGGGTTTCGAAGGAGAGGAAAGACTGGTAGCGAGCGATGGTCTTCATTTCTTCCAGCACCGAGAGTTGCCAATTGGAGGTCAGGCTATCGGTACCGATGGTAAGTCGGGCCTCAGTGTCTAGGAAAGCCTGGTAATCGGGCAGACGGTTTTCGATGTAAAGATTAGCGTTAGGGCAAGTCGCCCAGTAGACCTGATCGCTCCAATCTTGTGCAGCGCGGATGTCAGCAGCCGTAGTCGTGGTATTGTGAACAAAGAGGCTGCGCTGAGCGGGGTCCATATGTTTGAGGGCATAGTGAATAGAAGGCTGCCCGGTAGCCTCAAAAGCATCTAAGGTAATTCCAAAACCTCCATAAAAATCCAGAAATCCCCCCGTTTTGTCCATAAACAGGCGATGTTCTTCCAGGGTCTCCTGGTTGTGAATACTTACGGTGCATGGCTCAGTATTCATCGAATTAAGCATTCCAAACAACGTTTCTGATACGGAGTAAGGAGCATGAGGCACCCCACTTTTGCGGTTGCCGTTGCCATCAGCCTGCTCATCATAGACAGCTTTGTATTTGGTAAATTCGGTACTAGCGCCAGCGTCCTGCAAAAAGTCGAACATCTCCACAAAGGTATAGTAGCGAATAGCGCTCTTCCTTTTACAAGCCGCCGTATCAATTTTATTAGAAATATCGCCGACCGCCACAACGCCCTCTTCGTACATTTCTTTGTCGGCCGCAATAATGGCCGCTTGGATCACCTCCTCCGGAAAATCCCGAAATTGCACCACATTTTTGATAAAGGGAATCAGTCCAGTTCCGGTATCTACCTTACCTTTCATATGGGACAGTTCGAGGTGGCAATGGGTATTAACAAAACCAGGAACGATGGCTCCAGTATAAATTTCGAGGCTGGGGCGGTCGTGTGCCTCGCGATTATCGATAGATAGGATTTGACCGCTTTCATCAACGATAAGGACCCCTTCTTTGATGGGGTCGCGATCAACGGGGAGGATCAGGTCGGCGCTTATTTTTCTCATTGGTGTTGGATTTTAGGGTATACAGCAATGGGCTTAGCCTCCGAATTCCTGAACGATCAAGCCGTTCTTAATTCGAGGTTCAAACCAGGTTGATTTTGGTGGCAGCGTTTTGTCCTGATCAGCGATATGCATCAAGTCTTTGAGGCAAACGGGATAGAGGCAAAAGGCGATGCGATTTTCATTTTTGATCACCCGGCTGCGCAGGGCCTCCAGCCCTTTGGGCCCTTCGACATATTTGATGCGCTGATCGGTGCGGATGTCGGCAATGTGAAGAATATCTCGCAATACCAACTCATCCAGCATAGTAGTATCCAGTACGATCTCCTGATTTTGGTAAGTTTTCAGAATTTCGGGGCGCCAGCGCAGGCCAAACCATTCTCGGTTAACAAACATCGTCAGCTCATGCTTTTGCTTAGGTTTGGCCGCAGTATCCAGTATTTCAATATCAAAAAGCCGAGACAGCCGCGCCATAAAATGCGTCAGGCTGTAATCGTTCAAGCCTTCTACCACCCTGTTGTAATCATGAATATCCAGTTGGTCGGCCGAGAAAAAGGCACTGAGCAACATATGATAATCCCGCTTGTCCTTTTTTTCCTTCATCCGCTCGTGCATCAAGGCAGTTGTAGAACAGCGATGGTGACCATCGGCGATAAAAGTTTGTGTGACTTTGGTCTTAAATAAATTCCGCAGGGACTGCAAAATATTACCATCACTAACTTCCCAAAAAATGTGTTTTTGCGCTTCCAGGGTGAACTGCACTTCGTAGAAAGGAGCATTATTTTTCACGTATTGCCGAAGCAAATCGCTAATTTCCGGGACATCCTCATAAGTGAGCAAAACCGGCTTTACAGCTGCATCACGGCTGATCATCAGGTGCATTTGCTGCTGCTCCTTGGAGGCCAGCGTATTCTCGTGCTTCTTGATACTGCCTTCCAGATAATCGCGAATATCAGAGCAGGCTACCAGCCCCGTATAGTTCCGGGTTTGTCCTTCGATCCGGTAGATGTACATTGCTTCTTGAGCCGTTTTATTAAAAAAACCACTCTTTTTGTACTCCGGATATTCATACTTGACCGCCCCGAAGAAGGACTCGGGGGAAGCGATGTAATCAAAGTTGGGATACACCGCCTGGAAAGGCAGAATTCTCATTAATCTTGCCGCTTTTGTAGGTTAGGGTTAATTGAGGCGACAAAATAGAAATTTTACCCTTCATGGACAAATACCGTGGAGGTGCAATGTGGAAGAAAAGGGATTACTTGATAATATTTAGGAAAGTACCGACAAACCAATTCGAGTCCGCTTTTACCAGCTTATCCAGGGCTGAATCGGCTTTATTAGAGAACAATTTGATGTCTCTGACAATATTGCAGAATTCATCGGAGGCTTCGCATTCGCTCTCCACACTGGAAATTTCGTCCAGCACCTTAAGCATGGGCTCCAATTCCTTTTTCTTGCGGTGTACGATCACGGACTTGACCACTTCCCACATATCCTTTTCGGCTATAAAATACTCTTTGCGGTCTCCTGCCTTCAATTGCTTGTGTACCAGGCCCCAATCGAGGAGGGCTCTGATGTTCATATTGGCATTCCCCATAGAAATTTTGAGGGAGCAGCGGATTTGTTCTGCCGAGAGTGCTTGAGGGGTGACGAGTAGTAAAGCATGAATTTGTGCCATCGTGCGGTTGATCCCCCAGCTAGTGCCTAGTGTTCCCCATGATTGAATAAACTTTTCTTTACCTTCATCCAAATTCATAATATCAGACTGTAGTTGTTTATATAGTTAATACAATTTGTGATTCACTGTTAAGAGAGTAAATGCGTCAGATATTTGAATCAAAACCTTCCTTATATACTCTCGTTCATCACAACTTGAGTTAGTTAATACAAGTTGCAATAGAATAGCGTTTGGTATCAGAACTTTCAATATCTATTGAAAGTAACTTCATCATACCAAATCAAATTCCAGGCCTTTTTGTTTTCCTAATTCCCGGATTTTTTACTTTTCAGCCTTATAAAAAGGGACTTTTTTAACGGTAGCCTTCAATTTTTTACGGCCAGCAACGATCTGAATCGCACTGCCTTCGGCAGCCAGCGCCTTCGGTACATAGCCCATACCAATTGGAATACCCAGCGACGGAGACATAGTCCCCGAAGTCACTATACCAATTTCGTTACCCTCCATATCCTCAATCGGATAGTCATGGCGCGGCACCCGCCGATCGTCGACCACAAAGCCAACCAGCTTGCGGCTAACCCCCTCGCTGCGTTGTTTGCGGAAGATTTCTACAGAGTTGAACTCCCCTTTCTTAGTCTTGGTAATCCAGCCCAACCCCGCTTCAATCGGAGAAGTCGTATCACTGATGTCATTGCCGTAGAGGCAGTAGCCCATTTCGAGGCGCAGGGTATCGCGGGCGCCCAGGCCGATGGGTTGGATGTCCAGCGGTGCGCCGGCAGCCATGACGGCATCCCAGAGGCCCGCCAGATCATCGCTGTTGACGTAGAGCTCAAAGCCTCCGGCGCCGGTGTAGCCAGTGGCGGAGATCAGCACATTGTCAATGCCTCCGACCTTGCCTTTAGTGAAGGTATAATATTTTAGCGCAGAAAGATCAAGATCACAAATAGATTGCAGGGCTTTGGTTGCATTTGGCCCCTGAATAGCCAGCAGCCCCGTCTGATCGGAAATATTGATCATTTTAGCATCAAAGCTATTGTGCCGGCTGATCCAATTCCAATCTTTTTCGATATTTGAAGCATTCACCACCAACATATAAGCGCGCTCTCCCTCCGAACATTGGTCCTCATCGAGTCGATAAACCAGCAGGTCATCAACGATACCCCCGTCCTTATTGGGAAAGCAGGAATACTGCGCCTGACCAATCTCCAAGCGTGCAGCATTATTGGACGTCACGACCTGAATGAGTTCCAGCGCCTCTCGACCACGGATGATGAATTCCCCCATATGTGATACATCAAAGACCCCCACATTACTGCGTACAGCATGGTGTTCGTCCTTAATTCCCGCATAAGAAATGGGCATGTTGTATCCGGCAAATTCTGCCATTTTTGCCCCCAAGGCAATATGTTTTTCAGTTAAAGGAGTGCTTTTCATGAAGTTGTTTGCTTAATGTGTATGATTAGGGTATTAATTAAATTATTCAATAGCCACCCGGCTGATGACATCTCCCGGTACAATCTTGTCCACTACATCCATCCCCTCAATCACCTCAGCAAAAATTGTGTAATTGCCATCTAGATGAAGAGTAGGAGAATGGGTAATGAACCACTGCGTACATTCGGTATGGTTGCCCGCCGAGGCCATGCCAACCAATCCTTTGCGGTTATAAGACATCGTCGACAGCTCCGAGCGGATGGTGTAGTCCAGGCTGCCGTAGCCATCCCCGCGTGGACAGCCCGTTTGGATCACAAAGTTGGGCACCACCCGGTGAAATTTCTTATTGTCATAAAAGCCCTGGCGAGAGAGCGTAACAAAGTTGGCAACACTACCCGGAGCTTGATCAGGCATCAACCGCAGTACAATCGTCCCCTTGTTGGTCTCCACCCGCGCTTGAGTTTTGGCCGTCACTGTCTGTACCATACGCCATTCAAAAGACTTCTTAGGCTCCGGCGGCAGTGGGTTCTTCACCTCCCTGCCCGCGAAGAAGTCGATGGTCTTTTGCACCTCATTATAAGTCTCCAAATCTTTGGGCAAACTCAGCTTGCGCTGTGCATTGACCAAAAAATCGGTACTGTCAATCAATTCCTTGAAGCCAAGGGTATTATCCCGCAGGACACCCGCCGCAATAGCCATCATCCCAAGGTCCCCATTATTGATAGCTTCCACCATATAGTTCGTCAGATCGCGCTTGACCCGACGGCGGCTCAGGCCAAAATAGGCATCGAAATCAGGACGGCGGGCGATACTCGCCAGGGCTTCTACACTAGCACTTCGGATGATGGGAACTTGAGCGATGTAGCCCTGATCGTGAACGTAGCGATAGTTCCAGGGGAATTCAGCCATCGCCTTGAGGGTCGCTGCTTTTTGGTAGTCATTACTGGCCGGATCGATCAGCTGACGCCGCAGCGCCGCATTGATTCCACCGACGGTCGCCTCGAAATAGGGCGGTGTATGGCGATTGGCAGCGGCTAGCAGTTGGGTTTGTACCTGCCAGTGCAAATTGGTATCTCGGGCCAGCTGTCGGTAAGCTACACCGTCTTTGCGATCTCCGTGGTTGAGGAAAAACTGAGCGGCGCTGAGGGCAACCGCCTGTTCTTTGTCTTTGAGAGCGGCGACCACCAGCGGCTGCACTTCAGGGTAGGCGAAATTGCCCAGGGCACGAAGGATATTACAGCGCACGCGGTAGTCCGATTCTTCGGCGAACTGCGTTTTGAGGGCCTCCAGGGCCTGCGGCTGCCGGGTTTTGCCGATGGCGATGGCCAGGGCCATGCGAATCCGCGGGTCATCTTCCTGCCGAAAGACTCGGCTCAGCGAATTGGCGAAGCTGTCCAGGCGGATGCCCTGGCTGCGCGACAGGTAATTGGCGGCGATAAAGCGCACCGTATTGGAATAGCCGATTCTGGCCAGGAGGTCAACCATTAGCTTTGTTCCTTCGGGGGCAGTTTCGCCGCGCAGAGCGTAGCGGTACACCCCGAGGGCCTGCCCTTCCAGCAGCAAGGTATCCATACGCACGTAGCGAACGGCGCTGAGCAGGGGCAGATAGCGCGGGGAGGCGCACTTGCCGATGGCTTCGAGGGCGGCGCGGCTGAAGTAGGAATTCTCCATCAGCGAATCCTGATTTCTGAAGGCTTCGATCAGGGGCTCCCCCGCCGCTTCGACGCCGAGTTGGCCAATAGCGAAGGCGGCGGCCTCCTTGACTTCGTCGACTTCATCGTTCAGTAGGACCAGTAGGCTGTCTAGAGCTGCGGGGTCGCGATGAGAAGCAAAGGCCATAGCCGCTGCATAGCGGTAGGTGGGGTCAATATGTCGAAAGTAAGGACAGAGACTATCGGTGAGCTGCAAATCCTGATGAGTCAGCACTTTTTGTACGACAGGATCGTTGAGGGTAAAATTGATTTCCGTGATCTTTTCCTCCTGGTAGGGCATACACTGTACCGCCAGTAGGACAATCGGAATCAGCAGCAATATGAGATTTCTATGCATTAATCGTCTTTGAGAATGATTGAGTTCTGGGCACAAAAGTACAAGTATCCTCCCTATCCACCAAACTCCTCATTCTCTTCCTCAACGACTGGTTTTTTCTTGCCAGTAGAATCCCTTAAATCGGCCTCATCTCCAAAGAAATCATCCCCGAAATCTTCATCCTCTGTAGGCTCCGCCAGCGGATCAGCAGAAGGATCACCGTCATAGCGATACAGCTCGCAGTCGACAACAATTCCCAGGTCGCCGGGCGGGCGGATGAAGCGGGCCGAAGCATCGTAGGCGATCATCGTATCTTTTTCCACCCGCTGCATCAATTTGGCGTAGAACGGTCGAGCCATCTTGGACCCCGTCCCATCCCGCAGGGACAGGAAACGCGTCCAGCGATCATCTCCACCAACCCAGGTGCCGACCACCAGATTAGGCGTCAGCCCCATGAACCAACCATCGACATAGTCATTGGTCGTACCGGTTTTTCCACCAAAATCACTCTTTAAGCCGCTAAAACCAGGAATGCCCTGATTCATCACACTCCGCAGCATCTCTACCATTACGTAGTTCGGATTGGGGTGCAGGGCGACCCGTTCTTCGGGGATTTCCTGATAGATGGTCCGGCCGTTTTTATCTTCGATACGAGTAATGAAGACCGGCTTATTGTATAGTCCATTGTTGGCAAACGTCGTGTAAGCCCCTGTGATGTCCATGACTGTCAAATCGCTGGCCCCCAGGCAGATCGAAGGTTGCTTAGGAATATAGTAGCTGCCGTTCCCCAGTCGCTTGGTGCTGCTGAGGCCCATGTTGTTCACCAAGGCACGAACCGGTTCAGCATCCCCCAACTGTTTCATTAGGAATACGGAGACGGTATTTTTAGAATATTGTAATCCTCGGAAGAGGGTGTAGGTATCTCCGGTGAATTTGCCGTCGGCATTGTCTGGTGTCCAGTCATCGAGCAGGCGGAAGTTACCCTCGCCCTTGTGGATGGTATAGGGAAGATCGACGACTTCAAAGCAAGGAGAGATGCCTTGCTGGGCGATGGCCGTCGCATAAACGAAGGGCTTGAAGGTGGAGCCGACCTGACGAGCAGAGGTAACGTGGTCAAATTTGAAATAGCGATGATTGATTCCTCCGACCCAAGTTTTTACATAGCCGGTGACGGGGTCAACCGCCATAGAGCCAATCTGTAAAAACATCCGGTGGTACTTGATGGAGTCCAGGGGGCTCATCGTCGTATCCTTCTCCATGGTATCATTATAGGCAAAGACCTTCATTTTAACCGGCTCATCAAAAGTTGCTTTCACCTCATTTTGCAGCTTAAACCAAGCGGCCTTCAGCTCCTTCCAGGACTCACCGCCCATCACCTTGCGGTATTTCACCGCCAGCTTAGTACCGACCATTTTCTGGGAGACCAAGCGGGCGATGGCCCCTTTCTTTTTCTCATCATTCAGCATCCGTTCAATATCCACATCCCGCAGTTGGAAATTATCGATTTCTTTGGCCAGCTTGCTGATAACAGCCCCTAGATGCACTTCACGCATCGAGCCGTAGCGGTCGGTGGAGCGAATCAGGCGCTTGAGGGTACGCTGGCGAGATTCCAGCTCGTTTTCAATTTCCTCCTCCGTTTTCTCATCCTTGGTAAACGGATCAACATAGGTCCAGGGGTCTTTGCCTTTCCAGACCCTATTGAAACGCTTTTGCAATTGGGCCATATGCTCTACGGCCGCCTCTTCGGCGTGCTTTTGCATGACTGGATCGAGAGTCGTGTAGATTTTAAGGCCATCGCGATAAATATCGTAGCGTTCGCCATCGGGCTTGCGATTTTCCTCCTGCCCCAGGATTTTTTTGATTTCTTCCCCTAACTTCATGCGAAAATAAGGAGCGGGGCCATCGGTATGAGTGTTGCGGCGAAAGTTAGACATATCCATCGGTAGCCCCCGTAGGGAGTCGTATTCCACCTGGGTGATCATATCATTTTTCTTCATCTGGCTCAGCACCACTTCTCGCCGATGCCGGGTGGTATCTGGACGGCGGATGGGATTGAACAGTGAGGGATTTTTGAGCATACCGACCAGCGTAGCGGCCTCTTCGAGTTCCAGCGAGGTAGGGTCTTTGCTGAAGTAGATTTCTGAGGCAGCCTTGATGCCGTAGGCGCCGTTGATAAAGTTGAATTTATTGAGGTACATCGCCATGATTTCCTCTTTGGTATAGCTGCGTTCCAGCTTCACGGCAATGATCCATTCTTTGAATTTCTGAATAACTCGCTCCAAGCCTGAGCCGGCTTTCTCGGTAAAAAGCAGCTTGGCTAGCTGCTGGGTAATCGTACTGGCTCCACCCGCATTCCGGTTCGCCAGCAGAATGGTCTTCCCCAGCACCCGAAACAAGGCCTCCCCATCAATACCACTGTGATCATAGTAGCGCTCATCCTCTGTCGCCAGCAGGGCCTGCACCAGATAAGGCGACAGCTCTTGATAGCTTACCGGTACCCGATTCTCAATATAATAGCGCCCCAACACCTCGCCGTTGGCCGCGTAGACCTCAGAAGCCAGGTTGCTGTTGGGATTTTCCAGTTCTTCAAATGTAGGGAGATCCTGAAAGGAGAAGAAAACAAACATCAGCGCCACGGACAGTATACCTAGGATTAGCATCGCCCACATCGCCTTCACGATCTTGCGATAAATCGGCATACGCTGTTCCCTTATCTGGCTAGGATGCTCAGTATTTTCTGCTTCGTGCATATGAGAATTCCTGTTTTAAATAGTATGTTTAATTGTCGGGGTGCGATGCCCCTATTTCTCAAACATACAAATATAGCAATTTCGCGTGCAACTCGTCCGCGAGGTAGCATTATTAACGCTCCCTGCGGTACTTTTAACGTACAATCGCGGTAATATCTACAAAAAGGATACGGGAAATATGAAAAAAAGTGACAATATATGGTCTCCTCAGCCAGAGAAAGAGAAAAACCAACGGGGATTGGAGGATAACTGATGCCTATCCTCCTTTTTATCCCCGAAAAGCGCCTAATTTCTAGGACGCCATAGCCTCAAAGGCCTGACTCAAATCGGCCTTCAAGTCATCGATGTGCTCAATTCCGATGCACAATCGGATCAAATCGTTGGTTACCCCAGCTTTAGCCTGCTCTTCTTCTGTCAGCTGGCGGTGGGTGGTGCTAGCGGGATGACAGGCCAGAGACTTGGCATCACCAATGTTAACCAAACGCTTGAACAAGCCCAGCGCATCGTAGAATTTAACGGCACTCTCGTAGCCTCCTTTGATGCCGAAGGTGAGTAGCGACGAAGGCTTCCCTCCGCAGTATTTTTGTGCCAAGGCGTGGTACTTACTGCTGCTCAATCCACCGTACTGTACCCAGGCGACCTGCTCGTGATTTTCCAAAAACTCAGCAACAGCCACAGCATTATCGCAATGTCTTTCCATGCGAAGTGGAAGGGTCTCTAGACCTTGTAGGATCTGAAAGGCAGATAGTGGAGACAGACAAGAGCCAGTATTACGCAGAGCTACCGTACGTGCTCTAGCGATGTAGGCGGCCGCTCCCATCGCCTCGGTGTAGACAACACCGTGGTAACTGGGTTCTGGCTCAGAAAACTGGGGAAATCTGGCAGCATGCTTCGCCCAGTCGAATTTACCACTATCGATGATGACGCCACCGATGGTTGTTCCGTGCCCCCCAACATATTTCGTCAAAGAATGGATGACAATATCTACGCCGTGCTCGATGGGTCGGATCAAGGCTGGAGAAGCCACGGTGTTGTCACAGATCACCGGTACTCCTTTGGCGTGGGCCGCTTTTGCGATGGCTTCCAGGTCGCAGATGTTTCCGGCGGGGTTACCGATACTCTCACAATAAATTCCTTTGGTTTTATCGTCAACCAGGGCAGCGAGGTCTTCGGCGCTATCACTTTCGGCAAAGCGTACCTCTATGCCTAACTGAGGCAGCATATGGGCGAAAAGGGTGTAGGTACCCCCATATAGCTGTGGGGTAGAAACGATGTTGTCGCCAGCAGATGCCAAATTTAGAATCGCATAATTCACAGCGGCACTCCCCGCGCTCACGCCCAATCCAGCGATGCCCCCCTCTAAAGCAGCCATCCTTTGCTCTAGTACATCAACGGTGGGGTTCATGATCCGGCTGTAGATATTACCGGGAACGGCCAGGTTGAACAAATCCGCTCCGTGCTGGGCGTTGTCAAACTCATAGGCTACCGTTTGATAAATCGGAACAGCGACTGATTTAGTAGTCGGTTCTGTAGTGTATCCGCCATGAATGGCTAAAGTTTCTTTTTTCATTGTCGTATTTTTAATTAAAGGTTAATTCTTGATCTTATGGCCTTTCTGATGTGTTCGTGTTCGATCAGAAAAGCATCATGCCCGTAGATCGATTTGATTTCGAAGTACTCGGCATTGGGAATGTGTTTGGCCAAAAATTGTTGCTCATTCACTGGAATCAAAAGGTCTGATTCGAAGCCAATCACCACCGTGTTGCATTTAATTTGCGCCAGGGCCTCCTCGATGCTATTGCGATGTCTTCCAATATTATGGGTATCTAGGGCATTTAGAAGGGTGTAGTAACATTGGGCATCAAAGCGATTGATGAATTTCTCTCCTTGATAGTTGATGTAGCTGCTGGATCTAAAATCGGACAAAAGATTCAAATCAATCTCACTCTGTCTGATGTTGAAGGAGGTTTGTGTGCGGTAGTACGGCAAGGCGACTGCACGGCAAGCTTTGAGGGCCTTTTTGCCCGCTTCTCCATCCTTTTGAGCTAAGGTCTCATCAGACATCAAAATCAGGCGCTGTGCTTCGTGAATAGCAATGGCCCAGGGAGATTCCCGCGAGGAACAGCACAATAGGGCAAGGTTATCCACTCTGTCATCGAGTAGGAGCGCAATTTCCTGGGCGATATTTCCCCCGCAAGACCCCCCAATCAGCAGGTGGATTTTCTCAATCTTGAAATGTTCCAGCAATTTAAGGTGTAGCCTGGCCGTATCTCTGATGGTGTAGAAAGGAAAATCCAGGCCATAGATTTCGTTGGTAGTAGGATTGACCTGCTTGGGGGAACTGGTACCGTATGGAGAGCCTAAATTGTTAGCGCAAATGACAAAGTATTTATCCCAATCAAAAATATCTCCTTTTCCAAAAAGGCCGTGCCACCAATCGTCAGCATCAGAATTCGCCGTTAGGGCGTGGCAGATAAAAATAACGTTGTCTCTATCTTCATTCAGCACCCCATAGGTGTTGTAGGAAATGACCGGGTCTTCAATAACTCCTCCTTGCTCTAGCACGAAAGGTTGTGTTGATTTGAGGTAGGAATATGTATAACTTGCTCTACTCAATGGATTGCAGTTGTAAGGGTGATTAATGTGCTAGTGGTTTTTATGAATAGCGCCGGGCCATTCGGGCCAAAAAAATCAGCTGGAATATAACGCATTTCTATTAAAAATTAGAATTGTGGCGGGACCTGCGGCGTTTGGAAGAGAAGAGGGGCTTGTTTCCGGACTTTCTGAATAAAGGATGCTCCAAAATAGTCCAGGCCGTGCCTCTACGAGGAGAACACGGCTAGGGACATACACATCGATACCTATTCGTATGAAAAGACATCGATGAGAGACTATTGCTAAATCATAAAATTCAAATCGCGAAAAATAAAAATTGCATTTCGAGCTTGTACTTTTATAATGCTTGGAAACTCAGGAACGCTGCACTGAAGGGATTTTTTTACCATAATCTTTTTCTGATCCCCACTTGCAGGTTGACCGCATGGTAACGCTGCTCGAAGCCTTCGGCAGCCGACACCAATGAAGACGGGTTGTACTGAAAGGCTACCCCAGCAATCAGGCTGTAGCGCCGCCCGAGGCGGAAGCTTCCGTTGCTGCCCAAAACGAATCCCATACGCACTCCGCGCTCAAAATAAGAGCGATTTTCCAGGGCCACTTCGTCCATGATCACCCCTTCCAGATCGCTAAAGCGCCCGCTGAAGTGGTAGTGAAGCCCAAAGGCTACACCGCCATGCAAATCAATGGCCAGCTTGCCAAAGCGCTTCTCGTAGCCTACCAAAAGCGGCAGCTGAACAAAGCGATGCTGATTGAAATGCTCAATCTTGCGTTCCTGAAACTGCACAGCGTCCACACTATCAGCGAAGAACTGCACCCCAGAAAAGTAAGAAACAAAAGCAGTATCAGAGAGGACACGGATATTGTGTCGGATCGTATCAGTAATGGTAAATCGCTCATTGAACTGTATCAGTTCTAGACCTGATCTGAAGAAGAAGCCATTGCGATGATGTAATGTTAGCAGAGCTTTGGCGTGCAGGCTTTCGAGCAGCACTTCGCGGTCAGCCTTATGGTTGAGTGCGGTGTGCAGGTCAGTGTGCGAGGACGTCAATTGCCGGAAGGGCCGACCGACGCCGAACAGCAGCTCGCCGCTGAGGTGCCAGGGCGAAGGGGGCGCCAGGTCGAGGAGGGTGGCGTCCAGGGTTGCCGCAGGCGGTTGGGCGATGCTTTGGATGGAGAGAAGGGGCAGTGCTTGGAGGCTGCCGAGGGGGGATAAGGCCGGTGGAGCCACGGCGATGGAAGTCTTCATCGCTCTCGGCTGCACCTGATCAAAGACGATACCTGCCTCATCCAGCGGCGCCAGGGCCGTTGGATGGACAGGTGAGTTAGTGGTGCTAGGGGAAACACTGACCTCCGGAGCAGTTGCGCTGCTTAGAATTTCTGTTTTTCGGATAGCAGGCTTTGGAGGTTCCGCTAATGTTGCGGGTGGTGTAGCACGGATTACTGTTTGGGGTGTCGGATTAGTAACTATTGTCGTTGTTGCCTCAGTTATTACAGGAGCGAATAATGACATACTCGCTTGCTGATCGTTCTTGGTAGTAGTTGTTTCGTTAAATGCCGTAGTATGAGTAGGAGCAAGAGTACCGGGATCCTCCAGAAGCAGCCAATAGGACATTGCACCAATCAGCAGTAGCCCTGGCAACAGCCACCAGAAGAAAGGACGTCGCTTCTTCTCTTCCTTGGTTGGAATAGCCGGCTCCATCTTAGCCCAGAGACCTTCCTTGTCCCACTTGGACTTATGGTCGCCCAGCTTATTCTTTAATTTTTTCCTTAAATCATCCCGCATACCTAAATGTTTTTTTAGGATCCAACAAATTCCTCAGCATCTTCTTGGCCCGGGCCAGCTGCGATCGGGAAGTGCTGGCCGTAATGCCCAGCATTTCCCCAATCTCCTTATGGTCATAACCTTCAATCACATAGAGATTGAATACCACCCTAAAGCCATCCGGCAATTGCTGAATCAGTTTCAGGATGTCTTCGGCTTCCAATTGCAGCAGTACCTCTGCATCAATCTCCGGGTCCAATTCCTTGGCCGTATTATCATAAAAAGTCCGTTTGTTTTTTCGATACAACATCAGAGCTTCATTCACAGTAATTCGACTCATCCAACCTTCGAACGAGCCTTCCCCCATGCGAAACTCTTTGATCTTAGTAAAAATTTTGATGAAAGCATTTTGGAGCACATCTTCTGCTTGCGGCACATCCTGGGTGTAGCGCAAACAGATGTTCATCAGCTGATCGGCATAGCGGTCGTAGAGCGTCCGCTGACACTCGCGTTTATTGTCTATACAGCCCTGAATAATGTACTCCTTAGTCAAATGACATACGATTTAGGTAGTTACAATTGAAGCAGTCGGAAACTACCCCTAATGGTCTTCTGTTGCTGATCACGCAAATCGGTGAACTGTCCTTGTAAAGTCCCCTCCACATATTGTAGAGGCAAATTATCGTGTTTGGTAAAAGTCACTGTAATATCGCTAGTCGTTCCAAAGGCCACTCGCACTCCATCAATCACCCAGACAAACTCGGTGGCGGGAAAATCTCCTGTTTCAGCCGCATTGACCGTCATCAGGAGGCCATTATTCGCAAAATCACTTCCGAAAAACAGCGACTGATTACTGCTCAGATTATCTTGACTTACCGTAAGCTTATGGTTATTATACTGGGTGGTTACTCCGTCCACCATCAGTTCTAGTGTAGCCGTACTGGTATGGCAGGTCTGAATGGTGTTGAGTTCAAAAGAAGTAGTTCCACCATTAAAACTATGTACTATTGGGTCGGATAACAAGCCAGTAGTTCTGTCTTCAGCAATCATATGGAAGCTTGAGGCAATCTTACAATCATGTACGGTGAAACTAAAGCGCCCCTGCGCATCAGTGCTGATGCTACTCAGCAGGTTAGTGTTGAATTTTACCAACAACTCTCCATTAACCACCGGATTACCATTGCAATCTTCCATGCTACCACTGAAGGTCACCAAATGACCCGGTTCATCCGAGCGCACTTCTGGAAGTTGAGTATGAGTAAAATAAGGGCCAATACTTCCCGAATGTAGAATCGGACCACAAAAACTTTCTACCTGTAAGTCGAAAGCCTGGTCCTTTGGAACAAATACCTCGTACCATCCTTGATCATCTGCCAAGCTGTGGTCTACAATCTGCCCCTGGTCATCGGTGATGATCACAATGCCTTCGGCAGCCTGACCATTAGTCGCTCTGATCTGTCCTCGGAGGACAACCAGCGTAGTGTCCAGCAAGTCAATACTGGCGGTTGTTTCAAAGTGACTCAAACTAGGAGTTTGGATCGTAATTTCATCGCTTAGGGCACCAGAAGTTTGGTAGCTGCGATTGATGGTAGAAAAATCAGTATGATGAACGCCGATAAAATAGGCAGTATCGCTGAGCGGTAGTTGAGCAACTTCAAATCTTCCTTCGGTATCCGAGAATACCGTACTCACTGCTTTTCCGTAGTGAAAAAGCTCTACCCGCGAACCTGCCACGGCATTCCCCAACTCATCTACGGTTTTGCCGACAAGGCGAGTAACCGTAACTTCTTCTGAGGGGGGCACCTCAATCTGAGGAGGTCCCAGCGTCTCGCTGCTCTTACGACAGCCCCAGCTACTGAGCAAAGCACTCAGCACAATCAGCAAAAGTATGGGGTAAAAAACAGGACGGTTCATTGCTTATTTTCTATCCTAATGCAATAAGCGCCCAAAATGATGCAGGAACGTTCAACTTTTTTTGAAAAATAGTTAACAAATTCACCTAAGTAGCAAAGCAGCAGAGCAAATGATCAAGAAATACTAGGCTAGCGTATTATAAAACCGAACAGCCTCCAGAATGGCCTCGTCCGTGCTGTGCTGGTTGATCTCAAACTCCCCCACTGCCTTCAGCAGCGTAAAATTGATCACCTCACGCTCATTCTTCTTATCCTTGCGCATCAGCCGCAGCAGCTCCGGCCATTGCTCCTCCCCTATCGGCCGATGGCCATAGTGCCGCAAAATAAACTCCGCAATCCGCTGCAAATCGGCCTCCGGCAGCCCCAATTGCCGATGCGACAAATAGGCCTCTCCGACCATCCCCACCGCAATCGCCTCGCCGTGCAACAGAGGAGCAGCCGTCTCCAAAGCCATACTCTCCACCGCATGACCTAGCGTATGTCCAAAGTTGAGCGCCTTGCGCACACCATATTCGAAGGGGTCTTCCGCCACGATAGCCTGCTTGATCTCTAGCGAGGGCTGCAAGAAGTCTGTCCAATCCACCTCCGCCAGCTGATCAATCGCCAGCAGTTGCGCCCACTGCTGCACATCGCGAATCAGACTGTGTTTGATGATCTCCGCCATACCGCTGCGCAGCTCGCGGGGCGGTAAAGTCCGCAGAAAGGCCGGGTCAATAAACACCCCCTGCGGGTCCACAAAAAGCCCCACGCTATTCTTCACCTGCCCAAAATCAATCCCCAGCTTACTCCCCACCGAAGCATCGACCTGCGACAGCAAAGTCGTCGGCAACTGCAAGAAATCCATACCTCGCTTGAAAGTGCTGGCACAAAAGCCGCCCATATCGCCAATCACTCCGCCCCCCAGGTTGATCATCAGCGAGCGGCGGTCGGCCCCGCCGTCCATCAGCTGCTGCCAGATGTGCTCGCAGGTCCGCACGTTTTTCTGCTGCTCTCCCGAAGTAATTTCAATGATCAAAGCATCGGCCATACCGGGCAAGCCCTCCAAACGTGGCAGGCAGTCGAGCCGCGTATTTTCATCGACGAGGATCGCCGTGCGGGTATAATCCTTCCCTTCCAGCCACTGCTGGAGGCTGCTGTTGATGTCGGCTATATATATGGAGTAATTGGGTAATGTTAGTGTTGACATTTGTTGTAGTTTTTAGGCACCTACGGTGCTTTAGTGGACGGTTAGCACCATAGGTGCTTTGGTAGACGGTGGACGATAGACGGCTGACGGCTAACGTAGTAAGACGTAAACCATGCAAAACCGCATACCTCTACTCACTACCACGTCCGGCCGTCCACCGTCAACCAAAACGCCAAGGGCGTCCCCCGTCCACCACAATCGGAAGTGCCAAAGGCACCTCCGATTGACAATAATCTCCCTTTTCCCCCAAAAAAGCAAGTCCTCCCCTAGCCTTCCATCAAACGATCCAGCGTCGGGTCGATTTGCTGGCGGACCAGCTCCTTGATCAGCAGCTCTAGCTCGGCGTATTCTTCCCGGAGATAGGTCCGGGCGAAGTGGCCGCCGCTAAGGTAGCTGATGCGATCGCAGATGCCGGTTAGGCTACTGATGATGTGGGAGGAGAGCAGAATGATCTTGCCCTGGCCTTTGATGCGTTTGAGGATTTGGTAAATTTTTTCGTTGCTTTCAATATCGACGCCGTTGAAGGGCTCGTCGAGGATGAGGATGGGGCGGTCTAGCGCCAGCATGCCCAGAAAGGCCAGCTTCTTTTTCATGCCGGTGGAGTAGTTTTCGACCAGCACTTCGAGAGGAAGGTCAAAGATGAGATTCCATTCGTCGATGGCGAAGTCGGGGTTGGAGAGAGAGAGCAGGCGCAGGTATTCGCGGCCGTTCATGTAGGGGTAAAAGTAGTTGTGGGTTTCGAGGTAGGCGATGGACCGATTCTGCACGGGTTGATCCTGGTAGAGGCATTGACCCTGTTGGCTGGGTACAAAACCGTAGAGGGTGTTGAAAAAAGTCGTTTTTCCGGTACCGTTCATTCCCAATACCCCATGAATCTCGCCTTCGGCAAACTGGATGCGGAGGTTTTTCAGGACAATATTATCGCCGTAGGCGACCAGCAGATTTTCAATGCGCAGCATAGTACAATCGGATATTTTTGCGGGCTCTTTTCCAGTAAATATAGAGGTAGATAACGATTCCCGGAAAGAGAAAGGGCATTAAGGGGTTGAATAAGCAAACTGAGAAAATGGTGACGGCAACGCTGTTTTGTACCCGCAGGCGCCCTGGGGCGTAATTGGCGTACTTGTAGAAGAGGACCATCCAGAGCAGCAGTTGTACTAAAGATAGGGCAGCGGGAAGGACGTACCAATATTCGAGGTGATAAAAGAGAAAAAGCAGATAGTGGGGCAGCAGCAGGCCGTGAAAAATCAGCAGCTGACTGCGTATTTTGTAGTTCAACAGCCCATAGCGGAAGTGGATGCTTTCCAGTAGATTTTTATTCTCCAGGTGTTCGTAGAAGGTGGTGGCGGTGTAGGCGAAAATCAGGATGATTAGGGGGACGGTGGCGACGAAGTGGGCCAGCAGGAGCCCTGCGATGTAGACGGTGCCCAAGGGCAGCCAGAGGCGGCCCAGGCCGATGCGCCATTCGAAGGCGGCGCGGGGCAGGTAGCGAAGGAGGCGGGCCGACTTTTGCCGATTGCTCTGTTGGATACGACGAGGGAGCAGGGCGACGAGGGGAGCGCCGAGCTGCAGGAGCAGCGGATTTTTCCAGTCACTGACGACGATGAGCATGATCAGCGAGAAGGGCAGTAGGCCTAGGGAGTACTCGACGGCAAATAGTCGGCGATAATCCAGATCGATTTGCAGCAATAAGGCCAGGTCTTTACGGGTGTAATGGATGCTGATGAGCAGGAGTAGAAAGCCGATGCCTACCTCGGGGCGATTGCTGTCTCGGACGATTTCGAGGAGCCGCAGGCCAAAGATGAGGAGGACTGGACAGAGCAGCAGGAGCAATACCCAGCCGACGTCTTTTCCAATCCGGTACAGCTGCCGGAGGCGGATAGAGAGAATGGTGCGGACGGGATGGATCATAGGCCGAAAGATAGGAATGCTGATAATTAAATACAAGCACTAATTTGATTCATTAAAATTTTATACATATATTTAGACAATAATTTATATCCATTTATCACATCTCTCTCTTTTTATCACTCCATTCACCTCTGAGACATCCTTCCTCTGATTCAGACACTATCTTTTTTCCGATGAGTGCATCACTCATTGGGCAACTCTTTTTTGCTCATTGATCAAGGATAGAGACTGATTATCAATTTCATTTAACTAACACTTCATAAAACCTACATTATCATGGCACAACCTACTTTAGGGGAAATCAGGATATTTGCCGGCAATTTTGCCCCAAGAGATTGGGCATTTTGCGACGGACAACTTTTGGCAATCCAAAATTACAATGCCCTATTTTCTTTACTCGGCACAACATACGGTGGAGATGGCAGATCGACATTCAAACTTCCAGACTTGCGAGGCAGAGCCATAATGGGCCCTGGACAAGGGCCTGGACTCACCCCTCGAGCTCCTGGAATGCAAATAGGAGAAGAGGCCGTTAGGTTGGAACTTAGCAATCTAGCCAATCACAATCATGGCGTTGATACCTCGAATGTGAGGGCCCGAATGGTAGTTAGCAATAATCCTCCCGATACGACCAATCCAAAGAATAGTTACTTGACGGTACAACCCAATAATTTTTATGCCAATGCCGCAACCCCAGGAAAATACTTACCGGCATCGGACGTCACGTATGAAGTCGAGATCGGTTTTACTGGAGACCAGTTAACTGTGCCTTTTGATATTATAGGGCCCTCACTTGTACTTAGTTATATCATTGCTATACAAGGGATTTATCCCACTCGTCCGTAATTGAACACTGCGCTAAACCCCCTTTTTACTAAAATTGTTAAAACACAACTTCTATGGAACCATTAATTGGTGAAGTCCGCCTTTTTAGCGGCAATTTCGCACCTCGGAACTGGGCTTTTTGCGAAGGCCAGCTTATGTCAATAAGTCAATCTACTGCATTATTCGCCATAATCGGCACGCTATATGGCGGTAACGGAACCAGCAATTTTGCCTTACCTGATTTGAGAGGTCGAACAGTTATGGGTTCAGGTACTGGACCCGGGCTCACGATACGAGGGATTGGAAATTGGGTAGGCTATTATGAAAATAGATTACTTTATTATATGCTACCTCGCCATACTCATACGGCAACTATAGCGGCCGAGGTAAAAGTACCAGTAAGTTCGGCTCCTACCGCTACTCACTCTCCTACGGGGGCGTTCCTGACTGTTCAAAACAATAACTTTTACAGTACGACGACCTCTGGGGATTCTTATGGCCCTTACCCAGACGATTTCTCAGGCACACCTGATGTATTAGCCAGTGGGCAGGCACAAGTATTTGACATTCAACAACCCTTTCTGAATTTACGATACATTATCGCTCTGGAAGGGCAATTCCCTGCGCGGAATTGATCACTCCTTTGCTAGACAGAAATAGATTTATAATTCTCTCAAAAAAAACAATTATGAATGGAATATTAGGCGAGATTCGAATTTTTGCCGGCAACTTTGCTCCAAAAAAATGGGCCTTTTGTGAGGGCCAGATTATAAATATCTCAGACAATAATGCACTATACGCCATACTAGGGACTATGTACGGCGGTGATGGACGAACGAACTTTCACCTGCCAGACCTCAGGGGACGTGTTCCCTACTCTACTAACGAAGATAGGAGTGCTCTTCCTTTTGGCATCCAAGGGACTACGGGGGGAGCGGAAACCCATGTGATGACAGTTGCGGAAATGCCACCACATATTCATACCCTACAAGTCAGCAAGGATAAACTCAAAATTCCGGTAGGCAGTGGGGCCGCCTCGACCCCCGACCCCAATGGCGCATTACTGACACAAACCTCCGCTAATTTTTATTCCACTACATATACTGCACTCTATGGTGCTCTGGCGTTGGGCCTCTCTATCACTTTGAATAATACGGGGAGTGCTCAGCCCTTCAATATCGTACAACCGTCTTTAGCTGTACACTATATAATATGCACTGACGGGATTTTCCCCGCAAGGAATTAAATTTCACTTGTATTACCTGCCCCTACTTTTCCAGCCTTAGTGAGAAGTAGGGGGTTTTTCTTTAGGAAAATCAAAGTCGCGGTGGCCGCACCAAATCAAACAACTCCACACTCCAAGCTTCCGCCCGCTGGGCAAACAACACCTTGGTTTGCTTCCAAACCTTAGCAAACAATTCCGACTGACGATAGGCGTCCAGCGAAGTAGGGGCATCCCAGAAGCTGTAGGTAAAAAAGACGTTTGGCTCATCGGTACTGCGCAGCAACTCTAGGTGCAGACAACCGGGGAAGGTCCGAATGTTGTGCTTGTTGTTTTCAAAATTATGCAGAAAAGTTTCAACCTGGTCGGGCCGAAAGGTCAGCTTGACAATGCGTTTGATCATAGCTAGCGGGGTTTAGGAGGCCTTTTCACTAAAATCGACCTGAATCATGTCATCCAGTTGCAAGCCAAGTAGACTGCTGGCCTTGCCCATATTAATGGCAATTTCGAGGAGGCCCGAGGAGTTAAAAAAGCCCAGGGTCTCCCCCACCGGTGCATCGGAATAATTATCACTCAGCTTTTTCAAGGGTTGGTGTCTTTTGAAGGTAATGGTAAAATTGCGGCCTTGGGCCACCCGCTCGAATAGTTCTTGACTGATATTGACGATCACATTTTCGTAATTGTCCACATAAATCACCGAGCCCCTAATCTGATTAGGCGTAGTTACGGCCAGCAAAGTGATGCGCTCCTCTATAGCGTCAACGGGAATCCCAATTTCGTTAAAAGGCATTCCTCCAAAAATATGGCCTACCGCTTTAGCAAAAAGGTACTTGATGGGAAAGTCTTCGTCCACCTCATAATCCAGCTCGTACATATCCTGCTTCAGTGATCCAAACATCAAAGAGAAGATGCCGTTGTCGGGGCCTATGAAGTAATGATTATTGTGGCGAATCGCCAAAAAGCAGCCATCAGGACTGTAATCCGTATTGATACTGACGATGTGGATACTTCCTTCGGGAAAGCTAGAATAGGCGTTTTTGAGAATAAAAGCCCCCTGAACTATATCGTAATTCTTGATGTTATGGCTAATATCGACGATAGTCAAATCTTTGCGCTGTGTCAACAAAGCTCCTTTTATCATGGCTACATAATGGTCGGCCAGGCCAAAATCGGAGGTAAGCGTTACAATGGGCATAAAGATTGCGATTTTTGTCTATAGGTAGATCGACGGTTAAATTAATCCATCTTTAACTTAAAAAGATCCATTCCTTTTGGAGAAAGCGTTAAATTTACCGTAAAAATAAAAGAATCCTGTTTCTTGCTGCGTATTTATAACTTTAAAGGGAGCAAAACCCGGCAGGAAACCTTGAACCTCTAAATTTATCTGAATATTGAGTGAAATAATCCTGACCGTCGAGGGCATAGACCCAGTAGAGTTGTACGGCGAAAAAAATGTCAAACTCAACCTTCTCAGAAAGGCCTTTCCGACCGTGACCATTACCTCTCGTGGCAATCAATTAAAATTGACCGGAGAAAAGAAAGATACCCAAAATGCTAAGGGCAAATTCGAAGCGATGGTGCGTATGCTCCGAGAACACGACGAGCTAAGCATCCAAACCATCGAAGACCTGCTCAATGGCGGCAAGCCCTACGAGCACCGTCTCGGCAATGGCCACGCCAATTCGACATTGGTGCATGGCCGTGGTGGCAAAGTCATCAAAGCCAAAACCCGCAACCAGAAGCGCCTCATCGAGGCCTCCGAAAGCAATGACATCGTCTTTGCCATCGGCCCTGCGGGTACCGGGAAAACCTATACCGCGGTGGCCCTGGCCGTCCGCGCCCTCAAAAATCGATTGGTCAAAAAGATTATCCTCACCCGTCCGGCCGTAGAAGCGGGCGAAAGCCTCGGCTTCCTTCCGGGCGACCTCAAAGACAAGGTCGACCCCTATCTGCGCCCCCTTTACGACGCCCTGGACGATATGCTGCCCGCCGAAAAGCTCACCTACTTCATGACCAACCGCGTCATCGAAGTGGCTCCACTAGCCTTCATGCGCGGCCGCACCCTCGACCATGCCTTCATCATCCTGGACGAGGCGCAAAACGCTACCTCCACCCAACTCAAGATGTTCCTCACTCGCCTCGGCCCCTCCGCCAAGTGCATCATTACGGGGGACCTCTCGCAGATCGACCTGCCGCGCAACCAGCGCTCCGGCCTACAGCGCTCCATTGACATCCTCACCGACCTGGAAGGCATCGCCAAGGTCTACCTGACAGCCGAGGACGTGGTGCGCCACCGCCTGGTCAAGGAAATCATCCTGGCCTACGACCGCCGACAAACGCAGGAGAAGGAGGAGCGCGAGCGCGAGTTTGCAGAGCGGGGGCAGGGGAAGCCGAAGCCGAGTTTAGAAAGCGGACAGGTTAAGGAAGGAGAAGAATGACCTACTCCCTCTCCAAACCCAACCGCCACATCAAAGGCCAAATCACCCTCGATGGCTCTAAAAGTATCAGCAACCGCGCCCTCATCATTCGGGCCCTGAGCGGTGAAGACTTTCCTATCGAGCACCTATCGACTTCTAATGATACAGTAACCATGCAGGCCCTACTGGCCCAAGCCAGCGACCTGGCTACCCTCGATACCGGCGCAGCCGGCACCACCTTCCGCTTCCTCACCGCCTACCTGGCCCTCCAGCCCGGCACCCAAGTGCTGACTGGCAGTGAGCGGATGAAGCAGCGCCCCATCGGCGTGCTGGTTGAAGCCCTAAGGAATCTGGGGGC
The DNA here is from genome assembly GCA_038750655.1 of Bacteroidota bacterium. Taxonomy (GTDB): domain Bacteria; phylum Bacteroidota; class Bacteroidia; order Chitinophagales; family Saprospiraceae; genus JBCDGZ01. The sequence goes on along the minus strand of JBCDGZ010000045.1, from coordinate 16,577 downwards.
ACAAATCGACTACCTCGGCCAGGAGGGCTATCCGCCGCTGCGCATCAACCCTCCCCAGCTCAATGCCGCTAACCACCTGCAAATCTCTGCGGGGGTAAGCAGCCAGTACATCTCGGCCCTGCTGATGATTGCTCCGACGCTGCCCAAGGGCCTCACATTGGAACTGGAGGGCAAAATCGTCTCCCGGCCCTACATTGAAATGACTTTGCGGCTGATGGCGTACTTTGGGGTGCAGCACCAATGGGAGGGCCAGCGAATTATCATCGCACATCAAGCCTATCAGGGGCGCGCCTTTCGGGTGGAGGCCGACTGGTCAGCAGCGTCTTATCACTACGCCCTGGCCGCCTTTGCCGACGAGTTGGAGCTGGACCTTTTTGGCCTCGACGAGAAGAGCCTGCAAGGCGATGCCGTGCTGGCGGAACTGATGCGTGGCTTTGGAATCGAGACCACCTTTATCGAAGGAGGGCTGCAACTGCGCAAGGGGGGAGCGGTAAAGCCGATGTTCGAAAAGGATTTTATCCGCTGCCCGGATATTGCGCAAACCCTGGCCGTTGTCTGCGGCGGGCTGGGCATCAATGGGCTTTTTACGGGGCTGGATACCTTGAGTATCAAAGAAACGGATCGTATTGCAGCTCTGAAAACGGAGCTGGCTAAAGTGCAAGTCTGGTTCAGCCAACTGCCACCCAAATTCTCGAAGAATACGGAGAAAGCCTATTATATGGTAGAAGGGAAGGCGGTGCTAGACCATCCGACTTTTGCTACTTATGAGGATCACCGCATGGCAATGGCCTTTGCACCGCTTGCCATGTTTGGTCCTATCCAAATTATTGACCCCCATGTAGTCGCCAAATCCTACCCCGGCTTTTGGGAAGATTTGAAAACGCTGGGCTTTGTTGTTGCTCCATTTAAAGTCTAACTACTTGTTATTGAGCTGTTAAACGGCTGATAAACGGTGTCTTGGCAAAAGATTTCCGCTAACTTGATTAACGAATCAATTAGTCTAATCATGCTGAAATCTCTACTCCCGCTCTGCGGCTCCATCCTCTTGCTCTTCTTACTTTCCTGTAGCGTCAAGGAATCCGGTAATCCCGCCGAACAACGCAGGACCCAACTCCAATCTAGTCAAGCACCTATTCCCTATCTGGATAACTCCTCTACCACTCCCGCTCCCAATAATCCATTTCCTCCAGTGGGAGATTCCACACAAATCAGTGAATATGTCCGAAGGATATTTCAGGATAGCGAGGGGCGGCTTTGGTTTGGCTCGAATGGCTACGGCCTCTGTCGATACGATGGCGATACGCTGGTTTACTTTTCGATTGGAGAAGGATTGCCGGGGACACAGGTCACGGGGATGATAGAAGACCGCAAAGGCCACCTTTGGACAGCGACCGACGGAGGGGTATCGAGGTACGATGGTCGCCGCTTTAGCACGGTGTCTTTTGCCACCTCACATGGATGGAGTAATTACCAGGCCTGGTGTATATTTGAGGACAGCGAGGGTACAATCTGGGCTGGAACAGCCGAAGGGGTACATCGTTATAATGGAAAACATTTCACTCCTTTTCCCCTTCCCTCTGCTGCCATCTATGACCCTGATATTAACCCTAAGGCCAAGGTGATCCGCTGTATTACGGAAGACCGAAAGGGGATGCTCTGGTTTGGGATAGCTGATGGGGGGATCTGTAAGTACGATAGAAAAGCCGAGCGTAATGGAGCGTCTGCGTTTACTCACATTACGGCACAGAATGGACTTTGTGGCAATCATGTTGTCTGTATTTTGGAGGATCGGAAAGGAAATATCTGGGCCAGTTCCATGTTTGGTGGCTTAAGTAAGTACGATGGAACTTCCTTTACCACTTTCAATTCCCGAAATGCAATTGGCAATGATGAGGTGTGGAATATATACGAGGATCGGAAGGGGAATATCTGGATCAGCTCTGAGGGTTATGGGGTGTACTGTTACAATGGAAAGGATTTCCGCAATTTTAGTACGGAGGAAGGACTTATGGTTCGAGCAGTGCAGACAATATTTGAAGATCGGGAAGGGCGCTTTTGGGTTGGTGGTGGCGGTGGACTCTTTCGCCTTGATGGGGAATCTTTTGTCAATGTAAAAAAAGAGGGGCCTTGGGAGTAATCTTACCGCCCTACGCTTTTCTGATTTTTTGTTCCAAAGCCGTTGTGGAGTAGCCTTCCACATAGGGCAGGCTGAGTACCTTTCCTCCTCGCTCCAGGACAATATCGGAACCGACGATTTGGTGAGGCTGCCAGTCGCCTCCTTTGACCAATAGGTCGGGTTGAATGAGTTGAATCAATTCCAGTGGAGTATCCTCTTCGAAGGGGACGACGGCGTCGACGCAGGCCAGGGCGGCGAGGACGTAGAGGCGGCTGCGCTGCTCCTTGATGGGGCGATGAGGGCCTTTGAGGCGTTGGATGGAAGCATCGGAGTTGAGGCCAACGATGAGGCGATTGCCCAGCGCGCGGGCGGTCGTGAGGTAATGGATATGACCGAAGTGCAGCAAGTCGAAACAACCGTTGGTAAAGACCAACTGCTGCCCGGCCTCCCGCCATTCCTCCACCTGCTGCTGAATGCCGGGCCAGTCGTATATTTTGCGATCAACCGGCTGCATGGCTTACTGGTGCTGCTGCGCCTGTGGGCAGCGCCGGCTCATAATTTTGGTTGTAGAAAGGCAGATATAGGTAGGTCAACAATCCCAAGAATACATTACAGCCAATCTGTACGGAGAAGAACAAGATATTGGCAAAAGAGAAAGCATCATCCTGACCAATACCGTAGAGGGCCAGGGCCTGTACGACCAGCCATTGATAGGTGCCCATTCCGCCGGGAGAAGGAATAACGATGCCCAAAGAACCGTAGACAAAGACCATCAGGCCAGCGCCGGGGCCCAGGTGGGCGGTCGGCATAAAGGCATAGAGGCAGATGTAGTTCATCATAAAATAAAGCACCCAGACATTGACACTATGCAGGATAAATACCCAGGGACGTTCAAGGCGCATGATGGTTCTCAAACCTTCGACAAAGCCCTTAAGGATGTCCACAATTTTTTTGTAGAACCGAGTCGCCTGAATCTGTTTTCTAAAAAGGAAAAACAACACCCCAAAGATTGAAGCGGCCAAGCCCAGCCAAAGGAGCCAACCGCTAGATTCATCCGGTACATCATCTCCCGAACCCTGACTAAAATAGCTCATCAACTTATCGTATTCTAGCAAAAGCGTAATTCCGGTGACGATGAGTAGGCAGATGACATCCAGAATGCGCCCGACGACCACCGTCCCAATCACCTTTTCCAGTGGTATTTTCTCAAACCGGGTGATCGTACCGGCGCGGACGACCTCACCGATGCGGGGCAGGAAGAGATTGGCGAAATAATTCATCAGAACTGCCATAAAGGCATTGCCAAAGCGAGGCTTATAGCCCAGCGATTGCAGCAGCATCCGCCAGCGGTAGGCCCGGCTGACGTTACTGAGGGTGAAGGCGGTCAGGACCATCAAAATCCAGAAATAATTAACTCCTCTGAAATCATCTAGGACTTTTTCGGCCAGGCTGCACTCTTCCGGCGGGATGCCTTCGAGCGCACAGTTTTCCTGGAAAGCAATATTTTGATTGTAGTAGACATAATAGAGGATACCGACGCCCACGCCGAGAAAGACGAGGAATTTCAAAATATTGATCAATTGCTTATTCAAAGTATCAGGATTTCGGTGGAATAAAGCCTTGCCCGGGGCAAGATGCCCGCAAAGATAGCAGAATTAGGCAGAGTTGGCAAGCCAGTCCGAAGGATAATAAGCAGGAAAGAGGAGGGCTAGATGCGGTTGTTTTCGTCGGGAAAAACCAGCAGGGGCTCAAAGTCTTTGGCCTCTTCGGGGGTCATATAGCCGTAGGAGATGATGATGACGATGTCGCCAACGGCCACTCGGCGGGCCGCCGCTCCGTTGAGGCAGATCACGCCAGAGCCACGCTCTCCTTTGATGACGTAGGTCTCTAGCCGTGCTCCATTGTTGTTATTGACAATTTGAACGCGCTCGCCAGCCATCAAGCCTGCGGCATCCATCAAGTCCTCATCAATCGTAATGCTTCCTACGTAATTCAGGTCAGCCTGGGTCACCGTAGCTCGATGTATCTTCGATTTAAATCTTTGTATCCACATGGTCACAAAAGTACAAAATTTTGTTCAAACCCTCAATAAAGCAACTTTGTAAAACAAACGAAACCATCCGGCTTTCTTCGCCAAATATTATTAAACATCCCACTAATCTATTTTGGGCTGACAAACAGCCGGAATCACTATTCATTTTTTTCTCAGTCGTCGTTTATTTTTAATATTTATCCTGGGCCTTTGAGAATCAGATTGTCAATCAATCGGACCTCGCCCACCCAAACGGCGGTGCAGGCCACCGCAAAATCGGTTTCTTCGAAGCGGTGGAGCCGCTGTAGGCTGCGCCCATCGACAATTTCGAAATATTCGGGGCGGAAGCCGGGGCGAGTTAAGGTGTTTAGGGCAGCGGCGCTGATCTCGGCGGGGGACTGCTGGTCCTGTAGGGCCTTGGTCTTTTGTAAGGTCTGGCTGAGCAAAGCGGCCTGCGGCCGCAGCGCCGGGTCGAGCCGAACGTTGCGCGAACTCATCGCCAAGCCATCCTCCTCGCGAATGATGGGGCACATTACCAGATCGATCCCCGAGCCTAACTGCTTGAGCATACTGCGAACAATAGCCAGCTGCTGAAAGTCTTTCTGCCCCATGTATAGACCATCCGGTTGTACAATATCCAACAGGCGCTTAACCACCTGGGCCATGCCTTCGAAGTGGCCGGGGCGATGAGCGCCCTCCATCACAGCGGCCAGCGGCCCGAAGGAAAAGGAAATCTTCGTGTCTAAATCTGGCGGATAGACCTCTTCAACGGGGGGCATGAATAATACATTATTCCCCTTAGACGTTAATAAATGAATATCATTGGCTGCCGTACGTGGATATTTTTCCAGATCAGCAGCATCATTGAACTGGGTGGGATTGACAAATATGCTGCAAACGGTACAATCATTCTCGGCAGCCGCGCGGCGAATCAAAGAAAGATGCCCTTGATGGAGCGCCCCCATGGTGGGAGCAAACCCAATTTTTCTTCCCCCCGCTCTCAACTGGTGCAAATGATGTTGCAGGTCACTGACTTTTTTAAATAGATACATAGTATTTGGTGACAGAATGGCAAAATTAGGATCATTTCGAGTAAACAATGGGCAAATATAGCGGTTTTCGTTAACAAGCTATTAACTCAAAGCAGGGCCTGAAATGCTAAAAAGTCCTAATTTTTTACTATTTTTGCAAACTAGTTCATTGAAGGAGTGTATTCTGTTTTTATGTAAAATTTAATTTGTGTATATGGATAAGAAGAAAGTCCTGATAGTTACGCAGGAAATGCAGCCTTATACAGCGCTCTCTGAAATCTCAGAGATTGCGCGCCGACTTCCTCAATATGTTCAGGAAAAAGGAATGGAGATACGAGTGTTAATGCCTCGCTATGGAACCATTAACGAGCGTCGCCACCGCCTTCATGAGGTGGTTAGACTTTCGGGTATGAATATTATTGTTGATGATGATGATTTTCCGCTGATCATAAAAGTGGCCTCCCTGCCGGGAGCAAGAATGCAGGTTTATTTCCTGGATAATGAAGATTTCTTCAAACGTAAATCAGTCTTCGAAGACGACAAAGGTCAACCTTTTGAGGACAACCCGGACCGAATGGTATTTTTCTGTAAAGGAGTCATCGAAACGGTCAAAAAATTTGGATGGTCGCCTGACATCGTGCATTGCCACGGTTGGATGACTAGCTTGGTTCCTTTGTACCTCAAAACGGCTTACAAAACCGAACCCCTGTTCCAACATTCAAAGATCATTTACTCTGTTTACGGAAATTCTCTGGAAAATACATTTTCCGATAAGTTTATTGAAAAAGCCACCATCAATAACCTGACTTCTGCTGACTTGAATGCCTATCAGAACGGTACCGGCGTTACCCTACATAAGGGAGCGGCGGCTTTTGCTGATGCTCTGATTCAAGGAAGCGAAGAGCTGGAAGCCAAATTCGATGAGATGCTGGAAGGCTCGGATAAGCCTAAGCTGGACTTCAAAAACAAAGAGGAATATCTACCTGCTTACCTGGACTTCTACCAATCTCTGTTGGAGCAAGAAGTACAATAAATGCGCTTTACTCCCTTTCTCGTAAGGGAGGCAATCATACATTAAAGAGAGGAATGCCGGTGACCTGAAACGCAGGAACCTTGCAATCCTCTCTTTTTCTTCTGAATAATTTCAACCATCACTCCATCAAAGCCAGGATGCTTTAGCTGATAAAGGCTCCTATCTTGATTAATCTTTATTCGTTGAATACTATAATGCTTTTCCAATTTCTTCGTTCTTCAATTACGAACTCACTAGAATTCATTGGAATGAAATACCAAACCTTAAGTATACTGTCTGCATTAGCAGTCGTTCTCTTTATAGCCTCCGCTTGTAATCGCCCAACACCCGTAGGGGCCGACCTGCTGGACCAAGATAAAGCCGATGTATTTTTTACCGATACTCTTTCACTGATTACCCGCTCGGTTTCTGTTGATTCGGTACAAACCTACTCCTCCGATATTAGTCGGCAATCTACGATCTATCTCTGCGGTGATCTCCAAGACCCCATTTTTGGCAAAGCCCAGTCGACGATTTACTCTCAGTTTCGGTTCAATAGTACGCCACCCAACTTTGAAAATGCGACGCTAGACTCCATCGTTTTACTGCTCCAGTATGATACAACGGGCTTTTATGGTGATACGATGAATGCTCAGAGTGTAGAAATCTACCGAATTTCTGAAACAATGGACAGTTCAGACACGTACTTTTCAAATAGAACTTTTGCTGTTGATGCACAGGCTCTTGGTGGTGCTTATAACTTCCAGCCCAAGCCGACTTCATTAGTAGAACTCGATAGAGGGGCAGACACGCTTATTTTAAACCCGCATCTCCGGATACGCCTGGATGATGCTTTTGGCACTGAATTACTGGACACTACCTTGTACGAAACGGAAGCGACCTTTCTGGAGACTTTCCACGGGCTACAAGTCCGTGCGATTACCCCTACAGAAACAATGATGGGCTTTCGCCTGACAGGATCACTCAGCCGACTACAAGTATTCTACACTGTAGATACGACTGCAACTTCCTACATCTTCCCAATCACCGACAGGAGTGTCAAGTTTACCAACTTTGAACATGATTATACGGGTACGGATATTCCAGCATTCGTCAATGACAACAGCCAAGGCGATAGCCTCCTGTTTGTACAAGGGATGGCCGGGAGCAACATTGAGATCGAAGTTCCCAACGCCCAGTCCTTTGGTGACATTATTGTCAATCAAGCCGAATTAGAACTGACCGTCGCCGAGTTACCTGGTGACAACACTTCTAATTTTACGCCTCCCATTCGCCTGATTTTGGCCGAAGAGAATGATGATAATGAGCTGCTGCTTATCCGGGACGTTACCCTCAGCTTGGCGGCCTTCAATGGCCTGTCTGAAGAGGTGGACGATGGAGAAGGCAGCACCATTCGCAAGTACCGACTAAATCTCTCTTCCCACTTCCAAAACCTGGTGGATGGAGATACAGATAAACCACTCACGCTATTAATCTTTGGTAAACAAGAAGTGCCTACTCGGACGGTATTATTTGGCCCCGGCCATTCGAAGTACCCCGCAAAACTCAACTTTGCTTACACTTTACTGAATTAGATTAATAAAACTTATTATTTATTATGTGTGGAATAGTAGCATATATCGGAGACCAACAGGCTTATCCATTACTCATCAACGGGCTAAAGCGCCTAGAATATCGAGGTTATGACAGTGCCGGCGTAGCTGTTTTTAATGGCGACCTTCATGTTTACAAACGCAAAGGAAAGGTCCAGGAATTGATCGACCATGCACGGGATAAAAATACAGAGGGTACCATAGGTATTGGCCACACCCGCTGGGCCACCCACGGTAAGCCTGATGACATCAATGCTCACCCACACATCTCCGGGAATGACCGCCTGGTATTGATCCACAATGGGATTATTGAAAATTATGCACCGCTCAAAGAAGCGTTGATTAAAGAAGGCCACATTTTCGAGAGTCAGACGGACACGGAGGTACTCGTACACCTCATCGAAGAGGTTCAAAAGCGGGATAATCTGCCCTTGGAAGAGGCGGTGAGGATTGCGCTGACCCAGGTCATCGGAGCTTATGCTATCGTCGTAATGGATCGCAACGACCCGAACAAACTAGTCGGCGCCCGGAAGGCCAGCCCGCTGGTGATCGGCATCGGCGAGGGCGAATTTTTCTTTGCCTCTGACCCTACCCCACTGGCTGGCCATACCCAGAAGGTGGTTTACCTGAATGATGAAGAAATCGCAGTCGTCAACCGCAATGGCGATCTGAAGATCAAAAATATAGACAATCAGCTGCAGACGCCCTTCGTTCACCAGCTGGACATGAAGATCGAGTTGCTAGAAAAGGGAGATTATGAGTACTTCATGCTCAAGGAAATCCACGAGCAGCCAAAGACCATTGCCGATTGTATGCGAGGGCGCATCAGCGCCGCCGAAGGCTGGATCAAGGTGGGAGGAGTCGAAGAAGTCTTTGACCGTGTCGCCAATGCCAAGCGCTTCATCGTAGCGGCCTGCGGTACCTCCTGGCACGCTGGCCTCATCGGCGAATACCTCTTCGAAGAGCTGGCCCGCATCCCCGTAGAGGTCGAGTACGCCTCCGAGCTGCGCTACCGCAATCCGATCCTCTCTCCCGATGATGTCGTCATTGCCCTGTCCCAGTCTGGCGAAACCGCAGACACCCTGGCCGCCCTCGAACTGGCGAAGGAAAAAGGTGCCCTGATCTACGGCGTTGTCAATGCCGTCGGCTCCTCTATTGCCCGCATCACCGATGCTGGATCATACATTCACGCTGGCCCGGAAATCGGCGTCGCCTCCACCAAAGCCTTCACCGGCCAGGTGAACCTGCTGACCATGATGGCCATCTATCTAGGCTACCAGCGAGGCACAATCCCCCGCTCCTACTACCTACAGCTGCTCAATGAATTGGAGAATATTCCATCCAAAGTAGCCAAGGTCCTCAAGAACAATAAGCAAATTGAATATATCGCTGGCGAGATCAAGGACGCCACCAACGCCCTGTACCTCGGTCGCGGTTATAATTTCCCTATTGCCCTCGAAGGTGCACTAAAGCTCAAAGAGATTTCGTACATTCACGCCGAAGGCTATCCTGCGGCAGAAATGAAACATGGCCCTATCGCGCTGATTGACGAAAATATGCCAGTCATTGTGATTGCGACCAATAAGAGTGCCTACGAGAAAATCGTCAGCAACATTCAAGAAGTGAAGGCCAGAAAGGGTAAGGTCATCGCTATTGTCAATGAGCAGGACGAAATTATCCGCAACATTGCTGATTATACCATCGAAATACCACATACAGACGAACCACTGACGCCACTGCTTTCAGTGATTCCTCTGCAACTGCTTTCTTATCACATCGCTATTATGCGTGGCTGTGATGTCGACCAACCTCGCAATCTGGCCAAGTCGGTGACGGTAGAATAATATATTTATAGTATTTGTCGATGAATCTAATTTATTAAGACTTTCAAACAAAAAACGAGAAAATGGACGGACATAATATGGAGTACAACTCCGCGAAAAAATTGCTAACGATGCCAGAATATGGCCGCAATGTCCAACTCTTGGTAAGACATGCCAAGACAATTGAAGATGCCGAATATCGACAGGCCTTTGTAGAGAGAATTGTTGATCTGATGCACCAAATGCATCCGCAAAATCGCAATGTGGAAGATTATCGCGTCAAATTATGGCAGCATGTTTTCCGCATCGCTGAATATGACCTCGAAGTTCAAGCTCCAGAGGACGTAGATACTACCCCTGAGGCCATGAACAAGAGGCCAGAACGCGTGGACTATCCCAAGCTGGATTCCAACTTCCGCCACTACGGTAGCAATGTTCAAAAGCTGATCAAGAAGGCTAAGGATATGGAGCCTGGCCCTAAGCGGGATGGCTTTGTCGCCGTTATTGGTTCTTATATGAAGCTAGCTTACCGGACTTGGAACAAGGATCATTATGTCAGTGATGAAGTTATTCGGGGTGATTTGGAAAAATTGTCTAAGGGAGAATTGCAGCTGAGCGAAAATATGTCACTCGATAACCTGGCCAATTCTAACCAGCGCCGCCGGGGCAATAATAGCAGTAATCACAATAATAACCGCCGAGGCCACAACAACCAATACAACAATAACAACGGTAAAGGCCGTGGTCCCTACCGTCCCAAAAGACGTAAATAAGGCATCATGCAATCAGATTCTTTTGAGGTCATTGGCGGCTGTAGGCTGCAGGGTGACCTCATTCCGCAGGGGGCGAAAAACGAGGCGCTGCAAATACTATCGGCGACGTTGCTCACTGCTGAACAAATTACCCTCTCTAATCTTCCCGATATTGTCGATGTCCGCCGCTTGATCGACCTGCTGAAAGGCTTGGGCGTGAAGGTGAATAAAATAAATCCGAACAATTGGACTTTCCAGGCGGACGACATTGACCTCGATTACTTCTCTTCTGATGACTTTCAAGCCAATGCCCGGCGCATCAGAGGTTCCGTTATGCTGATTGGCCCCTTGCTGGCTCGCTTCAAGAAAGCTTACTTGCCCAAGCCCGGTGGAGACAAAATTGGCCGCCGCCGGCTGGATACCCACTTCTTGGGTTTTCAACAACTCGGAGCAACTTTCAACTATGATGCGGAAAATAACAGCTACTCTATTGAATCGGAGCAACTCAGAGGGGGTAATATTCTGATGGATGAAATCTCGGTAACGGGTACGGCCAACATCCTGATGGCCGCTGTTTTAGCTGAAGGCCGCACCCAAATCTACAACGCCGCCTGCGAACCTTATGTGCAGCAGCTCTGCCGGATGCTGGTACGCATGGGCGCCAAGATCGAGGGTATCGGTTCTAATCTGTTGATCATCGAGGGCGTGGAGCGCCTGGGGGGAACGGAACATCGCCTCCTCCCCGACTTCATCGAAATCGGCAGTTTTATTGGCCTAGCCGCCATGACCCAATCCGAAATCACCATCAAAGACGCCCGCGTCGACCAACTGGGCAACACCCTCAATGTTTTCCGACGCCTCGGCCTAGAAATGGACCTCCAAGGAGACGATATTCATGTTCCTGCACAAGATCACTACGAAATACAGACCTTCATCGACGGCTCCATCCTCACGGTCTACGACGCCCCCTGGCCCGGCTTCACCCCCGACCTGATGAGTATCATCCTCGTCATGGCGACCCAGGCTCGTGGCAGCGTTCTGATCCACCAAAAGATGTTCGAAAGTCGCCTTTTCTTTGTCGATAAATTGATTGATATGGGTGCGCAGATCATCCTCTGTGATCCGCATCGCGCTACGGTGATTGGCCTGGACCGGAAGTATCAACTACGGGGTATTCAGATGACTTCGCCGGACATCCGCGCCGGGGTAGCCCTGTTGATTGCCGCACTCTCGGCTAAAGGCAGCAGCATTATCCATAACATCAACCAGATTGATCGAGGCTACCAGCAGATCGATCAGCGTTTGAATGCCATCGGCGCGCAAATTCGTCGCATCTAAGCTTATTTTTCCCGTTCGGTAACGAAGGTAACCAGGGCCTTGATTGACTGGCGAGCCGGGCTGTCGGGCAGGGTATCCAACACCTCGAAAGCCTCGCCACGATAGCGAAGCATGGCCTCCCGAGCGTATTCCAATCCACCGCTGCCGTGTACAAAGTCAATCACCTCCTGCACCTTCTCCTTTTTGTGGCTGTAACGCTTGATGATGTTGATGATACGGCGGCGCTCGCTCCGAGTGGCGTGGTTGAGGGCATAAATCAACGGCAGGGTCATTTTCTTTTCTTTGATGTCGATGCCCAGTGGTTTTCCTACGTCAGCCGTCCCATAATCAAAAAGATCATCCCGGATTTGGTAAGCAATGCCGATCAGCTCTCCAAAGCGCCACATGGTTTCGATCATCTCCTCATCCTCAGTAGTAGAAGCACAGCCGACACAGCAGGTCGCCGCAATCAGAGAGGCCGTTTTTTGCCGAATAATATCGTAATAAACGGGTTCTTTAATATCGAGGCGGCGGGCCTTTTCCAGCTGTAGTAGCTCGCCCTCCGCCATATCCTGTATAGCTCGCGACATGATCTCCAAGAGACGGGTACCATCATTTTTCAAAGCCACTAGTAGTCCTTGAGAAAGCAGGTAATCTCCGACAATGACAGCGATTTTATTTTTCCACAAAGCATTAATAGAGAAGAAACTCCGGCGCTCATAGGAATCGTCGACGACATCATCATGGACCAGCGTGGCAGTGTGGAGCAGTTCAACGAGGGAGGCCGCTACGTAGCTTTTGTCGGTTACACCACCGCAGGCTTTGGCGCAGAGAAAGGCGAGTAGGGGGCGAATTTGCTTGCCTTTGCGCTGAACGATGTAGTAGGTAATTTTGTCCAGCAGCGGCACCTTGGTTTTCATGGCCTCCTTAAATCGTTCTTCAAATAATTTGAGCTCTTCTTTTACAGGCTCTTTGATGGAAGCTAAAGAATTGCTCATAAATTATTTAATTTTGACGGATGCCGGAAGACAAGTTTTTCCCGATGGTTGATTTGGTTTTGCGCGCACAAGATACAAATTTTGTCTTGTCCAGTATTAAAACAATCATCAAGGTGGAATGTTGAGCAATCAAAGCCTTCAATTCATGATACATACAACCTCCAATATTCGTCTGGAAAGCCCTGCGGGCCGCCCCTTCTTACTCGACTTTTACCATGATCCTCAGCAGCCTCAAGCCCCTCTGTTGCTTTTCGCACATGGCTTCAAGGGCTTCAAAGATTGGGGGCATTGGGAGCGGCTGGCGCAGCATTTCGTAGCGGCGGGCTTTGCCTTCGCTAAGTTTAACTTTTCGCATAACGGTACGACGCCGGAGGAGCCAGAGCACTTCGGTGATTTGGAAGCCTTTGGGCAAAATAATTACAGCAAAGAACTTAGCGATCTTGATCGCGTTCTGCAGTGGGTGGCCGAGGATTTGCCGGGGCTAGCGCCGATGGTGGACACTTCGAAAATTGCCCTAATCGGCCATAGCCGGGGCGGCGGCATCGGGATTATTAAGGCTGCCGAGGAGGAGCGCATTGGCGCGCTTATCACCTGGGCTGCCGTCAGCCGACTGGATTACATGTGGCAACAGCGCCCCGAGCTACTCGATGGCTGGAAGGCCGACGGCGTCCTACACATCCTCAATGGCCGAACGAAACAGCAGATGCCGCTTTACTACCAGCTAGTCGAAGACTTTGAGACTCACCGGCAGCGGCTGGACGCCCGGCAAGCCATGCAGCAGCTCAATAAGCCCTGCTTGATCATCCACGGCGATGAAGATCCCGCCGTTCCGCTTGCTGCTGCGCAGGAACTCAAGGCGCTTAACCCCGCCGCCCAACTTCACATCATCAAAGGGGCCAATCACGTCTTTGGCGGCAGCCACCCCTATACCGACGCTTCACTGCCCCCTCACTCCGCCGAGCTGGCCGAGCAGAGTATACAGTTTCTAACAAGTATCTGGTAAAAAAAGATGGAACCCGGTGATTGGCAGGCCACCGGGTCTCCATGCTGAGAGAGCGCGAATAAAGAGGAGTTTTTGAGATTTAAGAAGAAAAATCCAACCTCTTGGGGTTTAATTCAAAGGTTTGATATCTATCGTCGTCCGATAATTGATGATCCACCCAATGCTGAATGGCATTGGAGGTTACTAGTTGTATTGGAATATCGTTGGCTTCCCAATTGGTGAGGGAAAGCTGTAGTTCTGAAAAAATACTCCGGGTCTCTCGGTTATGATTAGCGTAAAGTAGTTGTTTAACACTGTCAAGAATCAGCTGCTCGACCTTAGTGCTCTTGCGACCGTGTAAGGTCTGGAGCATATGCTGGATGTCGTCCTTGAGGGTATCGAATTCCTTCAGCTCGTAAAGCGCCATGAGGCCAATGAGGCGGCAGAAGTACTGCACGTGTGCACAAATATCCGAAGCGTCGAACTGCTGAATGCGATCCATCCACTGTAGGGCTTTGCGATAATCCGCCTGCAAAAAATGATAGATGCCAATATGATAGCAGAGGTCAATTCGCCAATAGATGTTGAGGTGTACGGTATGCTCTTCCAGGCCAGCTTCTAAATCCTGGAGCAATGCTGTACAGTCTTCCAGTTGTTTAGTACTTAGTTTTCCGATGAAGTCCAGTGTAGTGGTAAAAAATAAGTTGCGCTGGGCTTTCTGCCCATTCTGGGGTAATTGATTGCGCAACTCATTTAATACCCTCTCATAGTCTAAGTCCTTCTGGCGGGCATTCAGAGAGCAAATCAAGTATGCAGCTGTATTTCGAAGATAGTCGTCGGGGAATAGAGCGATCATCTCTTCGTGCTGCAACCATAGCAGCCTCGCCTTTTGCCAATGAGCAACCGCCTCGGTGAAGGCATCTCTGGCCTCGCAGGCCAGCGCTTGAATTTCAACAGAGAAAATTTTGGTCAGAAAACTTTTGGGTTCCTGCTCGCTTTGGAGCAGGGGGTCATCTAGAACGGTAGAGAGAACATGCTGCTGGGCCAGGCTGGCTTTGCCGCCGGAGTGGGGAAAGCTGAGCTGAATGAGGCTCAACAGCGATTTATATTGAATTTCTGTGTTTACAATGGCGGCGACGCTTTGCCGCTGGACGACTAGCTCACGCAGCTTACCCGTGATGGCAGACTGCGAACTGAGCGGCAGCAGTTGCAGTTGCCGATCAAGGATGTTCAATAAGTTGGGATACAATTCGTTCGATTTCGCCAAGCGAGCCGCCTTAACCAGCACCGCGTAGGCTTGATCAATCAGTGACTTGTCCGTGAGCGTTTGCGCATCTTCGAGTAGCGCACTGAGCTTGGACCGGGTGGTGCGAGACTCGTTGAGTGAACGCAAGGTCTTGAGGATCAGGTGATACAGCAAGTGTTTAGTCTTGGAGATATTCTTGGCGAAAGGGTAATTTCGGAATTTCTTTTTTAGACGGGCTTCATCGTAAGTTTTCTGTCGCTCGATGGCATCAAATAAGAGAATGTAATTGCTGCTATCCTTCTTGCTATGTTGTGCTGCAATGATCTTGAAGTTGCGCTTCTCTGCCTTGGTCAGCGCCTGTATAAGTTGATATAAATTATCTGAACTTTTCATCAAGATGGAGTTAGGATGCGGCAAAAAAAGACGAAAATTACCCTGATGTCAGGTTGGAAAATTCGAGCGCCAAATTTAATTTACCTTCAAGGGTAATTTTCTATCTTTACATCGCAACAGATATATACTTCTAAAACAATTTTTCAAGTTTGTGTATATTGAAGTTGTTTACACTGTCAATATGGTAATCCAAAGGTACAGGAAGAGTCAAGCGATGTAAAACCACTTTTTTCTGATTTTAGTACTTCTAAATGCCCTAAAGTGGCCAACTTGCCTCCAAACCCAACATCACTAACGCAATAAATATTCGAAAAAAACCGATCATAAACAACTGTAAATCAAACCATTAAAACAAATAGTAGAGCCTACACACATCCAATACCCAAAACACTTTTTCGCTGGCTTTTTACTCGCAAAATTCTAGGAATCCTAAGCCACAGAAAAAATTAGCCTTTTTTCATATATACGCTCCTGATTGTGAGTTGGCATCCACTACAAACGCTCCTTTATGAGTGCTAAAGACGACCTGTACAGACTGATTCAGTCGATGTCAAAATCCGAAAAGCGCTATTTTAAGCTGGATACAAAGAAAAGTGGTGATCAGACCAACTATCTCCGTCTTTTCGATGCGATCAATGATATGGATGAATACGACGAAGAGAAACTGAAGAAAAAGTTTAAGGGGCAAAAGTTCATCAAACACCTCTCACAGGAAAAAAAATACCTCTACGAAGCCATTCTGCGCAGTATGCGGAACTACAACAGCGATAAATCCTCTGTTGCTCAAATCAAGGAATGCCTGCTGGATGCCCGCTACCTGTATGATCGCGGGTTGTATGATCAATCGGGAAAGGTCTTGAAGAAAGCCCGGAAGATTGCGTATTTGTTTGAGGACCATATGGCCATCTTGGAAATCGTGAGAGAGGAGCAACGCTTAGTTGCAGATAGTAAGCGAAAAACCATTGAGGAAGACATTGAAGTACTCATTAAAGAAAAAGATGCTACCCTCAAACTGATTGAGGAGGAATTCAGCTATCAAGACATTTACTATCGCCTTTTTAATAAAGTAGTCCACAAATTTGAATTAAAGGACGAGAGTAGCCATAAGGAATTGGAAGCTATTGCTCCTTTCGAAGATTTAGCCAAGCAAACCCTCCCTCAATCCAAAATTGCCCAGCATCGACTGTATCAATCGCTAGCGAATTATTATCAACTCATTGGACAGTACGAAAAATCACATGAGTACCATTATAAAGTAGTTG
>JBCDGZ010000044.1:0-50005 GCA_038750655.1 Bacteroidota bacterium | reverse complement strand
TAAATCATTGATTATCAAGGCTTTTAGGCTGTTGACCCACTAGGACTCGAACCTAGAACGTCTGGACCAAAACCAGATGTGTTGCCATTACACCATGGGTCATCGGCTCTAATTACTTAGAGATTGCAAATTTATAACAATTACTCGATTTAGTAAAGTTCCTGAGGGATTTTTTTCGTAGGGTTTTTTGGGCATCTTTCTGAAAGATTCTGTATTTTAGTCGCAATAGTGATCCTACCTTTTTCAGAGCATCGAATTTTGTCACTATGCCTAAAAACAAACAAACATGAGAAAGTACACAACCCTTGTCTTGCTGCTCTTTGCAGCAACCCAACTTTCTTCCCAGTCTTCGGATCTGTTGGTGCAGGTCGCCGCTTTTGATCGACAGGTTTCCCTGGATTATTTTCGCGGGCTAGATGATGTGTTTCACATGGAGGACCATAATGGAATCCATAAGTACTTCATCGGAGACTTTGACAGTGAGGCGGCTGCCGAACAGCAGGTGGCCTCGGCCAAAAAGCTGGGCTACAATGCCTATTTGCTGGATATGGAGAAGATTCGCGCGCATTGCAGCTCGCAGTGTGGGGCACCGCTGATCGATCCGACAACCATCCGGCCTATCTTCTTTGACTTTGATCAGTCTTTCCTGCGCTCGGAGTCCAAATACCAGTTGGGGCGGCTCCATAAGTTGCTGGAGCAAAACCCTACGTATACCGCTGAATTGATGGCGCATACGGATGCCAAAGGCTCTATTGAGTACAATGTCGCACTGTCTAAGCGGCGAGCCCAGTCGGCTAAGGATTTTCTCGTCGCTAAAGGGATTGCCACTGATCGACTGAAAATGAGCAACTTTGGAGAAGATACGCCGATTGCTATCAATGCTACGACGAAGGGGACCGACTCTCCGCAGGGGCGTCAGCTCAATCGCCGAGTCGAGCTGTTGGTGCGAGATGCCAGCGGTAAAGTGCTCAATGTAGTGGAGGAGATCGTCGTGCCTGATGTCCTTAAGCTCTGATGGAGCCGCTGCTGTTGAGGACAATCTCGTACAGCTGATCATCATTTAGAATGTCATACAGGTAATTATGGTACTCTGCAAAGCTGGGTAGGTCATTGTGATGTCCCTCGTCTATGGCGAAGAGCTTGCTTTGTTGGGATGCTCTTTCCATCAATAGCTCACTCTGCCGGAAAGGAATCAGGCGGTCTTTTCGGCCGTGGATGATGAATAGGGGGCAGCTGACTTTTTTGATGAATTGATCTGTACGGATTTTGTACTTGAGGAGTAAGTTGATGGGCAATATCCAAGCGTATCGCTTGATTTGGTGCAGAAAGCTGTAATAAGGCGAATCGAGAATGAGCATCCTGGGGTTGTTCCAGGAGGCGATCCTGGTGGCGATGCCGCTGCCGAGAGAGCGACCGTATACGATGATGCGCTCTTCGGTGTATTGCTTACTGAGCCATTTGTAGACATGTTGGCTATCATTGTAGAGAATGGTCTCCGTTCGCTTACCCCGGCTCTTACCAAAACCCCGATAGTCGATTACAAAAAAATCGTAGCCCTTGCTGATAAAATCCCGAGCGAATTTTGCCCAGCCCTTGATGCTACGCGAATTGCCCTTGAGGTAAAACACGACGCCCTTGGCATTGGGAACTTTGAAGTGTAAGCCGTTGATTTTTCCCCCGTCTTCCATCTCAAAGTTGACCTCGTCAAAGGGGAAAGGATATTTATAGGTAAAACTTTGTGGCAATAGCTCAGGGCGGAAGAAGAAATAGTCCTGCCCAAAGTAAAAGATCAAACACAGGGCCACGTAGATGGCCGCCAGAACAATTAATATGTTGATCCAGAGGGGCATAGAGAACTAATGTAGTGATTTTTACTGGAATGGCACTAATCCTCCTTGAGCTGATAGATGTTACTCAGTTGACGACCCGCACCATTGTAATCCAAACCATAGCCGATGACGAATTTGTTGGGAATTTCGTACCCTACATGGTCTACCTTGAAACGGTTCTTGAAGACCTCAGGTTTCATCAAAAACCCCACTAGTGTTATAGACGCGGGCTCCTTTTCGCTTAGTGTCTGCTTGAACTGGTGCAACGTTCCGCCCGTATCTACAATATCCTCCACCACAATAACGTGGCGTCCTTTCAGGTCAGCATCCAGGCCGATTAAGGTGTTGACATGCCCCGTCGAAGAGGTGCCTTGGTAAGAAGAGAGCCGGGTGAAGGCCACTTCGCATTGAATATTTGTTGCCCTCACCAAGTCTGCCGTGAACATAAACGCTCCATTTAGTACCCCAATGAAAACGGGGTAATCCTCCCTAAATTTTGCGGCCAGGGCCTGCCCAATCTCCCTGACCCGACGCTGAATGTCCTCCTCGGAGATGTAAAGCTGAAAGCTAAGGTCATGGGCTTGTACGATGTCGCTCATGGTATTTTGCATAATCATAAATTTTACGGATAAAAAAGGCGTCGTTATTCTCCTCGGCTTGTTGGGCGAATAGAGGAGTCAGCGTAAAGATAAGCAGAAACAAAAGCAGTGGGAATTTCATAAACACTGAATTGGGTATCTAAACAAATGTATTGTTTTTATGTGAAGCATAAAATATATTTTTAATTAATAGCTGATTAATTATGATATTTTGCTTTGGAGGATTATTGGGTGAAACAGCTTTTAAAAATAATTAAATTTCATAGAACGGAAATTTTGTTCACGAAAATTAGCTTTTGTAAACTACAAGCTTGTTATTCAGCCATTTACAACTGATAAAAAAAGCCGCTTTATGAGGCTCCAGATTTGGAAATTAAGCACAAAATTGGTATTATTGTAAGGTTTACAATAAGTAAGCAAAGATACAACTATAGCCGGCGGACCGAATTTTACTGAAGTTCGTACTCCGTCAGCATATTTGGTTTTATTTGGTTAGGGCTGAGGTAGTGCTGTTGCGCTGCCTCTTTTTTTTGCTCTAAATTGTGTCTTCTCGCCTAAAACTACGTCTAAAGGCTAGTCGTTCCCGAGCACAGGTTAAAAGTACCTCTGTCCGGGAAGAACCAGAAGCTACCCAAAATTTTATCGTCTGGGCGATTTCTGTACGACAGTTGCACTTAAATCATTACTTTTGCGGGAAATTGTAAGCTTTTACTTTATCTCGTGGAATCCCCATCAATGCAAAACGACCCATTGGGAAAACAAGGCAACGCTGGTAAACAATCCGATAGTGAGCTGGTTAAGCTTTACTTGAGTACACAAGAATCGATGTACTTTAGTAAGCTGTACCAACGCTATTCGAATAAAATTTACAGCAAGTGCATTTCTCTTTTGAAAGATGAAGGACTGGCAGGGGATGCCACCCAGGAGATATTTGTGAAGATTTTTTTGAATATGTCCAAGTTTGGAGAAAAATCGAAATTCTCTACCTGGGTGTATTCTATTACCTATAATTATTGCATCGACTATCTGCGTAAGCGGAAAAAAGATCGCAAACTTTTTTCTGATGAGTTGGAAAATCCCCCCGATATTCAGGAGGAGGTGCCCGATAGTGAGCTGCTGGAAATGGAAGTTAGCCGCCTCAAACGGGTACTCGAAAATATTCCCTCCGGAGATAAAGCCATCCTGCTGATGAAATACCAGGATGATCTGTCGATCCGAGATATTGCCGGAGTACTCGATAAATCGGAGAGTGCAATTAAGATGAAAATTAAACGCGCCAAACACAAGGCGCAGTTGGTATACAAGCAACTGTTTCCTAATGGCTGATTAATCACTTTTATATAAAATACCCGAGGATATGGCAAGTAGAAATAGTTTTAAGCAACTGGAGGAGGAACAAATGGCAACGCATCCTCATACACCTCCAGAGATTGAGCAAAATGTGATGGGAAATATGCGTTTCGTTAAAACTGTAGGCAATGTACTCGAACTCTACCTTCCTAAACTCTTTGAATTGATGCTGGCTCTTTTTGGTGGCTATTCGAAAGATTTGAAAGAGGGAGGCAACAAAGATTCGGCAGAAAGTAGCCCGGAGGGCCAGTCCAAGTAAAGTTAATTCAACCCAGAAAACAACGGCCCCAACCGTTTTGAAAACCTACCCACTTTATGGAATTTACAATTTTAACCGATCTACTCAAAGCCTTTGCTTCTTCGATCCCTAGTTTTTTCAATGCTGTTCTGGTCATCATCCTGGGCTGGATCATCTCCCGCGTTCTGTCCCGGACTATTGGTCGACTTTTACGGACAGTAGGTATTGATAAATTGGGCGATCGTTTGAACGACATCGATCTGGTTAGTAAGTCGCAATTTACGATCGTTCCCAGTAAATTTTTAGCCAAAATAATCTACTACGTACTGCTGCTACTGACCATCACCGCGGCAACAGACATTCTAGGCATAGAGGAGGTCTCTAAGTTGGTGAGTAATATCATCAACTACATTCCGCTGATGCTTTCCGCCCTGATCCTGATGATCATCGGTCTTATACTGGCGGATTTTGTCAAAGGCATCGTTTATACGGCTTGTAAATCCATCGGACTGCCCTCGGCAAATATTATCGCCGGCTTCGTCTTTTGGTTTATCTTTCTAACCGGCTTCGTCAGCGCACTGGCTCAAGCGCAGATCAATACTTCCTTCATCACCTCTAATCTCACCGTGATTATTGGCGGCGGCGTCTTTGCCTTTGGCTTGGGCTACGGCCTGGCCTCTAAGGATATTATGGCCAATTTCCTGGCCTCCTTTTACAGCAAGGATCGCTTTAACCTGGGCGATGTGATTAGCATTGACGGAGTGAAAGGGGAAATCATTGCAGTAGATAAATCGGCCTTGACCCTGCAAACTGAGGAGGTCAAAGTCATTATTCCGTTGAGTCGATTGACTTCGGAGACTGTTATACTGCACGATAGTTGAGTTGACTAGCATCTACATTTGAGCGTAGCTTTTCGATCATAATCTTACTAAACATCTACATATTCCAGGAGCATTGTGGTTGCACAGGTGCTCTATTTATAGTGTTGATAATCATATATTTATAGCATAATTTTTAAATTAAACCTTAAGAAAAATGATAAAGCAGTTATTCTTGATTACCATGCTACTCTTTGGTGCTCATTTCGTCTTTGCTCAGCAAACGATCGAGGAGCTGAAGGCGAAGAAAGCGGAACTCAAAGCCAGCCTGGCCGAAAAGCAGGGCGAGGTCGGTGCATTGGAAGGAGAATTGGCGGGCATACAACAGGAAATCGACATCCTCTCAGGCTGGCTGACCGGCTTCAGCGGCACCATCGGATTTGATTTTAATCAATCCAATAACTGGGCTGCTAGCCCTAACCCCGATGCCTCGGCAACTTCCCTCAATGTTGGCCTGACTGCCTTTGCCAATCAAGAAGGACGCAAGCACTTCTGGCGCAACAAAGGGATTGTTACCAAGTCCTGGCAAGATATTGACCTGAACAATGGCGATACCGATGATGATGACCTCTTTGACAATGGAACGGTCGATATTCTCAATATCTCTTCCCTGGCAGGTTATAAACTCAAAGATTGGCTGGCCCTCTCTGGTCTAGGGGAACTCAATAGCTCCATAGAGAATTTCCTTGATCCTGGAACCGTCGACATCGGAATTGGGGCCACACTGACCCCCATCGAAAATCTGGTGGTGGTCGTCCATCCCCTCAACTATCACTTCGCCTTTTCGGGCCTCGACAGCCTGGACTCAACCGGAGCAGTAGGGGCCAAGCTGAGAGCAGATTATACAAAGAAGCTCATCGTCAAAGACATGGCGTTTAACTTCTCCTCTACCTTTACCACCTTTATCCCTTATCAGGATGAAAAAATGACGGTAACGCTTAATGATCGTACTTTTGAAACGGGTCTTTTCAATTATACTTGGCTGAATACCATCTCGTTC
Source organism: Bacteroidota bacterium (assembly GCA_038750655.1). Taxonomy (GTDB): domain Bacteria; phylum Bacteroidota; class Bacteroidia; order Chitinophagales; family Saprospiraceae; genus JBCDGZ01. The sequence goes on along the minus strand of JBCDGZ010000044.1, from coordinate 44,111 downwards.
TCGATCTGGAAAGGGATCGGGGTTGCGGTCTCCGGGGGTATCCGACAGGCCAATTTCGAATTTGACGGTACCCAATCTTACTACTCTGTAGGCTTGTCCTATACCCTGTAGTTGATATTAAAGTATACATCTACGATAAAAAGGGAGGCCTAATAGCGGGCGTCCCTTTTTTATTCTCCACAGCTATTTCTTATCTTTCCGCATTCGTAAAATATCTGTAGCGCATTGCTTCCCTACGTACTGAATAAGCCTAGCATTTATGTCTGAAAAAAAACTGTTTCTCCTTGATGGCCAGGCCCTCGTTTACCGGGCCCATTATGCTTTTATCACCCGCCCACTGGTCAACTCCAAAGGGATGAATGTATCGGCAATTACGGGCTTCACCCGGTCGCTCTGGGATGTGATGCGCAAGCAAAACCCCAGCCATATCGCCGTCTCCTTTGACCTGTCTGGCCCGACCTTCCGGCATGAAATGTTCACCGAGTACAAGGCCAATCGAGAGGCACAGCCGGAGGACATCACCCTAGCCATTCCTTACATACAGCGTATTCTGGAAGGCTTTAATATTCCAATTGTGACCAGCGAAGGCTTCGAGGCAGATGATGTCATTGGTACCCTGGCCAAGCAGGCCGAGAAAGAAGGCTTTACCGTCTATATGATGACCCCGGATAAGGACTATGCGCAATTGGTTTCGGAAAATGTTTTTCTCTATAAACCCGGTCGAAAAGGAGGAGATGTAGAGATTATGGGGGTGCCAGAGGTTTTGGAAAAGTGGCAAATTCAGCGCGTGGAGCAAGTCATCGATATGTTGGGCTTGCAGGGAGATAGTGTGGATAATATCCCAGGAATTCCGGGGATTGGTGGCAAGACGGCTTCCAAGCTGCTGGCTAAATTTGACTCTGTGGAAGGACTGCTGGCTAATACGGATCAATTGAAGGGCAAACAAAAAGAAAAAGTCATTGAATTTGCCGAGCAGGGACGACTGTCCAAGACCCTTGCCACTATTGATATTAATGTGCCCGTGCAGTTTGATGCGGAGACCTACGCCATTACCGAGATGAACAAAGAGGCCCTGAGTGAAGTATTTAAGGAATTAGAATTCCGCTCGCTGGCCAAGTCGATCCTAGGGGCAGATGCAGCGGGTGCCGAGCCGGTGGCTGGTTCGCAAGGCTCCTTATTTGGTGATATCCCAGCTAAGCAGCCTGCTATTAAAAGTCCTCTTCCCAGCCACTCCGTAGCAGAGCACAGTCTCAAAGATGTGGAGCACGACTACAAGCTGGTGGCCACTGCCGAAGAGCGAGCTGAGCTGATCCAACTGCTGGCTCAACAAGATTTATTCTGCTTCGACAGCGAGACGACCGGAGTAGATGCCAATATTGCTGAGCTGGTGGGCCTGTCTTTTTCCTGCAAAAAAGGAGAAGCGTACTACGTTCCCTTTCCCGAAGATCAAGCGGAAGTCCGGGGTGTCCTGGCAGAATTTGCGGAGCTTTTCGGCAACGAAAAAATTGGAAAAATTGGGCAGAATATCAAATATGATATGTTGCTGCTCAAGTGGTATGATATTGAGGTCAAAGGAACGCTTTATGATACGATGCTGGCGCACTACCTCATCGAGCCAGAGCTGCGGCACAACATGAACTACATGGCCGAGAGCTACCTGAAGTACGAGCCGATTTCTATCGAAACCCTCATCGGAAAGAGAGGTAAGAATCAGCTGACCATGCGGCAAGTCCCGGTGGAAAAGGTGGTTGATTATGCTTCCGAAGATGCGGACATCACCCTACAGCTCAAGGAATACCTCTGGCCTATTCTCGAAAAAGAAGAACTGCAAAAATTATATGCAGAGCTGGAAGCACCGTTAGTACCGGTACTGGTTGACCTTGAACATGCGGGGGTCAATGTGGATACCGATTTCTTGGCCGAATATTCCAAAGAGCTAAGTACAGGCATCCTGGAAAGAGAACAAGAAATCTATAAAATCGCGGGGACACAATTCAACATCGCTTCGCCTCGGCAGGTGGGTGAGGTGTTATTTGATAAAATGAAAATTCCCTATCGCTGGCGCAAAACTAAAACGGGGCAGTACTCAACCAATGAGGAGAAGCTAACAGAACTGGCTTTAGAGCATCCCATCGCGGCGACCATCTTGGGCTTTCGCGCGCTGGCTAAGCTCAAGTCCACCTATGTCGATGCGCTCCCCAAACTGGTTAACCCCCGCAGTGGGCGCATCCACAGCTCCTTTAATCAGGCGCTGGCGGCCACCGGCCGATTGAGTTCCAATAACCCCAACCTGCAAAACATCCCCGTCCGTACCCCCGAGGGCCGCCGCGTCCGCGAAGCCTTCATTCCCCGCGATGAAGAGCACCTGTTGCTGGCCGCGGATTACTCCCAGATCGAGCTGCGTATCATCGCCGAAATCAGCGGAGATGAGGCCATGCTAGAAGCCTTTCAGGCCGGGCAGGATATTCACCAAGCCACTGCCGCCCGAGTCTTTGGCGTTCCTTTCGAGGAGGTAAACCGCGAACAGCGCTACCGCGCTAAGACGGTCAACTTCAGCATCATCTACGGCGCTGGTGCCACCAACCTGTCGCGACAACTGGACATCAAGCGGGCCGAGGCCAGCGAGCTGATCAAACAGTACTTCAGTCAGTATCAGGGCTTAAAGCGATACATGGAGAAGCAGGTGGAGCTGGCGCGCGAGCAGGGCTATGTGACTACGCTGATGGGCCGCCGCCGCTACCTGCGCGACATCAATTCCCGCAATGGTATGATCCGCAGCCATGCTGAGCGCAACGCCATCAACACGCCGATTCAAGGGACGGCGGCGGATATGATTAAGATCGCAATGATCAAGATTCATCAGGCCCTTAAGGCCGGAGATTTCCGCACCAAGATGATCTTGCAAGTCCACGATGAATTGGTTTTTGATGTTTATAAAGAAGAACTGGAGCAGGTCAAACCGATCATAGAAGAACAAATGAAAACCGCCATCCCCAACCTTAAAGTACCAATTAAAGTCGGCATGGATACGGGGAGCAATTGGCTGGAAGCCCATTAAGCACTAAAACAAAAAGCTATGTTAAGACATTTGTTGGTCAACCAGTGGAAAGAACAATTCCGCTCTCCCTTTTGGACACAGAGTGTTGTACAGACCGTCATCCTGGGCTTATTTGGCCTGTATATGATGCTCAACATGTTGGTGCTGGGCTTTTTTGCCGGAAGGATACTGGAGGAAAACTTCCCGGATGAAGATGTGGTGATGAAATTCAGTGGCCTGCTGATCTTTTATTTTCTGGCCGATCTGTTTATGCGCTTCTTTTTGCAGAGCTTTCCGACGCTGTCTATCCGGCCCTATCTGCATCTGCCGATTCCCAAAGGGCGCTTGGTGCACTACCTTCTGATCCGCTCGATCTCCTCTGTCTTCACCCTCTTACCCTTGTTGCTGATCCTGCCCTTTTACAGCAACAAGGTCATCGGTCAACTGGGCATGCCTTCAGCCATCGTGTGGCTACTCCTGCTGCTGATATTGATTCTAGTAAGCAATTTCTTAGCTTTTTATATGACCAAATCCTTTGGTGGAAAACCGGTGATTGCCATTACCATTCTGGGCTTTACCAGCCTACTGTTTTACCTGGACTATCACGGCTATATAGCGTTGTCAGAGGGCTTTGCCAGCTTGGTGCAGCAGATATTGGATATACCGGCTTTTCTGTTATTGCCCTTGGGTGTATTGGGCTTGATTTACTACGCGCTCTATGGGTTATTTAGAAGCCGCGCCTATCTTGATGATTTGGATAAACAACAGCAGATGAAGGCCAGTTCGCTTAGCTTAGGTCTGGCACAGCGTTTCGGTACTGTCGGTGAGCAAATTGAGCTGGAAATGAAGTTGATTTGGCGCAACTCCCGCTCCCGGGCCTTCGTCTACATCAGCCTATTATTTCTCCTCTACCCACTCATCTTCCAAGGGGATGAATTTACCAAAGAAGTTCCTTTTCAGCTTTTTCTCGGCATTTTCCTAACGGGGGTCTTCACCCTCAACTATGGGCAACTGCTGCTCTCCTGGCACAGCCCGCATTTCGATTTCATCCTCACCCAAAACCTCTCCATCCGGGATTTCTTCATGGCTCGCTACTACCTGCTGGCCTCCACTAATTTGGGGCTTTTTATTCTGTCGCTGCCCTACATGCTTTTCTATCCGTTTATGATCAAGACCATCATTGCTTCCTTCTTTTATATGACAGGAATTGTGGTGTATTTCTATATGTATTTTTGTAATTACAACTCTAAACGCATCGACCCTAACAAGGGAGCTGCCTTCAATATGGAGGGCTTCGGTGGCGCTCATTATTTGATTATGATCCCTATTCTAGCCTTCCCCATGCTGCTGTATTGGGGGTTCAAATTCCTTGGTTTTCCCAACGGTGGGCTTTGGGCGTTGGGCGTTCTAGGCTTACTCGGTATTGTGTTTAGGGATAAAATTATCGATCAATTGGTGGCGCACTTTAAAGCGAGGAGGTATAAAATTGCTGCGGCATTCAGAAAGAAGTAGTAGAAGTAGATGATATAGCGTGAGGCTTTGATGGGAGGACCCCTACCTCCGGTAGGCAGGCACCGCCAATCCACCCCGCCGCCATTACAGCACAGACCATAAACTAACCGGTCTTGCGGGGAAGATTGCAAAAAATCCACCTTTGGAAAGCTGGCAACTCTCCGCTTTCGTGGCCTTCGAAAAAGAAGAGGTATGTTCGTTCAAAAAGGTGCTAAACCTTTTGTCATGCTGAAGGAAATATTACCCATGTCATCGGTCTGATGGCGTCGTGTTGAGGGACAAGGGCAAAGGTCGAAATGAAAATTAAAGGTAAAACAAAATGTGTTTAAAATCAAGGGATTTATAAAATTAAAACGATGATACAACTCAAAAATCTCAAAAAGGCCTACGACGGTACGCTGGTGCTGGATGTCCCTGAGCTGAACATTCATGCCGGAGACAGTCTCGGCTTAGTCGGTAATAACGGAGCGGGAAAGACAACGATGTTTAGCCTCATTCTGGATTTGATTCGGGCGAGTGCTGGAGAGGTCTGGTCGAAGGAGAAGAATGTGGCACAGAGTGAAGATTGGAAGCAATACACCACTTCTTATCTAGACGAAAGTTTTCTTTTGAGCTTTTTGACGCCCGAGGAATATTTTACTTTTGTCGGCCGATTGTATGGGCTTAATGCGATTGATGTGGAGGAAAAGTTGAAGGACTACGCGGATTTTTTCAACGGTGAAATTCTGGGCAAGAAAAAATACATTCGCGATTTATCAAAAGGGAATCAGAAAAAGGTGGGCATTGTCGCTGCGCTTCTGGGGGACCCTGAGGTTCTTCTGCTCGATGAGCCTTTCTCTAACCTGGACCCGACTTCTCAGATTCGTTTGAAAAATATGATCAACCAACTTCCTGAGAATAAGACCGTCTTGATTTCCAGTCATGACCTTAATCACGTGACAGAGGTTTGTGATCGCATCGTCGTTCTCGATAAGGGAGTGCTGGTCAAAGATTTAAAGACTAACGAACAGACCCTGGAAGAACTCACCGCTTACTTTGCGGTACAACTTTCTCCGCAAGATAAAAACCCTATCACTCTTCAGGGCGAGAACCCTACAACTCCTCCAATAGCATGAAGTTTCCTCAACCCATTCCCGTCGCTCAATTAGCCGAGCAGTTCGGAGCTACTTTAATCGGCGACGAAAAGCAGCTCGCTACGGGCATCAATGAAATCCATAAAGTGGAGGCCGGAGACATCACCTTCGCCGATAATGAGAAGTATTTCAACAAGGCGCTCCGCTCCGCGGCTACCATCGTACTGCTGAATAAACCAGCCGACTGCCCTCCGGGCAAAACCCTACTCATTTGCTCGGCACCCTTCGAAGTCTACAACCAACTGATCATCACCCACCGCCCCTTTCGCCCCCTCTCTGCCCAAGTCAGCGAGACGGCGCAGGTGCACCCCTCCGCTATCCTCGAACCTAATGTCACCATCGGCCCCCATGTTCAGATCGGAGCCTACAGCTACATCCAGTCCAATGTTTATATCGCTGAATACACGCAGATTGGTAAGCACGTCACCATCCAGGCGGGCAGCATCATCGGGACGGATGCCTTTTACTTTAAGAAGAATGAAGAAGTCTACAAAAAATGGCGCTCTGGTGGGCGGGTCATCATCCATGATCATGTGGACATCGGTGCGAGCTGCACTATTAACAAAGGGGTCTCTGGCGATACCGTCATTGGCGAAGGCACTAAGATCGACTGTCAGGTGCATATCGGGCACGGTGCCGTCGTTGGTCGCAATTGCCTGATTGCCGCGCAGGTCGGCATTGGTGGCAAAACCATTCTTGGCGATGAGGTGGTCCTCTATGGTCAGGTGGGGATTGCCCAAAATTTGGTGATAGGAGATAAGGCGATCTTTGCGGCGAAGTCGGGCGTTTCGAAGTCTTTGGAAGGGGGGAAAGTCTACTTTGGCTCACCGGCCGACGAGATTCGTACGCGCCATCGCGAGCTGGCTGCTTTGCGGAAGTTGCCGGAGTTTATGAAAAAGAAAGAGTAGCTTTTTTTACCAGCCCCTTGACCCATACCACAAATTTTATTAATATTGTAGTATACATTGTTCCCAATCGTATTCAAATGACTTCTTCCTTCCTCTTAAGTCATTTTCATTTTCTAGCATTTAAAGATTAATAGGTAATCCTCTGAAGGGGAGATACTAAGCCGAAGCCTCCACTCTGCGAATTCCATCCTGCCTATTGGGCTGGGTAGAGCACTGTGTTTATGGTTCCGCTCAGCCATTCCAATTCATTTTGAATCATTGGTACGCCAAGCAATTCTGTGCATCGTACGGGCACAGGTCTTCCCCTATTTCAGAAAATATAAACCCAATTTAATCATTTTTAAAAACTAAATTATGTCAACACCGACCTTAGCAGAAGTTCGAGTTTTTGCCGGAAATTTTCAGCCCAAGGGATGGCTATTTTGCCATGGCCAATATCTGACGATTGAAAATAATCAAGCCTTATTTTCACTGATTGGTACCACCTATGGAGGCGATGGTAGGGAAACCTTTCAATTGCCTGACTTCCGTGGACGTTTTCCCATGTGCACAGGTACAGACGACGATTTTAGTGATCGAGCGGCGGGCGATACACCAGGTGAAGAAGATAAAATCTTCACCATTGATGAAATGCCTGCGCATACGCATACAGTAACGGTAACTTCTGTCGACGTTCAGATTCCCATCAGTACTTCTGTTGCTGACGAGAACTCTCCCAACGAAACTTATCTCACCCAGCAGAGTAGCAATTTTTACGGGAGTGATGCGACAGTTGGCCAGTACATCAACGCTACTGCAGATTTAGAAGCCTCTCTGGGAGACACCGGAGGTTCAGATCCAACCAACAACATGTCACCATTTACTTGTCTCAACTTCATCATTTGTGTAGAGGGACTCTACCCCCAGCGCAATTAAGCTGCGATTTTCATCTTTATTAAACCTTAAAAAAACAATTCTAATGAATTATGGTCTAATTGGCGAAATCCGCCTTTTTGGAGGCAGTTATGCCCCACTTAACTGGGCTTTTTGTGACGGCTCACTCATCACTATTTCCAGCAACGAAGCATTATATTCCATATTAGGTACGACTTACGGAGGTGACGGTCGGATAAACTTTGCCCTTCCTGATTTGAGAGGGAGAACAATCGTTGGCCAGGGAGAGGGAATGGGTGATTTAACTCCACGTACACTGGGCGAGCAAGGAGGAGCACTAGAGAATACCCTTACCATCAGCGCATTGCCTGCTCATGGTCATGCACTAACCGTAGGTAATAAAAGCGTTGACATCCCTACGAGTTTGACATTTCCCAGTGAAACTTCTGCCGAGGGTAACTACCTGACTACGCAGACCAATGAGTTCTACCAGAGCACGGCTACCGCTAATCAATACTATGGCAATGGTGATGCTAAAGTTAATCCTACTATTACAACAAGCCTCGTTGGTGGTCAGGATGCAATGGCCATCATGCAGCCTTTTCTGGGGATGAACTACATCATCTGCACCTTTGGTATCTATCCTACTCAAGAGTAGTCAGAAAGGTCTAATCTCTATTTTACTTAACTTAAAAAACAATCATTATAATGGAAGGAACTATTGGTGAAATCCGGATGTTCGCGGGCCTTTTTGCCCCAGTGAACTGGGCCTTTTGTCATGGCCAATTACTCACTCTTGAGGACTATCAACCCCTATTTTCTGTCATAGGAGTCACTTATGGCGGTAATGGACGTACTGACTTTGCTTTACCTAATATCAAGAGCCGTGTTCCCGTCGGTATTGGAGAAGGTCCAGGTTTACCTTTGATCCGTCTTGCACAAGAAGGAGGGGAGGAAACGGCTACCATGACCATACCGCACATGCCTACGCACACTCATGTTGCAGACATCAGTACGGATCAAATATTGATGCCGGTAAGTATCGCCCAGGCGGATGAGAATGCCCCCAATGAGGCTTTTCTGACGACGCAGACGAATGAGTTTTACTCCTCCGAAGCAGCAAATAATCAGTTCTACGGTAGTGGGGCAGTAGCGGCACCTTCTTTTGAAGCTGCTAGTACCGGAGAAGGAAAGCCTTTCTCGATAATCTCCCCCTCTCTGGTTACAAACTTCATTATTTGTCACACTGGAGTCTATCCACAACGGGACTAAATCTAGCTGTAGACTAGAACTAGATAGACACGGTAACTTCCTGAATACTCTTGCTGAGGATTCGGGAAGTTCCCCAGCTAATTGCTCTATTTCTTCCACTTGATGTTACAACCCGCACTAGGTCGCTGTAACTTCGCCACCGGACGATTGACTAGCACCGCATCCAATGCATCGCGTAGGTCCTGCCCAGTTACCGGAACACCGGAGTTTGGACGAGAGCCATCCAACTGACCACGGTACACTAGCTGTCGCTCATTATTGAAGACATAAAAGTCCGGCGTGCAAGCCGCATCGTATGCCTTGGCCACTTCCTGACTCTCATCGTAGAGGTAGGGAAAGGTGTAGCCCACGGCCTTGGCGTGCGTCGCCATTTTGTCGGGAGAATCGGCGGGGTAGTTGACCACATCGTTGGAGCTGATAGCCACAAAGCCGACGCCCCGCGCCTGATAGTCCTTAGCTAGCTGCACCAGCCCTTCGTTGACGTGGATAACAAAGGGGCAGTGATTGCAGAGAAACATTACGACGGTTGCCTTGTCGGAGGCGACGTCGTCGAAGGAAAGGGTTTTGCCGGAGACCGTATCCGGGAGGCTGAAGGCCGGAGCGGTCGTGCCCAGCGGGAGCATATTAGATTCTGTAAGTGCCATAGTATTTGGTTGCTGATTTTACAAATAAACGATTCAGGTATCAAAGGGTTCAAGCATTAAAGACAGGCGGTGTTGATTCCCAATACATATTTTTTGACAATGCCGATTTCGGAGGCCACTTCACTGCCGTCAAAGCCCTTGATCATCTCATCTTTGAGGCGGAGCTGGGCCTGATCGCTGAGCCTTTTAGCATAGGGCAGGAAAGACCAATGCCATTTTTCCTCATTATAGCCATAGGGGCGCTCTTTGCCTTTGGGAGAGTAGGTCTGACAGAAGCCAAACCGGGCGGCGTTAGCCTGCAACCATTTATACTCCTCCAGGCCCTTACCTTTAGTAAAGTAGCTGTTGTTGAGGGCATTGATGTCAATGTCGGTCCCCCAATGATGGCGGGAACTGCCGGGCATGGAACTCCACTCCAGAATTTTGAGGCCCCGTGCTTTAGGATCAGGAATCGCCTCCCGGGCATTGATTCCGCCGTCTAGTAGCCGATTCCCATTCCATTTGGCCTCCCAGATGCGTTTTTGTGAGGCAAAATTGCGCGTCGCCGAAAGGATGGCCAGTTTGATGCCCTCTTCTTTGGCGGCCAGATACATCTCCTTAAAGGCAGCGTAGGCGTCATTACGCAGGTACATGCCGGTACGGGAGGCATGCCGAGGCTCAATTTTTGAAAAATCTTTATGTCGAGCCGGGTCAAACTTCCCCATAATATAGTCTAGTGTTATACTGCTGTCCAGCTCAATCTTGGGAGTAGGGATGGGTTTTTTGGCCATCGTGTCTGTATCAGTTTTGGGAGGAATAGTGGCTTTTTGATCGCTTGTGGCCTGTACTTTTGTGGCATTGCTGCTGCCCTCTTGTTGGCAGCTCGCAAGCGAAAACAGTACTGTGACTAGGCTAAGGAAGAGCAGTTGGACAAAAGGCTTTTGATGGTTCATAGTTGGGTATAGGTTGGGGGAAAGCATCAATATTCGAATTCCATCTGTTCGCAGGGAAAGCCGAATAGGAATTTTTCCTTAATCAATTGGGCTACTTTTTCGGGCACCATTTTTTCCCATCCGGTCTCGTTAGCTTGTAACATTTGTAGAACGGTTTTGGAGAAAATGTGCAGATTGGCCGCATCGAAGTTATTGATGTCTTCAATTTGCTTGCTGTTCAGGAGGTGTTGGAAAAGAAATTTAATCCCTTCGGGAACTGGTAGATTTTGGCAATTGATCAACTCGGCGCTGCCTTCCTGCATTGCCGGATAAGCGTACAGCTTGACATTGCGGGTAAAAAGCTCGCCGAAGGCGGCTAGCAATTGGCCATCCATATTGTTGTAGTACTTATCGTTGATCACTTCCAGCATCTGGTGGACTCCTAGCACAAGGCCCAGGTTCTGTACTTTATAATCCGACAAATAGGCGATCAATTTCTGATGCTGCTCACAATTGGAAACGACTACCGTCTGCCCTAAAGCACAGAGTACCTCTGCGCGATCTAGAAAATCTTGGTCGTCCAATTCTCCTTCTGCACAAAGATTATCCAGGGTAATTTCTGTCAATAAAAAAGCTTTACGCGGGTCGACTTCTGGCTGGGCGCGGAATTGCTCCCAACTGGATTTAATCATATCGAAGTTGACCAAAGTCGCCGGACGAAAGCTGCCCCGAACGACTAGGACATGTTTTTTGTACAAAAATTCTGAAGGGTGAAGGCTCTGACCATCCGGGCCAAACATAGCAACCTCGCTCAGGTTGTGTTTGATCAACATGAGGCTCAACCAGCGATTATCCAGATGAGCGAAGTCAGGGCCCGTGAAGCGGATCATATCGATGGCGACGCGGCCGTGCAAATTGTCCATCAGGGATTGCAGCAAGACTTCTGGTTCTTCGTGGTAACGGAAGCAAGCGTAAAGCAAATTAACCCCCAGTACCCCAACGGCCTGCTGCTGCAACTGATTATCATTATCCAGCATCTTGACATGCAGTACAATATCGTTGGTTTCTCCCTCGGGATGCAACTGGAAACGCAGGCCCAGCCAGCCATCCCCTTTAATGGTCTTCTGATAATTCAAGGCGGCAATGGTATCGGCAAAGACAAAGAAATTGGTCCCCGGTCGTTCATTTTGCAGCCTCGTCATCATCAGGTTGTACTCGTGGTCCAGCATCTTATATAAGCGAGATTCACAAACATAGCGGCCGCTGGCCTCCGTACCGTAAATTTTATCCGAATACACCTTGTCGTAGGCCGACATGGTTTTGGCAATCGTACCGGCTGCCGCCCCGACCTGAAAGAAATAGCGGGCCACTTCCTGCCCCGCACCGATCTCGGCGAAGGTGCCATAAATGCTGTCATCCAGATTAATCTCTAGAGCCTTCTGCTCTGTCTCTAATGCTTGTCTAGTCATCTTACCGAATATTAAACTTGGTACAAAAATAAAATAATAAACGCAGGGAACCTAGCCCTCGGGGAATATGTAGCTCAGGTTGTAATGGGTGGAATAGGGATAAAAAGAGCTTCTTTTACAAAAAATTAAGAGGCGGAGTAATCCAAATGGAAGCTACTCTTGTTTGTAACGTGTCGAATAGGGAAAAGTTATTGTATCTTTGTGCCCGATTTAATTGATTAGCCAATGTTTCCAACATACGATGTTATTGTAGTCGGTGCCGGCCATTCCGGTTGTGAGGCAGCCGTTGCAGCGGCCAACTTGGGCTCTAAAGTCCTCCTGGCCACGATGAATATGCAGACCATTGCCCAGATGTCCTGTAATCCAGCAATGGGCGGTGTGGCCAAGGGGCAGATTGTACGCGAGGTAGATGCCCTAGGGGGCTACTCCGGCATTGTGACAGACCATACTATGATCCAATTCCGTATGCTCAACCGCTCGAAAGGGCCGGCGATGTGGAGCCCGCGCGCGCAGAGTGATCGCATGCTCTTTGCCGCAAAATGGCGCATGATGCTGGAAGAACACCCCAATGTCGACTTCTGGCAGGAAATGGTCACCGGCATTATAGTGAAAGATGGTCGCGCCTGTGGGGTGCGTACCGGAATGGGGTTGGAGATCAACAGCAAATCGGTTATTCTGACTAATGGGACTTTCCTCAATGGCTTAATTCATATTGGAGAGAAACAATTTGGCGGCGGCCGCGCCGGCGAGCGCGCAGCCAAAGGCATCACTGAGCAATTGCAAGAACTAGGCTTCGAATCTGGTCGAATGAAGACGGGGACCCCGCCTCGGATCGACGGCCGTAGCCTCGATTGGTCGGTGATGGAGGTGCAGCCGGGGGATGAGCAGGCCAGTAAGTTCTCCTACACCGATACCCCAAAATTGGAAAAGCAGCGCCCCTGCCACGTTACCTATACCAACAAGGAAGTCCACGAAATGCTAAAAACCGGCTTCGACCGTTCTCCCATGTTCAACGGTCGCATTCGAGGCATCGGGCCGCGTTACTGCCCGTCTATCGAAGATAAAATAGACCGCTTCGCTGATCGGGATCGCCACCAACTCTTTGTAGAACCCGAAGGCTGGAATACAGTCGAAATATACGTCAACGGCTTCTCGTCTTCCCTACCCGAAGATGTCCAGTACAAAGCCCTGCGCATGATTCGCGGCTTCGAAAATGCCAAGATGTTCCGCCCCGGCTACGCCATCGAATACGACTTTTTTCCCCCTACTCAGCTGGACATCTCTCTAGAGACACGCCTGGTCAAAAACCTCTTTTTCGCCGGTCAAATCAACGGTACGACGGGCTACGAAGAAGCGGCCTGCCAAGGCCTCATGGCCGGTATCAACGCCCACCGCAAAATCAACGACGAAGAGCCCTTCATCCTCAAGCGCTCCGAGGCTTACATCGGCGTCCTCATCGACGACCTGGTCAACAAGGGCACCAAAGAGCCCTACCGGATGTTCACTTCTCGGGCGGAATACCGCATTCTACTCCGTCAGGACAATGCCGATGTTCGCCTCAGTCCGCTGGCTACGGCTATGGGCATGCAGGGAATGGAAGCCCGCAGCGCCCGCGTCGACGACAAACTAGCTGCCAACAAGGCCATCAATCGGTTTTTCCGCGGAACCAGCGTCAGCCCCGACCAGCTCAATGGCTACCTTCAAAGCAAAGGCTCCACGCCACTCAAGCAAAAGGTCAAGCTGCACGGCGTCCTCATCCGCCCCCACATCGATATGAACGAACTGCGAGAAGTCCTGCCCGATGTCGATCATTTTCTCCACGCCTACGATCAGGAAAGCATCGATCTGGCCGCCATCAATATGAAATACGAAGGCTACATCCAGAAAGAACAGGAAATGGTGGATAAGATGAATCGCCTAGAGGAGGTCCGCCTCCGCGCGGATATTGACTACAATGACTTGGTCTCGCTCTCCGCTGAGGCGCGGGAGAAGCTAACGGCCCAGCGGCCGCGCACCATTGGCCAAGCTAGTCGCATTAGTGGGGTGTCGCCGTCAGATATTTCGGTGTTGTTGGTGCATATGGGGAGGTAATGCTATTCAGCATCAGCCACCTGAAGGTCATTCTCGATGTCCAGTTCTATCAGTGACCCTTCTTCTACCTGCTCAATGAATTCGGTAAGTATCGCTACGTACGCTTGTTCTGATAAATCTGGTTGTCCCAGTTTTCCTTTCTTGGGGTAAACGGTAAGAAAATAGCAATCCCCTTTTTCAATATCGGCAATACTGATAGCTCGGAAACCTCCGCTCTTGCCTTCACGCATAGCAGAATTAGGAAACCGACTCTTCAGCAGGATCTTTTTATCCTCATCATTAGCCGCCTTGATGATGGTTCCTTGTTTAATGATCTCAAAAATATCGTCTAAATCTTGATAAACAGTGCAGATGTCTTTTCGTACTTGATGGTAATTATTCTTTGGTTTTTTCTCTAATTTTTGAAGATCGCTAAGGAAAGTATAGGTAGAAAAATAGCGAATCAAAAGTGTTTATAGTTTTTGAATTTTATCAAATAGCTTATTGATAGTTGGACTCTTTTTTATGGTATTCCTGCTATTTTGTATTTCTTTAAATTCCTCTTCGCTCTTGTTGTTGTAATAACCTAGCCAGGGGAAATCGCAATGCTGAGCAGTTTCGTAGGCAATGATTTTCCCATTGTCTGTAGAAAGCCAAGAGTAATGATAGTGCGTTTCCTCTGAAGCTTCTGTGGCAGAGCTATCAAGAAAGGCCCGCGCTGTCTTTTCGATAGTAGCCTGCTCTTTCTCATTTAGGTCGAGCCCCTTTAAATAATCTTTCTGTTCTGCTTTAAAGAGGTAGTGCCCATCATAGCTATCACTGATCCACTGTTTATTGAGGAGCCCATTTTCTTCCATCGACTTGAGTAAGGTATCAACACCGAAGGGGACGGGACCGTATTTGAATTTTAGGTAGTTGAGCTTTGTAATTGAAGATTGGTTAAGGGCATAGTGGCCAAAATCAATGAAATACAACAGCTTGTACAGCTTGGTGATGCTGATACCTTTTGACTCACTTTGGTAAAATGCGATAAGGTGAAGAATAACCTGTTTTATGGTATGGAACTGATCCTTCATACTATAAATATAAGCAATTACGAGATGAATTGCTCCCTACACCTCCATCTCGATCTTCAAAAACTGCCCCGTATGGCTTCCCTTCTTCTTCATCACCTGCTCGGGCTTGCCCTGACAGATGACCGTACCACCGCGGTGGCCGCCCTCCGGCCCCATATCAATGATATAATCCGCCACCTTGACCACATCGAGGTTATGCTCGATGACGATGATGGTGTTGCCCTTGTCGACCAGTTTGTTGAGGACAGAGAGGAGCTGGCGGATGTCGTCGAAGTGGAGGCCCGTGGTGGGCTCGTCTAGAATGTAGACGGTCTGGCCGGTATCTCGCTTGGAAAGTTCTTCGGAGAGCTTGACCCGCTGGGCCTCCCCACCGGAGAGAGTCGTCGCTTGCTGGCCCAGCGAAATGTATCCTAATCCCACTTCTTGCAAGGTCTTCATCTTGCGGTAGATGTTGGGGATGTTTTCGAAAAACTTTACCGCCTCATTGACGGTCATATCCAACACATCGCTGATCGATTTGCCTTTGTACATCACCTCCAGCGTTTCGCGGTTGTAGCGTCGGCCGAGGCAGGTTTCGCAGTCCACTTGGACATCGGGAAGGAAGTTCATTTCGATAATGCGCTTGCCGGCACCTTGGCAGGTTTCGCAGCGGCCGCCTTTGACATTGAAACTAAAGCGGCCGGGCTTGTAGCCCCGGATTTTGGACTCGGGCAGCTCGGAGAAAATCTTGCGGATGTCCGTAAATACGCCGGTGTAAGTTGCGGGGTTGGAGCGAGGCGTACGGCCGATAGGCGACTGATCGATTTCGATGACTTTATCGATGTGTTCCAAGCCCTTGATGCTGGTGTAGGGCATGGGCTTTTTGCGGCTCTTGTAAAAGTGTTGACGCAAAATGGGATAGAGGGTTTCGTTGATTAGGGTGGACTTGCCACTGCCGGAGACGCCGGTGATGCAGCAGAAGGTGCCCAGAGGGATTTTGATATTGACCTTTTTCAAATTATTGCCAGTAGCTCCCTTAAGTTCAAGGAAATTACCATTGCCCTTACGGCGCTTCTTGGGGACCTCAATTTTGCGCTGATTGTTGAGGTAATCAGAGGTCATAGTTGATTTGGTAAGGAAGCTCGCTGGTGTTCCTTGGCCGACCAGTTGGCCGCCGTGCTTGCCCGCGCCGGGCCCCAAGTCAATGAGGTAGTCAGAGGCCAGCATGATGTCTTTGTCGTGTTCGACGACGAGGACAGTATTGCCGATTTCGGCCAGCTCGCGCAGCGCCTCGATCAGCTTTTGGTTGTCGCGTTGGTGCAGCCCAATGCTGGGTTCGTCGAGGATGTAGGTGATGCCGGTGAGCTGCGAGCCGATCTGGGTAGCCAGGCGGATGCGCTGCGATTCGCCCCCCGAGAGCGTACGCGCCGGGCGGTCCAGCGTCAGATAATCCAGGCCGACGTGGAGCAGAAAGCCCAGCCGTAAACGAATTTCCTTGAGAATATCCTTGGCGATGAGCCGCTGGCGATCGCTGAGAAATTCATCCACCAATTCCATCCACTGCGCCAATTCCCCAATATCCATCGTTGCCAGCTCCGCAATGTTCTTCTCGTGAATCTTAAAATGCAGTGATTCCTTCTTCAGCCGCTGGCCACCGCATTCCGGGCATTTATCAATAGTCATAAAGTCTTCCGCCCAGCGACGAATTTTGTCAGAACTGGACTCCTTGTACCAGCGCACCAGCATATTGGTCAAGCCCTCGTAGGCCAGGTTGTAGGTGAAGTCATGCTTACTGTAGCGCAGGTTGACCTCAAAGCTATCATTACCTCCGTGCAGGATGGTCTCCAAGGCTTCCTTTGGAATCTTTTTGATAGGGGTAGAGAAGGTGAATTTGTATTTTTTAGCAATAGCTCTTAGCTGCTTGAACGTCATATTATCCCGCACCTCGCCAAAAGGGACGACCCCGGCATCGTTAATGCTTTTGTTGTAATCGGGAATCACTTTCTCCATATCTACTTTGTGTACCTCTCCTAACCCTTTGCAATGTGGACAGGCGCCGTAGGGGGAGTTGAAAGAAAAAGCATTGGGCGAAGGTTCTTCGTAGGAAATGCCCGATTCGGGGTCCATGAGGTGTTTACTGTAGGGGAAAAGCTGGTCCTTTTCGTTCATCAGCATAATCAGACCATTCCCCATTTTGAGCGCAGTTTGCAGCGAAGCGGCCAGCCGTTCGCGGCGTTCAGCAACGACTTTCAAGCGGTCAATGACCACTTCAATATCGTGCACTTTGTAGCGGTCAATCTGCATTCCTGGAGTAATATCTATGATGTGGCCATCCACCCGCACTTTGGCGTACCCCTGCTTACGAATTTGATCAAAGAGTTCGCGATAATGCCCTTTACGACCCCGTACCAGCGGGGCCAGCAGTTGCACCTTCTGCTTAGCAAAATTTTTGTAGATATGCTCCAACATTTGATCCTCACTATACTTCACCATCTTTTTACCAGTAGAATAAGAATAAGCCTCTCCGATGCGAGCAAAGAGCAGGCGCATGAAGTCATAAATTTCGGTCACCGTCCCTACGGTTGAACGCGGATTTTTGCTCGTTGTCTTTTGCTCAATAGAAATAACGGGGCTGAGGCCAGTGATTTTTTCTACATCCGGGCGCTCCATTTCACCAATAAACTGACGGGCGTAGGAGGTGAATGTTTCCATGTAGCGCCGTTGTCCTTCAGCGTAGATGGTATCAAAGGCTAGGGAAGATTTACCGCTGCCGCTGATGCCCGTAATGACGACAAAACGGTTGCGAGGAATGCGGACATCTATATCTTTGAGGTTGTGGACGCGGGCACCAATGACATCGATAAAATCAATAGTGGACTGCCCATTTCCATTCAGGGAATTCTTCTGCTTTTTTGCCATAACGCTTCAATCCAGGACTGTGTGAAGTAATCTGCTAAATTAATTAAAGAAAAGGTTTTGACCTAATTCTGCTGAGTTTTGAGGTATCTTTAAGCTAACATTTGATGTGGAGAATCGTTCTGAAAAAACAGCTCCTTTTTACAGTAAATAAAAAATGAAATCTACACGATGAAAAATGTCCTAATAACGGGCGCAACGGGGATGATTGGAGGGATTGTTCTGCGGGAATGCCTAGCCCATTCGGAGGTGGGAAGCGTGACGATCATCGTTCGTCGCTCCACTGGTCAGCACCATCCAAAATTGACGGAAATACTGCATGATGATTTTACCGACTATTCCAAAATAGCTGATCATTTCAAAAATGTAGACGTTGCTCAATTCTGTATCGGTGTTTATACCGGGCAGGTCCCTCGCGATCAATTTCGAGTCATCACCGTCGATTTTACGGCTGCTTTCGCCGATATGTTGAAACAACACAGCCCGCAGGCGACTTTCTGCTTTCTCAGTGGCCAGGGGGCTGACCAAACCGAGAGCAGCCGATTGATGTTTGCTAAAGACAAGGGGATTGCAGAAAACGCCCTGCTGCGCCAGGCCTTCGGCGCCACCTACATTTTTAGACCCGCCTACATCTATCCCGTTACGCCTCGTAAAGAACCTAGCTTCACCTATCGGCTGATGCGTTCGCTCTACCCCCTGCTTAAGGCCATCTATCCACAAGGTGCCATCAGTTCTGAGCGCCTGGCTAAGGCCATGTTCAAAGCTGGACTCTATGGTGCTGATAAGACTATTTTGGAGAATGAAGATATTAAAGCGGTATAGCGTTATAAGCTTTCTTTCAACAACTGCCGAACAATATGCTGCATTTTGGGAGCGGTACGATTAGCTAGATCGATGACTTCCTCCAAGGTGGTTTCGCTGATGATTTCTGCGGGATAGCACTGGTTAGAAACAACAGAGATGGCAAAAACCGGAATACTCATATGCCTAGCAACAAGGACCTCCGGCACCGTTGACATGCCCACCAAGTCGCCGCCGATGCGGTGTAGGAACTTGTACTCTGCTGGTGTTTCCAGGTTCGGCCCTTGCAGGCAAACGTAGACCCCCTCGTGCGCTCGAATGCCTTCGGCTGCGGCGATTTGTAGCGCGCGGGCGTTGAGCCGCTTGTCATAAGTTGCCATCATATCCGGAAAGCGCGGCCCCAGCCGCTCATCGTTGACACCCCGCAGGGGATTCTCCGGTTGTAGATTGATGTGATCCTTGATGAAAACCACATCGCCGGGGAAGATGTGTTGGCTGGTGCTGCCAGAGACATTGGAGACAATTAACTGCTCGATACCCAGAAATTTCATGACCCGGACCGGAAAGGTCACTTGCTTCATGCTGTAGCCCTCGTAGTAATGAAAGCGGCCGGCCATAGCCACCACCGGCTGTCCTTCCAGATAACCAAATACCAGCTTGCTTTTATGGCTCTGGACAGTGGACTCCGGAAAGTGAGGAATGCTTTGGTAGGGCACTTCGATGGGTTTCTCGATGGCGTCGGCCAGTTCGCCGAGGCCCGTGCCGAGGATGATGCCTACGCGGGGTTGGAAGTCGGTCTGAGTACGAATAAAGGTGACTGCTTCTTGGATTTGATCAAAGAGCATAGGGGAGGTTTTTCGTGTAGTTGATAGTATGTTGGACTTAGTCTACAATCATGGTTTTACGATCCAATTCTTGTTGAGCGATCTGCGTAGGCAGTTCGCGGAAGTCGTACTGTTGGTTGCGTAGGCGCGGTTCGAAGCCGGCGTCTCTGATGGCTTGCTGGATGCCATCGGCCGTGAAGCGGAAGGCTGCTCCGGCAGCAGAGACTACGTTTTCCTCAATCATAATGCTACCAAAATCGTTGGCTCCAGCGTGCAGGCAGACCTGCGCTACCTGCTTACCAACGGTCAGCCAGGAGGCCTGGATGTTGACCACATTGGGCAGCATAATTCGGCTCATGGCGATCATTCGTACATATTCATCTCCTGTACAAACATTGCGGGCTCGCTTAATCCTCTTCAAAATTGTTCCTTCGTCCTGGAAGGGCCAAGGGATAAAGGCCAGAAAGCCTTTGGCGTCCGCTGGTTTCTCGGACTGCACCTGTCGCAGGTCCACAAAGTGCTGCATGCGCTCCAAATTGGTTTCGATATGACCAAACATCATGGTCGCTGAGGTAGTTAGGTGCAGCTTGTGAGCAGCGCGCATGACATCGAGCCATTCCTTACCTCCACACTTGCCCTTTGAGATCAGCCGGCGTACCCGGTCGCTAAGGATTTCGGCACCAGCGCCGGGAAGCGAATCTAGCCCGGATTCTTTCAGTGCACGGAGTACTTCGATATGGCTGGCTTTTTCGAGCTTAGCGATGTGGGCAATCTCCGGGGGCCCGAGGGCGTGCAGTTTGAGTTCGGGGTACAATGATTTGAGTTCGCTGAACAGATCGCAGTAGTATTGCAGCCCTAGATCGGGGTGATGACCACCTTGCAGCAGTAGTTGGTCGCCGCCAAATTTAAAGGTTTCCTCAATCTTCTGCTTATATTCCTCTATCGTAGTGATATAGGATTCTTCGTGGCCCGGGCGCCGATAAAAATTGCAGAACTTACAATTGGCAATGCAAACGTTGGTAGTATTGGAGTTGCGATCAATGATCCAGGTGACAGTATTCCCCGGAACATGCTGTTGTCGCATCAGATTCCCTACATACATCAATTCAGTAGTAGTCGCCTGTTCAAACAAAAAAACACCCTCTTCGGCACTCAGGAATTCCCTTTTCAGGGCGCTGTTCAATAAATCATCAGTGTGCATACGCTGCGCTTCATGTTAAATAATAATTAATTCTTTTAGCTGGACATCCAGTTTTTCCCAGATCGACCAGATAAATTATCCTCTAGCACTAAATTTTTAACAAAGATAGTAAGGGAGGGTTTAGTCAGGGGCACCAATTCGGTAGAAATGCCCCAAATATGAAGATAAATACAGGGTCATATACGTGAATTCATTGCACATTCCTAAAAAAAAGCTTATATTTGCACTGCTTAATTACTCAACAGAGAGGGAACATGAGTTCCCTCTTTTTATTTATATTCCGCAATACAGCAAGAGTGATTGAACAAAAGATTGAAAAACTACTGAACGAAAAGTTCGCTGAAGAAGCCTTCGAGGATTGTTTCGTCATCGAGATAAGATTGTCGCCCGGAGGCATCAAACTAAGTGTTTTTATCGACAGCGATTCGAGCTTGACTTTTGAGCGATGTCAGAAAATCAGCCGCTACCTGGAAAAGTACCTCGATGAGGAAAAGTGGCTGGGAGAACGCTACACATTGGAAGTTTCCTCGCCAGGCATTGGCCGCCCTTTGAAATTCATTAGACAGTATAAAAAGAATATCGGCCGAAAGGTCGAAGTTGCCCTTAAAGAAGGCAAGACCATGACTGGAACCCTGATCGCTACGACGGAAGATAGTATAACGATCGAGGCTAAAGTGAGAAGAAAAGAAGGAAAGAAGAAAAAGACCGAATTGGTCCAGACCCCTATTCCTTTCGATCATATCAAACAAACAATTGTTAAAATTACTTTTTAAAGCTATAAATCATGAACCTAGTTGACACTTTTTCGGAGTTTAAAGCCGGGAAGAATATCGACCGCCCGACTATGGTACGTGTCCTTGAGGATGTATTCCGGACCCTTATTCGTAAGAAATTTGGCTCCGATGATAATTTTGATGTCATTGTCAATACGCAGAAAGGTGACCTTGAGCTTTGGCGAGTCAGAGAGATTGTGCCGGATGGTGAGGTGTTGGATGATCGTGCGCAAGTCTCTATTTCTGAAGCACTTTCTATAGATGAAGATTATGAAATCGGGGAAGAATGTTACGAGCAACTCCACCTCGAAGACTTCGGCCGTAGAGCCATTATGGCAGCACGGCAGACCCTGATTTCAAGAATTATGGAACTGGAGAAAGATGAGGTCTTCCGCCGTTACTCTGAGCGCGTTGGGGACATCGTTCTCGGAGAAGTACACCAGATTCTCAAGCGAGAAATTTTGATCATTGATGATGCTACTAATACAGAATTGGTATTGCCTAGAAATGAAATGATCCGAGGAGACTTCTTCCGCAAGGGAGATATGGTTCGCGGCGTGATTCGTAAGGTAGAGATGAAAAACAATAACCCGGTTGTAATTGTCTCACGTACAGACAGCATCTTCCTTGAGAAACTACTAGAACAGGAAGTACCTGAAATCGAAGACGGTCTTATTACGGTTCGGAAAATTGTCCGTATGCCCGGTGAAAGGGCCAAGGTGGCAGTTGAATCCTATGATGATCGCATCGACCCGGTAGGTGCCTGTGTAGGTATGAAAGGATCGCGCATCCACGGTATCGTTCGAGAATTGCGTAATGAAAATATCGACATCGTCAATTTTACGAATAATCAAACCCTTTTTATTCAAAGGGCTCTCACGCCCGCCAGAGTGACCAATATCGACCTCGATTTTGATAGCCAACGGGCTGCCGTATACCTCGAACCTGATCAGGTATCTCTAGCTATTGGAAAGGGAGGAACCAATATTAAACTGGCGAGCAAGCTGACCGGCTTTGATATCGATGTTTACAGAAATAACGATGAAGTCGAAATCGATGATGTCGATCTGGACGAATTTGCAGATGAAATTGATGGCTGGGTAATCGATGCCTTGAAGAATATTGGCTGTGATACCGCACGCAGTGTGCTAGAATTAAATCAAGAGGAACTGGTACGTCGTACTGACCTCGAAGAGGAAACCATCGTTGATTTACTGCGAATCCTGGCTGCTGAATTCGACGAATAGGCTTTTTTGCCTCTTGAGTTGCATTACTTGGGAATTGTTTTTTTGGATAAAGAGTTATTCAATCTGGAGTTTTACCTTAACTTTGTGTTAGCGTTCGGGTTGAACTTTGGACAATTCCGTTTCAAATACTTAATAATCGGATGAGATATTCTCTATTCGGTCAAACAAATGGCTTTTAGCATGAGCACTCTTTTTACTAACATCAATAAAAATTGATCAAATGTAAGTTGATAATCTCTTTAGTGAAAGTCTTTTGTTGATCGGATACGGCGAGTCGTTTTATCCACAAGAACTAAAAAAATCTGAATGGCCAAACGGTTAGTTAAGATAGCAAAAGAATTAAATGTAGGTACAACTACCATTGTTGAGCATCTCAATAAGAGTGGCTTCGATATAGAAAATAAGCCTACTGCCAAGATCACTGATGAGATGTACTCGGAGCTACTGAAGGCGTTTCAGAAGTCTATCGCCATTAAAGAACAGGCAGATCAGCTGGTGATTGGTAGCCGAACCGGGAAAAAAGACGCTCCCGAGGAGGAAGAAAAGCCTACAGTAACTTTTACCCCAAAGAAAGAGGAAGCTCCTGCGCCAGTCCCTCCTCCTGCGCCTAAGCCTGCAGCAGAGGAAACTCCCGCACCCCCTCCGGCTCCAGAACCTGAACCTGAGCCCACACCTGAACCCGTCGTTCAAGAAGAGGTGGCCGAAGCTCCTAGGGTTCAGCTCAAAATTAAAGGTAAGATTGATCTGGATAAGCCCAAGGCCACTCCTAAGAAGGAGGAGCCTGCGGTCGAAGTGGAAGCTCCTGCGCCAACCCCTGACCCTGAACCCGAGCCCAAGAAGCCCGAGCCAGTTGCAGAGGTGAAGGAACCGGTAGCTGAAAACCAAGAGCAAGCACCCGCCGAAAAACCAAAGGAGGAGGCTTCTCCTGTTTCTGGTGATGTTCCGCTGAGTAAAAATCCTAAGGAAAAGCCTGGAGGTGCCAATGAATCCTCTCCCCAAAAAGAAGGAGATAAACAACCTCCCGGTGAAGGAGCACCCAAAAGTAATGAAATCACCCGGATGAAAACGCCGCAACTCAAAGGACTCAAAATTCTGGGTAAAATTGATACCGATAAGCTGAAGCGGCCAAAGAAAAAGAAGAAAAAGAAAGAGGAAGGAGATAATAAAAGTGGTGCTGCGGCAAATAATAATAGCGGCAATAAGGCGGGATCAACAAATAATAGTAATAATAACAATAGTAATAATAACAAGAAGAAGGAAGAGACCGATCCTAGAAAGAAGCGGAGAAGAACCCGCAAGAAGGTCTCCCCCGTCAATGTTAATGCCAATCGAGGAGGTGCAGGCCGTCGCCGCCGTGGTGGAAGAGATGAGGTTAAAGAAGTCTCTAAAAAGGAGATCGACGAGCAAATCAAGCAAACTATGGCTCGCCTCTCCGGTGGAGGAAAGAAGAAACGCCAAAAAATGCGGCGGGAAAGCCGCGAACGCTTGCGCGAACGCCAAGAAATGCGCGAAGCAGAAAAGGAAACGGGCAAACTGCAGCTCACCGAATTCGTTACCGTCTCCGAGCTGGCTAGCCTCATGGATGTCTCCGTAACCCAAGTGATCACCACCTGTATGAACCTCGGGGTAATCGTGTCGATTAACCAGCGTCTGGATGCGGAAATCATCGAATTGGTAGCTGAAGAATTTGGCCACGAAGTGGAATTCATCAGCGCCGAAGAGCAGGTAGATGAAGAAGAGGAAGTTGTGGATGATCCAGAAGATTTGGAACCTCGTGCTCCAATCGTTACCGTGATGGGACACGTCGATCACGGTAAAACCTCGCTATTGGATTACATCCGCGAAGCCAACGTTATCGATGGAGAAGCCGGGGGGATCACTCAGCATATCGGTGCCTACGAAGTACTGGTAGGCGAAGAAGAAGAGGAAAAGAAAAGAATTACCTTCCTGGATACTCCTGGTCACGAAGCCTTTACGGCGATGAGAGCCCGGGGGGCGAAAGTAACGGATGTAGCCGTGATTATTATTTCTGCCGACGATAAGATCATGCCTCAAACCAAGGAAGCCATCAGTCACGCTCAAGCGGCTGGGGTACCTATGGTTTTTGCCATCAATAAGATCGATAAGGCAGGCGCTGATCCTGAACGCATCAAGCAAGAACTAGCCGGTATGAATCTGCTAGTGGAAGCCTGGGGTGGGCAGTACCAATCGCAGGATATTTCTGCTAAGATGGGAACCAATGTGGACCAGCTGCTGGAAAAAATCCTTCTGGAAGCCGAACTATTGGAACTCAAGGCCAATCCTAATCGCTCTGCCTCCGGCACCGTCATTGAAGCCTCGCTGGACAAAGGCCGGGGCTATGTAACCAAAATCCTGGTACAAACAGGGAGCTTAAGAATTGGTGATCCTGTTGTAGCTGGCGCCCACTCCGGTAAGATCAAGGCGATGTTCAACGAGCGCGGCAAGAAGGTCAAAGTGGCGGGTCCTTCCGCTCCGGTTCTTGTCCTTGGGTTGAGCGGTGCGCCGCAGGCCGGAGAGAAGTTTAAAACGACTGATACCGAGCAGGAAGCTCGCCAAATCGCCTCGAAGCGTGCGCAGATTTCCCGCGAACAGGCCAATAGAGCCAGCAAGCGAATCAGCCTCGATGAGATTGGCCGCCGTCTGGCACTGGGAACTTTCAAAGAACTCAACCTGATCATCAAAGGGGACGTGGATGGTTCTGTCGAAGCCCTCTCCGATTCCTTGATCAAGCAATCTATGGAAACCGTACAGGTCAATGTGATCCATAAAGCAGTCGGACAGATCATCGAATCGGATGTTTTGCTGGCTTCTGCCTCCGATGCCATCATCATCGGTTTCCAGGTTCGTCCTTCGCTCAATGCGCGTAAGCTGGCGGAACGGGAAGGCGTACAGATCAAAACCTACTCCATCATCTACGAAGCCATCGAGGAAATTCGCTCGGCGATCGAAGGGATGCTCGAACCTACCAAGGAAGAGAAAATCGTTGCTCAGGTCGAAGTCCGCGAAACCTACAAAATCAGCCGGGTTGGAACCATCGCTGGATGCTATGTTGCGGACGGCAAGATTTCCCGAAATACCAATATTCGCCTGATTCGCGATGGTATTGTGGTTTTCCCAACTAAAGAGGGAGCCGTTGGTGAGATTTCATCCCTCAAACGCTTTAAGGATGATGTCAAGGAAGTGAAGAACGGAATGGAATGTGGTATCACCGTCAAGAACTTCAATGATATTAAAGTCGGCGACGTGATCGAAGGCTACGAAATTATTGAAGTGAAGCAGCGGCTGGATTAAGAAATTTGTAACAACGATAGCTAAAAAAAGCCCGACGGAGTATCTCCGCCGGGCTTTTTTCGTGAATGGAAATGCTGGAAAACCTTGTCCTATTCTGGCTCGAAACCAAGGACGATGTTAAAGCGTCCAAATCTAGAGAAAATTGATCCGCCACTGCCATCATCGGGCTTATCAAAACCAAGACCGTAGTCAAAGCCAAGAGTACCGAACATCGGAAGGAAAACCCGCAGCCCCATACCTACTGCGCGATTGACGTCAAAAGGATTGAACTCGCGCAGCTGCTGCCAGGAGTTTCCTCCTTGCGCCCAGGCAGTAACGAAGATGGTAGAGTTAGGATTGAGGGAGACGGGGTATCGCAGCTCTAAGGTAAATTTGTCAAATATCGGGGTAGCAACGACGCTGCCAAAGCCCGGTCTTCTGTTGGCCTCAATTTCTGATTCGTCATAACCACGAAGAGCGATGAGATCCACTCCAATGAATCCTCCGAATTGCTGATTGGCAAGGCCATCCCCTCCTAACTGGAAGCGCTCGAAAGGTACGACGCCGATTTCGTCATTGTAGGCACCGATGATCCCAATTTTGGCTTCTGCTTTTAACACCAGATTACCCACCAGCTTGGTGTACCACTCTGCATCGAGGCGCCACTTGTGGTATTCCAGAAACTTGAAGCGATCTTCGACTGGAAGCTCGCTGTAGTCCCTATTATTGAATAGCGAGTAGGGCAGCGTAAACTGAAGCGAGAGCGATATACGAGAACCGCTACGTGGGAAGATCGGTTCGCTGACCGTGCTTCGGGTAATGGTCTGTTTGATATTAATGTTGTAGAAATTACCATCTCTCACTACGTCTCCGTTATCGGTGATGAACAGCCCTTGGTTCCAGTTGTTCAGCGAGTAGTTTTGTAAGGAGAGGGTCGTTGAGGAGATGAAGTTATCATCTGGCCAGCGAAGGCGGGTACCAAGGCCCATTGAGATACCTGCGATTACGAAGCGCTGGAAGGTGGAGGTTTCCCGGGTGCCGAAGGCAGAGCGGTTGTAGAAGCCAGATACGGTAAAGGAGTTAGGCTTTTTGCCTCCCAGCCAGGGCTCAGTGAAAGAGATATTATAGGATTGGAAGAAACTGCCGTTGGTTTGGGCGCGCAGCGAAAGGCGCTGGCCATCCCCTTGGGGCAGTGGGCTCCAGGATTCTTTGTTGAAGATGTTACGCAGGGAGAAGTTGTTGAAAGAAACCCCAAGGGTACCGATCACCCCTCGGCCGCCACCGGCCCAGCCGGCGGAGAGTTCCAACTGATCAGAGGGCTTCTCCTCCACCGTATACTCAATGTCTACCGTACCGCGCTGTGCGTTCACCGGCGTCTGAATACCCAGCGCCTCAGGGTTGAAGTAGCCCAGGTTGATGATCTCCCGTTGAGAACGGATAATGTCGGAGCGACTAAACTTGGCCCCTGGGCGGGTACGCAGTTCGCGGCGGATCACGTGATCGTGCGTCCGATCATTGCCCTTGATGATCACCCGGTCGATGGTGGCCTGCGGCCCCTCGAAAATTCGGATTTCCAGGTCGATGGAGTCATCGACGATGGAGGTTTCGATGGGGTCAACCTGAAAAAACAGGTAGCCATTGTCCATATACAAGGTGCTGACGTCCCGGCCGTCGATGCTAAAGCTCAGGCGGGTATCGAGCAACTCCTGGTTGTAAACATCGCCACTTTTAATTCCCAAAACATCACTCAGGGTCTGGCTATCGTAGATAGAGTTGCCTTTCCAACTGATGTCTCTAAAGAAATAGCGATTGCCCTCGTGGATATTGAGGTGCAGCATCAACTCCCCATCCTCATTGCGCCACATACTGTCGCTAATCACACGTGCATCCCGAAAACCGATCGTATTATAGTAGGCGATGATAGAATTTTTATCCGCATCATAGTCGTCGGCGATAAATTTAGAGGAAGAAAAGATTTTTCTTTTGCGCTTCGTTCCATCCATTTTCTTGCGCAGCTTCTTACTCTTCACATTTTCGTTGCCCGAAAAGGTAATGTCATTGATTTTGACCTTTTCGTTACGAGTCACATCGAAGACCAGGCGAACGGCATGCACCATTTTTTCATCCGGAATTTCCTGTACCCTAACCTCGGCATCCAGATAGCCTTTGGCGCGGTAGAAATTCTTAATAGAGTTGCTTGCGTTGGTTTTTATATTCTCCGTAACGATCCCTCCTTTGAAGAGAATACTGTTGAGCTCTTCGTTGATGTCGTCGTGATAAGATTTCTTGACGCCTTTGAAGGAGTGACGGGAAAGGCGGGGGCGCTCCGTCACGGCAACTTCGAGGAAGATAACATCACCGATGGTTTTCTCCTGATAAATCTGCACATCCGTAAAGAGGCGAAGCTTCCAGAGCGCCTTCATGGCCCTTTGAATCTCCGGCCCAGGGATGCGAACCTGATCGCCTACTTTGAATCCGGCGATAGCAATGATCGCATTGTCATCACTAAAGTTGGCTCCCGTAACATTGATCCCTCCAATTTCATATTCCTTGGGTTCACTGTAGTTGGTGATGGGAATAGAGTCCTGTGGATTTTGGGCTTGCGCCACAAAAGGACAAGAGATGAGGTATGCGAGTACTAAAAATAAAGCTAAAGCCTGTTTCATTCTAATATCTTTGACTATCCCGTGAGTGTTGTAAAAATTAGTTCATTAGGTCATTCTAAAAACGTATCTGACAAATGCGTGTTGCTTTGAGAATCGAATATTCACCAAAAAGGAGACCTCAAGCGTCTTCCTAACGACTCAATTGCTCGCTGATCTTGCCAAAGCGGCGTTCTCGCTGCTGAAAGTCGATGATGGCTCTGTAGAGGTCATCTTTTCGGAATTCCGGCCAAAAGACCGGTGTGAAGTACAATTCGGCATAAGCAATCTGCCAGAGCAGAAAGTTGCTGATTCGGTTTTCTCCGCTGGTGCGGATCAATAGCTCTGGGTCAGGAATATCAGCGGTACTTAATGAGGAGATGAAAGTTTGCTGCGAAATCTCTTCCGCCTTTAGCCTTCCGGCTTCTACCTCTGTAGCCAACTTTTTGACTGCATCCATGATTTCCCAGCGTGAGCTGTAGTTGAGTGCCAATACCAGCGTCATCCGCTGGTTATTTTTCGTATTTTCAATACCCTCTAACAAGGCTCTATGGCTTTTTTCTGGCAATTTTGACAGATCACCAATAGCTTGTAGGCGAATATTGTTTTTGTTTAAAGTCTCGATCTCATTGCGCAAGGTCTCCACCAGCAAAGTCATTAACGCATTGACCTCAAAACGTGGGCGGTTCCAGTTCTCTGTGGAAAAAGCGTAGAGCGTTACATATTCGACGCCCAGCTCTGCCGCAGCCTCAGTAACTTCCCGTACTGCCTTGACTCCGTTGCGATGCCCAAACACGCGCGGCCGCCCGTGCTGCTTCGCCCAACGACCGTTGCCATCCATGATTACCGCAATATGCTTCGGTAATCGATTAATATTTATCTGCGACTTTAAATCCATTAGCAGTTTTAATGAAAACCGGCACAAATTTACGAAAAGAAACCACGAATTTAAAGAACGTTAACCAATACTACCTCCTCTCTCTCCCTCATTTTCAGGCTTTTGCTGCGAATAGTCGGCTTTTATACCCAGATAGACTGGTATTTTAACACTACGGGTTGGTTCCGAAGGAAGAAAAACAACTGTTGATTTCAAGCGGTAGGACGTAAAAACTGTCGGATGCGGTCTTTTTCCAGAAAATAAAGCAAGGCTATATAGGCCAGCAGCACCAGGGTATTAATGGGTAAGATCAGCAGCCAACGGCCCTCTAGCATCGGGCGGTAAAGAGTGCTGAGGCCGTAAAAAAGCAAGGCCAATAGAATGTAAGCCAGCATGCGATAGATGGGATAGTTGATTGGGTAATGATAGCGTCCGGTAAGGTAGCTGGCGCAGGCCATAAATCCATAGCAGGCTAGGGCCGCGTAGGCGGCACCGTAGAACCCGATACGGGGTAGTAAAACAAGATTGAGGCTGATGGTAATCAGGGCACCGGTGACGGAAATGTAAGCGCCGATAATGGTACGATCTTTCAGCTTGAACCAGATGGAGAAGTTGTAATACAGTCCTAGGAAGAAAAAAGCCAGCAGCAGAATAGGGACGATGCCCAGTCCTGTCCAGAAATTACTGTCCACCAGATGCTTAAAAATATCTAGATAGAGCATGATACCTAAGAAGCCCAGGCTGCCGACCATCGCAAAGGCTTGCCCCACCTGCGCATAGATATGGCGAGCATCGTCGCGGTTGGCATTGCGGAAAAAGAAGGGCTCGGCTGCATAGTTGAAAGCCTGTATAAAGAGGCTCATCAGGATGGCAATTTTGTAGCAAGCACTGTAAATACCGACCTGAGCGATGTTTTCTGCAGTGCTGCCGGGCAGGTAGTGCTTCATCAGTGGTAGGTTCAGCAGCTGATTGGTTACTGCGGCGAGGCCTACGATGACCAGCGGTAGGGCGTAGGCCATCATCTGGTTCCATAATTCCTGATCGAAGGTGAAGCGCAGGCGACGGTATTCTGGTAATAGTAAAAGCATCGTTACTGCGCTGGCCATTAGATTGGCGAGAAAGACGTAGGTGATGCGGTTTTCGGGGTCATAAAGGCGATTTATGCCACTCATACCTTGCTCAATAAGGTAGGGAAAGCCCTCCAGAAAAAGGAAGATGAAGCCGATATTGATAAGAATATTTAGGGTCTTAATAGTGGCAAAGCGGAGGGGACGATTGTCCAGTCGCAATCTGGCAAAAGGGATAGCCGCCAGGGTATCAAAGGCGATGATGAAGATAAACCAGATAACGTAATCTCGATTATCGGGATAAAGCAGCAGATCAGCAATTTGCTGGGAAAAGCTGACCAATAAGACCACCAGTATGGATGTACTGCCCAGCAAAAAAAGTGTAGCGGTGGAGAAAGTGCGGTCCATTTGCCCCTTCTTGCTGGCGAAGCGAAAGAAGGCCGTTTCCATTCTAAAGGTAAAGAGCACCATCAGCAGGGCCGCGTAGGTGTACATGTCCGATACCACTCCATATTCTCCCGGCACAAAAGCGCGAGTTAGATAAGGCGTAAGGATCACAAAATTGAGTAGGCGACTCAGGATGCTACTGATGCCATAAATTGCGGTTTCGCCAGCTAATTTTTTGAGTAGAGACATAGAATTAAATCGTGAATACTCCTTTTCGAGGGCAATTTTAGCTAAAAAATAGAAGGCCCTGGCACTGAAAGACTTCATTTTTCATAAAATCTTCCTTTTTAAATCTTGTTCATCGCAACTTGGGTAAATTAATAGTATTTTCGCGAGACAGTAGGATGATCACAAACCCCTGCCGATCAGGCAGCCATACAATACTATAACATGATAAATGTTGAATTATTAAAACGAATCTGTGAAACGCCTGGCGCACCAGGTTTCGAACAACGTGTGCGAGAGTTGGTGCTGAAGGAAGTTACACCCTTAGTGGATGAGGTGAGGGTTGATGCGATGGGGAATGTTATCGCCGTAAAGAAAGGGCAAGCAAATAAAAGAGTAATGATTGCTGCACACATGGATGAAATTGGTTTTATCGTTACCCATGTCGATGATGATGGTTTTGTACGCTTTCATACCTTGGGCGGTTTCGATCCTAAAACGCTGACTTCACAGCGCGTTATTATTCATGGTACACAAGATATTATCGGAGTGATGGGCTCCAAGCCCGTTCATCTCATGAAGCCCGAGGAGCGCAGTAAGGCGGTCCCTATTCATGAGTATTTTATTGATACTGGAATGCCCTACGAGGAAGTCCGTAAAATCGTCTCTGTTGGCGATCCTATCACCCGAGATCGGCACCTGATCGAAATGGGCGATTGCGTCAACAGCAAATCTTTGGACAACCGCGTATCGGTATTCATCCTGCTAGAAATGCTGCGAGAGCTGAAAGACCAAGCGGTTCCCTACGATATTTACGCCACCTTCACGGTTCAAGAAGAGGTAGGCATCCGTGGTGCCATCTCGGCGGCCCACCAGATCAACCCCGACTTCGGCTTTGGGCTGGACGTTACCATTGCCTTCGATGTGCCAGGAGCGCAGCCCCATGAGATGGTCAGCAAGCTGGGGAAAGGCGCGGCTATCAAAGTCATGGATGGCTCCACTATCTGCGACTACCGCATGGTCGCCTACCTCAAGGAGCAGGCCGACAAGAAGGGTATCCCCTGGCAAGTTGAGGTGCTGCCACGCGGCGGTACAGATACGGCTGGGCTGCAGCGTTATGGCAAGAGTGGGGCCATTGCCGGCGCCATTTCCATTCCACTCCGCCACATCCACCAAACGATCGAAATGGCCCACAAGGGAGATATTCGACATTGTATTGATCTGTTGATCGCTGGGGTTAGCCAGTTGGATCAGTATGATTGGAGCTTTCGGTAGCGCGGCATCGTCGTCCCTTCGGGGCCTTTGGCGCTTGGGGTGGACGGTAGGTGGTTGACGGTGGACGTCAACCCGTACGGAGCTACGTATCTATTACGTCCACCGTCCACCAAAATGCCGCAGGCCCCGAAGGGATGGCTATGCCACATCAACCGGCTACTCCCCAAGCTGCCGTAGGCTTCCTCGCGACCCCAAGTCCCTAGCCGCCGTAGGCCCACAGCTCAAAATTGCATTTAAAAAAACCAAAACATATGTGGAAAGAAGACAACAATCAACTCATCGCTAGCTTCACCTTCAAGGATTTCGCGGAGGCCTTCGCCTTTATGACCGAGGCAGCCATCCATATCGAAAAACAGAACCATCATCCGAATTGGAGCAATGTGTACAACAAGGTGGAGATTCAGCTGACCACCCATGATGAAGGCAATATTGTTACGGAGAAAGACCGGCAATTGGCTGCGACCATTGATCAAATCTATCAGAAATACCAGTAGCTGTGAACATCACCTCTAAACTGCCCAATGTGGGGACCACCATTTTTACGGTGATGTCCCAGTTGGCTAACAAGCACCAGGCGATTAATCTTTCGCAGGGCTTTCCCAATTTCGACTGCGATGAGCGCCTAAAGAATCTGGTCAGCCATTATATGGCTAAGGGCGCTAACCAATATGCGCCGATGGCGGGCCTGCCCCTGCTGCGGGAGCGCCTAGCGGAGAAGATGAATGGCCTCTACGGTTGCGACCTGCATCCGGAGAGCGAGATTACGGTGACTTTGGGAGCGACAGAGGCTTTGTTTACGGCCATTACGGCTTTTGTACATCCGGGGGATGAGGTGATCATCATCGAGCCGGCCTATGACAGCTATCGTCCAGCTATTGAGCTGGCTGGAGGCATTCCAGTGGTGTACGAGTTACGAGCGCCGGATTATCGGATCGATTGGACGGCACTGCGGCAGCTGATCGGGCCGAAGACGCGGATGTTGATCATCAATAGCCCGCACAATCCTACGGGGACGACTTTGAAGGCAGAGGATTTAAAGGCTTTGGCGGCGGCGGTGGCCGGTACGGAGGTGCTGGTATTGAGCGATGAGGTGTATGAGCACTTGGTCTTTGATGGGCAGGAACATCAGTCGGTCCTGCGCTATCCTTCGCTGTGGGAGCGCAGTATTGTGACCTATTCTTTTGGTAAAACCTATCATAACACAGGTTGGCGAGTAGGCTACTGCATTGCCCCCAAGGCTTTGATGACAGAATTCCGGAAGGTGCATCAATTCAATGTTTTTTCCATTACCACGCCTCTACAGTATGCGTTGGCGGACTATATTTTGGAGAAGGAGGCCTATCTAGGGCTAGCGGATTTCTACCAGCAGAAGCGCGATCAGTTTCTGGAAGCCCTCCAGGACTCACCCTTTCAGCCGCTGCGTTGCGAAGGGACCTACTTCCAACTGGCCAGTTATGCCTCCATTAGCGAAGAATACGATTTGGACTTCGCCAAGCGGATGACTCGTGATTATGGTGTCGCGGTCATTCCCATCTCCGTGTTCTATTCTAGTCAGCGGGACGACAAGGTGATCCGCTTTTGTTTTGCCAAGACGCCGGACTTGCTGCAAAAAGCCGGCGAACTGCTCGCAGCGGTTGGTAGTGGGGTTTGAATTATCCCCAAAATCGATTAACTTGTAAGAGTGGGTATTTTCTAAAAGATCATCTGTATTCAGAAAACTGACTTTTGGTATATTTTGGGTCTCAGCCCTTCTGCTGAAAGCATTATATTAATGTAATTATTATTCTCACTAAAATGGTATACTATGTCTAAGAAGAAGTACCAACTGTCTGAGTTAAAGGTTAAAAGTTTTGTTACCGCTATTGATAAGCAAGAACAAAAGACCTCCAAGGGTGGCTACTACTACATCAATAACTTCAATCGTATCGATTATAAGCACAGTAAGTTTACCGATCATAAAACCATGTGGGCGGAAAGACCAAGGGTCTTACAGTCATTCACAGGTAAACCCGGATTGAATCTCGATTAAACGCTACTTACTCCTTATAAATGCTTTTGTTGATACCGTTCTCGGACGACTTCCGGGAAGGGCTTATTTTCTATTTTACTTTCTAACCAAGCAATAAAGTCGAAGTACTGGAACATCACCCGTTCTGATGGTATCTCCGATAATTCCTCGAAATCTTTTTTCAACTGACCAAAGGCCTCATTCAATTCTTTTCGGGTTCTGATCTTGTTGGAATCCCTAATGAATCCCAGCACTCTTCTCTCAAACTGATGCACCCGATTGCGGGAGCGGAGGTACCGGAAGGTAGAGCGCAGTAGGTATTCCAGTAGCATGGCATTGCCCATCTCGAAATGAATAATCAAGTTGAGGATACGGGCCAGACTTTGTAGGTCCTGTCGCTCCATACTTCGGGGCAGGTTAAGCCATTCATTGAGGTATTCGAGGGCCTTATCAAAATCACCACTTCCGAAGTAGATGTAGAAATATTGGAAGTAGAAC
This sequence comes from Bacteroidota bacterium, assembly GCA_038750655.1. Classification (GTDB taxonomy): domain Bacteria; phylum Bacteroidota; class Bacteroidia; order Chitinophagales; family Saprospiraceae; genus JBCDGZ01. The sequence goes on along the minus strand of JBCDGZ010000044.1, from coordinate 9,195 downwards.
CGGCCACTTTGAAAGAGCTGAGGATCGAAGCGTTTAAGCTCTTTGAGGTGCTGCTGTAGGGCTTGCCTGGCGGCATCAAATTCGCCAGTGAAGATACAGAGCGCAAATTTTTTAGAATAGTACTCAGTATGTATCCACAGTTCGTCACTGAGGGTTTTCGGCTTGATTTTCTGTAACTTATGCAAACATTCGTCTACTTCATCGAAGCGCCTCATCAGGCCGCAGCAAGCGGCAAAGTTACTGAGAATAGCAATGTAAGCAGAGACATCTTCATTGAGCATATGGGGGTTGGACTCAATCAGATTCAAGCCTTTTTTGCTGACTTCATAGACCTTTTCCTGTTGAAGTATGGAGTAATAATAGAGGGTGTAGATTCTAAAGAATAAGAGGAGGGCCCGCTTGGAGAGCGCCTGCTCCTCGTCTTTCAATAGCTCCTGTTCCATAATGCTGCTGAGCTGATCCACCTTCTCCTGACTGCGCAGCAAAGAGTCCTTGCGATTCTCGATGATGAGGCGATAAAATATGCTTTGGTATTCGGAAATATTGCGCAGCTTATTTAAGCATTCCGTTTCTTCTTGATTAATCCGTTCCAACTCTCGATCGAGGAAGGGAATGTCGGCCTGGGTATAGGCCACTTGTTTTTCCCAATTGAGTGCTTCAACCACGAAGATAAACGCCTCGTGCAGGTACGCCAGCTTTTTAATTTTAGCCAGCATTTCCTTGCATTCATCGTAGTGCGAACGCTTGTACAATACCCGTACACTTTGCAGCATCCCTTTGATTCGGAAATCAATAGAGGTCTTTTCGTCGTAGCTCTGCAAGCTTTTTAGGACTAGTTCGTAGAGGTAGGCCTTGAGTTCAGAGTATTTGCGAGAATGGATTTGTTGGTTGTTGTAAATCAGCTTTTTGAGGGCATTATCATCGTAGACTTGCTGTGCATCGATAGCGTCGAAGAGCCGCTTGTATTTATTATGCTTATCCTCCTTGCTGCTACTAACAAAGAGCTTGAAGTAGCGTTTTTCGGAGCCCGACAAGGATTTGATGAGCTTGAATAACTTGCTAGAGGGCGTTTTCGACATCTGGTGGATTTGATTTCTGCAAAGGTCAAGATACTAAGAAGTCCCCGTATTTGGAATATTTCACTACACTTCGGAGTGGGGAGGGGCAAAATCAGGAAACTGACATATCTCCACAACTTGGATTGTTGTACGAAGGGATTAGGCTTAAGTTTAGGGTATCATTCGGCTGCCCGATACAATTTTGTACAAAGGCCGACAAAGAAAGACCGTAACATGAGAGCAATAACAACTTCAATAGTAGATTACAATGCATCCAGGATTCCGCAGCTGGCTCCTACTCGGGCCGAGCGGAGTCCCTTTTCTGTTGCTGAAGAGCTGCGCAAAGTGGCGCTGCCCACCTTTGAAGGCATCAATTTTGAAAAAATACAAGATATTATCAGCATAGAAGCCCAAGGCAACTACGCCCAACTCCGCTTCACGGATGGCCGCAGCTTGCTGGTCTGTAAGACCCTCCGCGATATTGAGACCTTGCTCAACTGCCGTCACCAATTCATCCGCATTCATCGTTCCTTCACGATTAACCTGAACTGTTTGAAGAAATACACCCGGGGTAAGGGGGGGACGGTAATGATGGAGGACAATTCGGTGATTAATGTCTCTGCGGGGAAGAAGCAGGGGTTTTTGGAAGCCTTGAAGTTGTATTTTGGGTGATGGAAAGATAAATTTCACTCCTCATCGTCAATTTAAAGGGATATTTAGTCCGTGGTTGTAAAAGAGTCAAAATCGATCGATTTTGACTCTTTTATTGTGTTTTTGAGGTTTTTTGGTAATAAGGTGTTCTTTATAGAGTATTCAGCATTTCAATTAGGCGGCATTAAAAATACGTTAGTATATTGTGATTTTTTAAAAATATACTTATATTACATTCCATAAGTCAAACCAGTCTCATCCAACACCATTCTCTGGGCAGTTGAATTTCAAGCCGCTACATTTATTACTTGACCATTTCTAATAGTAATCTTATTAATCATGAGAATAGGTACTACATTCTTGATTTTAATTGTCTTGCTCATAGGCTGCTCTAAGTCCAAAGAGCCCCAAAGAATTATGATCAACCCTGATCCCCCTCTTCACTCCGAAGAATTGAATAGCCAGTTTCGTCAAAGCCTCGTTGTCCATCCCTTCGCCGGCGCTGATTTCGACCATTATTTAGTCATTCACCGCTCTAAGGGTTTTCGATACCTCGGAGATGCCTTTACCAAAATTATTTATGCTACCTCTAAAGAGAAAGGCATGCGTTTAGAAGTAGGCAATACCAGCCTTTCGACAGCGGATAGTCTAATAGGCTATACGTTCAGTAATCCCCATAGAAGGATATTGCTTGATGGTGTAGAAGCGGATCATTTGCCAGAGAACGAATTCAATAAGATTGATTTCTCCTTTTGCATTGGTGATGATCTGGTTTACGAGGGTAACTTCCCGGACCTTAGTTTCTTTGCCAAAGAGTCAACAGATGTGATTTTTTCTAAAATATCCAAATTTGAGGGGAGGACGCTTACTTGGAATCCTTCTGTGTATCCGAATAGTAAAGTTCGCATGGTCATTCACCATTCAGGATCAACGACAGGGGTTCTTCTGCCTGATCAGGAATTGATCATCGATGATAATGGCAGTTTTGTCCTTGGGCCAGAGCAGCTGTCAAGATATTCGAATGGGGATGGGATTCATATTCATGTACAACGCGACATTTACTTTAAGCAAGATGGATTATTATTGAGAGCTATGGAAGATCAAAACTGGATTGCTACTATCACATTTTAAATTTTAATGCTAATCAACTATGTATCGAATAACTCTAATAATCATTATTGGGGGGTATTTCTATTGTCCGCAGGATTCCTTCCTCCTAATCATACTGCTCCTTCTTATATTCAATCGATCACACTCTCTGACGGAATTAATCCAAGATCTTCGTCCGCAGAGTTTAGATTTGGAATTTCTGGAATTGATGATTGCACCTATTTGGCTTCTGAAAGAGAAGAAATTATCATCCGGGCAAGAATAAGAATCTTTAGAAGCAACGGAGAGGTACTCTGTGCTATTAGTGAGCCAATAGATCATCAAGATAATACCTTTGGGAATAGCATCATCTTTCCAGGGGCTACCCTCAACCAAGGTGAAAATGTAACGATAAGATATGACTTTGTCGCTTATCCTCCTGAAAGTCCGACCTGCTTTGGACCAGCTCTAAGCTGCGGGAGTTCACTTACGAAATGTTGCTTTGAGTTTGAATGTTGTGATTGTGGTCAGTGGAATGGTGTTTTACTAGAAGGATTCTGGTATGAATCTACAGCAACAACAATGGTTCCTGAAGAAGTAGACACCTATACCTTTTTATCAGACCTCACGCCTATTTATCCTCCTAACATCCCATCCCCCAACACCACTAGTGATCCTTTCGAAGGAGGCTGTGAATGTTGTGCACATTAAATTTGACATCAATTCTATCAATCATGAAAGCAATCCCTATATTCTTGATTTTAATCGTACTGCTCATAGGCTGCTCTAAGTCCAAAGAGCCCCAAAGAATTATGATCAATCCTGATCCCCCTCTTCACTCCGAAGAATTGAATAGCCAGTTTCGTCAAAGCCTCGTTGTCCATCCCTTCGCCGGCGCTGATTTCGACCATTACTTAGTCATTCACCGCTCTAAGGGTTTTCGATACCCCGGAGATGCCTTTACCAAAATTGTTTATGCTACTTCTAAAGAGAAAGGACTCCGTTTAGAAGTAGGTAATACTAGTCTTTCGACGAAGGATAGTCTACTAACTTATACGTTTAGCAACCCTCATAAAATTGTATTGCTTGATGGTATAGAGGCAGATCATCTACCAGAAAATGAATTCGATAAGATTGATTTCTCTTTTTGTATTGGTGATGATCTGGTTTACGAAGGTAACTTTCCTGAACTTAGTTTTTTTGCCAAGGATTCAATGGATGTGCTCTTTCCCAAGATTTCCAAGTTTGAAGGGAGGACGCTGACCTGGAATCCTTCAGCGTATCCGGGTAGTAAAATTCGTTTGTTAATCAACCATCATGGATCAACGATAGGTGTCATCTTACCTGACCAGGAGTTAATCATTGATGATACGGGGAGTTTTACATTAGGTTCTGAGCACTTATCTAGATATTCTGTCGGCGATTACGTTTTTATCCATGTCCAACGAGATGTTTATTTTAAACAGGATGGGTTATTATTACGAGCTATGGAAGACCAGAACTGGGCTGGGATTATTACACTTTAAGTCTAAATACTAATCAATTATGAACCGAATAATTCTAATGATCATTATTGGGGCTGTTTTTCTATTAATCACAGGCTTCTTTCCTCCTAACCATACGGCTCCTTCTTACATACAATCAATCACTCTCTCTGATGGGATCAATCCAAGATTTTCATCGGTAGAAGTTAGATTCGGGATTGGTGACATCGATGATTGTACTTTCACTGCCTCCAGAAATGGAGAGATTGTTATCCAGGTAAGATTGAGAATTTTTAGAGGTAATGGAGAAATAATCTGCTCGATTAGTGGACCGATAGCCCATCAAGATAATACCTTTAGTAATAGCATCGTATTTCCAGGGGTTACCCTCACTCAGGGTGAAAATATAAGTATAAGATACGATTTTGTAGCTTATCCACCGGAAAGTCCAACTTGTTTTGGACCCGCTTTGAGCTGTGATGATCCTCTACCAAAATGCTGTTTTGACTTTGAGTGTTGCGACTGTGGTCAATGGAATGGTGTATTATTAGAGGGTTTCTGGTTTAGTTCTGATGTTGTAACAACTGTTCCTGAGGGAGTAGATACCTACACCTTTATTGCAGGCCTCGCGTCTATTTATCCTCCCTTTGTTCCATCTCCTAATACCACTAGTGATCCTTTCGAAGGAGGCTGTGAATGTTGTGCACATTAAATTACTTCTACAATATCGATACATCTACAAACCCCAACTTCTCCGGATAATCCGTCGTAAAATGCAAGCCGCGGCTTTCCCGCCGCATCGCCGCTGAGCGCGATACCAAATAAGCAATCGTAATCAAATTGCGGAGTTCGCAGAGCTGCGGAGAGATCGAACTTTCGCGGTACAAGTCCTCGGTTTCGCGGTAGAGGAGCCAGAGGCGGTCCAGGGCGCGCTTGAGGCGAATATCGGAGCGGACAATGCCGACATAGCTGCTCATGATTTCTTTTAATTCTTTCCAACTTTGGGTGATCAAAACCATCTCTTTGGGCTGCATGGTGCCCTTGGCGTTCCAATCCGGGATGCCCGCTTTGAATTGGACGGTATCGATTTGTGTAGCAATAGTTTCGTGGATGCGGTGGGCGAAAACCATCGCTTCGAGCAGCGAGTTGGACGCCAGGCGGTTGGCCCCGTGGAGACCCGAGCAGGTGCATTCACCGCAGGCATAAAGGTTGCGGATGGAGCTTTGGCCCACCTCGTCTACCCGTATCCCTCCGCACATGTAATGGCAGGCGGGAACTACGGGAATCAAATCTTTCATTGGGTCTATACCGCGTTGCAAACAGGTATTATAGATGGTGGGGAAGTGGGCAATGAAATCCTCCTTATCCAAATGGCGGCAGTCCAGGCAGAGGTAGTCGTCCCCTCGCTTTTTCATTTCGCTGTCAATAGCGCGGGCGACAATGTCGCGCGGAGCGAGGCTCCCCCGCTCATCATAGTGATGCATAAACTCCTCGCCCTCCTTAGATTTTAGGATCGCGCCGAAGCCGCGCACCGCCTCCGACACCAAAAAGGCCGAACTCTCCGCCACCGGATTGTACAGCGAAGTCGGATGGAACTGCACAAACTCCATATTCTCCAAACGGCCCTTGGCCCGGTACACCATCGCCACACCATCACCCGTCGCAATAACCGGGTTGGTCGTCGCCTTATAGACCTGCCCTGCGCCGCCCGTTGCCACCACTGTGATCCGGGCTAGAATCTTCTCAATCGAACTGCTGGCCTTATCTAAAACATAGGTGCCATAACATTCTATGTCCGGGGTGATGCGTAAGATATTACGTCCCAGATGATGCTGGGTAATGAGATCAATCGCAAAATAATGCTCGTAAATATCAATATTAGGGAGCTGCTCAGCGCGTGCCAGTAGGGCTCTTTGGATTTCCCAACCTGTGATGTCTTTGTAATGTAGAATCCGATTTTCTGAGTGACCACCTTCGCGGCCCAAGTCATACTCCTCCACATTCTTCTTATCTTTATCAAACCGGGCTCCCCACTCAATAATCTCTCTCACCCGCTCCGGGCCTTCCTCCACCACAATCCGTACAATGTCCTCATTGCAAAGTCCATCTCCAGCATCCAGCGTATCCTCAATATGCTTGGTGTAAGAATCCTTGTCGAGGTCCCAGACGGCGGCAACGCCCCCCTGTGCATAGCGCGTATTGCTTTCTTCTTCAGTCGTTTTGGTTAGAATGGTAATCTTCAGCTCCGGACGTTTGTTGGCAATTTTCAAGGCCAAAGTGAGGCCAGCAATACCAGAGCCGATCACAAGAACATCTGTTTTAATCACTATTTCTCAGGTTTGATTAGCATATTTGCAAAAATAAATAAATTAAGTCGCCCAAGTTGCGATGAACGAGATTCATAAAGGAAGATTTTGTGAGAAATGCAGCCTTTCGGCGCATTTCGAATCAAATAGCTGACGCTTTGAATCTTTTAATAGAGAATCGCAACTTGAATGAAGTCATTTACGATGAGAATAGCCGTCAACACCCGCTTTTTGCTCTCTGCCCGTCTCGAAGGGATTGGCTGGGTGACGCATGAGTTGATCCGGCGTTTGGTGGCGGCACATCCCGACGATGAATTTCTCTTTTTCTTCGATCGCCCTTACAGCAAGGAGTTTATTTATGGCAGTAATGTTCGCCCTATCGTGCTATTTCCGCCGGCCCGTCATCCTATTCTTTGGTATGCCTGGTTCGAATTCAGTGTGGCTAGGGCCCTGCGGCGACTAAAGCCCGATGTCTTTTTCTCCCCTGACAATTACCTCTCCCTCCGCGCCAGTACGCCGACGGTTATGATTACCCATGACCTCGCCCACCTCCATTATCCTGAACAAATCCCTGGCCTAGTACGCCGCTATTACAACCACTTCGTTCCTCGCTTTCTACAGCGGGCTGATCGGATCGTTGCGGTTTCAGACTATACGCGGCAAGACATCATTAGCCAGTACCAAATTCCACCGGAAAAAGTGGAGCTGATCTACAATGGTTGTCGAGAGCAATTTGTACCAGTCCCCAAGAAAGAGCAGGCAGAGATGCGCGAAAAATATGCCGGTGGGCGGCCCTACTTCTTCTACCTTGGGGCCGTGCATCCCCGTAAGAATGTAGACCGGATGATTCGGGCATTCGACCGCTTCAAGGCCGCGACGGCTGCACCGCTGCAGTTGCTGATCGGAGGGCGGCTGGCTTGGCAGACCTCCGACGTGCGAGCGGCCTACGAAGGAGCGGAGTCTAAGGCTGATATTCACTTTCTAGGCCATGTGCCAGAGGCGGACCTGCCGCGACTGATGGGCGCTGCCTTTGCGCTGGTCTATGTCTCGCTTTTTGAAGGTTTTGGCCTGCCGGTCTTGGAGGCACTGCGCTGTGGGGTGCCAGTGATTAGCTCGACGACTTCTTCGCTGCCGGAGGTGACGGGGGAGGCGGGCCTGCTGGTGGATCCAACCTCGGAGGAGGCGATTGCTGAGGCGATGCAGCGGATGTATGGGGAGCCGGAGTTGTACCGACGCCTGGTGGCCGCGGCCCCAGGCCAGGTAGCGAAGTTCAGCTGGGATCGGGCGGCGGCGCAGTTGTATGAGGTGTTGAAAACGGTTGCTGAAGAGCATCATTAGCCATATCTCTTTGACATGGCCCTTTTCTACTAGTAGAGAGCTTGAAGCGGTGATACCTTCGACTAGGAGGCACCACCGCTACGAGTTTATTTGTTCACCAATGTGAATCAGTCTATAGTTGAGAATACGTACTGAGCTAATCCAGAATATTAATTAGCCCTTCCCGAGTCACGGACATCTGTTTCTCCACTCCTTCATCATTCACCACTCTTGCATCCGTCATGCTGCAGTCCGTACAATCACCTGCATCGCAATATTGAGCAACTACTACCTTTTTCAATGGGCAACTCTTACCCGCTATATTACATGTGCACTTCACCTTTTTTCCACCACCTATCGCCAAAGAGACATTATCCACGTCTGAGGGAACTTCAACTGGTAGGATGTATCCATAAGTATTGATGAAGATGGTTTTGGAAACCTCTGATTCGCTTTCTATCATATTGGACTCTACTTCTGTTAAAAGATTTTGTATCAGTTCAGAAGCTAAAAATGCTGAAGGTAGGATGTACTTTCCGTCCAATTCGTCAAATTTTGTTATCAGTAGGTCTGATTCTGAATCGACAATCATCATATGGGTGAATTCGACATCGTCAAGACCAATAATTCTTAAATTCTTTTTCTCGCAGGCATCGCAATTATCGCCCATAAAACAACCGTACTGTCCTTTACCCTTTGTCGGATTACAACCCGAGCCTTTCGTACATTTGCAATTTACTCCTCCGGAATCACCTAAGGCAGAGTTATGAAAATTTCCCTCTCCATCTATACCTAATATGTAATGAGAGGCTGGTAGGTCAAATCTAAGTGCTGAACCTGTAATCTCGATCTCCGTTCCTTCCGGGAAGGGAATATTAAAGGGTATTATATTGTCCTCTGATAATCTGTTATTTGGTAAGATAGTATTTGGCGTTTCTTGTTGGGCTAAATTCTGTTGGTCAATATCGTGTTGATTTTTTTTGCAGCCTATCCAAAATAAAGAAATCATCAAAACAGCAAAAAGCGAGTAAAGAATAGAGTTTTTCATGCTCTAAAGGGGTTTTAAGAGTTAGTTAATAAAAAATAGATAAATAGATGAGACAAAGGCCCTTTAGCGTGAGCTAGGCCGAGCTGCTCAATTTAAAAAACTAGAGTAAGATGATTTCTAAGATGAGGTCTGCCTTATTAATAAAATAATAAAGCACTGATACAGATAGACTAGCTTTGAAATATAATCATTGCTGTTAGCCAATGAATTATATTAAATTTGATTTTAATGTTAAAACTATT
>JBCDGZ010000043.1:0-50049 GCA_038750655.1 Bacteroidota bacterium | reverse complement strand
GCTGGCGACCGGAGGGAGGACAACGCTCTGCATAAAGGTGATCAATAAGAAGATCGCTATTCTTCGTTTTCTTAAGCTAGGTTTATACTTCATGTTATTGTAGTTTAGTCTATAAAATAAATTAGCTTATCAAGGAAATATCATTGTTGTACAAAGGGTAGCGGTGGCAGGGCCTTGATGGCTGCCACGTCAAATCGGAAGTGGTTCGTGCCGATCCCCAGACCGATGTCTTGAAGACGGAAGTTCAGCCAATCGGAACCTTCGGCAGCTTCGCGGTCGAAGGCCAGGAGGACATCGGAACTGCTACCGCCACCGAAGGTGCGTTGGTAAATAAAGTCAACCAGGGGGATCGAGTCGCGGGTATCGCTGCTCAGCTTGACCTGCTGGCCCATACCGAAGGCGAGGGCCTGTACGCGTGTCCCAAACTCTTGCTGGGAGTTGACGCGCCAAGCTTCGATCTCTTTGCCATTGGCCGAATAACTCAGTAAAAAATAGAGGTAGTCATCGTACTGATCGCGCAGGCGTTCCACCTCGCTGGCCGTAGCCACCTCATCCCCCAGCTCCTGATCAACAAGCAGGTCAGTAGGGCGGTAGCTAAGCCGAACATTTAATTCGCCAAACGTCTTTTCTTTAGTCAGGCCATTGCGCTGGTCGGCCACAAAAGAACGCAGTTCCTTTGTAGAGTCCAATTGGTGAGTACAGCCTGTAATAAAGAGGGAAAAGACAATCAGCGTCAGAGAGACACTAATAGCCTTCATAGCTTCTATTTAATTCAATAAGGATTTCATTTGTCAAATCTTTGGCCTCATTCCCGTAGACGATATTGCCGGCACCGTTGGCTCCAAAGATGACGCTGTAACCATGTTGTTTGCCATACACTTCTAAAAAAGCATTGACCTGCGACAGCACCCCTTCGGTCAATTTCCGGTCCTCCTCTTCCGCCTTTTTACTGACCGCCTGAGAGTAGCGATAAAGTTGATCTTGTTGGGATTGTAAGTCTTGCTCCCGCACTGCACGATTCTTGTTAGTTAAGGAAATCTTCACCGCCTCATAATCCTTGACCGACGCTTCTAGCGCCGTCCGCAAGGTATCCACCCGCGCCTGCCAATCATCGGCCTTCACCTGAAAAGCAGAACGAGCAGCAATCATGCCCTGATACTTGTTGAGAATTTCATCCGTACGCACGTAGGCGATCTTGGAGTGATCTGGATAAAGAGAAAGGAATAGAATGACCATTCCAACAAAACTGAGGCTGGCCAAAGCCAAGGTAAATCTACTCATAAGAGCAGTGCTTCGCGATTGGTTTTGCGAATTCATTTGCTATCTATTTTTGTTATTCAAATACGAATCTGGTGCATTCACGATGGTGAATGAACAAAACATAGCAATGGTGGGATAGACTTGTAATGAATATAGACAGAGTGAATATCGCTTGAATAAGCCTTGCTAAATCAGGTAAGAATAGTGATCAAGAATCTATTCTAGTTTTATAGCCTTAGAGACTGCAAGATATATACTTCTAGCATTAAAATCAAAGTTCCTCTCAATAAAGTTCGTCAGTTTTAACATTATTTTTTTAACGCCATTTTACCTTTGTCCAAGTTTACAATAATTTTTGCTGGCGCAGTAGTTCGATGAAGGGTGCCTTTCTTCGCTGAGCAATACTGATGGTCGTATCGTCCTGCATTTCTACATAGCTATCTCGACGATTGAGGCTGCGAATGAAGCGGAGGTTGATGATGTGTCCGTAGTGAACACGATAGAAAATATCGCTGGAGGGGAGGTCGGCGTTGGGCAGCAGTTTTTCGTACTCGCCTAGATTTTTGGAGGAGAGCAATCGGCGGTTATCGGAGAGGTAGAACCAGGTGCAGCCGCCGTCGGCTTCGCAGCGCAGAATTTCCTCAATGGGAATGAAGACGCGGCCATCGTTGGTGGGGATGGCAATTTGCTTAAGTTCCTGGCCGGGATTGCTTAGGTTGATGAGCAGCTTGGTGAGGCGTTCGTTGTCCAGCTTTTGTTGGAGGACCTCTGCGGTCTTGTTGACGGCCTGCACCAGTTCTTCGATGTCGACTGGTTTGAGGAGGTAGTCTAATGCATGGAACTTGATGGCTTGTAAAGCATAGAAGTCAAAGCCAGTGACGAAGATGACTTCGAAGTTGAGGCTAGGCAGTTGCTTGAGTAATTCAAAGCCGCTGCCGTGCGGCATTTCGACGTCCAAAAAAACCAGATTGGGTTGCTGCCCTTTGATGATTGTCAGGCCTTCGGTGGCCGAGGCGGCCTCTCCGACGACGCGCACCTGCGGACAGTAGTTGTTCAACATAGAGCGCAAAATACTTCGGCTCTTTTGCTCATCATCAATGATCACTGCACGAATGGCTGAAGAAGTCATATTTAAAAATGGTTGTTTAGTTAAGCAGTACCTATTCAAAAAATGGAATATCAATAATAACTCTGGTGCCCTTGGCATTTCCTGCCTCGTCCTTAAGGTCTTGTATCTCAATCTTAATCCTTGAATTGCTGATAAAATTCAGCACCCGCTGCCGCTCCTCCACCAACTTCATCCCTCTGGATTTGTAACTTTTGTAAGACCTACTTTTTAGCTCCGCCGCCTTGGCTCGCCCTACCCCATCATCCTCAACGATCCCGCGAATACAGTCTTGCTCTTTTTTGATATTCACCTGCAGTAAGCCTTTTTTCTTTTTATAAATCAAGCCGTGATTGATGGCATTCTCGACAAAAGGCTGGAAGAGCATCGAAGGAATTTCAATCAGCTTGGGTTCCAAGGCTGGATCGAGATAAAGCTGATAGTCAAACTTTTCTTCGAAGCGAAGTTTCTCCAAATCAATGTACAATTGTAGCAGCCGAATCTCATCTTGCAATAAAATGTATTTCTCTTTCGACGATTCTAAAAAGAGCCGCATCAGACGAGAAAACTTCACCAAATAGGCGTTGGCCACCCGCTCGTCTTTATTGAAAATAAAATCCTGAATAGAATGTAAGGCATTGAATACAAAGTGGGGATTCATCTGTGCTTGCAAGGCCCGTAGCTCCAACTCGGCGAATTTCTTTTCGATGCGATTTTGCTCCTCCGCCCGCTTGCGAATCTGTTTAATCCGGTACTGCGCAACCCCCGTCACAACCGCCATGAAGAACAGGACCAAGCCCAGCCGCACCGGCTGCGTCTGCCACCAAGGCGCATAGATCGTAAAGGCTATTTGTATAGGCCCTTCCGCCGGGTTACCATTTATATCCTCAGCCTGCAACTGAAAAACATAGTAGCCCGGAGGCAGCAACGGATACTCTTTGACCAGCGCCTTCGTCTCCTGCCATTCTTCATCTACCCCCTCCATTTTATATTGATAAGTAATGTTGCCCTGGCTTTCATAGGACAAACAGACAAATTCAATATGGATGTTATTTTGATTATAACTGAGGTCGTAGTGATCCTTGATAATCGTATCGCGATTATTGATATTAAACTTGGTGAAGTAAAGGGGGGGCTTTTCGTGGATCGTACTGACTTGCGTAGCATCCAAAACCGTGAGTCCCTTTTTTGTAGCGATATAAACATTGTCCCCATCCACAGCGACCTGATTGGTTTCATTCGTTTTCAGACCATGCGCAGTAGTGATCCGCATAAAGCGATAATCAAAAGTGGTATCCCCAGTAAAAGTAATCTTCCCTATCCCTCGATTCGTGGCCGCCCAAATGCGCTGATTTTCGTCGATATGGATGGATTTGACAATTTCATTTTTCATTTCTAAAATGGTATCTACCACACCGTTGTGATAACAAAAGAGTCCATAGCCATCTGTGGCCACCCAAAGTCCTCTCTCATTATATTGCAAATCATTTACTGGTCGGCTAAAGAGGATATACTGATCACGGAGATCAATATATTCTCCATTTCGCTGCTGACTGACCCCATCTTTCTTTCCCATCCATAAAGTTCCCTCCTGGTCCTCTGCCAGTGCATAGATATAGGTATACAATGGTTTATTATACTTGAAAAATTTTCCTGTCGCCTTCTCTTCCAGCACCAAGATGTTATAGCAAGTCCAGGCGACCCCCTTTTCCCGCAGTATGATTTCCTTGATAGCTCTTGAATTTATCGCCAAATTGTCCACTTCTGAGTAAGGCCAGAATTTTTTGGTACTTAACTTCCCTTGCAGCACATCTTTGATCAGTAGTTTAAAAAGAAAATCTCCTCCCAAATACAAATACTTTTCATCAACAGCTATTACCCTGAAGTGAGAATCCATGACATTCTTTTGTATCAGACGGGGCGCCTTGTTTTTTTCGTACAGATACAAATCACCATTGGCTGTACCTATCCACAATCGACCTTCCCCGTCAATAGCCATCGTCTGAATATCCTGATCCAATTCATTGTTATTGAGTGAATAAAATTGGCTATTCAGTGCATTGACACTCAGAAAAAAAATCCCATTATTGGTATTTAGCCAACAGTTATCTCGACTGTCAAAATAAATTGTATTGATAGGGAATTGCTCCAGAAAACGGAAGGTAGGCAGCTCCTTGAGTGTTCGATCTACAATAAAAGTTCGCTCCTCCGTTTGCAAAAAAACACGTCCTTTTCCCTGATAATCAGCGCGGACGATATGATCCCCCAAATGATTTCTAGAAATACGGGTTTGCTTCTTCTGAGAATGGATTTCTCTTATCATTTTATCACTCATAGATATGTAAATCAAATTCGGTTTACCCGCGTGAAATAGGGTCCGTTCATATCGATTCGCCAACAGAAATCTAGATAAAGTATCAAGCAACCAGTTGTCTTCATTATCAAAAAAGACTCCATTGAAATAAATGGAGGAAAGATTCTGATCCGTACCTGTCTCTTGGAAAAAAGGCTGAAGGGTATTCAACAATCCAAAAATATTATTCTTACTTACCCCTCTTAAGTCATAATGAATTGAATTGGACAATCTGAGAATGCTATCTTCACTCGTACGATAGTAATATTTATAATCCAGATGAATGATATGGATGTACTGGCTATCGATGAAATTATTGACCTGCTTGACATTTTGACGTATAGAATCAGGCAGGGGAAAAGTCTCCACCTTATCATCCTTGATATAAACCAGCTCATTGAAAGTACTTAGCCACATTCGGCCTTGCTCGTCCTCCTGAATCCGCCAGATTTCATTGCTCGGCAGGCCGTCTTCGACGGTGAAGGTTTTGAATTGATAGCCATCGAATTTACTGACGCCCATATCGGTACAAACCCATATAAAGCCCTCACTGTCCTCCATCGTATAGTAAATATGCGAACTGGGCAGGCCCTCTTCGACCGCATAGTTGCGAAGAACAGGGTACTGTGCCATAGCCCAAGGAGCGGACAATAGCATCACGATTAAAATCCGGCAGCAGATATTCATTATTATAATTAGTCCAACAGTCTCACTCGACAAGCTAAACTTATTTTGGGAAAGTCGCCCCAAAAAGCTAATAAGTGATGCATCTCGAAGAATAAGTGATAAAATATTTTACTAAATCTTTCGATCAAACCTCTTTCGGTAGCATGGCCTTTAAATTTCCGTGGATAACCTCTTCCCAGCACCTTTGAATCTTTTTATTCCACATATGATCACTCCGCGCAGCCATAGCAATCAGGGTTTTGATGAATTTCTCAAAGTCCGGCGGCTTTAGCCCCCGATGGTGCTCCGTATCGGCCAATCGATGCAGATAATTGTTCTCCTCGTTGGATTCCAAAAGCAAGGTAATGGCGGAGCGAAGCATTTTCTTGCGGGTCTTATGCCGACGTTCCACCGTCTGCTCCGGCCCTTTGAACTGAAAGTAGCGCTCCAACTCCGGGTAGTCTTCAAAGAGCAGGTCATAGAATTCTTCCGTAAAGCTGGCATTGGAGGTACAACAGCGCTGGTAGCTTTCCAGCGCGATCTTCACCTCTTCGTCCAGATGAAGCTTCACCTTAGTCAATTGATGAATGGCTTCTTTGATATTGGGATAGCGCCCGTCGGGCTCCTCGTTGAGTAGGCGCTTGAGGATGTAGACAAACTTGGAGGGCAGGCCCAGGGCATCGAAGGTTTCTTTGCGGTGATTGGCAGAGCGGAAGAATAACTCCCGATGATCAATGACCTCTTGCAGTGCCCCCCCTTGGAACAAAGGATGGCCGGAGGACATTTCGTAGGCCAGTAAACCCAAAGAAAATTGATCCGATTTTTCATCGTTAGCTCCTCCCTTCACTTCCTCTGGGCTGGCGTAGCGCAACTCCTCGATGAATTTATCCAAGCGGGAATGATTCAAACTGCCACTGAATATCTCGAAGGGAGAAATCATCGGTTTATTTTCCTCATCAATCAAAATCTTGGCCGGACGAATCTTATTGGTTTGTATACCTTTTGAATGCAAATAATACAAAGCATCCCCCACCTGACTAGTCATACTGATGACCTCCCGCAAAGAACGAGGCCCGGATTGCAGGACTCGATTGAGCGAAATACCACTAACGTACTCCAGCAGAATACACTCCGGAAAATCCCCCAGGTATACCCCGATGATTTTAATGATATTGCGGTGCTTGATGTTGTAGATTTTTTGTAAAGCCCCCTGGGTGCGTTCCAGCATGGAGCTGGTAAAATCCTGCTTTTTCATCGCTCGGATGGCCACAAAGCGATCTGTACCGACCTCTTCGGCCTTGTAGAAAATAGCCGTATTGCCCTCCCCCAGCGTCCGAACGATCTTGTACTTTCCCGCAATTTTCAGTTCCAGTTGTTCTTTGAAAGATTCCTCGGAGATTTTTACATTTTGCCGACGGTAGACCTCCTGAATTTCTTCTTCGAGGTCCTGCAAAATTTCCAGTAAGTTGTTGTTCACCTGACTGCGTTCTATCTGATAATCCTCCGCTTTGAGCACCCCTAGTCGCTGGTTGCGCTGTGCATCATACAGCCGAGCCTGGTTGCCAATAATGGCCTTTTCAATCTCTTTGACGGATTCAATAAAGTGGTTCAGGGTTCTGAAGGCATCACTGGTCTTACCTGCAGCAATCAGTTCTCGGATCATACTATTCTCAGTTTAAATCAAACACAAAATCAAGAGGCTTTCCCGCCAGCGCAGTGCTTATCAAAAGCTATCGCTACTCTATTAGTCAAGCAGTGTAATCCTCGGGCTAGCTCTAGAGTTAATCCCCCGCTGGGGTACCTTATAATCAATATAAAACGCAAATTTTCGTTCGCCGCCTAGCTTATAATCGAAAATGGGTTTAAAGGTTTGTTGCCCATTGGCTTGCAGCTCTATAGGGACCATATTCTTAGCCGCTTGCTGATAACACTGATTGCCTTCTTGGCCGTTGGGTTTAAAGTCAGATAGCTTGAACGCAGCGATAGTAAACGGGACATCAAAACGATTTCTGATGATAACTTCTACCCTCAATTGATTATCTCCGTAGGCCGCCTTCGTTATCTCGTAGGAAAATTTCCCGCCCTCAGTGGAGCCAATTTTCATAATCTTAAATTCCTCGGTAGGCGCAAAAGCTACTGCTGGCATTTCATTAGCTGTGCTCTCAGAAGAATGCTCAACATCCACCTTCGCCTCTGTCGGCGCTTGTCGTTTCCCTTGCTCTTGCACCGGGGGTTCATCCTTGTAAAAGAACATAAAGAATATAAACACTGCGGCGATGAGCAGCAATAAGCCTAGGGGGATGAGGAAAGTACTGAGCTGCATGCGCGAGCGGCCCGCCGATCGACCTTTAGAAGCTCCCTGCTTCTCCCTCGGCAACTTATCCTTTAGAGACAGCGCCTCCTGTTTTTCCTTATAATTCTGAACCAATTTCAAAATAGCGGCATTGATCCGATTGGTTTCCAACATCCGTACTTCCTCAGAGATGGTCCCCTCAATGACCTGCTTCTCTAAATTCTCGTAGCGCGTATTGAGCAGGATGATTTCCTGTTGAAAAATTTGAGCGTCCTTCCTTAGTGCATCCAATGCCTCTTCCGTCTGCCCTTTGGCCACCAGTTTGGTAATTTCGTTTAAATCCATAGTTGTTGTTTGTGAGCGCGGTAATCAGAAAAGGCCATGACCATTCTTCTGTTTTTGGGGAGGATCAACCGATTCATTTGTTTGATCAATCTTTGGTATTTACAAAAGGACCTACATTGAGAAACTTTTGGAAAGTTGAACTGTTATCCACTCGTACAACAAGCTCTAACCTTAACATAAAAATGGTCATTTACGGCGGATAAACACCTTAGAATCCGCTCTAATTTGTCATTTTTTGTACGATATACCAAAAATTCACTCCGCTATTTTCTTAACTCCCAATAAAAGCAAAATCGTATGACTAATTACGCAAATACCGATGTTCTGGTTTCAACCCAGTGGGTAGCTGATCATCTCAATGATGAAAATGTGATCATCGCTGAGGTCGATGTAGACACTGCGGCCTATGATCAGGGGCATATCCCTGGCTCCGTAGGTTGGAACTGGCAGACCCAACTTTGCGATACCTTACAAAGAGATATTATCAAAAAAGAAGACCTCGAAGGGCTGATGAGCAGCAGTGGTATTGACAATGACAGCACTGTTGTTTTATTCGGCGACAACAACAACTGGTTTGCTGCCTGG
Source organism: Bacteroidota bacterium (assembly GCA_038750655.1). GTDB lineage: Bacteria > Bacteroidota > Bacteroidia > Chitinophagales > Saprospiraceae > JBCDGZ01. Next base: position 41,442 of record JBCDGZ010000043.1, on the reverse strand, counting down.
GCCTTTTGGCAGCTCAAAATCTACGGCCACAAAGATGTGCGCATCATGGATGGCGGCCGCAAAAAGTGGCTGGCCGAAGGCCGCGACCTCAGCCTGGACGCTCCACAAAAAGCAGCGACGACCTACACCGCCGGCCGCCCAGACCAGGACATGCGCGCCATGCTGCCCCAAGTCATGGGCACCTACAACGCCATCGATACGGCCCTGGTCGACGTCCGCTCTGGCGATGAGTTCACCGGCAAAATCCTCGCGCCTCCTGGCCTACCCGAAACCTGCCAGCGCGGTGGCCACATCCCCGGTGCCCGCAACATCGGCTGGGGCCAAGCCTGCAACGAGGACGGCACCTTCAAAAGCTACGACGAACTCAAAGCCATCTACGAAGGCCAAGGCGTCACCGCCGACAAAAATGTCATTACCTACTGCCGCATCGGCGAACGCTCTAGCCACTCCTGGTTTGTCCTCAAGTACCTACTGGGCTACCCCAACGTCAAAAACTACGATGGCTCCTGGACGGAATGGGGCAACTTGGTGGCAGCACCAGTAGAGGTCGGTGCGAATTAGCGCCTTTGGCTAGAAGGACGTTGGACGCCGTTGGCGTTTTGGTAGACGGTGGACGGTGGACGGAAAAAATGGTGAACGAAGTGAGATAAACAAAGTGCAAATCCGCGTACCACTACAAACCACTACACCCCGCCGTCAACCGTCCACCGTCCACCGTCCACCGTCCACCGTCCACCGTCCACCTAAAATGCCAAAGGCATCAAAAACTCAATCATATGAAACCCAGCTATTTCCCCGAAGAAACCCTAGACATCAAAGGCACCCCCGTCAAAGTGGTCAGCTATCAGATTGGCGAAAAATTCTATTGCCATATTTCCAATGTCGACCCCGGGGCCACCATCGCACGAGCGGAGGGCGAGAGCCGAGAGGCTGCTTTTGCGACCGCTAAGGCCAAAGTAGAAAGCAGATTGTAGCAAACGATCTGTTATTTACATATATCCGTTTTATTTAATATTATTTTCCTTACCTTTGTGAAAGCGCCATCATCTAACAAACTTTCACGATGCTCAAGGTACGTTGTCTTAATTGGATAGTGCGGTTGGCTTGCTTTAGTCTGTTTTTCTTCTTTACTTCCCCTACCCTTCACGCACAAGTTTCCAATCCCACGCTCGATAGTCTTAAAACTTCGCTTGCTGAATTGCAGGATACTTCGAGGTTTCGTCAGCTCTTAAAGATCGCCGATCATTACAAAGAAGGAGATTCGGCACGGTACTACGTCCAACAAGGCATCGCCCTTGCTCAGGATTTGGGCAACGATCGCTTATTGATTGATGCCTATAATCAACAAGGGCGTATCCAAGAGCGGCAAAGCCGGTATAGCGATGCTGTAGCTACTTATGCCCAAGTCAGACAGCTGGCTGAAAAAAATAGATGGACTTATCAAATGCTGGACGCGCTTATTGATGAAGCACATTCCCTCAATATGAAGGGAGCTTCTCAACCTTCATTGACCAAATGGCTAAGAGGCCTAAAGATCGCTGACTCCCTCGACCTAACGGCCTACAAGGCGGATATTCAATTTGGCATCGGCGACTATTTTCGACTACACCACAATGTCGCGGCGGCTATCCGCTACCTCGATGAGGCGGCCATTAATTACAATAAAATTGGAAGTGCAATAGACGTTTGTAAGGTACAGTTCATCAAAGCGGCGACCTACAAAATCGTTCAGGATACGGCGGTGAAGTATAAGGGGATTGCGATTTATGAAGAAATGCTGGTCAATGAGTGTCGAGACCAACTCAATGAATTCCGGCTTTCTAAATTGTACGGTAATTTGGGCAGCACCTACACCTTCGTAGCAGAATACGATAAGGCAGAATATTACCTGCTCAAATCACTCGAGATCAAGCGCAAAGTCGGTAATGTCATCAGCCTGGCCTACACCCTCAATGAAATGGCCTCCTTGCACTTTAAGCAGCGGCAGTTCGCTGAATCCAGCCGCTATGCCAATGAAGCCTATCAATTGGCGCTGCAGGGAGAAGACATCTATCTGACCTATGATATTCTAGAATCTATGGCAGTAGCTGAAAGAGCTCTGGGGGACTACGAATCGGCTTATGACCACCTGCGCGAATCGTTCAGTATGGTGGATTCTATCCAAAACGCCCAACGCATCCAGGCCATCGCCGAGCTAGAGCTAAAGTACGAGACAACCAAAAAAGAACAGGAAATTGCCAAGCGCGATCTGGAATTGGCTTTGCAAGAAAATCGCTTCCGCAATATTTTGTTGCTGGCCGCCTTGCTGTTTTTCGTTCTGGCTTCCCTCTTCTTCTGGTACCGCCACCGGCTGCGCCTCAAAGACATGGAAGCCCAGCGTCTGCAAGAGCTGGACCAGCTCAAGAGTCGCTATTTTACCAATATCTCCCATGAGCTGCGCACCCCGCTGAGCCTGATCCTCGATCCACTCCGGCAGCTGCAAAGCGGCACCCAGCAGCCTCGGCAGCAGCAGCTCATCGCCACCGCGACCCACAACGCCCGACGTATTTCCAGCCTGATCGATCAGATGCTGGACCTCGATAAACTGGAAGCCCGCAAGATGAGCCTCAAATACCGAAATGCCGATTTGAACAGTGCTCTGAGTGGCCTGGTGGCTACCTTCGAGCACAGCGCAACAAATAAAAACATCGACCTGCAATTGGTCAGCAAGGGAAAGCCCCTTTTGGTTTGGTACGATATGGATGCCGTCGAGAAGATACTCAGCAACCTGCTTTCTAATGCCTTGAAGTTTACGCCGGAGTCTGGTCAGATCAAAGTACAGCTGCGCGAGCAAGAACGCTGGGCGGAGATCATCGTTCAGGATTCTGGCATCGGCATTTCGCCGGAACAATTGCCCAATATCTTCGATCGCTTCTACCAGGCCGATGACTCGGGGACGCGAGCTTACGAGGGTACCGGGATTGGGCTGGCCTTGGCGAAGGAGCTAGCGGAGTTGCACGGCGGGCAGCTCAGCGCGCAGAGTGAGTTGGGGGCAGGCAGCCAGTTCAGGTTGCTCCTTCCGCTGGGTAAGGACCATGTTAAGATCGAAAGCCATTCGGAGCAGGAGTTGGTACAGCCGGTGCGCAGGTTGGGCGATCAGTTGATGGTGCCACCGCAGGTTGAGCCGCTGCCCGTCGAAGGAAAAGACGATCAGCCCATCGTATTGCTTATTGAAGATCAGCAGGAGCTGCGGCATTACATCGGCGCCCAATTGTCTGCCTACTTTAGTGTAGTCGAGGCGGCCAACGGCCAGGAGGGCATCGATAAAGCCCTGGCCACCGTCCCAGACCTGATCATCAGCGATATTATGATGCCGAAGCTAGATGGATTGGAGGTTTGTCGACAACTGAAAGCCCAGGAACTGACCGCACATATTCCGATTATTCTGCTCAGCGCCAAATCGCAACAGGAGGATAAGCTGGAAGGTCTTAAGCAGATGGCCGATGATTATCTAGTGAAGCCTTTTGACAGCCAGGAGCTGAAGCTGCGAGCGCAGAACTTAATCGAGCAGCGGCAGCAGTTGCGACTCCGCTTTACCAAAAACAAGGGCGGCCTGAAGCCCAGCGATATTACAGTCAGTTCGGTCGACGAGGTCTTTTTGACCAACTTATTGCAAGCTATTGAGCAGCATATGAGTGACGAGGGCTTCGGGGTGGAGCAGCTGAGCCAGGCGGCGGGGATGAGTCGCAGTCAGCTCCATCGCAAGCTCAAGGCCCTGACCGGGCAGTCGCCCAGCAGCTTTATGCGCAGCATCCGTTTGCAAAGGGCCTACCAGCTTTTGGAGAAGGAGGCGGGCACGGCCTCGGAGATCGCTTTTCAGGTCGGATTCAGCAATGCCAACTATTTTTTCAAGAGCTTCAAAAATCAATTTGGGATCACACCAGGTCAGGTTTTGAAAGGAGAAAAAACGGCCGAATCCTAGTCATTTACCCCATTTTTGGGCGCTGAACGATAATTCCACACATTTGCAACATCAGTGCAGTGAATGTCCATAAACCTGCAACCTCATGACACACTAATGGTCAGGCATTTGCCTTATCTTTACTCAAGATTATTACCTAAAAATCTTCCTGTACTATAAGATTAGGCTATCCCATACAGTAGCCTAATCTTTTTTCTCTCCAACATCACCATCGAAATAAGCAGCAGCCAGAGACACTGTTACTGCATTCCATTACTGACCAATTAAAACAACTGATGACACGGTAGGTGAGCCAATCTTATCTGCTAAAACGGTAATTCCTTTAATGTAACGTAGTATTAGCATTATCCTGAAAGAAATGGGCGATGGACGATCATTGCCTGTTTCTTTTCTTTTAGCGCCTCTTAGCTACTAGTAGTTGGCGCAGGCTTTACAGGTTGCTCCCAGGCATGTTTAGGAACAATTAAATAAACACTGACCATCAAGCCCGTCAAAGCAAAAGCCATCAAGAAAGCCCATAGCTTATTATTGGGATAGACACTCATGCCATCGGGTACAGTGACCTTTTCTTTTCCTTCTCCTCCGGCATCCATCAAAGTCTCTCGCAGTTTCATCAAAATATTGGTTTTTTCCAGCGTAGTGGCATCCGACTTGACATTCTCCAACTCATTCAATGTAGCCTTGAGGTTCTGGTACCAAAAGCTAATGTCCTCATCGGGGGTCTGCCATAGAATAGAAGTGTAACCACTGGTTAGGTTATTGGCTTCTAGATAATCGACCACTCGCTTGAGTTCCTGCTTGGCCATATCGATGGTATTGGCATCAGCAGATCTTTTTAAATAACCAGAGACATTTTGTTTAAAGGCTATTTTGTTGGAAGCACGAAATCCTAAAATGGTCAAGGAGAGCATTAATATTACGATACCGCTTAATAATCTCATAGCTGTAGTTTTTAGATAGTGGTTAATGTTTTGTGATTTAATTTAGTTACCCGAAATCTGATCCGCTTTGTTTTTATTCGTCGTCACTTGAACCTAAGATAGAAAAAATATATCCTGCCAATAAAGATAATACGAAGGAAGGCCCCATTTCTGCGACCAATTCAAAATAAGGGCCGACTACAGGGACCGTTGGCATAACAAATTTGAAGAAAGGGACGCTTAGAAAGCCGGTAACCATCGAAGCGATGGCCCCGCGCTCAGTGTAGCCCTTCCAGAAGAGCGAGAGCATCATCATCGGGCAGAAGGTCGCCGCAATGCCGGACCAGCCGAAAATGGCGAACCAGAAGATGGTGCGGCCGGGAACGGTGATGGCAACGACTAGTGCGATACCCAGTGCGGCAAGGGCCATCACCAGGGTGACGAGCCGGGAAAGGCGAGTGAGGTTATTGATTTCTTCTCCCTTTTTGAAGATTTGTTGGTAAAAATCCCGGATGATGGCACTGGAAGCGACCACCAGCAGGGAGTCAATGGTGGACATGATCGCGGCCAGTACGACAGCGACGTAAACGCCGACCAGGAGGGCCGGCAGGGTGAATTCTACCAATACAATAAGCACATTCTGCCCGTTGTTGCCCAGTACGACCTCCGGGTCTGCACCCGCCTCTGTAAACAAATAGCGACCAATAATCCCAATGCTCACCGCCGCAATATCGGTCAGCAAAGTAAAGGCGATGGCGACCCAGCGCCCCCGGTCAATCTCCGCCTCATCCCTGATGGACATGAAGCGAACAAAAATCTGCGGAGAGCCCAAAAAGCCCAGACCGATCAGCAGGTAGCCAATGATGGCCGCGACATTGGTGCCGCTAAAGCCGCCCGGGCCCCAGATGTTGACCAGGGCTGGATCGAGGGCCCGGAGTCCTTCGTGCAGCGACTCGCCGCCGGGCAAAAACAGCAGTGCAACTAAAGGTAGGGTGACCAACCCCAAAAACATCAGCAGCCCCTGAAAGAAATCCGACCAAGCGACGGCCACAAAGCCGCCGAAGAAGATGTAAACGACGACGATGGCGAAGCCTACTAGCGCTCCCATGAAGTAGTTCCAGCCCAGGAAGGCCTCGAAGGCGGAGCCCGTAGCATCGATTTGAGCACTGACATAGATCACCACAAAAATCGATAAGGCGGTCGAGGCAATGATCCGCAGCCAATTGGAGCGGGCTTTGAAATGACTGACCAGATAATCTGGGATCGTAATCGACTGATACTGATCACTCAGTCGCTTAAAGGGCTTGGCCATCAGCAACCAGGCTCCCATTACCCCAATCACCTCCCCTACCGCCACCCAGAAGGCACTGTAGCCCACCATAGCGCCCAGCCCCGTCAGCCCCAGCAGTAACCAGGCCGACTCCCCGGTCGCCCGCGTCGAAAAGGCGACGACCCAGTAGCCCAGCTTCTTTCCGCCCACATAGTAGTCCTTGATGTTCTTCACTCGTCGAGAGGCAAGGATGCCGATGAGAAAAAGGACAGCAAAGTAGACGGCAATGATAAGGTGTTTGATCAGCATAGCAAGGGAACTGTGGCGCAAGACGCCAGTGCTTAATGGTGGAAAGTAAGCAAGATAGAATAAATGAAAGGGAAGAAAGAAAGATTACTAGTCTTTCAGCAGATAGGCACTCTTATCAAACTTTTGACGAAGCAGGCGCAGGGTTTCTTCCAACTGCTCTTCCTCTTCGTAGGAAAACTGGGCCCCAACGCGGGTCAAGCCCCGCAATTTGTCCTGATAGGCATCATATCCTAGATCATAGAGCTGCTTGATACGCTTCTTTACCCCTGCCTTCTTGCCATAGGCCCCAATGATGATCACAGCCTCTTTTTGCCCGGGCAGGGTGGTGATGGCTTCAGTATCAATAGCAGTTTCGAATTCTCCGTCTTCGTCGACGGGCAGCGCAGGTTCTTCGGTTTCATCGCTTACGGGTGGGGCGGCGGCTTGGGGCGCGGGCTCCTCGCGACTTTTGAACACATCGAGCAGGGAAGCCTGGTTGTCGGAGGGTTTGCGGTTGAGGCGCTCGCCGGCGACGGGCTTTTTGAAGAAACCATCGCTGCCTTCGCTGGCTCGGTTGGTAAAAAAGTAGACTGAAAGGCTGAGTAGAGCGATTAGAAATACCGCAGGTAAGGCGGATTGCAGTTGGCGGGTGGGGACTTTCCAGCTTTTCTGCTTCTTATTGACCTCAGGGGCGGGAGCAGGCATCCCCAACTCCGATTCGGCGAAGATGGAGCCGCGATTGCGCAGGATGGGATAAAACTGGATAGCTGGCAGGCCAAAGGCATCGGTGTTGAAGTTGGTATTGTCTTGCAGAAACTGGAAATTCTGCTCGTAATCCTTGTACAGCCGACCAACATTGGGAAAAACCACGATCTCTCGCTTTTCGAGCGCAGATTGGGTTTCAGCTACGTAGTTTTGAAGTATTTTCTGGGCCTCCTCGGCGCTAAGGTCATTTTTTTTCCGAATACATCCAATCAACACCCCATCATCAGTCATCAACTCGCGATCAAAACTCAAAGACTTAGAAGGAGGATACAGCAACCCTTGAACGTGGTCAATAGTAGAAGGTTTGTACACCGTCACTAAGCCACCGAGGCCGGGGATGGCCACTGCGTCGTGCTTGAATAATAATTCACTGATGTAAGCGCTGACGTCGATGTTCATTGCTGCTGTTTTAATCCTAATACCAAAAATACAATATTTTTTAATTAAAATAAACTTAATATCAAGCTAAACTATCCAAGATCAAGCTTTTGCACTCCCCCCAAAGGCTTATCCTGCTACCGGAGCCAGCTTCACAATCAACCCATCCATATCATCCACGAGGCGAAGTTGGCAGCCCAATCGGCTGTTATCCTCCACAAAAAAGGCCTGATCGAGCATATCTTCCTCACTATCGCCTGCCTCCGGCAAATCGTGCTCACTTTGTATGTAGACATGGCAGGTCGAGCACAGGGCCATGCCACCGCAGGTCCCTTCTACGGGCAATTCATAGGCTTTGCAAAGCTCCATCAGGTTCATATTCATATCCGTTGGAGCGTCCAGTTCGTGGGCTTGGTCTTCTCTATCGATTACGGTAATCTTGATCATTGACTATTATTTTCTCCTTCAAATCCAGCTATTCCCGTCACTGTAGTGTATTTAAAAGAAAGCTTTTTGTCGGGGTTGATATGCTTGAACGCAGACTGGCACATTAAGGTTGCTTCGTGGAAGCCGCAAAGAATGAGCTTGAGCTTGCCCTCGTAGGTATTGATGTCCCCGATGGCATAAATGCCTGGAATGTTGGTGCGGTAATCGAGGGTATCAACCTTGATAGCATTTTTCTCAATCTCCAATCCCCAATCGCCCAGTGGTCCCAGCTTGGGCGTCAACCCAAAGAGCGGTACGAAGTGATCGGTTTCGACCTCCCGTTCGCCCTCCGTTTTGTGCTTGACGATTACCTTGTTGAGCCTTCCATTGCCCTCCAGGCCCACCACCTGCGCCTCCGTAATCAGCGTGATTTTCCCCTCCTCGCTCAATTGCTTGACCTTCTCCACCGAGTCCAAAGCTCCCCGGAAGCCACTGCGGCGATGGACCAGCATCAGCTCGGCGGCCACATCGGCCAGAAAGATGGCCCAGTCCAGGGCAGAGTCGCCCCCTCCGGCCAGTACCACCTTCTTATCGCGGTAAAACTCTGGATCGCGGACCATATACTCTACTCCTTTATCCTCAAAATCGGCAATATTGCTGATCGGTGGTTTACGAGGTTCGAAGCTGCCCAGGCCGCCGGCGATGGCAATAACAGGCGCCTGATGAACCGTACCCCGGTTGGTCGTCACACGGAAATGGCCATTATCCAGCTTCTCCAAAGTCTCAGCCCGCTCGCCCAGCGTAAAGGTGGGATTGAAGGGCTCGATCTGCTTCATGAGGTTATCGACTAGCTCGCCAGCGAGGACAGAGGGATAGCCCGGAATATCATAGATGGGCTTTTTGGGATAAATTTCACTCAGTTGTCCCCCCGGAACGGGCAAGGCATCGATCAGATGACAGCGCATCTTAAGCAGGCCTGCTTCAAAAACGATGAACAGCCCGCAGGGGCCAGCTCCGATAATCAGGATGTCGGTTTCTATCATAACTCAGGTGAATTTTTCTATTCAAAATAGCTAATATAACACAGCTAAAGGCCCCTATTGTTTACTAGCGACCCTGAAAATTCGCCGGACGCTTTTCGATAAATGCAGTGGCCCCTTCCCGGAAATCCTCCGTTGTCGTCGTTTGTCCAAATTCGTTCACCTCAAAATCAAATCCATCGCCTGTATCGAAATAGCGATTGACACAGGCGATGATCTTGGCTACTCCGATGGGCGCTTTACCGGCGACCTTGGTTAAAATTTCTTTGGCTTTCTCAATCTCCTGCCCCTGCGGTACGACGTGATTGACTAGCCCGCGCTGCCAGGCCTCATCGGCTTTAATCATATCACCGGTAAGCAGCAACTCCATCGCCTTGCTCTTGCCGATGTACTGGATCAATCGCTGTGTACCTCCGTAGCCGGGGATGATGCCCAGGTTGATCTCCGGCTGGCCAAAGCGGGCATTCTCTGTGGCAATGCGCATATGACAGGCCATAGCCAGCTCGCAACCGCCTCCCAGAGCATAGCCGTTGACGGCGGCAATGACAGGTTTGTTAAAGCGCTCGATACTAAAAAAGATGTCCTGCCCGCGCTTGGACATGGTACGCCCCTGATCGCCTTGCAGCGACAAAAATTCTTTAATATCTGCTCCTGCTACAAAAGCTTTATCACCAGCGCCGGTCAGGATGACTCCTGTAAGGCCCTCGCGCTTGGGGGCATCTTGCTCAAAAAAGTGCTTGAGTTCAGCCATCGTCTGCCCGTTGAGGGCATTGAGGGCCTTTTCGCGGTTGATGGTGAGGAGAAAGATGCCATTATCTTCCGTGATTAACAGGTTTTCGTAGGTCATATGATTGTGGTTAAATGGTTTGTAGCCTTGATGATGCCGCGAAAATACAAAAGTATCGCTTAGGGAGCAATCCCTAGCCCAATAGAGCTTTGATTTTGCTCCATCCCTGGTGAAGAAGATCATTGATGTCTTCCGAAATTTTGAAGTACAAAACGGCAGGTAGATAAATGACCACGACGACCAGAGAGCGAAGGATCAAATTGAGAAATGGAGAAAAGGATAGGGGTAAACGGCTGGCGACTAAATATGCCAAAAGGGCAATCCCCAGAATTTTTAAGGTCTGCAAGCTGAAGGGCTGAATCTTGAGTTTGTAGTAAATAAAGCCCAGCTTAAGCAGGTTGTAGAGAAAAATAGAGGCCAGCGAAGCCATAGCTGCTCCGATTATTTGAAATCGAGGGATGAAAATCAAATTGGTTACCACGTTGAAAAGCGCCATTGCCATAACGGCCACGACGCTAAAACGGTAGTATTTGGAATAATTGATGATTTGGTTGTTGACACTGGTCCCCATATCGATAATCTTGGCTAGCCCGACCAGTAGGGTGACCTGAATGCCCTCTTTGAGCACTTCGGCGCGGGGCATGATGGAAAAGAGGTCTTCGATGCCCGCAGCGATGCCAACGTAGAGAAAGAGGCCAACGACCAGGAGGTTGATGGAGGACCCTCGATACAAGTACGCCACATGCTTCATATCTTTTTGGTCAAAGGCAGTGGCAATGATCGGCGAGGCAATCAAGATGAGGGCAGCAGCAGGGATAGCAATAGCATTGCCGATGAAAGCTGAAATACCGTAGATGCCATTATTATCGTAGTCCAGCAGGGTGCTGATCATAATGGAATCGATGCGAAAGGCGATGACGCTGCCCATCCCCCCGAGGAGTAGGTAGAGGGAATAGTTGCCCATCTCTTTGAGCAGTTCGGGGCTGAGGAAGCGCCAGTTGAGTTTTAGTTTCAGCTGCCCCAGAAACCCAATGTAAATAATGATGCCTATGAGGGAGAGCAGGTAGGTAAGCAAAATACCTTCGATGATGTTCTCGACATCAATGTACTCCCACAAATAGAGCAGGATCAATACGGGTAGGCTGAATTTGATCAGGTTTTGGAAAATGGAGGGGACGACGATGCGCTTGAAGTTAGAGCTGTAGCTGTTGAAAATCATAAAGAGGGTGATCAGCCCAGCCAGGGGAAAGAGGTAATGTAGGTACTGGCTGTAGATAGCGGGCTTATCTTCGTAGACGGCCAAGAGTTGATCCCAGAAGAGGTAGCCGAGCAGAGAGAAGAAGAGTACGCTACCCAGGCCAATCAATAGCATGAAGGGCAGAAAGCCGTTGTGGCCGTTGTCGGGGTTCTTGAATTTGGGAAAATAGCGGACGATGACGCCATTGAGGCCCAGTAGCATGAAGGGCATGAGAAACATGGCGGTATCGAGGATAAAGCGAGCTAAGCCGTAGATTTTGGTATCCCGGGGATAAATGAAAACGGTACTCAGGGCGGCGACGGCGACGGCGCCGTAGCTGACCAAACTTTGCTTTATTCCTTGTCGCTTGATGACCCCCATTCCGACCTACTTGCGCCTGCGCGACTTGGTCTTCTTGGGCGGTGCAGCCTTTCTGACTGTCGGCTTTGGCTTGGCCACCTGTGGCTCCGGCTGCTGCTGCACCTGCTGATACAGGTTCCATCCGATATAGCCCAGAAAACCCAGCAAGATCATCAAAGAACTGATCAGCGAAATGGTATTTCCAATGGCATAGGACCGCGGCTCGAACTTGAACTCGATAGCGTGCTGTCCGGCCGGTACGCGCAGCCCGCGCAGCAAATAATTAACCCGAATATGCTCCACCGGCTTCCCATCGATATAAGCATTCCAGCCCTTGTTCGGGCCGTACCAAATCTCGGAGAAAACCGCCAACTGCTCCGTGCTGCTGTTGCTGGTGTAGGCCAGTTCATCCGGCTTGTAGGAAGTCAATTGTATCGTACCGCCTTTCTCGGGGTTTAGCCCGTCAACATAGGCCGCGAACTCTTTGTGCACAACGGCCACTTCGGCAGGGTTAAAGCCCGTGAGGGATTCAATTTCTTGATTGGGTGTATCCACCATCTTAAAAGAGCTGATAAACCAGGCATTGCCCATCGCTCCTGGATTGCGCTGGGCCTTGTCCTGAGCAATGATATACTTGGTATTCAGCATATTGAGCACCTGCTGGTTGTTCTTGCCGATGTGGTAGTCAATCAAATCCTGATAGCGCTGCAACTTGGCGGGGTGATAACCACCGATGGTTTTGTGGTAATAAGAGGCACTCGAATTTTGGAACCCGTTGATGTCCAGTACTCGATAATGAGGGTCTTTGTCCTGCAAAATTTGCGTATCTACCGGCCGAGGTCTAAAGTTATTGGCGTAGCGGGCTTTAGGTTCAAAGCTATCGGTGTTTACATAGCGGCGATTCACGGTCCACAAATCTCCAGCCACCAGCAGGGCCAGCCCTCCCATCAGGATCGGCATTTTTACCTTCTCCTTGATAAAAGCCCAGGTCAGGCCGACGGCCAGCGCGATGAGGATCAGAGAGCGCCAAGCATCGCTGCTCATCAGAGCGGCGCGGTCGGTACGGAGGGCGGCGACATTGTATCCCGCCTGTTGATAGTCTTTGTCATTTTCGGTCACAAAGTCGAAGAACGAAGGCCCCATCAAAGCAAAAAACAGACAGATGGCCCCCGTAATGCCTCCGGCGATCATCAACGGCCGCAGAGCCAGGGCTTCTCTATTTTTACTCTTTGCCAACTCGTGCAAGCCCAGTACCGCCATGATGGTCACCAAAAACCCGGTAACCCCCATAACAGAACTCGGCGCTCTGAATTTGGAGTACAGAGGGAAATAATCAAACAAAAGGCGATTCATCACCGAGAAATTCTTACCCAAAGACATCAAGACAGTCAGCAAAACTGCAATACCCAGCCACCACCTTATCGGTCCTTTTACCAGCAACATTCCCAAAACAAACAAAAAGCAAATAATTGCACCAAAATAGGCCGGTCCACTGGTAACAGGCATCGGTCCCCAGTAGAGCGGTGCTCGAGCAGTGCTTCCCAGTCGAATACCTCTTCTAGTGAGTTCTTTATAGGTAGCGGAGGTGCTTGTAACTGGCTCCTGAGCACTCCCACCAGTAACGCCGGGGATCATCGCCGCAGTTACATCCAGCCAGTCATTACTCCATCGCGTAGCATAACTCCACTCCAAGCCATCGGTCTCGCTACTGCTCGTAGGGGCTTTCCCCGTACTGGCCAAAATTGGCTTCCCTCGCATCGTATCCTGCCCATACTCATAAGTCGTCCACAGCTTCCCCGCCGAAGAGCCTACGGCTAGCAATCCCGCCACCGCCAGTACGCCCGTAGCCTTCATAAAATCCGGCAGCTGCTGCTCCCGGGCGGCCTTGATCAGCTGAACAATGAAGTAAATACTCATCACCATAAACAGGTAGTAGACCATCTGCACGTGATTGGCGTACAGGCTGACGCCTATCCCGACCGAAAAGAGCAGTCCCCCCAGCAGGTGTCGTCCTCGATAAGCCATGATCACCCCAGCAACGACGATGGGGAAGTAATTGATGACCCGCATCTTGGAAGTATGCCCGGCCTCGAAGAGCACTATGCTGTTGGTGGTTAGTCCGAAGGCGATAGCCCCAATGGCCGCCAGCCAGTGGTTCACCCCCATTACGATCATGAGGATGTAAAAAGAAAGCATGGCGCAGAAAAAATAGCCGATGGGGCGCGATATGAAGAGATGGGAAGCTTGTTCGATGTATTTGAGCTTATTGCCAGGTTGCCAGGAAATCGTCTGATATGCTGGCATTCCTCCGAACATGGAGTTGGTCCACCAGGAAATTTTGCCCGTTGTTTCGTGGTACTCCTTAATCTCCTGCGACATCCCCCGGTGAGAAGTAATATCCGTTTGATTGATGACCTCGCCTTGTAACTGCGGAAGAAAATAAAGCGCAGAAATCAGCAAAAAGGCGAATCCAGCCAAAATATGCGGAAGGCCCTTTTTGAGTAGAACATTCATAAAAAGCTTTTATAGATTTTTTGCATCCCCAATCGGGACAGCCAAAGGTACATATTTTTAAAGATTTATATATGCCAGTGCATTGAGCAATTCTTCTCCTCGATGAAAGGCATTTATATTTTCTAGGGTTGTCGTGGTGATTTCCGCCATCGCCTCCCGGGTAAAGAAGGCCTGATGGGAAGTAATCAGCACATTGGGAAAACTGTTGAGCCTCAATATAAATTCGTCTTGAATGATGCTTTCGGATAAATCCTTGAAGAAGAGATTCTCCTCTTGCTCATACACATCAATACCCAGATAACCGATTTTTTGGCTAATCAAACCCTCGATTACGTCCTCCGTTTTAATCAATGCTCCCCTACTAGTATTGATGATCATCACTCCTTTCTTCATTCGCCCGATGGATGACTCATTGACTATATACTTGGTGTCTTCGGTCAAGGGGCAGTGTAACGAGAGAATATCCGACTGTTCAAAAACGGTATTTAAAGGTCGGTATTGCACCCCCATCCCCAACAACTCATTAGACTCGAATTTATCGTAGGCAATAATCCGGCAACCAAAGCCTTTGAGGATTCGACAAAAGGCCGCCCCAATTTTCCCCGTCCCAATCACACCAACCGTCTTTTGGTGAAGGTTGAACCCAATCAGCTTATGCAAAGAAAAATTCCCCTCTCGTATCCTATTGTAGGCTTTATGGGTCTTCCGATTGAGGGTCAGAATCAAAGCGATCGAATGTTCCGCCACCGCCTCAGGAGAATAAGCAGGTACCCTCACCACCTTAATTTGCTGCCGCTCCGCTGCTTGCAGATCAACATTATTAAACCCCGCACAACGCAACGCAATCAATTGAACGCCATTGCGCCCCATCGCCTCAATCGTCTCCGCATCAATACGATCATTCACAAAGACACAAACCGCCTCAAAGCCACTGGTCAAATTAACGGTATGACTATTCAACGGCGTCTCAAAATAGGTGATGGCAAAACCGTAGGCTTCATTGTACGCTTCGAAATACTCCTGATCATAAGGCTTGGTGCTAAACATCGCAACATTCATAGTGCAAAGATTGTGGTTTGGGCGCTCAAGATATTGCAATAATCAATGACCGTAGCATTTTCCCTAAAATAAGTAAAAAAATATTTCTCCCTTAAACTCCTCTTAACCAACACTTTACCAAGCTCATTAAAATTAAATAAGATATGATAAAATCAGATTATTATGGAATTTAGCGCATTTCTCCGTCTATGTTTCGATCACCTTTCAATAAAGGATCCAAACGAGAGGTGATTTTGGCGACTTTGCGGCATTCCGAATGCGGTAGGAAATGGCGGAGCTGTAGGTATGCTCGGCCAGAGGAAGGGGAATGCCGGCGGTGGCGGCTGTGGGTTGGGACCCTCCCACAAAGCCCCAAATCCTGCCCAGCTCTCAATTGGCCCCATTTCGACACCTTTTACTGACTCCCTTTTATAGACCTTTCTACCCCTCAAATATTTATCCCAAATTTAATATCTCCCTTGCCCCAGCTTCCCCTCCCCTTCCCTATCTTCGCCACAGGAATTGAATCTAAACCCTCTTTTTCGCATACCAATTTAGTTTTGTGATGAAAATATCTCCTTTGCACCTCCGTTTTCTAGCTTTGTATTTACTTTTGACCCCATTATTCCTATTCACTGCTTGCAATTCTATGGAGACCCATACCAACAACGACGCTAACGACGCTAAGGCGCAGACGATTAAAAAGCCTATTGACTGGCAGGGCCACCGCGGGGCCAGAGGCATCCTGCCCGAAAATACCATCCCCGCCTTCATTAAAGCCCTGGAATATGTAACGACGCTAGAGCTGGACCTGGCCGTTTCCCAAGATGGGCGAACCATCGTCTCGCACGAGCCCTGGATGAGTTCGCATATCTGCCAACCTCCGGATGGGCGAAATGTGGAGGAAGCCGAGCAGATGGAATTGTTGATCTACAAGATGGATTATGAGACGATCAAGCAGTACGACTGCGGTAGTCGGGGTAATGAGCGCTTTGAGGAGCAGCAGAAAATGGCGACCTACAAGCCCTCGCTGATGGATATGGTCAGCAATGTGGAGCTGCACTGCGAGAAGAATAGCCAGACCCGCCCCCATTATAATATTGAGCTAAAAAGTCAAGAGGAGTGGTACGACAGCCTTTGCCCGGCTCCGCAGCGGTTTGTGCAATTGGTACTGGAAGAAATTAAGCTTTTGGACATTAACGATCGGGTGAATCTGCAATCTTTCGACATCAATATCCTCCAAGAAATCAGAAAGCAGGATAAGGAGATGCCCATCGCCTACCTTATCGAAAACCTGGATAGTCTGGATAAAAACCTGGAGAAGCTGGGCTTCATTCCTGAGATTTACAGTCCTTATTACATGTTGCTCAATAAGGAGCTGATCCAGCAAATCCACGATAAAGGGATGCAGTTGATTCCCTGGACGGTGAACGATCCGGAGGTGATGAAGCGATTGGTGGCCGAGGGGGTAGACGGCATTATTACGGATTACCCTAATCTGATTCCGGCGGAAGTGAAATAAACGCTACAGCCCGGCTTGCAACTCTTCGACTCCGGCGACCGGAGGCGCAGAGCGATCGATGACGAAGGGCTGGTGGCTGTCGAATGCCTCGTAGACGATGTTGTGGATGCGACTGCGAATTTTTTTGCGGAACAGCTTGCGATTGAAGGGGTCGGGATGAACGCGGTTGGCGATGAAGATGTAAATCAACTCGTGCTCAGGGTCGACCCATACGCAGGGACCGGTGAAGCCAGTGTGGCCATAAGAAGCGGGTGAAGCCTTGGCAGCATAGGAGGGGACGGCGCGCCGACGCTTCGCGGGCTTATCAAAACCAAGACCGCGATGATTGCCGTGTCCTTTTTTCGTGAAAAATTGAATCGTTTCTGGATCGAGCAGTTCCTCCCCACCATATTGCCCACCGTTGAGCAGCATCTGAAAAATCACGGCCAGATCACCGGAATTGGAGAATAGCCCAGCATTGCCGCCTACCCCACCAAATAAGGCCGCCGACTCATCGTGTACATAGCCATCCAGCAGTTGCTTGCGCCAGCGTTGATCATCAGCAGTAGGGCAAATTTTTTCTGGATCAAATTGTTCCAATGGATTATAGGTGGTGTAGCGCAGATTTAGAGGCTCATAAAACTGCTCTTGCACATATTCATCAATCTTTTGCTTGGTAGCCCGTTCAATAAAATATTGAATGAGGTTGAAGTTGACATCCGAATAGCGGAAGCTCTTGCGACGGCGCGTAGAGAGGTCTAGCACGTTCTGCCAGATGGTATCGACCCAGCGGGTATCCATGTAGACCGAATCAGCGATTTGCACCTGAAAATCACCGCCCTGAACTTTGCAGAAATAGGGATTACAATCCATATCTACGGTATCCTTGAGCGTGATGAACGGCGCAATCGGCATATTGGGTTGTAGGCCCGATTGGTGGGTAAATAGTTGTTTGAAGGTGACCTTGCCAATGTCTGATTTTTTGTCGACGTCCAGATGCTTGCTGAAGCGATCGCTCATTTTGAATTGCTTATCGCCGTACAGCTTCATCGCCGCAACGGTTGTCGCCGCTACTTTGGTAATGGAGGCCAGGTCGTAGAGGTCGGTAAGCTGGACGGGTTGCTTTTTGTTGTTGCTGTGGTGGCCGAAGGCTTTGTGGTAGATCACCTTGCCGGATTTGGCGATTAGCACCTGCCCGCCCGGGGTCGCTCCCGACTGAATGGCATTTTTGAATACAGCGTCGATGCCCACCAGCTTGTAGGAGGCGATGCCGACTTCTTCGGGGACGGTGTAGGCCAGTCGGATCAATGGGGTCGGTGGGGCGGCTTGCCCGTAGGGTAGCTGTTCGTTCAAGGCCAGCGGCAGGCGGCCCTCCGCCTGAACGGCACCAAAAAGCAGCTGAACAGCCAGCGACTCATTGAGGGTATTGGACTCAAAGGCCTGCACCATCGTCAAAGTAGTATCGAAATGTTGCAAATTAAAAGCATTACCAAAGTTGACCAGGATGACCGGCGCTCGCTGGCTCAAATCGTTAACAGAGGCAATCCAGTCCCGATGACGAACTGAGTCCAGTTGTATACCATCCAGCGTAACGATGGTAGTTGCCCGCTTGAAACGCTTGGTGCTCAAAGGCTTCAATTGTCCCTTTCCATCTTCCTCGTAGCGGTAATATTTAGCACTGGCATATTTATCAAAGAAGCGGCGAAAGCTGCGTTGTGCATTCGAACCGACTGTAGCGACTTTGAGGTGCTGGCGATGAATATGGCGCAGTGGCAGCAGGGAATCGGGGTTTTGTACCAGCGTCAGCGCCGATTGATAGAGCTGGCGGCTCAGCTCCTCTAGCCCTTTGTTGAGCAGGAGGTGGTCGGCCTCGGCGATATTGACTTGGGGCCGTAGGCTGTCGAGCCCCATCCAGGACTTGGCCAGCAAGACTTTGCGCACTCTGGTATTCAGCTGCGTTTTGCTAATCAGGCCTTCCTCGACATACCGTCGCAGGTGCTCCGCCACCTTCCGAGGATTATTTTTTACAACAAAAACATCCGTCCCCGCATAAATCAACCGATCTACAGTAGCCGGCGAATCCACTTGCGCTACTAGTAGACCTTCAAATTCCAGCTCCCGTTCGAGGTAGTTCGATACAAATTCAGGGGGCAGCTGATCGAAGGTATCGATGGCATAAATTTTTTCATCAACTAACATCCCGGATAGGCCATTGTGCACCAGATTATAATAACGATGCAAAATACTGTCGACATAGGTGCTGCTGTCCTGTGGCTGTCGGTATTCTAAATCCCGGAAGCTACTGGCTACGGCGATAATTTTTTGATCTTGTAGCAGGTGTAGGCGTTTGGAAGAACGGTGAATGATGTATTCTTCATCGCTCTCAAAGGTATTCATATCGTAGGCCCCGCCAGGTAGTTGGGCAAAATTGACGGTAGGGCTGAAGGAGAAATTGATCCCTAAAGCCTGACATTGACGCAGATAAAGTTGGTTGAGCTGGGTTTGAATACTATCGGAAAAAATGGCACTGGTGGTGGCTGGTAAGGGCAGCTGAACAGCATCGCTGAATTGGTTGTTCAGCGCCAATTGTTGATCAGTAGCATTGAACAGAGGAATGGCAGCACTGCGCTGTAGGCTGTCCATAATATCGACATATTGCCCTACAGGAAGTTGCTTTAGCAGGACTCCGCCCAGATAGTAATTTTTTGTCCAATAAAAGAGAGAATCTTCAAGGGTAGTATCTCGCAGGTCGGTTTGCAAAAAGAGGAGCTGACCAATTTTCTCGTCCGTTGTCATCTCTAGCAGCATCGAATCGGCCCATTGGGTCGTGTGGCGCTGATAAGGAGCGTGCAATTTGCCCTCCACTTCAGGCAGGCGGTTGCAGGCCGTTAGGCAACATAAAAGTAGTATGTAGAGCACACATCTGGGCATTGTGTTATCTGTTTTTGTTGTTAAAATGCCGAAGCACTTATGAGCCGAGTTAGAGTTGGTCTTGGTAGTTTCCCAGTAAGTATGTAAAGCGAGATGAGGTAGGCAGTTATTTAAACTGAATTACTAAGATAAGTTTTTCGCAGCAGATACACAATATTTTAACGAGGTTTTAATTCCCCTTTGTGGGCAGTCCGGCGATTCTAGCGTACAGGTAGCAATCGATGAAAACGCCGTTTTTGTATTCGCACTTATTCATATATCCTTCCTGACGAAAGCCCGCCCGCTCCAGCACCTTGCGCGAACCAACATTGTGGCTAAAGGCCCTGGCCTCCACCCGGGCCAGCTTCCGCTCTTGTATACAAAAATCAGAAAACCGCTGCACCACCGCACTCATGATCCCTTGCCGTCGAAAAGGCTTCGCCAGCCAATAGCCAATCTCATCCTTATGCGCCTCCACCCCGTACAAGATCATCCGCCCAATCCCTCCAATCAGCCCCTCCTCCCGATGGCGGATACTCCACTCGGTTTGCTGCCCAGCCCGCTGCTGACGCTCCTCCACCATCTTCAAAAAGGCGTGGGCGTCTCTTTCGCCGTAGTTCTTAGGAATTTTAAGGGTATTATTATACACCTCTTCATCATTGAGGTATTTAACCATATTAGGCACATCAGCTGTCGAGAAAGGTGTTAGGGTGATGGCGTCATTGATGAGGAGGTTCATAATTGTAAGGTTGAGGGCGAAGCCCGCCCTTGAGATAGAGCGGGTGAGCCGGTTGTCCGTTTTTATTGATTTTCAAACAGAGCGGCTTTTCAATAAGTTTCAAGACCTCCAAATATCTGTCGTTTTTTGCTCCGTGGTTTCCCCAGATCAGTACACAATCGAGGTACTGCGACAGGTAGCGACGTAAATGCTGTTCATTCTCTGGCCCAATAGGATCAGCAGCCTTAAATAGCCCCTTGGGCGAGGGATGGCGAAAGGCGTAGAGATTGACCATACAAAGGTGCCCGTAGCCCCAAGCCTGAGCGTAGCGAATGCAACGCCGCAGCGTCGGGTCGTCCTGCTCCTCATCAGCCGAAGAGGGGTTGAGTCCTACGAATAGTACCCCAGGGAGACGGTCTTCCCAATGGCGAAAGAGGGCATAACGATAGCGACGGCAAGAGGAGAGCGATGCACGTTTTTCCAAAGTCAATTCTTTTGTTACCAATAAAGGCAAGATACGATAACTTATAGATAAGCCTATTCCCGCGTCCTACTACAACCCACTACGTCTAGCCGTCTGCCCGGCCGGCCGTCTATCGTCAACCAAAACACCGCAGGTGTCCACCGTCAACCCAACGCCAAAGGCGTTTTCCATTAAAAACAAATATTAAATTAAAAAATTTAAAAATATTTTCCCTCCACCTGTATCTTTTTATGTTCCCTCGCATTATGATGGTGAAACGGTCTTTATGGCGATTAGCTGATAGCCTATACCTCCACAGCCTGAACTTAATCGTTCGGCTGTGGATGTAGGCTTATTTTCAGGTCAGCAACAGCCAGATTTTAGATTGAAATGGATTGTTATTCTGGCGTTTCAACTCAATTCATAAAAAATTGAGATATAAATGTTTTCCAATTTACAAATTAGTCGTACCCTTGTAAAAAATCCAGTGCGAATGGATTCCTACAAAAAGAGTGTTTCCAATGAGCTGATGCAGGAGGAATGGGCGATTATTCAGGAAGCCAAGAACAATCCAGCTAAATTCAGACCGCTATACAATCGCTATTACGAGCCTATTTTTAAATACATTTTCCGTCGGACAACCGACGAAAGCCTAACGGCCGAGATTTGCTCAAAAGTGTTTTTGAAATCCCTCCAACAGCTGAATCGCTATCAGTTTAAAGGAGTGCCTTTCTCCGCCTGGCTTTACCGGATCGCGAGTAATGAAGTCGCTCAGCATTACCGCAACGTACAGAAAAACCGGGTGATCAGCCTGGAAGAACATCAGCTCGGTGACCTGATCGATAAGATGGAAGAAACCGACCATCAAAATTATCGCAACGCACTGATTCACGCACTAGATGAACTGAAAGAGACGGATGTGCAGCTGATTGAAATGCGCTTCTTCGAACAACGCCCATTTAAGGAAATTGCAGACATACTTAACATTACGGAAAGCAATGCGAAGGTGAAAACTTATCGCATCCTGGAGAAACTTAGAAAAATTATCATCGCAAAAAGCCAACAAGGGCAAGCCCGATAGGCAGCCGCCCCCACCACTGAAAACTAAAATAGTCCCTGATCCAATAAATGGCGAATTATGAAATTAAATAATTACAATATAAATCTTAATCCTAAAGAACCTTCCGGTCAGCAGATCGAAAAGCACATGGATTTTGATGCCTTACTGGGCCAATTTGCCGATAACCCGCCCCCAAAAGCCCCCTCCAAGGTACGCTGGCTCTATTATGCGGGCGGCGCTGTTGCAGCTTGTTTGATTGGTTTTATGGTCTACACTACCGTCATCAGTCCAAGTGGACCGGAGATGACAACTACTGAATATTTGGCAACGCTTCCTTATATCAATCCACCGATTCCTGCAGTACAACCTACTTTTGCTAGCGAAAAGCTTAGTGCAACGAAAGGAGGAGTCTATGAATATGAAAACGGATCACGCTTGATTGTCCCTCCTGCCGCTTTTATCGACGCTAAAGGGCAGACGGTGCAGGGAGATGTCAGCATCCGCTACCGCGAATTTCACGATTTTGTTGATTTTTTCCTCTCTGGTATTCCGATGGAGTATGATTCTGCGGGTATCAAGTACCAGTTGGAATCTGCGGGGATGGTTGAAATTTATGCCGAGCAAAATGGCCAGCGCCTTAATGTGGCTCCTGGAAAGAAGATTGATGTAGAACTGGTTTCCGAAATTGTCGTTCCGGCAGCTAATCGGGGCAGGGTTCCAGCTTACAATATCTATCGCTTAGATACAGAACGCCGCAACTGGGTGTACGATGGCGTAGATGATATTTCTTTACTTGAAGAAGAAGACCTTGCTGAATCAACTGACAACGAAGCGAGCATCCAGCGCAAATTGGATGGGGAACTGGCTCGTATTCAGCGCATTGAGGCTAAGGAACTGGCGGCGATTGAGGCGACCATTCCCAAGCCTGTAGCTCCGGTTCGCCCCCAAAGAGCGGATGCCAGTGCTCCGGTTTTTAACTTTAGCTTTTCCGAAGATCAGATCGTTTACAGTGAAGATGTGACACAGGAAGAAAGAGCTAACATTGACCAAGCGCAAGCTGCGCTCACTGATCTTCGCAGACAATATGAAAATACCATATGGCAGATTGCAGCCAGCAATGCTGATTTCAACCGACAAGCAGCAGCCGGCATTGATTGGGATGACATGAAACTGCGTCAGCTCAACGAGCGAGACTATGAATTGACCCTCATCAACGGCAATAACGAAATGAAAGTCACCGTCAATCCAGTCTTGATGGGAGAGGATTATGACAATGCAATGGCGAAATTTAACGCTACTTTCAAAGAATACGAGCGGCAGTTGGCGGAACGCGAAGAGCAACTGGCCGATCAGAAGCAGGTGCTGGAAGAGCGCCTGGCGAAGGAAAGAGCGATCGCGGAATTGGAATTTGATCAACAAATCAAAGCCCTGCGTGAAAACGGTCAAGATGTAGCAGCTACAGATGCTGTTATCCGCCAAAAAGTACTGAATCGCTTTAGAGTCAGCAACTTAGGTGTCTGGAATTGTGACCGCCCCCTGCCTCCTTTTATGGTTAGAGTAAAAGGCGAATTCATCGACGATGAGTCTAATGAATACGCACATCATACCGCATACTTAGTCAATAAAGATTTCAATACGGTATCCCGCCTCTACACAGGCAAGGGTACGAATGTGGTCTACAGCAATACTGCTGATAATATACTTTGGTTGGTGACGAAGGAAAACAAACTGGCAGTTTTCCGTCCTGAAGAATTCAAGCGCATCAACAAAGATAAAGATGACTACACTTTTGTTCTCAACGTGGTGGACAAAGCGATCGAAACAGAGGACGATGTCCGCCGAATATTGCAATTCTAATGCAATGCCCTATTAGCTAATAAAGATAGTAAGTTTCCTTTCTCTCATCGTTCCTATGCTGTTAATTGGTATAGGAACTTTTTTTTTCTTATTCTTGGACACCAAAATGTCCAAACAATGCACTACTCACTCTGCTCTATTCTATTGCTATTCCTTCTTTTTACAGCTTGTAACAATTCTTCTGACTCCACTACTAAAGACTCCGCTGAGACCGCAGCAGCGGCTCCTGAAACGGCGACGCCTTTGGCGGACAATACGGAAACGGACAGCAGCAGTACAACTCCACCCTCAGCTTCTGGACAGCAGCCCTTGGCCCGTCAAGAGCTGGTATTTTCCTGGGTCAACAACCTCAATGTTCGCGCTGCACCCAAAACTTCGGCAGAAATTGTTGCGCAGGTCAAAGAAAGTGAGCCTTTAATTTACACGGGGCAGCAGACTGATTTTAAGGAAGAAGTAACCCTCAGAGGCATCACCTACAACGAACCCTGGATCAAGGTCATCACGGCCGATAAGCAGTCGGGCTGGGTATTTCGCGGTGCCGTTAAGCGCAAGGGCGAAGACAAAGGTACTGCGCTGACCAAGGCCACCCACATCCGCTTCCCTCATTTCGGGAACTTCAACCTGGCCCGATGGACTCGGCTGTCCAATCAAGATCAAAGCGGCGGCGATGCGGAAAATAATACCCAGATTTACGCCTCCCTTGATGGCCAGCAAATCCTCGAAATCAGCCAGACGGATGTTGGCGAATATGGCTACAGTCGCAGCTATAAGCTGATGGATCAACAGTTTCAACTTCTCAAATTCCGAGCATTACAGTATGAGACAGATCCGGCCTTGCTGCTCACTGAAAAGGTGTACGATCTAGAAGCAGCTAAGGTCTACCGCCGCTCGCAGCCTTTCAAGAAGCATTATATGCAGCTAAAATCCAAGCCTTTGCAGGCTAAAGGGGAGTTTAACGTGGAGGAATTGAGTACTGCTCAGCTCCAACAGCTACAGCCTGATCTATTGGAATTAGAGGCGGTTGCTTTTGCAGATTGGCCCAAAACGATCTCTGATGGTGATGGCTGTTCTTGCAGTTACCGTCCGGATAAGAATAATTACAAGCTAGATGTATTCATTAGCAATGCCCAAGACCATGCCTGCGTGAAATTCAAAGGGGAGCTTATCCTATTGAAGGGTAACCATCGCAGCCGGCGGTCGGAATTATCCCGGAGGGCTTATGAGGAGCCTTGGATTGTGTTGAATGAAAGAGGAAAAGATTTATTTTTTGATCAAGAAGTGGAGATGGGGGAGTATGAGGACAACCGGAATATGCTCATTCAGGCGCTTTTGCTGATGGAGGAGATGCCGAAGGAAATTTCGGTTAAAAATAATGGTCAGATTGGGATGGGCCACCGGGGGGAGATCGGGAGCATGTGCGAGGAGGCGTTGCAGATGGCCAAGGCAGCGCGTAAGCGAGGGGAGCAGGGGATTCCGATGCAGCTGTATTTTTCTAACGACCGGTACGAGTGTATCCTGACGGGGAAGGTGGATGGGAAGAATGATAGTGGTGGACGCACCTATCGGGGGATATTGGCCCTTCGGTCTAGGGATGGCTCGGTGCGGGCATATAAGGAAGTTTGGGGCGCTTGCGCTTGTTGAGCGTGTTTGGGTAGTGGGGGATTAGACGAGTCGGATGCCTTCAGGCTGTATGGTGATCAGGCGCTGTTTGTAGAGGTTGCCAATCGCTTTTTTAAACGCTTTTTTACTCATTTCCAACTGATTATAAATCTGTTCGGGCTGGCTCTTATCATTGAGCGGCAGAAAGCCATCGTGGGCCCTCAGCTCTGCCAGCACCTGAGCAGCATCTTCCGGAATTTGCTCCGCCCCTTGCTTTTGCAAACTAATATCCAGCAGACCATCTTCTCTGACCCGCTTGATATACGCCCGCTGGGCTTCCCCCCTACGCAATGGCTGAAAAATCTCATTCCGATACAACATCCCCCAATACGTATGCTCCACAATAACCTTGTAGCCCAAATCCGTCTGCTGGGCAATCAAAATCTGCACCTCCTGCCCCTCCTCCAAGGTCTCATTTTGGCTCTTCAAATAACGTTTCAAACGAGAAGAAGCAAAGATACGATCCGTCGCCTCATCCAAATCCACCCGCACCAGATAAGACTGTCCCTCCTGCATCCGATCCTGCTGCTCCCGGAAAGGCACAAACAAATCCTTCAACAAGCCCCAATCCAAAAAAGCGCCGTACTCATTGACCGATACCACTTCTAAATACGCACACTCCCCTACCCTCGCCCGAGGCTGTCGCTGGGTAGCTACCAAACGATCCTCCGAATCACAATAGATAAAAACTTCCATTTCTTGCCCTGCTTCCGCCGCCGTCTTTACTTCGCGATTGGGCAAAAGAATTTCTCCGTAAGGACCGCCGTCCAAGTAGTAGCCAAAGTCTACTTTCTTGGTCACTTCTAACTCGACTTGTTTTCCAATAATCTGCATATCATCTGCTTGAAAGGGCCTGAGTGGAGTTAAGCACTCCGCTCAGGCTCATATTTTACTCAAAAGTACTAATTAATTCGATTTGTCCGACAATATGGTTGTTCATTGCGTCCAAATCCTCAGCAGGAATCCAGTATTCTAGGTGATGATCTAAACCGACCTTTTGTACTTCGTACTGCTGTAAAAAGTCGTCCGCCACCTCAAATTTCAATACATGACCGATTCCGTAGGTCGGTACATTCCATTCGCGAGTAATCTGCTCAGCATAGGCTTCATTGAGCACCGGATAAAAGATGGGCTGCCCCGCTAAACGAGGAGGAAACTGTTTCCACTTCGCGTTGATAATTAAATCAAGCTCTGCTTGATTGACGGGTCTGTAAAGTAACATAACTTTTTTAGAGGAATTAACCGTGTTGAAGTCAAGATTGTTCCTTTCTTCTTTTGATGTACTACGAACAGGCTATAGACCTCTTTTTCAAAACCCGCCTTCTCTAGCACCCTATGCGAGGCTTCGTTGGACCCAAATGGCTTTGCATAGATTCTTGTTATGGGAAAATTAGCGAAGCCATAGTCCATCATTAGTTTTACAGCCTGCGTCGTAATCCCTTTTCCCCAGTAGGGTTCAGCGATCCAATAGGCAATGGCCGCATTTTTCCGATGTATATCCCCATCCGGGAAAATGCCTATTGAGCCAATCGGCTCATTATCAACAGCAATCAATAGCCATAATTTTTCTTGGATGATCGTTTGCCACTTTGGTGAGGAACACAAGTGCATCCTCTTCGGTATAGGGACTGGGAAAGGCATCCGCAAGGTTGTCCCAGATCTTTCGATTATTGGCGTATCTTACGAGGTGCTTTACATCTTTCCTTTCCCAGTTTCTGATGGTGATTTCCATGCTGTTGTTTTTGCATCAATAGTTTTAGCTTTAAAGGGAAAGCCTGAAACTCAGCTCCACCAAGTTTCAGGCTTTCCCCTAGCATTTCAAACAAGCACTTAATCAATCCGCACAACCTTCTTGACCAGCTGCCCCTCCGGTGTTCGCAGACGAAGCAGATAAGTGCCCTGAGCAAAATTGCGCAAATCGATCGACCGATCAATCCGGTGGTTGCGCTCACGGCTGCTGTACACCTCCTGGCCAACCATATTGTACAAGGTGATTTCGACATCTTCCACCCCATTGAATTCCGCTAAGAGTCGGAACTCGTCGCGGGTAGGATTGGGATAGAGCTGGAAATCTCGTAAAGACGTTAGTTCTTCGAGGCCAACTAGCAACAGTTCGGTCTGGTCGGTGAACGTACAGCCGTTGGCATCGGTGATCGTCACCGCGTAGGTGCCAACAGACAGGTCATTGATCACCACGCTGGTACTCCCCGTACTCCAATTGTAGCTATACGGCGGCGTACCCCCATAGGCATTGGCGATGATCTGGCCATTGTTGCCATTACTCGGCGGAAGCTGGGTAAAGTCGATGCCCATTTCCACAGGTCCGCCCACCACAAAAGTGGTCAGATACGAGCAATCATTGCCATCGGTGATGAAGACGGTGTAAATCCCGGCATCCAAATCATCGAGATCTTCCGTCGTCGCCCCATTATTCCACTCAAAAACAAAAGGCGGTGTGCCCGACAGCATCTCCAGATCAATAAAACCATCGCTGTCGCCAAAGCAGGTTACCCGACCAACCAGTCCATCCGCATCCACCCCATCGTCGTTAGTCTCTACACTCACCTGGCTAGCGACTGTACAACCATTGGCATCCGTAACCGTCAGGCCATAAACACCCGCGGCCAATTGACTGGCCCCCGATCCCGTAGCGCCGTTGCTCCAAGCATAAGTGTAAGGCGAAGTACCGCCCGTCACAGTCGACTGCGCTGCGCCCAAGGTTCCACAATTGCCATCAAAACCGGACAATTGCAAGCCCATCAAAGCCGGCTCTTCAACCGTAATCGTTTCTGTACTGACACAGCCATCTACATCCGTAACCGTGACCGTGTAGGTGCCTGCGATCAAGCCATTAATGCTTGACCCCATTTGATTATTACTCCAACTGTAGGTGTATGGCTCCGTACCACCGAAGCCCGAGGCTGTCGCCGTTCCATCGTTGCCACCAAAACAACTGATCAGATCAGTAAATAGCTCAGTACCGAAGCTCGCGCAGTTGGCTCCACCAAAGCTCACCTCAACCGCCATCGTAGACGAGCAGTTATTGCCATCCGTAACGGTGACCGTATAAGTGTCTGCCACCAGCCCTGTAATCATGCCTCCCATCATACCATTACTCCAAACAAAGCTGTAGGGCGGCGTTCCACCGCTGGCCGTCGCCGTCGCGGTACCATCACTAGCGCCATTACCGGTCTCTTCTGTACTCGTAGTCGTCATACCGAGCGCCGGCGGCTCTTGGATGACAATCTCTTCGATGCTGATGCAGCCATTATCGTCGGAAACGGTGACGGTATAGGTACCCGCGGCCAAGCCTTGCAAGCTCGGACTGCTCTGGCCACTGCTCCAGGAGAAGCCGTAGGGAGCCGTTCCGCCGCTGCCACTAGCCGTAGCACTACCGTCACTGCCGCCATTACAAGACACCGGCGTTACGATGGCGGCAGATTCAAAACCACTACAGTTGATCCCACCAGGGTTAACAACTACGCTTTGGCTGTTGGTGCAGCCATTGCCATCGGTAACGGTGACGGTGTAGGTGCCGGGCATCAAACCGCTGAGGATGGTGTTGGGACTGCCATTGCTCCACAAGTAAGTCAATGTTCCGACGCCACCGCCAGCGATAACAGCGGCCGTACCATCGTTGGCACCAGCATTGGTTTCATCGGTACTATTGACGGCCATATTGATGGCTAGCGGCTCATCAATCATTGTTTCTTGGATAGTAGAGCAGCCATTATCGTCGGTGATAGTCACCACATAGATGCCTGAGCTCAAGCCCGTAATGGTTGGGGCGGACTGCTGATTGCTCCAAAGGTATTGATAGGGAGCCTGGCCGCCGCTGCCAATCGCCGTTGCCGTACCGTCAGCACCGCCATTACAAAGGGCATCTTCCGACTGTATAGCACCACTAAACCCAGCACAGCTATTGCCTCCGGGATTCACCGTGACAGAAAAGGAAGATGCACAGTCATTTTCATCCGTTACCGTAACGGTGTAAGTACCGGGAGCGAGGCCGGTAGCCACCTGCGTCGTCTGCATAGCGGGATCGCTCCATTGGTAGCTGAGCATTCCGGTGCCGCCAGTAGCGACGGCAGTTGCCGTACCGTCGTTGCTTCCCGCGGAGGTTTCGTCAGTGCTGATTGCACCCACGACAAGCAGAGGCGGTTGGCCAACGGTGATGGTTTCTATGATGATACAATCATTGGCATCGGTGATGGTCACGGTATAGGTGCCCGCGCTCAGGCCATTGGCCGTTGAGCTGTTGGGGTTACTCACACTCCAATTGTATTGATAAGGATCATTACCCCCTGAAGGGAAGACGCTGATGCTGCCATCGCTTTCATCGAAACAGCTTACTGGTACGGACTCTGTATCTGCTTCCAAGGTGTTGCAATTAACCCCACCCGCATTGATGATCACGGTTGTTGTCGCCGTACAGTTGTTTTGATCGCTTACTGTAACGGTGTAGGTGCCGGGAGCCAGGCCGGTAGCTGTCTGAGTGGTCTGCATAGCTGGATCGCTCCATTGATAGCCGAAGTTGCCGGTACCACCGTTTGGATTGGCGGTGGCCGTTCCATCATTATTACCGGCTACCGTCTCATCAGTACTGGAGATACCAATGTCAATAGCAGATGGCTCATCTATGGTAACTGTTTCTATAACCAGACAGTCATTTTCATCGGTAATTGTTACGGTGTAAGTGCCGGCACTTAGTCCCGTCGCCGTTGGGCTATTAGGATTACTAGTGCTCCAATTGTACTGGTAAGGGTCAGTCCCACCGCTCGGAATGACGATAATACTTCCATCATTGGCACCGTTACAGCTGGCGTTTTCTTGCTCCGTATCCGCTTCGAAGCCACTACAATTGACTGCACCGGCATCAATGATAATGACCTGGTTTTGTGCGCAATTATTATCGTCCACCACCACCACGAAATAAGTTCCAGGGGCCAGGCCCGTAGCGGTTTGTGTCGTTTGGAATAGGGGATCATTCCATTGATAACTATAAAAAGGTGTTCCACCGCTTACATTAGCCGTTGCGGTGCCGTCGTTGGCACCGGCTACCGTTTCGGGGGTTCCAGTCACGTTGATTTCGATTGGCGGCGGAGAGGTTAAGGTAACTTCTTCAATAATTGAACAGCCGCTTTGATCAGTGACGGTAACCGTATAGGTACCCGCGCCCAGGCCATTGGCCGTTGCGCCGCTTGCCCCTGCTACACTCCAATCGTAATCGTAGGGATCGTTGCCGTTTTGAGGATCAACGGTAATACTGCCGTCCTGGGTGTCGTTACAAAGGGGTTCACTGGACGATAATTCTAGTCCAAAATTACCGCAGTTGAAGGAGTTGATGGATACAGTACTAGTGGTCGTACATTGATTATTATCGGTAATGGTGACGGTGTAGCTACCGGGGGCTAGACCGTTGGCTATTGGAGTCATCTGGCCCAGCGGATCGCTCCATAGGTATTGATAGGGAGCGGTACCGCCGGTGGGGCTGGCGGTAGCGGTGCCGTCCATTCCGCCTACCGTTGTTTCGTCGGTAGAAGTGGTCGATACGGTTAATTCAGAAGGACCGTTTACTGTGACCGTTCCTATGGTAGTACAACCATTATCATCACTAACTACGACGGTGTAGACACCAGCTTGGAGGCCGGTGGCGGTCGCTGATGATTGCAAGTTGCCGTCGCTCCATCGGTATTGATAATCGTTGGCCACGGTACCGCCGGTGACCATGACGGTAGCACTACCATTGGCATCTCCCGCGCAGGAGATGGGGGTCGAGCTGAGGTCCAGTTCCAGTTCGTCGGGGCTAATTATCTCCGTCTGGGTGGTGAAGGTACAACCATTGACATCGGTGACGGTCAGGGTATAGGTACCAGCGGCCAAGCCAGAGAACTCGGGATCATTGCTTGCTCCACCACCGATGTTATAGGAATAAGGCACCGTACCGCCTGCGGCGCTGAGGGTAATACTCCCCAGATCGTCGGCGCAGCGCGGCTGAGTAACTTGTTCGCTTGCGGTCAGCTCATCTGGCTGGTCAATAATGAACGCGGCTATCTGGGTACATTGTCGGGCATCCGTGATGGTGACCACGTAGGAGCCCGCCTGCAAAGCAGAGAACGAGGAATTCATGGTACTCCCTCCCCCAATATCATATGTGTAAGGCCCAGTGCCGCCTTGGGCAGTCACCTCTGCGGAACCGTCCACAGCATTAAAACAGCTGGCATCGTCGGCCAGAGCCGAAGCCTCGACAGCTGTAGGTTCTATAATCGTTACTTCCTCTACTACGGAGCAATCATTGGCATCAAACACGGTTACAGTGTAAGTACCGGCTCCCAAGCCGGTAATATTTTCTGTCGTTTGTGCATTGACACTCCAT
Source organism: Bacteroidota bacterium (assembly GCA_038750655.1). GTDB lineage: Bacteria > Bacteroidota > Bacteroidia > Chitinophagales > Saprospiraceae > JBCDGZ01. The sequence continues at coordinate 9,914 of JBCDGZ010000043.1, read as the reverse complement.
AAATAGCGTAGCGAGCCCGTACCACCAGAGGCCGACACCGAAGCAGCGGCATCACTATCGCCATTACAATCCAGCTCCGTAGCTGTCGCTGTCGCATCAATACTTACCGCAGCAGTTACCGTAACATCCATTTGCTGGGAGCAACCATTGTCATCGGTAACAGTAACAGTATAAGTACCCGCATTGAGGCCGATGGCCGTCGCCGTCGTCTGTGCATCTCCATCACTCCACAAATAGGTATAGTCTCCCGCTACCGTACCGCCGCTGGCCGTCACTGTCACCGTACCATCCATCGCTCCACTACAACTTACATCACTAGACATTCCAGATAAGTCGATGGCGGCAGGTTGGTCGATGGTAACGTTGATTTCTGTTGAGCAGTTGTTATCATCCGTCACCGTAACGGTATAAGTACCGGCGGTAAGCCCTGTTGCAGTGGCGGAAGTTTGTGCATTGGCATCATTCCACAGATAGGTGTAATCAGTAGTGACACTTCCCCCAGTCGCACTAACCGTCGCCGTACCGTCGGTATCTCCGGCGCAGTTCAGATCAGTATGGTTCATACTCACCTCCAACAAAATGGGCTCTTCGATGGTCACATTGATCTCCCCAGAGCAGTTGTTGTCATCGGTCACCGTGACGGTGTAAGTACCACCGCTCAGGCCCGTTGCCGTCGCCGTAGTCTGTGCATCCGCATCGCTCCACAAGTAGGTATAATCACTTGCTACAGTCCCGCCACTAGGATTGACCGTAGCCGTACCGTTGCCATCACCATTACAAGCCAAATTTTCGCCATCGATCATCAGGTCCAAGGTTGGAGGCTCCATGACTTCCACTTCTACCGTACTGCTGCAATCATTATCATCCGTAACCGTAACGGTATAAGTACCCGCCACCAGGCCCGTTGCCGCCGCCGCCGTCTGGCCCATCGGATCACTCCACAGGTACTGATAATCCGTAACGACATTGCCGCCGCTGGCAGCGACGGTCAGGCTTCCGTCCGTGTCGCCGTTGCAATTCAGCATGGTCGGAGACGCGGTCAAGTCGAGGCTGGAGGCGGCAGAGATGGTAATGGTCATCTCGGCAGAACAGCTCTTTTGATCAGTGACGGTAACGGTATAATCGCCGGGGCACAGGTCACTGAGTAAAGGGCTGTTTGAGGAACCAGCGTTAGCATCCCACTGTACAACGTAGGGTGTTTCGCCGCCAGAGAGGGCCAGGGCTACCCTGCCATCACAGGTGGCGTCGCATTGCTCATTGGTCACATTAGGCGTTATAGTCACATTACAAGAAACCGATACATTGATATTATCCAACAGCATTCGATTACCGTAATCAGAGATATTGACAAAGGCAAGCGTTACATTGGGGATGCCGTCGTAGGCACTCAGATCGACAGTATCCTGGCGCCAGTCGTTAGGGCCGGGCGAGAAATAGTTGGCCCGACCAGCATCGGTAGCCAGCTCATCTCCTCCTTTTTTGTAAACAACCTGATCGAAATTGACCCCGCAATCGGTAGAGATGACCACGGCGAGGGTATCATAGCCGGTGTTGCCCGAAGGATCGATGTAGGGGGCGTAAGCCACGTCGAAGAGGAGGCTGGCATTGCTGACGGTACTGAAGTCATAGGTCGGCGTGATCAAGTAATCCGATCTGCCTCGAATGGAAGGAGGAGCCGAGTAATTATCAAAAGAGGCGGAGCCATTGCCGATAAAATAGGCCGAGTGGAAGCCTTCGCGCTCCCAGGTGTTGCCATCGGCATCGGGGTCGACGATGTAAATGCCGTTCAAAGTAGGATCGAAATTGGCGTCGGCAAAGTCTTCGGAAAGTGGTAAGGGGGCTGGAACGGTGACATTGATATTATTTCTGATGGTATCATTGATGGGTTGCTCATCAACGACGCCGTTAGGCTCGGTGGTGTAGAAGGTCAGCTGGAAATTACTGGAAGGTGGCGTAAAAGGGTTGAGCGTGACTTGCTGAGATTCTCCAGGTTCTAGCATATCGATCCAGATGGTCTCGATGGGCGCGCCACCATCGACGGTATATCTGATCTTGACGGTGGTCAGTTCGGTGATGCCCAAGTTGGTCAGGGTAACCTCGGGGGCAATTTCATTATTGTCGCAAATAGGGCCGGTAGGAGATTGTACCTCACTGATGCTGGCATCGTTATCGAAAAAGGTACAAACGGCAAGAGCGTTGTTGGCCAGGCTCTCGCGGCTTCCAAAGCCATATGGTGCGGCCATCCCTTGCAGTACCGCACGCATAACGTTGACTTGTTCTGTAGAAAAAGAGGTCTTACAACTGCTGCGCGAATAATCCATATAGTTGACGTACATATGCTCTTCGCCACAGCTCATAGGGCCAGTGAAAAAGCCACCATTACAGCCCTGCGAAGTATAGTCAGAAGTCGGACCAGCCTGATTAGGCGTATCGGAAATGCCATCATCATCACTACAACTTTCCCCTTGAAAAGGATGGAAAAGACCAAAAGAGTGGCCTACCTCGTGGGTGAGGGTGCGATAACCCGACTGTCCAAAGCCAGGCCCACCGAACCAACGCCAGTCTACAACTGAACCATCAATCGATCTACCGATGGTCCCAGGATAAGGAATGTAAGCATACCCCGTGGTTCCTCCTCCGGAGGTCGTTCCCGGAATAGCGAGGGTCCAAATATTGTAGTAGAGGTCCGAGTCCCACCAGGTTGCCGGCTTAATGGTATTGCGGACGTAGGAATCACTATTATTAGAGTAGACATGGCGAGTAATCCCGTCGGTAGGATTTCCGCTGGGATCAATAGCGGCCAGGCAGAACTGAATATCGGGATTCTCGATGATCCCTTGCCAGCGGGCCGGAGTTTCGCTGAATCCTGCGTTGGTCGCCGAAAAATCTTCGTTCAACACATCGATTTGAGCCTGAATCCGTTCCGCAGAGAGGTTCGCCCCCTGCCCAACAGCTTCCCCAGCCTGGTGAATCACATGAACCACAACGGGGATGTACAAAGTATTGAAACCCCGGCTGTTGGTTTTGGTATTCATTTGGGCCAACTTGGGAATCACGCGACGGCGAAAATGCTCCATTTGCGCTTTAATGTTGGGAAATTCGTCGGCGAGATCATTGTGAATCTGATCAAATTTACACTCTGGGCCATGAACGTGCTGGGCCGACAGTGTTGTGGTGTTGGTTAAAAAACACAGTAGAAGAAAAGCAGTGGATAGTACAGCCTTTAGATTCATTGTAATGGGTTGTTTCTCAAAAAAATAGTATCCGCTAGATCGATACACAGTATTAAAGACAACTATATACCTTACTACCATAAGTCAAAGCCTCAAAAAAGATAACATTTTTAAGACCTGAAATAATAAGCAACCAGGGATAAGAACTAATAAAAAGGGTTTTTTACCATGCAAAGTAGCCTGACATCTACCTTGCGGGGACACGAACGAGGTTTATCTTGCTTTGGTGAGTGTCCTAGTTTTCTTGTTCTTTAATACCAAAAATAGGCTTTTTTTACTTTTTTGACTGATTTTCCTCAATAAATTCTGCCCAATCGCTCAAAGCATTTCGCCCTTTGTCGGCAAACGACTGAATCTTAGTTGGAGGAATATCAAAAACTTGCGCTATGCGATCATAAACTTGATTGGCGGAGGATTTATTGCGCAGGAGTTGGTCTACGTCATCTGCCTCAATTTCTGCACCAATTTTTCCGCTGGCCTCCCCAAAAACAGCTTGCAGGCGCTTGTAGGTGCGATGAGAAGCTTGTAATACCTTCAGCCAATCCGCCGTCTGTTCCAGCCGATCATCCCAACCGTAGCGCTGTTTTACCCCCTCGTAGTAGTAGCTTTCGTCGGTGCTGATGGCCATATTGTCCCACTGATTGCCCGCCGCCGCCGTCTCACCGGAAAACTGACGGGCCAGCTCTTCCAGGGCCTTCTCAATACGGGCTTCCTCATCTAATTGGTAGGATCGAGGAAGCGAATTTTCCTGCTCCTTCGAATGAGGCTTGTCGATGATCTCAATGTGCTCCGAACGTTTCAACACATCCAGATCATCATTCTGATAGACGATATAGGCAATCAAAGCGATGGCGGCCACCAGCATCAGCTTTTCGAAAGGACTGAGGAGTCGACGTTTTTCTTCCGTCATAAGCAGGCCTGTTCGTTTGGTAAAAAGGGTTAAAAATCAAACTTCAACCGCAGATTAATCCGGCGGGAAGTCAGAAAATTCGGTACTGCGTATTGGGTATTAAAAATGGTCTTGATCCAGGTATTGGAGGCCACATTGGAAACCCTCATCAGATTAAACACTTCCAGGCTCAACCAGCTGCTGCGGGTAAAGCGCAGCGGATGATTGGGGCGACGACTCAGCCAATCCCGCTTCCACATTTGAATCGAAAAGCCAATATCCACCCGATGGTAGGCCGAAAAGCGATAGGTATTGCGGAACACCTCATTGTTGCCCAGCAAACCGTAAGGCAAGCCCGTACCAACGGTGAAGTTGAGGTGCATCTTGATGTTTTCGTTTTTGGGTAAATAATCCTGGAAAAACATCGAAAGCGTCATCAGGCGGTCTGTCGGGCGAGGCGCATCGCGGACCTCCTGGGCCTCCGTATCACCGATGTCGCGGCGCAGGTGCTGCACCCCGTCCAGGCGCTCCCGAGCCCGAAGAAAGGACAGGTTGATCCAAGACTCCGCCCCCGGCACAAATTCACCATTGATCCGCATATCCAGCCCCATCACATAGCCACTCGCATCGTTGACCCCAGAATAGCGAATCCGCACATTATCAATTTCATAAGAGACCAAATCCCAAAGGTGCTTGTAATAAAATTCGGTGATGAGTCGGAACTTGGTGGGGCTGCGACGGCCCATGTAGAAATCCCAGGTGAAGCCCCCGACGATATGAACAGATTTTTGCGATTGTACATCCGTACTCACAACGCCCGTAGGGTCCCGCAGCTCGCGGTAAAAGGGAGGTTGGAAATACATCCCTGCCGCCAAACGCCACGAAATGTCCTGCTTGGAGCGCAGCGGCTTATAGAGCAATTGGGCCCGTGGAGAAACAATGAGCTCCTTGTTGAGGTCCCAGTAAGAGGCGCGCACTCCAGCGGTGAATTTCATCTCTCGAATCGTGTCGCTGATCGTGTAGGTGTTCTGGACAAATGCACTGATGCGATTGGATTCCAGGTTGTTTTCTGTCTTCAATACGGTGCGCAGCAGGACCTGAGAGGTATCATAATTGAGGGAAAAGCCCGCAGAGTCCAGCCGTTCCCACTCCTTAATCTCATCATCAATCGTCTCCCGCTGGTACTTAAAGCCCCATTGGATGAAGTTACTGCGGACGTTCTGATCATCGTCCGTATCGATCTGCAATTCCAGCCCCCCCCGATGCGAGATGTTGGTTACATTGGAGCGTAGGGAGTTGCGCACAAACTGCTGCTGCGTCCCTGTTCCCAGCACCGAGACCACCTCGCCGAAGTCATCACTGCCCAAACCAGAGTCGATCTGCCCCAGCAAATAGCGACCAATAATATCAAAACGCTCATTTTCGTCGCTCTGATAGGAGGAGGCCAGCCACTTGAGGTAGAAGGGATTGCGCTTGCGATCGGGCAGATAGGTGAAGGAAACACCGCCCATGTAGGTGGTAAAATCACTGACCTCCCGGCCTTCGAAGACCGAGAAGAGCTGTAGGGCGAAGTCGACCAAGCCCAGCGCGGTGCTGCGCTCGGTAGGAATAAACTCGTAGCGACTAGTATTATAATTTCCCAGCAGGCCCACCTGCCAGTCGCGATTAATATCGTAGGTGATGTAGGTCTGAACATCAGCAAAGTTAGGGATGTATTCCCCTTTGATGTCCAGAGAACCCAATAAGTAACGCGTAGTTTTGTAGCGGGCACCGACCATGTAGCGCAGTTTGCGGTAGCCGATGCTATCGGTCTTGATACTCCCTTCGATGTGGGCCGAGCCCCCCAGGAAACTACCGCCGACGGAGGCGCGGGTGGAGTCCGGCCGCTTGTATTTGATGTCCAGCACCGAGGATAATTTATCGCCGTACTTGGCTTGAAATCCACCCGAAGAGAAGGACAGATTGCTGATCAGATCGATATTGGCGAAGGTCAAGCCCTCCTGCTGCCCCGTACGAATCAGTTGAGGGCGGTAAATCTCAAAGTCATTGACATAGACCAGGTTCTCATCGTAATTCCCTCCCCGTACTTGGTACTGCGAACTCAGCTCGCCTCCCGTACCACTGTTGGTCCCCAGGGCGATGTGCGGCAGCACACTTTCGAGGTTACCGGTGGTAGTAGGCAGCAGTTTCAGCTCGGTCACATTCTCGCGGATAATGCCGGCATCCTCAATCTGGCTATCGACCACCTCAACGACCACATCGCTCTCGGTAGAGGCCAGGGCCGCGTTGATCTGCCGCCGGATGCCGGGGCTGAGCGGCTTGACCTTGGCGGAGGTTTCTTTGTAGCCAATTCTGGAAAAAACGAGGGTAATCCGATCATTGGCCGGAATATTGAGCACATAGGAGCCATCGGCTTTGGTTTCGGTAGCCGTGCTGGTATTTTGAATGTATACAGTAACAAATTCAATCGGCTCGCCGCTCACGGCATCGGTGACCTTTCCAAAGAGCGTCGCCTTGCGGCCCGTTTGGGCCGAAGCGAGGAGGGTGAATAACAGTAAGAATAGTGCGGTAGAGGTCTTTTTCATCAAGAAGTATTTATGACGGTAGGCTGCCTTTGGCAGCTTGGTTGACGGTGGACGGTCGACGGCCTTTCGTAGATCATCGAGTAACCAACGTGAAGATGTAGACTACTCAGAAAAAACGCCACTTAGACAATCAAAGTATCCTGACCAATGCTTTTCATACGGGAAATGACGTCTAAAGGATGCTCTGCCTTGAAAATACTGCTTCCCGCTACCAAAACGCGGGCTCCAGCCTTGAGCAACGCTTCGGCGTTTTGCAGGCCCACTCCCCCATCGATCTCGATCTTAGCCTTGAGGTTGCGCTCCGAAATTCTGTCGTAGAGCTTACGGACTTTCGAAAGCGTCTGGTAGATGAACTTCTGTCCTCCAAAACCAGGGTTAACCGACATCAAACATACCAAATCCAGCTCTTCGAGGATGTCTTCCAGCAGACTGACGGGCGTATGCGGGTTGAGGGCCACCCCGGCTTTGGCTCCGGTGGCTTTGATCTGCTGTATGGTACGATGCAGATGGGGGCAGGTCTCGTAGTGTACGGTAATCACATCAGCGCCGGCCTCACGGAATTGCTCGATGTACTTTTCCGGCTCGACGATCATTAGGTGGACGTCCAGCGGCCGTTCGCAGAGCTTTTTGATGGCTTTGAGGATGGGAAAGCCGAAGGAGATATTGGGCACAAAAGAGCCGTCCATAATATCGACGTGCAGCCAATCAGCCTCACTGAGGTTAACCATGCTAATTTCGTTGGCCAGCTGGCTGAAATCGGCGGCCAGGATGGAAGGAGCAATTATATGTTTCATGGGGCAAAGGTAGGAAATCTGATGCTTTCTTTACACCACACTAATCAATTTATGCTTCATCGCATAAATCACCAGTCCGGCCATATTGCGTACGCCCGTTTTTTCCAGCAGGTTTTTGCGGTGGCCTTCGACCGTACGGATGCTGATGAAGAGTTTTTGGGCAATTTCGCTGGTGGTCAGCTCCTGGCAGATGAGTTGGAGGACTTCGAGTTCGCGTTTGGTGAGGTTGAGCTTATCGTTGGAGGTGAAGCCGGGGAGGGCTTTATTATTTTTGACTTTGACGCCCGTCAGCAAGGCTTTAGAGACATAGTCGTTAAAATAAAAGCCTTTTTGCACAACCGTCCGGATGGCTTCCTCTACAATTTCGGGTTCCTCATCTTTGAGCAGATAGCCATTAGCTCCTAACTCCATCAGATGAGTGATGAAACGTTCATCATTGTACATAGTGAGCAGGAGAATTTTGATGTCGGGGTGATGCACTTTGAGGTATTTGGTGGTTTCTACACCGTCCATGATGGGCATTTTAAGGTCCAGCAGAACGACATCTGGCGTTTTGTCTTTGATTTTTTGGATAAAATCTTCTCCATCGTGGGCCTCGATGATCAGTTCGATCCCTTCAAAGGTTTCGATGATGAATTTGAGGCCATTGAGAAATAGCTTTTGATCATCGACGATGGCGAGTTTAATGGTATTATTATTCATAGCGGATGTTATTTGGTGTCGTGCAGTGCCATTTCTAGCTGCACAAGAGTTCCTTTGTTGGTTTGTGAATTGATGGAAAAATGGGCGTTCAGGAAATTGACGCGGCTCTCGATGTTCTTTAGGCCCATCCCGATGCCGGAGGCTTCTTTTTGCAAACGCTCCTCCCAGTCGAAGTCGATGCCTTTACCGTCATCCCGATAAGTGAGCTGCAAACTCTGGGGCTGATAGTTTAGTTTCAACTCTACTTCTTGAGCTGCCGCGTGTTTGAACGTGTTGTTGAGTAATTCCTGGACAATTCGGTATAGAGCGACTTCTTGCTCGACAGGAATGCGGCGGTCTTCATTGTATTCAAATTGAATATTCAACTGATTCAGCTCATCAAGTCGCTTACAGAGGTCTTCGACAGCGGCTACTAGTCCGAAGCGTTCCAGACTAGGAGGCAGCAGGTTGTGGGTGATGCTGCGGATGTTGACGATGGTTTCTTCGATCAAGTTCAGGGCCTCCTCCTTGGCGCGATGGGCCACGCCTTCTTGCTCCCCCGGCTTCACCTGCTTGACGTACATCTTGGTCGCCGCCAGCAGGCTGCCGACGCTGTCGTGTAAATCGGCCGCAATGCGCTTGCGCTCCGCCTCCTGTGCCTGCAAGCTGGCATTGAGTAAACGCTTTTGATGCTCCGCCTCTAATTTTAACAACTTCCCCTGCTGTGCCAGCAAGCGTTTTTGATAAATTAAAAAAAAGAACACAATCGCTATAGACAACAGCAGCATCCCAATGATCCCAGCAATTAATAACACCGACATTCCTATTCCTTCGGTCTGACCCATAGCGCAATGGTATAAAAGAGTTTAAGAACTATACTTATGAAGGCATGAATACCCCAAATGGTAACACTCATCTTAGGAGAAGATAACACGTAGTTGCTAAAAATAAAAACAAACAGACTGCCCGAAAAGTAAATCAAGGTACCTATGCTGATCCAAATCAATGGCGACTGCGCTGGCTGTCGAATTTTCAAACTCCTCAGCAATAGAGAGAAGCAAAGCAGCACCAGAAAAATGACCACCACCGCCTCTATAGCTCTACCAAAAGCATTGAACTGAGTAAGTGGCTCAAAAAATATGCTGTTGATAATTGCAAAGACAGTGAAAGCTGCAATAATCCCATTACCTGCTGGCCGACTAATCACTGGATGGAGGTGGGGTCGGAAAATGAGCACCAAGAAAGCAAACTCGATGACGGTAAAAATATGCAGCAAGAACAGATTGTTGAGCCGCAGGCCGGCCTGGCCGACCGCTAATGCCGCAAATTCGAAAAAGAGGGAAGAAAAAATCAACAGGCTCAGCAGCTTCTGCTCCCGATTACCTCCTCGAATGCGCAGCAGCGCCAGGAGAAAAGGAAGGATAATTATGTAAGCCGAAATTTGGGCGATGAGCCTAACGAAGTTTTCTTCCATCTGATATAGGACCTAGTTTCCTCCCTTAGGAGGAGCTTCTAATTTACATAATGGTGGACAGGGATTAGAGAACTCAAAGAAGGCACGAGTCGAAGCATCGCCATCTAGCTCGCCGCTCACTGCAATTTCAACCACGATACGCAGACCAAAAGGTTCTTCGATACTAATTGGCATCACGTGGCCCAAATATAAATTCAAGACGACATCCTTATCTGAATTATCCTGAAAAATGTTTCTGATCTCCCCTGAATCACTTTT
>JBCDGZ010000042.1:0-50084 GCA_038750655.1 Bacteroidota bacterium | reverse complement strand
GGGCGCTGGTGTATAATCAGTGCCTGGACTGTTTTTGGAAGGGACTTTTAAGTCCTTCTCCGCAATTATGCCCCTGTCTTTTAATCTTCATTAACTAATGATAAGATATGCTTATATAAATTAGGAGAGATTAAAAACCCAATATTATCAAACAAATTACAAATTATTGTTTTAACCGACTCTATCGATCCATATTTTTTGGCATCAATGAGAATACCCAGCAGTCCAGTGATCATTATTCCGTACTCTGTAGCAATTTTTCTTCCTTTTTTCTCATCAATTAATAGCAAGTCAGCCTTCAACTCAAGAGACAACACAATTGCTTCGGCTTCTCCTTTATCTAATTTTTCTTTTAAGGTATTATAAAATGCTACATCTTTGATCGAAACAGTCTTGATCCAATCATAGCTCTTTAGCAGCTCTTTTTGATTAGCAATTTTTTCAAGCTCTTCTCTAACTGCATTGGGAATAATAACGTCGTCAAAGATTTCTTTTAAAATCAAAATTAAGTCTAGCTGGATGAGGTAGGTAATAACGGAAGTATCACTGATAACAATCATTGGCGATTAAATAATGACATTGACGAGCGTGTTTTTAAGAGGCTTTTTTATCCCGAAATTGGCTCAAATTTTCAAGATCATTATTTAGGTCTTCAATGTCGTACTTTATGTAGACTTTCCTTTTTGATAATTCTTTCTGGAAGGTAAGGTAATCAAGGCCTGATAGGCTTTTTGCCTGACCGAAGGAGAGCTTCTCTTTGTCGTATAAGTACACAGCGATTTCTGTAAGTAATTCATTGGCAGACATGTCTGCTTTTTTGAGGATGTCTTCTGGAATGATCAGGCTCATCTGCTTTTTTATGGCAAAATATAAGATTTTTTCAACACTGTTACAAACATCCCTCTCAACTAACTTTCAATCGTTGCATCTCTGTAATTCCCCAACTGTTCCTTAATCAACCGCACCACCGGGCGTACCGCCCGGCTCTGCCCCCCTTCCCAAATCCTCTCAAAAGTCTCCTCCCCCAACCCCCTGCGCGCCCGCGCCGCATACGCCAAAAGCTCCGCCCGCTCCGCCGCAAAACGCGCCTGTTGTCTCTTTCGGTTCAAAAAATCTGCCTTGCTGATCAGCCGTACCCCCAATTCATAATCGCCCAGCTCAATGGCCAGGCGGCCGAAGCCCTCGAAGGTCATCGCATTTTTCATGTGGTCCTTTCTGGCGGAACGTAGGCGCAGGAGCTGGAACAAGAGGGCCGCCGCTTGCGGGAAACGACGCTCGGCGATTTCGAGCTTGTACCAGGTGTTAAATAGAATCACCTTGCCGCGATCGCTGTTCAGCTGCTCGAAGAGGTCCAGCGACCGAATGGCGTACTGGCGGCAGGCGGCGTAGCAGCGGCGGAAGTAGGCCAGTTTGGCCAGTCGAGCGTAGCACCAGGCGCTGCCCACCACGTGGTCTTTGAAGAGCGGCAGAGCCTTTTCGCCGTAGAGTTGGGCGGTGGCGTAATCGCCGTATTCGCAGAGAAAGTCGCTGTAGCCGTGGAAGACCCATGCCTTGTTTTCCGGCGGCCCCATGTCGGGGTACTGGGTGTAGAGGGCGATGGACTTTTCGTAGTAGGTCTTCGATTGCTCGTAGTCGCCGTAGTAGTTGCTGACTCGGCTGAGGTTGTGGTAGGCTTGGGCGAGGCCGAGGTAGTCGGGAGTGGGCAGCTGTTCGAAAAGGCGAATGGCGGTGAGGAGGTATTTTTGGGCCAGTTTGACTTTGGGTTCTTCCAGCTTAGAGACAGCCAAGGCGTGGTAGAGGCGGCCGACCTCTCTGGGATTGTCAGCTTTGGTGTGGAACTGGATAGCTTCTAGGTAATAGTAGGTGGATTTTTTAATATCGCCCAAATTGCGGGAGACTCGCGCCATGTTGACGAGGTAGAAGGGGAGAAAGTCGGGCGTGTCGGCTTCCTTGATTTGTTCTAAAATACGGAATTGGAGGTCGAAATGTCCCCACAGTCCGAGCTGATCATAAAAGGTATTTTTGCTAGAGATCAAAAGGGGGAGGTGAAGCACTTGAAAGACCCTCTTCCAATCCTGAATTTCTGATAAAATCCTAATGGCTTCCAGCAGCCCTTCGATGATTTTCGTAGACTCTTTTGACCCGCGATTGATCTTGGAGACTTGTCGAATGTGAGAGGCGGTGAGGAATAGATCGTCTAAGAGATAAGGATCGTACGCCTCCATTTTTTCCCAATCTTTATCGAGTTGAAGACGCCGCAAAATCTCCTGTGGAGGAGGGAGTACGGAGAAGTCAGTGCTGGCCATAGCTTTTAGTTTTGGGGACCTCTTTGCAATTTCTTTCGGTAGTAAAAAGACATACTTCGAATCAGATCGTGTTGGTGGTATTGGGCTGCTTTTTTGCTGAGTAGAAAACGTCTAGTTAGCGTGTTGATAGCGATACGAGTATCTTCCTCGCTGAAATGAAGGCGGTTGTGACAAAGGTCAAGGAGCATGGCTCGATGTAGGGTAGGATAACGGGCAATGGCCAGGAGGATGCGAAAGGCTTGGTAGTTGGCCGTTTTCAATCGCTCAAAAGTATTCCGTATCCGCCGGGTCAGGTGTTCTTGTACAAGTTGGTGAATGGCGATTGCTGGATTTTGCTGACCGCTCGCATTGGTTCTGCTCTGTTCGGCTGTAATGATCTCCTCCTCGTTGCGATTCCAGAATGCCTCTACACTTCGCTCATCATCTTCCAAGACTTCTCCCGCGATGGTCTCCAAGGCCAGCGGATGACCGGCAAAAACAGTCACGATTCTGGTCAGGTAGCGTTCGGCAGAACTATTTTTTTCGACTACAATCCCTCTTTTTCGAAAAAGCGCCAAAGACGCCTCCGTGGGCAGGCCACTCAGTAAGTTTTGATATACACTAGCGTAGCGACCATCGAGATCGACGAACAGGTCAGGTTTAATTTGTGAAGTAAGGATAATGACCGATCGAAACGTATTTTCTCTACAAATATCCCGGAAGAAGGCATCCCACTGCCGATCTTTGAAAACAATCGACGATTGTTGGCTATGCTCGACGAGCAAATACTCGATGGAGTTGATGAGCAGGAAGCACCTATTTTTTTTCAAAAAATGCAAGAGTGCTGCTCGCAGGGCCTGCTGTCCAATCTTCGGATCGTGTATTTCAATACCTAGACCATCAATCAGCTGACCGGCAAAATCGCGGAAGGAGATTCGGGTTTCATTTTTGTAAAAATCTGCCATGAATAGCCGCTCATTGACCACCTTTTCCCAGCCATTTATTTCCTCCACCATTCTCTCTGCCAAGGCAGTTTTTCCAATTCCCGTCAAGCCGTACAGGAGTACCAGGCGAGCCTTCGATTGAATCTTTTGGCTAAGTTGATTGAGGTCATTCTCCCGTCCGACAAAGGTGGCGGATTGAAGGGCAGTGAAGCGCTCGGAGATTTGAGGAGCAAGTCGGGATGGGGGAGGAGAGGGGGGTATTTTTACAGCTGCTGTGTTGGGAGAATCGGCTGGATTTTTCTCTCTGATATAGTGCAAGTAGCCTCGGCAGTTCCAGGCTCGCCCCAGATATATGGCCAATTTATCGCAGTTGGCATCACTTGAACGTTGACGGTGATATTGAGCTGTTTTAGGGCTGAAATATCTGTAAAAAGTAGACAGCCCAATCTTGGGGATTCCAGAGAGTTTACCGTTGTGCCAAGCCAGATTTAAGGATTCTGCTATAGCCTTATTTCCCCGACAAATCAGAGTTAATTTCTCCTCTAAATCGCATAAGAACTCTCGCATTTGCGGCTTTCTCCAAGTGCTCGGAGGGCCAAAGCCGTAGTCTTTTCCAAAATTTTCCTCCAAATCTTGCTCAGCGAGCTTCCAGAATGAGGCTTTAGATGATTCGCTCATAGGTCTTGGGGAGCCCAATGGCTCTTTTGGGGACATGAAATGGTGATGAAACGGCAGTGAAACCATGAAATGCTGATGAAACGGCTATGGTCCTCCTACCTTTTGTCTTACGCCTAACTTTGTGTCGACAACTATTTTTTAACAGAATGATCACTTCGTATCACCGTGTAAAAGTGCTCATTAGTCAACAAAATTAAGACGATGAAAATTTACAAAAAATTCCTCTTTATTGCGCTCTTTTTTTGCTCTACCCTGGGGAGTGCGCAAAATGTCTACTGGGTAATCAATCCCAATGATTGGGGGGCGGGCTCCCTGCGCCAAGCGATCGCCGATGCCAATGCCTCTGTCTCCACCATCGCCGATACCATCAAATTCAACATCCCCGGCAGCGGCGTCCATACCATCTCCCCCAGCTACAACCTGCCCCTCGTCACCGATCCCCTCTTCCTCGACGGTCTCTCCCAGCCCGGTACCTCAGTCAATAGCTGGCCCGTGCAGCTGAAAATCGAACTGGAGGGCTCACTGATCGGAAGCGCCGGAGAGGGGCTAATTGTCAGCGCCGGAAAAAGCACCATCCGGGGCCTGATCATCAATCGCTTCGACAACAACGGCCTGCGGCTCATCACCGGTGCCTCTAATAAGGTTCAAACCTGTTACATCGGTACCGACTCCACCGGCACTGTCGACCTGGGCAATGGCCGCAACGGCATCTTCATCGGCGCCCCTTCTTCCCACAACAAAATCGGCGGCAATAACTATCAGCTGCGCAACCTGATTTCCGGCAACGACCTCAGCGCCATTACCATCAATGGCACCGATGCGCGCTACAACACCGTCACCGGCAATTACATCGGTACCGACGCTTCCGGCCTCCTCCCACTGGGCAACGGCGGAAAGGCCGGCGTCTGGGAAGACCTCTACCGCACCGTCTATCTCAACAACAGCGCCTCCTACAACACCATCGGTGGCGATAATCCCGAGGATCGGAATATTATTTCTGGTAATTTGGGGCATGGTGTTTACATCAATTCTGGGATTTTTAATAATATCAAAAATAACTACATCGGCGTAGATGCCACTGGTGGTAGCCCAATGGGGAATGAGTTTTCTGGAATCACCATCTATGCTGGGGTGGCCAACACCATCGGAGGTATTCCCGGTCATAATATGGGCAATGTAATTGCTGACAATGAGGTGGGAATTGTCTTGACCAGTTACAGCACTCCGGCAAAGCATAACAGTATATTTGATAATACCATTGGTCTGAGCGCAGGCGGCGTCCCCATGGGCAATGGCACCGGAATGCTACTGTCGCTGAATGCTACCAACAATGAAATACAGTGGAACATCATTTCTGGGAATTTGGGTAATGGGATGACCTTAACTGGAAGTGGTGTCCATGAGAATGGGCTAATTTTTAATGAAATCTACCAGAACAACGGTCTTTGTATTGACCTCAATAATGATGGCCCTACTGCCAACGACGCTGGCGACGGCGATGGAGGTAGCAACCGTACTTTGAATTTCCCCGAATTGGATAAAGCCTTCCTGAACAATAGTGGCGAGATTGAAGTGGAAGGAACCTGGAAAAGTGCACCGAATACCACCACTGATGTATACTTTTACGCCAGTAGCAGCTGTTATACTGCGATCCCCGGGCAGAATTGGGGCGAAGGGCAGCTGCCAATCGGTGATGTTCAGGTGACGACCGACGCCAACGGCGAGACGGCGTTTACTGCCCAGCTATACGGCTTCAATGCCCCTGGGCGACACATCAGCGCTATCGCTGTTGACAAGGATAAAAATACCTCCGAGTTTTCTTCCTGCATCTCCATTCCCAATTGGCCCTCGCTGGGTTTCGGCCTCAATGGAGAAGTCAATGCAATGGTGTTGGATGCTAACGGTGATCTGTATGTCGGAGGACATTTCACTGTAGCGGGTAGTGTTGCGGTAAATTATCTGGCCAAATGGGACGGCATTTCCTGGTCTGCTATTGGTGGTGGCGTTAATGCACCCGTTTATGCTTTGCATTTTGCCCCTAATGGCGATTTATTGGTTGGTGGGGATTTTACCACCGTTGGGGCGGGCTTGAGTGCGAATCGGATTGCTCGATGGGATGGACAGCACTGGTCGGCTTTTGGACTGGGAATGAATGATCGAGTAAAGGTGATCGCGACTAGTGCTGGCGGGACGATTTACGCAGGCGGGGTTTTTACTTCCGCTGATGGAAATGCACAGATCAAGGGGATTGCTAGGTGGAACACTACGCAGTGGGTCGGCCTGGGCAGTATGCCCCAGCGTGTAGAGTCGATCATCGTCTTACCGAGTACGGAGGTTATCGCAGGAGGCCATTTTACGGTATCTACTATTCTTCCCTACCACTACCATATTGCCAAATGGAATGGCGCAAGCTGGACTGGATTGTACACCCGTAGCGCAGGGGGGATCAACGATCTTGCTAGAAAGAGTAACGGAAATATCTTCGCTGCCGATGGGCATAGGTTGATAGAATACGATGGGAACTCCTGGACCACTTTACTAACCGCCAATTCCGTCATCAATGCATTAGCAATTGACGACAGCGATAGACTGTTCATAGGAGGTATCTTTTACTTCAGTGACAGCGAGGGCCTTGGTGCAAGAAATGTAGCGATGTGGGACGGGCAGGACTTTTATACAGTAGGTGCAGGTGTCTTATACCAGTCAGCCAATGCGATTGCCTTAGATGGCGATGGACTCTATGTCGGTGGAGATTTCAGCATCGCCAACGGCGCGCCCGCAAACAACATCGCCCGTTTCTGGCGCTACTACATGTCCGCGAATTCAAGAGCCCAACCCTTAAAGGAGAACCCCACAGTGACCCTCCCCACCGATCAGCACATTTTCCCCAATCCCTTTAGTACTGAGGTCAATATTGCTTACGAAGTCCATCAATCTGCGGAGGTGTCTGTACAAATTTTTGATACCAACGGGCAGTCGGTCAAGGTGCTCTTTGAAGGAACGGCGAATGAGGGCGTGCATACCTTGAGCTGGAACGGCCAGAGCGATGCTGGCGCTTCCTTACCCAACGGACTTTATATTTGTAGTATCAAAATTGGAAAAGATATTAATCATCACAAACTAATGTTGATGAACTAACAAGCCTTCAATATCAATACTGGAATTACAAATCGGGGTGATTCAAAACGAATTACCCCGATTTGCGACTTTTATTTTTTATTCAGCAACTCATACCGGCCCATATGGATAGACGCTTGGTCCATGTGCTGCATGAACTCCTTGGCGATTGGGGCAGCCATAAAGGGTTTTAGAGCGGCATCCGAAGTGGCTTTATCAGCCCAGTAAACAGCGACCAGTTGCTGGCCCGATTCGTTCTTTCCCATCAATCGCTGCAGAAAGCCTTCGCGCTTACTGGTAAAATCAGTTTCCACTTTTTGATTGAGTGCATGGAAGGCTACAAGGTCGGTTTCGGGCTTCACATCAAACGACATGACCTCCACAAACCCACTATCCCCCGCTTTAAAAGACGTATCTATGGCATACCTCGCCATTTTCATTGTCGATGCATCAATCATCTGCGCATAGTCAGCGACCGAGGCGTCCCCCATAAATTTATTCATCGAAGCATCGGCATTGGCCGCACTTTTCCAGTAGACCAGGACTACATATTCTCCTTGGTCATTAACTCCACTTTGCCGCTTAATGAATCCAGGTTGTTGGCTAGTGAAATCGCTTTCTACCCGTACATCTCTTTGGGCAAACTCTATTGGATTGACCGTAGAATTGATGTTGAAAGTGGTCACTTCTAGAATAGTTGGATCGTCCATTTTTGAGTTGTTTTTTGTTGCTTGAGTGGTGTTTTCATTTGTTGAGCAATGGCTCAATAGTATGGCCATTACGACTAGTGCAAATAGGGAAGGGTACTTCATTTTAATCCATTTAAATGCATAGAAAATATAGCTGCAAAAATAAGTGGAGAATGGGGGGAGGGTAAGGTGAAAATAATCCTAATGACTGTAAAAATGGGAATGTCGGGTTGGTGGGCAGGTTAGTGTTTTTTATACATGAAAATAATGTTAATTTTACTTGTAAACAGCGACACCATTACCAAAATTATGCACATCGACCACCTCATCGTCGGCGCCCCCAGCCTAAAGGCCGGCGCAGATTACATCGAATCCCTCCTCGGCCAGCGCCCCACCTACGGCGGCCAACACCCCGGCCTCGGCACCCACAATACCCTCCTGGCCTTCGGCCCCGACAGCTACCTCGAAATCATCGCCCCCGATCCCGCCCAGCCCGACGTCCCCCGCCCCCTCTGGATCGACGCGGCGCGGCTGACCGAGCCGCGCCTCTTCCGCTGGGCTGCTAAGTCCGACAAGCTCCCCGACCTCTGCCGCCGCGCCAGCGCCGCCGGCCTGCCCCTCGGCGAAGTCCTTCCGGGGAGCCGCCAGCGGCCCGATGGCCAACTACTGTCCTGGCAACTCACTGACCCGCGCATTGAGCTGGAAGGCGGCCTGCTGCCCTTTTTCGTCGACTGGGGAGACAGCGTGCATCCGGCGCAGGGGCTGCCCTCCGCCGGGCGCTTGGTGGAGCTGTATGCAGAGCATCCACAGCCGGAACGGCTGCGGCAGCAGGCGGAGGTCCTGGGCTTGGAGCTTAGGGTGATCGTAGGCGCTGTTGGGCGGCTAAGGGCTCGGATCGCTACTGAAGGGGGAGTGGTAGAGCTTTGATGCGAGGGAGAAGGAGGAGAAGTGGGGAGAAAAAAGCGTAGTTTTGCTTGGAAAAAGTAGGGTTTAATGAGCTTGTTATTAAGGAATTAGGAGTGTTTTTATGATTTTTATCATTGAATAAGTTGATAATTTGTGCCTGCCTTTTATTGTATTTATTCCTAAATTTATAAATACATTTTACGCCTAATTTGTGTGCAACACACATCGTTTGAAAACTAACTCGTTGCAACCCTAAATCTCTAGCTATGCGCCTTTTATTTCCCCTCTTGCTACTTTTGTGCTCCACCTATACCCTTGCCCAAAATTGGCAGCAACTCGGTTATCCGATTGGGCAAATTACCGCCGTCAATAAATCTGGTAATCAAATTGAGTACGGTACGTCTAATCAGCATTTTTTCAGTACTGATAATGGCAACAGCTGGCAGGCTCAGCTTAGCTCGGCCAATTTGCCAGAATTCAGCTCTTTCAACAACCAGCTGTCTTCGGCAGGCTTTCAGTTTGGCAGCTTGAGTAGCTTTCTTTTTGACGAAGTCGACCTTTATTATGTCAGCCTCAATGCCTACTACCGCAGCTCTAAACTCTATACATCCTCCTTGGCCAACCCCGGCCCTCGGTCGATCAATAGCGGGTTTGTTTACCAAAAAAGCAGCTATAATATCAGGGATGTCAAACGCCTTTCGCCGACCAACTTCGTGATGAATTATCGGGGCAGCATTGACTATTTTGGGACTTACAACGAAGTGTACATCTCTAACGATGCGGGGGATAGTTTTAGAAAAATGTCCAGCTACCGAGATGCTCCCGAACGCTTCATGGAGGCCCTGACGGTGCGAGGAAATACCGCTATTCTGTACAATCCAGAATTTGTTTACTACAAATCGCTGCCCGATGCTGTCGAGCTGGATTCCTTTCCGCTACCTGCGGTTACTGTGGGTAAGGCAGGGAAATGGCTTTTTAATGATACTGGACAGGAGATTTATGGGATATTTGTCAATCGAGACGATGATATTATCTACCGATTTATCTCTACCGATGAGGCCCGGAGTTGGCAATTGGAAGATTCCGCAGATTGGACGCTCATGCCCGATAGAGCGGATCGATTTATGGGCTTGTTTGGACAGCACCTGTTTATCCAACAGTTTAACAGTGAACAGATTTATCGTGTGCCCATTCTGGATTTCTCCGTGCTGCCTACTTTAGCTGCGATAGATTTTTCTACCCTCAATCCTCAACCAGATTTACGGGAGAGTACGATGACGGAAAACAGCGATGGCAGCATTGCCTTATTGTCTCCCCTGACCATGTTGAAGCCCATTTATGTTTCGGAAGATGAAGGAGCAAGCTGGCAGATTATGCCCAGACTAGAATTTAGTACCGCAACGATGCACCAATTGGGCAATGCCTGGTATACCTATTTTAGAGGTATGGTAGTGCGAACAACAGACGGTAAAACCTTCACGCTCGCCGACCCTGACCCTCAGTATTTCAAACTGGCCTATATTGTTGACAATGGAAGTATTTTTGTGCTGGACGGAGGAGGGAAAACCTTATATCGCTCTACCGACGGAATCAACTGGACGGTGCTGCCTTCTCCACCAATTAGCCAAAATCAAAGTTACAGCGTAGCCATTGCCAATGGTTTGATCATTGCCTCACGAGGTACAGAGGCTTACCGAAGTACGGATTTTGGCGCTACCTGGCTGCCTTTCAATGGGACACCGCCGACAAATAAGCTTAAGTATGAGCCCGAATCGGGCCGCTGGTATCACATTACCACCGATAATACTAACCAAAGATATATTTACAACTATTCTACTGACCAAGGAGCAAGTTGGCAGGAGCTTACCCTAGCCGACCCGGCGACGTGGGTAACGCCTTTTTCCTATACTTACGATTATGTGGTGAGGGGAAATGCGTTCTTGTTACGTACTCAGGCCAATATTTACCTTTCTGAAAATGGTGGACAGCAGTGGCAAACCCTCAATAACCTCCCTTTTGCCGAAGGCAGTAGTGGGCTGGACTTGATGGGGGATATGCTGCGGGTATCGACGCTCAATGAAGGCCTCTGGGAGCTGCCTTTTAGTGAGCTTTTGGGAAATACGCCCAGTACGGACCTTGAGTTGAGTGCTACTACCTCTAATTCTGATCCTGGCCTTTGGCAGGCACTAGAGATTGATTATGTGTTGAAAAATACAGGCAATGCGGAGGCCAGTGATGTGGTCGTACAGCTTGATGACTTGCCTGCCGATTTTGTGTTTTCTGGTGGACAAGAAGCGACCACCTCGCAGGGAAGTTTTATACCTTATGGTGCAGTGATTCAGTGGAATGTGGGGACGGTTCGTGCCGGAGAGGAGGCTCATTTGACGATTCGTCTTTTTAATAAAACGATGAACAGCAAGATTGTCTTTGCTCAAGTACAGTCGGCGGTAGGCAATGAAGAAGATTCTACACCGGGGAATGGCACTTGTTGTACTGCTTTGGAAGATGATGAGGCCGCAGTGGAATTTAATGGTACAACGGGGACTCCGCTGTTGGAAATCGTCAGGGTGGACTGCCCCGCCGCATATCCAGGGCCTAATACCCCAATTACATGGACGGTTGAAGTTGCGAATAACGGAACCGGAACTTCGACCGTACAAAATTGGTATCTGTTCAATGGGGCTTTTGTCGTGGGGCCTCGACCAACTGTAGAATATGGCGCTGTTGTGGTGCCTGCACTAGCTCCTGGGCAACGGACCAGTCTAACCTTCAACGTCGATCCGACCACGTACTTCCCCACGCGGGGCGACTATGGCCAAGGTGAACAAGATATCTTCACTGGCCGTAAATACCTGTCTTTATCAATGGATGGTTCGACTAATGATTTTCCGGATGCCAGCAATCTATTTGATCCCTATTGTCAAAAATTCAGTACCGATCTGGAATTGGAGCTAGAGTTGATTAGTGCACCAAACAGCACATCCGATCCACTCACTTTTAGAATGGTTGTGACCAATAATGGCCCAGTTAAGGCTTATAATGTAAGAACCACCTTTGATCAAGGGGCGATCCCTTCAGGGTTTTCGCTGCCTACTATCAATGCGATCGTCTCTGAAGGCCAGGCTTGGACAGGCAATCTGTCCGGCGGCGGCTCCACCCCCTTCAACGAATACTGGTCGCTGCCAGAGTTGGCTGCCGGAGAATCGGCCACCGCCGAAGTCAGCATCACCCCACCCAGCGGCCTCCCTTGGCCTTCAACCATCGAGCTGCGCCGCCGCGTCAGTAGTGGCCATAACAACGACCTTAGCCCCACCAACAACGAGGCTACCCTGCAAATTCCGGTCGGCAACAACGATGAACCTGACCTGCAACTTTCTGGTCTGCAAGTGGGCGCAACGGCCGTCCCGCAAGGTCAAATTCTCGACTTTAACTTCGACCTCACCAATATCGGAACGGGCGATGCCAGCGGCACCTTCAACATCCGATCTTGGCTCTCAACCGATCCACAGCTCAGTGGCGACGATGTACAGGACGGATTGATCCCGACAGGTAACTTGGAGGCTGGGGCAAGCGTCGCTCAAGTCATTGGAGCATTGACCGTTCCCGCCGATCTGCCTACTGGCGATTACTACCTTATCCTAGTCGTCGATGCTGATCAAGAAATTGATGAAAGCAATGAAAATAACAACAGCCTAGTAAGTTCGAATACCATTTCCATTACCGCTTCCGGTTCAGCCAAACTAGAACTAGTGGCTGTAGGTTGTCCTGATAATTTCCCCAGCCCTAATCAGCCCTTAACTTGGGATTTTACACTACAAAATACCGGGACTCTGGCGTCCGTAGAACAGGAGATTTATCTCCACAACAGCATCTTCTTCGGCCCAGCCTTTTTCAATACCCTTTACGGCAGCACCACCATACCGGCCCTAGCCCCCGGCGCTTCTGCCAATCTCAGCATCGCCGTACCGGCCTCTAAATATTTCCCTCAACCGGGCCAAGCCAACCGAGGAGAGCAGTTCCTCTTCACCGGAAATGTCTACCTCTCCCTCTCCGCCGACGGCTTCACCCAAGACTTCGCTTCTAGCTCAACCGGCTTCAACCCCTATTGCCAAACCACTAGCACCGACCTAGAAATCGATCTGGAACTCCTTTCTCCAGCCAATAACCTCCTCCCCGCCGACTCTGTGACCTACCGCGTCACCGTACGCAACAACGGCCCGGAAAAGGCTTATAATGCCATTGCAGACCTGTCAACAGGTATCCAAGCTGGCTTTGTCCCGCCCATCCGAACCGTATTATCCAAAGGCGAACAATGGCTACAAACTCCAGGCTTAGGTTCTGGCGGCGGCATCTACGACTATTTCTGGTACCTACCCGAGCTAGAGATCGGCGAAGAAGCTACCGCCGAAGTCACCATTTATCCTTATTCTCTACAACCGCTAACCGCTCCCTTCACTATTATTAACGAAGTATCCAGCGGCCATAATACCGATGCCAAGGCCTCCAACGACCTCGCAGAGCTAGAGATCGGTCGCCTCAGCGGCGGCCCTGATCTGGAGATCAGCCTCGAAGCACTACCCAACGCCCAGCCCTCTCAATACACCACTTTCCAGCTGCGACTCAGCCTAAGCAACACCGGAACCTCCACTGCGGAGAACGTCCGCGTCACTCTCCCCAAGCCTGATGGTGTAGTCTATAGCGGCGGCAATGAATTCACCACCACCCAAGGCACCTATAATGTTTACAGTACCCAGGAGTGGGTAGTTGGAACGGTACCGGCCGGGCAGACCGCCATTCTGGACGTCAATTTCTTCGTCTTAAGTGTTGGCCCCGTGTCTTTCTTCGCTGAGGTGAGTGCCCAGGATGGCGGCGACAGTGACTCCACCCCCGGCAATGGCAACGGCATCCAGCCTACCGAAGACGACGAGGCGGCCCTCACGATCAACGAATCTACGGCCAATCGGCAGGGCGCTGGGCTAGCCTCCTCCGCCCGGGCCTCGCTCTTCGAAGTCCAAGTCGTACGCCTCTTTCCCAACCCCGCCGTCAACGAGCTACAGCTCGGCATCGAAGCCCAGACAGAATTCCAACACTACCGCCTCCAAATCTATGATCTGAGCGGTCAAGTGATGATCTCCCGCACCGTCCACCTGCGCAAGGGCTACAACCAGCTCCGTCTGGCCATAGATGCGCTCCCGGCAGGGATGTACAGCATTGTGCCGGAGACTTCTCATCAGCATCGGCCGCTGTATTTCTTGAAGGCTCGGTTGTAGGGGGAGGCCTTTGGCCTTGAGGTGGACGGTAGACGGTAGACGGTGGACGGCAGACGGCAGACGGGCGAACGTAGTGGTACGTGGTGGTACATTGTAGGACGTGGCTCCGCACGGCAGATGCTTTCACTTGTGCGGAGCTGCGTACCATTACAGCTGTCCTACCGTCCATCCCCATGCACCGCAGGTGCCCCAAATCCGTCCACCGTCCACCGTCCACCGTCCACCCCAGCGCCAAAGGCGCCAATCGTCCATCCGAGCGCCAAAGGCGCCCTAGCTTTTTCCCTCCAATAATCGTATATTTGTACCATCATTCATGAAATGGCTACTCTACATATCAGCCTTTTGCCTGTTTAGCCAGGTTGTCCATCCTTGCTTGAGTGGGACCAGTTGCCATGAGGAGCAGCGTGCTCATCAGGAGCAGGAAAAGGATTGTGCGACAGAATGCCACTGCGTCTGTTGCTTGCCGGTTGTGGTTTATGAGGACATTGCTCTTGGAAAAGTAGCGCCTCAGTTGCACAGCGAAAGGGCCAGTATTTACATTAGCCTTTACACCCATGAATTTAAGGCCGCTATCTGGCAGCCTCCCCGCCTCAGCTAATGACTTCCCTGATTTTCTTTTCTATTTAACGGTACCTCTTTCTTTTCTGGTGTAAATCGCCAGGGCGTAGTTCAAGGAGGTAGTGAAGTATTTTAAAATTAGCTAAAAATGAGAACCTTAATTACTTGCGCACTACTGCTGTTGGCCAGTTTGGGCTGGACGCAGAGCAGCGATAGTACGCTATATCAGCATCAGCTCTATGTTGGAGGAGCCTGTGGGATGTGTGGGGATCGGATTGAGGCGGCGACTATGCAGCTCACAGGAGTTGTTTCGGCTGAGTGGGAGCTGAGCACTAGTCAACTGACGGTTACGGTTGACAGTGAAGATTTTGATATTAACCAAGTGCATTATAGTGTGACAGCCGTCGGGCATGATACGGAGTTATTTGCCGCAAAAAAGGAGGTGTATGATGATCTACCGCTGTGCTGTCAGTACCGGGAGTCTTTGGAAGAAGAGGTAACGATCATTGACCCAGAGACGATGGATCGAACGTTTCAGTTTTTTGTGGATGGAATTTGTGGAATGTGTAAGGACCGGATTGAAACCGCCGTTACAGAACTAGCGGGAGTCAAACGGGTGAGTTGGGATGTCGCGAGCCGGATGATTACAGTCGTGGCCGAAACGGTGGACTACGATGTTATGGAAGTGCATAAAACAGTGGCTGTTGCAGGGCATGATACGGAGCTGAAGAAGGCCAGCAAGAACGCCTATAATCGCCTGCACGCCTGTTGTAAGTACCGGGATGAGGAGGTGATTGCCTCCCACCGGGGGCTGGCCCTCGAAGAACTACAGATTGTCCGGGGTCAAATTTTTGAATTGGATGGCAAAGGCCGTAAGGCGCCGTTGATCGGGGTCAATGTATTCTGGCTGGATGCTGGAGAGGGGACGGCAACAGATGGAGAGGGAAAATTTGAGTTGGACCGGGAGGCGAGTACGTCTCTGTTGGTGGCCAGCTATGTGGGTTTTCCCAGTGATACGATTGACGTGAGCCACAATGGGTATGTGGAAATTATCCTCGACGGAGGAGTGAGTTTGGAGGGCGTAGAGGTCGTAGAACGTCGGCGCAGTACGGAAGTTTCTTTTGTCAACCCCATCAAAGTCCTGCAAATGAACGAGCGGGAGCTGCATAAGGCGGCTTGTTGTAACCTGTCGGAAAGTTTTGAAACCAATCCTTCCATAGATGTTTCCTTTACGGATGCGGTGACGGGGACCAAGCAAATTGAAATGCTGGGCTTGGCGGGACCTTACGTGCAAATCAGCCGGGAGTTGATTCCCAATGTCAGAGGCTTGTCGGCTATCCAGGGGTTGACGTATATTCCAGGGCATTGGGTCGAAAGCATCCAGCTGAGTAAGGGGCCGGGCTCGGTGACCAATGGTTTTGAGAGCATGACCGGGCAGATTAATGTAGAATTAAAGAAGCCCGAAGAGAGCGAGCAATTATACCTCAATCTATACAGTAACGAAGGGGGACGTTTTGAGGGAAATCTCAACCTCAGCCGTTCTTTCAGCAGCAAATGGCACAGCGGTCTGTTATTGCACGGAAGTAGCCGTGTAGTTCGCAATGATCGCAATGACGATGGTTTTCTGGATAATCCTACCGGTAAGCAGCTGATGGCCGTCAATCGCTGGCGCTATATCGGTGGTAATGGCTGGGAAGGACAGTTTGGGATCAAGGGCCTACACATCGACCGCCTTAGTGGTCAGCTGAGCTTTGACGAAGAGGGCCCGCGCAATATTACCAATGGCTGGGGGGCTACTACCCAGACTCGCCGATTGGAAGGCTGGGCCAAGATGGGGCGGGTTTTTGATAAAAATCCTAATAGCAGTATGGGACTGCAACTGAGTGGGGTAATACACGATCAGGAAGGGACTTTCGGCGTGCGGAGTTATACGGGTAATCAAAAATCCTTCTACGCCAACTGGCTCTTCCAGAGCATTATCGGAACGACCAACCATCAATTTACAACCGGCTTGAGCTTTCAGTGGGATCAATTTGACGAAAATCGCCATGAGTTTATCTATGGCCGCGAGGACTCGGTACCGGGGGCTTTTTTCGAGTACACTTGGCAGCCCGATGATAAATTCACTGCGGTGGCGGGCCTGCGGGGTGATTACCACAACATCTTCGGGGGCTTCGTTACCCCAAGGCTACATCTGCGCTATGCCTTCGCCGAAGAGTCCGTACTGCGCTTCTCCACCGGCCACGGCCGACGCACCGCCAGCATCTTCGCCGAACACCTGGGGGACTTCGCCTCTGCTCGCCATTTTCACATCCGGGAAGGTAATCCCGAACACCCCTACGGCCTCAACCAGGAAACCTCCTGGAACGTCGGCCTCAACTGGACACAGGCGATACATCTGGGGAGTAAAGGTCATGGGAAGGAGATCCTCCTCAGCCTCGATGCCTACCATACCCGCTTTCAACAGCAGGTTGTTGTCGATTACGATCAAAACCCGCAGGAAGTTAATTTCTACAACCTAGACGGCGATTCCTGGTCGACCAGCCTGCAAGGGCAGATCGATGTAGAGCTGATCGAGCGCTTCGATGTCCGGCTGGCCTACCGCTTCAACGACGTACAAGTGACCTACGATCAAGGGCAGCTAGAAAAGCCCTTCGTCTCGCGCCACCGCGCCTTTATCAACACCGCCTACGAAACCGCCGACCATTGGACTTTCGATCTGACGGTCAACTGGCAAGGCCCACAGCGCATTCCAAGCACGGCCAGCAATCCTGAGCCCTTCCGCGTCGCCGAGCGCTCTCCCGATTTTGTGCTCATTAATGCTCAAATCAGTAAGGAATGGGGCAACAACTTAGAGATTTACCTCGGTGTCGAGAACCTCTTTAATTTCACCCAAGACAACCCCATCATCGCCAGTGATGCCCCGCACGGGCGCTACTTTGACAGCACGCTGGTCTGGGCCCCGATCTTTGGCCGAACGACTTATTTGGGGATGCGGTATCGGATTCTATAGCGCCTTTGGCGCTTTGGTGGACGATGGACGGTGGACGGTGGACGGCGAACGCCGGCCGGAAGTGAGACGTAGGACCGTGCGGAGCCGCGTCTGTTTACGTCAAGCCGTCAACCGTCGACCAAAGCACCGTAGGTGCCAACCGTCCACCCTAGTGCCAAAGCACCACATTTGTAAATAAATTGATTATAATTTGAGTAATTATAACTTTTTTGATAAATTTGGTGACCTTTTACTGCTAAAACAGACTGTAATGAAAACATTAACCATCAAAGACGAGTCCATGAGCGGGGACATCCTGCGGGAGATTGAAGTGGCGCTCAAAGGAGAGCTAACGACGGTTCGGGAGATCATTAGTGCCCGGGTGGAGGCCGAAGTGGCTTTATACAACGAGCGACGATCGGTCTATTTTCAGGGCTTTGTCCAACCTAAGGATACTGAAAGAACCTTGAATGGGTACAAATTTAAGGCGCACCGTCAGATCGATCCTGAAAAGCAGGTTTATATTGCGCTGGATGCCTTTACCAAGAATGGTTACTTTGTTTTGATTGATAATGTTCAGGCCGAATCTCTGGACCAAGAGGTGTTAGTGGATGACCAAACCCGGGTTAGTTTTATCCAGTTGACGCCTTTGGTTGGAGGATGACTTTGGAAACGATTCACAAAAAATAGCAAAACATGAAAACCCATTATCTCCTATTATTGCTACTCCTTAGCTTATGGTACTCCTGTCAGGCTCCTGAGAAGACCGTCGTGATCGACAATTCGGGGGCAGAGCAGCTGATGCTGGTCTTTGATGATGCCGAACGCATTTATGTTGAGCCTGGGCAGGCCAAAGAGGTGAAACTCCAGTTTGGGAAACGCCGCATGAAAATTAACAATGAGACGGAGGAAGAATTCTATTTAGACCCCGATTTTGACTACTTGATTAGCCCGCTGAGAAATACGTATTACATTGAGACAGTTCATTATTTCACCTCCCAAAGGGCAAGAGAGCGTTATTACAATAATTATGCTCCGGCGGTGACGACGGTGGAAGGCTGGGAATTGAACGGTGATTTTCGGAAGGTAGAAAATGAACTGGCCATCAAGAAGACTTGGCAGTATGGGCTAGATCGGTCAGTTTCGGAGAATCTGCGCATGTCTAACAACCTCAAGAAGGATCACTTTAAGGTGGGCAAGATTTACCGGAAGGAGGATTTGCTGGATATGGTGAGGGCTGGGATGCTTAAGCAGATCGAGGAGGCCGTCAAGGAAAAAGAGAAAAAATGAATATTTCAGATTTCTTTGGCAAATTGCTCGGCAATAAAGCCTCTAAATTTGAGGATTTTCAAGAGCAGCATAGTGTCTTAATCGAGCTGTTGTTGTTGATCCGGGAAGAAGCCAACGATGCTGTTGGAAACTACTATGATCTCAAACTGAATAACTCGGAAGAATACGGGAAAATTAAAAAATTGACTGCTGCGGAGCGACGCAAGCTGGTTTTTGAGGTGGTCAATTTTTTGATTGCTGCACGCAAGTTTGATCAAGCCAATGTTACAGAAGACGAGCGGCAGTTGCTGTATCAGGTGAAGCGTATCGGAGAGCCTTTACTGCAAGCTTTGTTGAGGCAGAAGCTGGATTTTTCAGATTTGGAAGTTAAGGACTTATTTACCCTATTTCGTGAATCTTCTCACCGAAATACCTACCTGGGGTACTGGCCCGTTGGCCTAGCCTTGATGCATCTGGAGAAATGGGTGAAAAAATATGGATTGTCCTCCGAGATTCGCGCCTTTTTGCAAGAGATGATGAAATGGAGGGAAATCAAGGATGATCGTACTTACGGTTATGGCCCGGATTGGTCGAAGCTGCGCGGGAAGATTTTGAAAATGCTAGGGGATGAGGAGCAGCAAGTGATTGAGTTTAAGTTTGGCAATGATGCTTTTGGAAGCCACGCTAATGATACGCTCTATCGGTTGAAGGAGGGGCCATTTCGAAATACGGTTCATCACCTCCTCGACCTTTGTTCGAAGGTCAACGGAGGGAAGCCTACGCAGCGCTTCTTGAAACAAACCAAGGCACTACTGGATACCTTAGACACCAAAGCTTATAAGGAAATGGTTTGGGATTGGTTGGCGCATTTGGTTCAGATGAAGAATACGGCGGAGGATAGAAGTACGGTTTTCTATGATTACACGCAATGGTCTTTCCTTGATCGCTATAACGCTATGACTTTGAAGGGGCTGGTGTGGACAATGGTCAACTTCCACGATGCCAAATCGCTAGAACTGCTGGCCAAGGCTGCCGAGCGCTGCTTTCAGAAGGTACCCGGCGTTGGCCCCGCCAGCGGCGCATTAGGGAATGCCTGTATCTACGTCCTGGCGCAGTCCAAGGGCCTGCTGGGCATCAGCCACCTCTCTCGTCTAAAGCTCAAAATTCGTCAGGCCAACACCCGCTCGCTCATCCAAAAATACATCAATTCAGAGTCCGAGCGGCGAAATATTTCCCCCGCAGAAATTGAAGAAATTGCAGTCCCCGACTTCAAACTGCAAGTCGGACAAAAGCGTATCGCCTTTGATGATTATTGGGCCGAGGTCCGTATTGAAGGAATTGGGAAGGTGCGTTTGCAGTGGATCAAACCCGATGGGAAGACGCAGAAGAGTGTGCCGGGGTTTATCAAGAAGAGTGCGAAGCATAAGGAGCGGTTGAAAAAACTTAGAGCGGAAGTCAAACAGATTAAAACCTATTTAACTACGCAGCGTGACCGTATTGATCGCAGCTTCATCGAGGAGCGCAGCTGGACCTACGCAAAACTCAAGGAGTACTACCTCAATCACGGACTGGTCAGCTTCATTGCCCGGCAGCTGATCTGGCGATTGCAAAAGGAGGACCAGCATATCGCAGCACTCTACCTCGATGGCCAATGGCAGGACCTCGACGGGCAGGATCTCGACTGGGTTTCCGAAGCCACATCGGTCAGCCTTTGGCATCCGATCTATGCTACGGTGCAGGAGGTGCAGGCCTGGCGCCTGCGCCTCGAAAGCTTGCAAATCCAACAAGCCCTCAAGCAGGCCTACCGCGAACTTTACCTGCTCACCGACGCAGAGGTCAACACCCGCCAGTACAGCAACCGCATGGCCGCCCACATCCTCAAGCAATACCAGCTCAACTCCCTGGCGTCGATCCGAGGTTGGAAATATGCCCTGATGGGTGCCTACGATGATGGACGAGATATGTCGGTTGCCTCTCGCGAATTGGCCTGGGCGAATCTGCGCGCAGAATTCTGGATTACAGAGATTTATGATGATGAAGCGATGGCCGATTCCGGCATCTGGCTCTACGTCTCTACTGATCAAGTTCGCTTTGTGAGGAACGACCAGGTACTTGATCTGGTCGACCTACCGAAGATGATCTTTTCGGAGGTGATGCGGGATGTCGATCTCTTTGTAGGCGTTGCCAGCGTGGGGAACGATCCGCAGTGGCAAGACAACGGCGGCTTACCGCAGCATCGCGACTACTGGACCACCTACTCCTTTGGAGAGCTGAGTACAGTGGCACAGACCCGCAAGGAAGTGCTAGAGCGTTTAGTGCCGCGTTTGAAGATCAAGGAGGTCGCACGGATTGATGGTCGCTTCCTCCGGGTGAAAGGCAAGTTGCGGGAATACAAAATTCATCTGGGCAGCACCAACATTTTGATGGAGCCTAATGATCAATATCTCTGTATCGTTCCTTCCCGAAAGAACAGTACAAGTCAGACCCAGGTCTTCCTTCCTTTTGAAGGAGATAATGGACTTTCGGTCATCATCAGCAAAGCGTTGATGCTCGCTGATGATGACAAAATTAAAGATCCTACTATTCTCAGCCAGTTAAAGACGGGATTCCTTTAGCCGTCGTTTTTAGGGCTTGATATTTTTCTTTTTAGCTTTTTGCATGGGGTTAGGTTGAGGCTTCATCTTGTTCCTCTTGTAAACCTGGAAACGAGTAGGCAGCTGCTTGACGGGCCAATTGTTATTGTTCTGATCTACATCTGCAGTTTCTTTGAATGGATCGACACGGATGGCGCTCACTTCTTTGTCTTTGACGAAAACTTTGGTGAAGTTATTCTCATTCTTTCGCCAAATCTCAGCCGGAATGCGGTCAACTTGTTTACTGCCGTCTTTGAATTCCCATTCTATGATGACTGGCATTACTAGCCCACCTTTATTACTGAAGTTGAGTTCGTAGTAATTCTTTTTGCTAAACCGCTTCTTTTTTTCTCGTTTGCTGAAGGTCTCGTCGTAGCGATAAAAGGTATTGTAAGTCAAGGAATCCTCCGTTTCCCAAGGTTTGTAATCAGTGTAGAAGTCTTTGAGCTGCGGGTCTTGTTCTACCGCAAATTTGATCCCTTCTTCCTTATTGCGAATTTTGGAAATATGATCGGCGGGCTTACTGCGGTTGATGGGATAGCTAACTTCTTTGCGCTCTGGATTATTTTCCAAATCCACCTTATACCATTTCACACTATCCAACGAAATGTCTACATTATCAATGGTAAAAAACCAGCCTTTCCAGAACCAATCCAGATCGACGCCGCTGGCATCTTCCATCGTTCGGAAGAAGTCGGCTGGGGTAGGGTGCTTAAAGGCCCAGCGGCGGCAGTACTCTTTAAAGGCCATATCGAACAGCTCGCGGCCCATGATGGTTTCGCGCAGGATGTTGAGGGCCGTCGCCGGTTTGGTGTAGGCATTGGGGAAGAAGTTGACGATGTTATCACTGCTGGTCATGATAGGCTCTAGCTGGTCCTTGGGTAGGCTCATGTAGGGTACGATCGACTCGGCGGGTCCACCCCAGGATTTGTAATTATTATCAAATTCTTGTTCCGACAAAAACTGAACAAAGGTATTCAGCCCTTCATCGAACCAGCTCCAATGCCGCTCATCGCTATTGATGATCATCGGAAAATAATTGTGTCCGACTTCGTGAATAATTACGGTGATGGCAGATTGCTTGGCTGCTTCGGTGTAAGTGCCGTCTTCTTCGGCCCGACCAGGATTGAAGCAAATCATGGGGTATTCCATACCATTGGCCGCCTCGACAGAGATGGAAACCGGGTAGGGGTAGGGGATGGTGTATTTGGAATAGGTCTCCAGGGTATGGACGACTGTTTTGGTGGAATACTTATTGTAAATCGGATAAGATTCCTTGGGGTAATAGCTCATGCACATGACCTTTCTTCCTTCCTCCGTTGTATGGGCCATAGCATCCCAGATAAATTTACGACTGGCGGTCCAGGCGAAGTCGCGAACATTATCCGCCTTGTAAATCCAGGTTTGCGTAGTTGGGCTAGGTGCCGCTTTTTCCATTTTTTTCGCTTCCTCTAGGGTGACGATTTCGAGAGGAGTGTTAGCACTTTCGGCCTGCTCATAGCGTTTCAGCTGCGTTGGTGTGAGGACGGTAGCGTAATTGAGGCATTCCCCCGTAGCGGCGACCATATGATCGGTGGGAACGGTTATTTTTACCACATAATTTCCAAAATTGAGGGCAAATTCTCCTCGTCCAGTGAACTGTTTGTTTTGCCAACCTTCAAAATCACTGTAGACACAAAGTCTGGGGAACCACTGGGTGATGGTATAGAGGTAATTGCCATCTTTCTCAAAATACTCGTAGCCGCCTCTGGCCAGCCCGGTAGCATTGATGCGGTCGATGAGGTAGTAGTGCCAGTCGACCTTGAACGTAAAGACTTCGCCTGCCTTGAGCGGTTGGGGCAAATCAATACGCATCATAGTTTTGTTGATGGTGTATCGGAGCGGCAGGTCATTGGCATCCCTTACCTGATCAATCTTACAGCCGTATTTGTCTAATTCTCGCCAGGGTTCCAGTTGGCGAAGGTCCTCTTCGCTCATCGTACTGTTAATGGAGGACGCATCAAAGTATTGGTTGTCGTTATCGGCAGCGTGTTGATTCTCATCCAATTGTAGCCAGAGGTAACGTAGGGTGTGGGGCGACTTGTTGTAATAAGTGACGGTTTCTTTGCCGTCTAGGCGCTGTTGCTCCACATCCAGGCTGCATTCAATGTCGTAGTCACAGCGCTGCTGCCAGTAGTCGCTTCCCGGGCTGCCATCGGCATTTCGGTAGCTGTCGGGGTCGGGGAGAAGCGGCGCGATTTGTTCGAATTTGTTGCCGTGATTGGATTCCGGGTTTTGGGCAATGCTAAGGCCAGATAGTAAAAAAGTGCTTAGAAGTAATAGTAGGCTTAGCTTTTTTGGTAACTGTTGCATAATTGATGGTTTGAAAGCTAGTGAGACTTATAAAACTAGTAATGTATAAAATTAAGAAAAAAGAAGTAGGGAGATGGAGAATAAATATCTTATGTTAGACATAAACTATGGAAGTTTTCCGTCGTTTAGTGTATGAATATTACCTGTATGCGATTGATTTTAACCTTTTTACTGATGCTCATCCTGTGTAAAAGCCCTTTGCAAGCACAGGCCAATATTACTTGGGACTTGCTGGGGGATGTGACTTTTGAGTCCAGTTATTCTCCCGAATACGGCGTATCCATCCTCACTGCGACCTTTGGCCGATGGATCAAAGCCTTTGAGCAAAAAGAAGTGTACATCTCCGGCTATGTCATTCCACTTGATCCAATGGGTATTTCCTATGCCCTGTCCCGCAATCCTAATTCCAGCTGCTTTTTCTGTGGAGGCTCCGGCCCAGAGACCGTTTTAGGGCTGAATATGAAACCCGGATCATTAAAAAAATATGAAATTGATCAGATCAAAACCTTTAAGGGAACCCTAAAGATGAATATCACCGATGAGAAAGAATTCATTTATGTGCTAGAGAATGCCGTAGAGATGTGATCTCCTCGAATCGTCGTCCTCAGGACTAAACATCCATCCAAGTAGACTGTTGTAAAAGCAAAGTTGAATAAAACATTATCTTTCCACCATACCATCTAACAACAGTCTAATGAAAAAACTAAGTCTCCTTTCAGCGGCTTTCTTGTTCTTACTCCTGCCAACGGCCTGTAAAACCGGCAGCGAGGCTACAGCCCCCCAGCAGAATTTTCCTCAACTCTTCAAGCAAGTCCTAACCGCCCACGGTAGCCTATCGCAGTGGCGCAAGATGAAAACCCTCAAATTCACCCGAGGAACGGGCGAAGATGCGGTTTATCATTTGATCAATCTAGCTACTCGCGATGAAGTCATGACCAAGGACGGCAGCTATACTTTAGGCTTTCAGGGCAAGTCCATGTGGGTGGCGCCCAACAAGGAGGCCTTCCCCGGCAAGTCGCCCCGCTTTTACCGCAATTTGCACTTCTACTTCTTCGCCCTCCCCTTCGTACTGGCCGATCCCGGCGTCAACCTCAGCGATGAGGGCGAAAAAACAACCGGCGGCCAACGCTATCGCATCCTCAAGGCTACTTTCAATGCCGGCGTAGGCGATGCCCCCGAAGACCAATACATCCTCTACATCGACCCCGCTACCTACCGCATCGCTATGATCAACTATTCGGTCACCTACTTCGATAACTCCAAGGCCACCCAGTACAATGCGCTGGTGTACGATTGGCAGGAAGTCGACGGGCTACTGGTGCCCAGCAGCTTCATCGGCTACAAGTGGGAGGATAATGCGCTGGGCGATAAGCGTTACGAAGCGCCGTTCAGTAAGGTAGCTTTTGATAAAGCAGCCATACCTGCCAGCGCCTTCGCTCCAACGCCGGGTGCTTTTGTAGAGGCTGGGGAGTAGCCCTATTTGCTGAGGATTTCAAATTCGACTCTTCGATTCGCCTGCAAGGCGGCGGCATCGCCGGCTTGCACCTTCGGCAGGCTAGAGCCGTAGCCCCGAGTATCGACCTGCTGCTCCGCCGCCCCCTGGCTTCGGAGGTATTCCGCAACGCTAGCCGCCCTACGGGCCGAAAGCTCTTGATTGTAGGTCTCGTTCCCCCGATTATCGGTGTGCCCTTTGATGAGAATGCGGGCGCTGGGGCTGCTCTTGAGCCAACTGGCCAGCTCTTTCAGCTGTAGAAAGGAACGTGGGTCAAGCGCCGAGGAATTGGTTTGAAAATAGACTTCCTCTAATGGAATCGGGCTGTTGAGTTCGGCCGCTGCCAGGCTGGTCGCCATCGCCGAGGCGGTGTTAGTCATGGCACGTTTGGCCTTGAGTGCTGCAATTTCTTCTTTGGTGAGTACCTTACTAATAAACACATCATCGATGTAGTAATAGCTGTGATAATCGCGGCTTTTGATATTGGGCAATTGGGTTTGTTGGTTGGAAAAGAAATTCCCGATAATGAAGTAGCGAAAAGTATCCTGAAGTGTCAATTTGGCGGTGATGGGCTGCCAGACATCGGAGGGAGCATCCATCAAATCCTCCTCGTTGAAGTGGGGCGTCAAATCCAATCGATAGCAACCTTCATTATGGATTTCCTCGGTCAAAAAAACAATACCGATATTATTGGTTGCCCCGCTGTGCTGTTCTCTACGCACCCAAAATCGGATGAAATAAGCCTCGCCCGGTACCGTAGGCTGGGAAAGGGTTCCTTGTAGGTATTCCCGAATTTCCCCTCCCGTGGTCTTCTCACAGTAGGTCGAACTAACATAGCCGTAGGTATGAATCCCTCCCATTTTTTCCCCGGTGCGCGTTGCTGGCGGTTGCAGCTCCGTTTGAAACTCCGGGAGAATGCTGGGCTTGGCATTGTGATAGTCCGGCGTAGCCTGTGTTGGTGAAGTCCAATGCAGTAGATTTTCGTTGAGGTCCTTATGGCTGGCATAGCCCTTCATCTCCGAATTGGCCAGTTCTTCAAACGAAGGATTCAAGACAAGGTTCTGGCCAATTAGCATACTAGAAACTAGGGACAACAGGAGGAGGATGACATGACTTTTCATATTTTCCTAACGAAAAAAGAAGCAATAGGAACAGGGCAAGGCTCATTTTACAGCTTTTGAGAAAGTCCCGGATTCTTAGCTCCTTACTAGGGTTAGCCTTTTATCCAGAAGGGTGCTGCTGAGCAACTTCAACTGATCATTATCGACCTCAAAGGTGATAACATCGTTCACCAAAAAGTCAACCATTGACTCGGCAAAGTCAGAGTCACAGCAAGCTTCCGTACAGCCTGCTTCTGTAAAGTTGATCAGCTGATCGTCATCGCAAATCTGTAAATTCCCTCCACAGTTATTGACGTCTAGCGAGAGGGTAAAACTTGTACTGTTAACTTCGAGGACGTAGGTGCCAGGGGGTTCCGCAAAGGAATCATTTTCCTCATACAAGGTCACCCTCCATGAAGTATTCTCCAATTGGGTAATACTACAGCCAACACTGTCATCATCGTCTTTGTCGCAGCCAATAGAAAAACTAAGCAGAAAGAGTAGCGCGAAAATTTTGGAGTACATTTTCATAAGTATTGCGATTTTAGTTTCTATTGGTAAAGACCAATGAGATCAGAGACAGGGTTGGGTGAGCATGGAAAATTAACTATCTCATAACAGTTACATCGCCCATGTACTCCAGAATCTTCCCGTTTTGGTAGTTGAGTTTAAAATAGTAGAGGTAGACACCGGTTTGGATGTCTTCGTTTTTAAAAGTTCCATCCCACCAGTTGGCATGCTCATTAAACTCAAAATCGTTGGCTTCATAAATCAACTCTCCCCACCGGCTGTAAATTCTAAAGGTCTGAATTTTGGCTTTGATGGCCGTCTTTTTAAATACTTGAAAGCGATCATTGCGTCCATCGTGATTCGGGGTAAATATATTGGGGACAAAGATGTCTTCTGCACAAGATTGATTAAAGTCCAGATCATTTGGATCGAGACATTCCCCGCACTTATCGATGACCGCCAGGCCATTAGGAATGCCCTTACAATCTGCACAAGATTGGTTGAAGGCCGAATCGCTGGGCGCAAAACAATCCCCGCAATCATCGATGATCGCCGGGCCATTGGGAATGCCGTTGCAGTCTGCACAAGATTGGTTAAAGCTCGAATCAGTAGGCTCCAGGCACACGCCGCATTCATCAAACTCCGCTGAACCATTGAGTATGCCGTTGCAATCCAGACACGATTGGTTAAAATTCGGATCGCTCGGCGCAAAACATGCGCCACAGTCGTCGATGATCGCCGGGCCGTAGGGAGTGCCATTACAATCTGCACAGGCTTGGTTGAAATTGGGGTCCGTAGGTTCCCAACATTCTCCACAGTCATCAATGATGGCAAGACCATTGGGGACTCCGCTACAATCTACACAAGCTTGGTTGAAGTTCGGATCATTGGGCTCCAGGCAATCGCCACACTCATCGATTACGGCCGTTCCATTCATTACCCCATTACAGTCAAAACAGGATTGATTAAAATTCGGATCACTGGGTTCCAGACATTCTCCACAAATATCTATTACGGCCAAGCCGTTGGGGGTTCCACTGCAATCTGCGCAGGATTGGTTGAAATTGGGATCAGTAGGCTCCCAGCATTCTCCGCATTCATCCACCTCTGCCAAGCCATTGATTACGCCGTTACAATCTAAACAGGATTGGTTAAAATTCGGATCATTGGGCTCCAGACACAGGCCACAATCATCTAGCACCGCAGTTCCGTTGAGTACCCCATTACAATCTCTACAAATGGTGTTATCAACCAGCACATTTACAGAGGTCACTACCGAACAGCCCAAAGCATCCGTAACCGTCAAAAAGTAATTTCCCGTTTCGAAAAAAGTATTGACTGATGAATTGGGGCTGGTGCCTCCGTCCCAGAGATAGGTGGATCCTCCGCTGACCGTCAATATGGTACTATCGCAGACGATGGAGTCACCACTGATCGTTACGGGAAAAAGGGGAGGGTTCAAGCCCCAGGTTATATTGGTGTAGAACTCTGGGGTGTTGGAATAGATGGTTACGCATTCAAAGTTGCCTGGAAACAACAGCACCGCATATCCTTCGGCCCCGTATATGGTTCTATCGTTGATAAAGTCCATGCCTCCGCCGTCAAAAATCACCTCATAGGGTAGGGACAGCTCCAAGGTCACGGGGGTAGAGGGCGCTCCGAGAGAGGCAAACACCAAAACAGGATTACTCACAACCTCAGAAAAGCACATCTCCGTTACACCACCGGTCCCCACACTCCAAGTAGTCCTAGGTATTGTTGCATTGGGAATAGGACTGTTGGGGCTAAATCCGTTGAAGTTGTTGTACCTAAAGATACGGGGTGTAGAATCAAAAGTATAATTCGCGGTCATCTCTACGGAGACGGATTGGCCATTCAGGTTGATGGTACCCTCTGCACTGTTTCCAGAAAAGCGAGTCCATTCTGTCCAATTGTAGAGCTGATCACATTGCCCCTTAGCGATGATGGCGAAGGTGCATAGGAAGAGTAGCGTTGCGCAGTAGCTGCGCAGTTTGTTTTTTGCTTGGTTTGTCATGGTGCTTTTATTTTTTGTCTTTGGAGCGCGAACGAGAAGTCGAAAATTATAAAGGCGCTCTAAACCCTATCCATCAATTGATAAGATACTCAATATTATCCAATAACGCTTTCAAAAGGGAGGACAGTATATAGAAATCCTCCCGAACTTCCTTAGGGAAATCCAGGAGGACTGATATTTTTAGAAAAAACACAGCTACTCAATGACTACTCGCTGTAGTCCAGTGCCTTTATCGGTGAGCAATTCTACGAAATAAATGCCGCGGGCGTAGCCCTGTAGATCAATGGTTAAAGTAGGAGAAGCCTGGTTGTCACGGTACTGCTTGACCAACTGTCCAATGCTATTCGTCACCCGAACATCTACGTTTTTGACAACTTCAGAAATGCGAACATTGAACAAGCCTTTAGAAGGATTGGGGAAAATATTGAAGGCCAACTGCTCGTTTTGCAGTGCCTCTTCTACACTCGTCAAGACAACCGATCCGTCCAATGGGCTATCGGCAAAAGTGATCAGATAGGAGGCAACGATGAGGTGTGGATTGAAGCCATCATCGCAATTGGGGCAGGTGACGCCACTCTGACAGAGCGGATTATTGGGGTGGCAAAAATCTGTGTAATCCTCATCGAAAATATACTTCAATTCAACGTTACCCTGATTGACATAGGGCGACATATCGAAGTCAAACCAAGGCGCAATCGCACCGGGACACCAACCTGCGCGGTCGTGGAAAAACGTACCATTTTGTGGCTGGCAACCATCGGGATTAGGATTGCAATCCATCCAGTTGCGCTGGGTGAACGTCTGTTGGCCGTTGACCCAGACATGGTGCGTATCATCGTGAAATTCAGCAGCGTTATCTGTATTGTTTTCTCCCCATCCGTGGCCTGTAGAAATCAGCTTGAGCTTGGAAGTCATCGCATTAGAAGGATAGCTGGCGTCGCGCGTCTCGACGGGCTGCAGGTTGTCGGGATTCCCAAAGTCGTAGGTTCTGGTCCAAAGGGGGCTGACCGAGCTGTACTTGTGTGTCGGCTCGCCCGCGCGGTAATCCAGATCGAGGGTATAGACAAAGCCGTTGGCGAAAGTATTGTACGTAATGCGGAAGGTCACCTTGCCCTGTAAGAGCGAGCTGAAATCTGTCAAGTCGATGCTGTGGTTACAAGGAACGCCGTAAGGCGTGATGTAGCGGATAATTTCTACCCATTCTCCATTATGCCCCTTGACCTCCAACTGCGCTACACGATCCCAAGGATCACAATTGTTGCTCTCACAAGTCACATCCATCGTCGCAATGATTTGGTCATAAGCTCCAAGGTGACTAGGCAGAATAGCCTCGACGATGGCCACCGGGCGGCTAGAATAAACATGTTCCCCCGAAATGGCGTTGACCGTCTCATCGGCCGATTGATCGACAACCGTGAAGCTGACATTTCTCGTCGCCGAAGCACCAAAGTTGTTGGTGGCCGTAATGGTCATGGTATAGTTGCCGTAGGCCGGAGGAGCCCACCAAGCGGTGTAATGCTCGTTTTTCCAATCATCCGCCATAATCGTCGTTCCATCAATTTCAAAGCTTACACTTTGGACCGAAAACAATTCTGGATAAGCAATATTGCTGATGGCCGCCAGGCGAATCGGAGACAAGCTGAGGACCTTGACATCAGTGGCCATCGGGTGGCGAAGATCAATCTCTGGTACATTCTCCTGCGGATTGATGACCTGAAAAGTATTCACAATATCCTCAGCCGCACTGAAAGTCGCATTTCCACCCTGACTGGCCTGTACCTTGACCTCACCGGCCTGCCCCGTCAGCGTCAGCGTATTGCCGTTGATGGTCGCCGGGCCGGAGACTACCGAAAAGCTCACCGGCAGGTTCGAGCTGGCCGAAGCTTCCAATTCAAAAGGCATATCCGTGGTCAACTTATTCGACAGCTGCCCAAAAGTGATGGCCTGGAAACCCACATCCAAGGTCCCATTAAAATTCGAGGTCTCGCCCGTCAGATCAAAGCCAATTAACCTAGCATCCCGCTCTCCATTCCCCACTTCCGACTTAAGTGTCGTGATAGTGGTATTGTCGCCACCGGGCAAGCCCTGATTGAATTTGTAGTACAATTCTAGCTTCTCCGAGCTGGGATCGATCTCATTTTCCATAATATCCATGATGTCTTGCTGGCTTAGGGCCTTGCTCCACACCGATACTTCATCCATGCGCCCACCGTACTTGAAACTCAGCCCTGGCAGCAGGCTCTCGCCCATCACAAAGGCAATATTGTCCAACTCAAAAGTACCTGCCGCCGCAACGCTGCCTCTTTCTACCCCATCGATGTAGAGCTTCACCTCTGATCCATCGTAGACCCAGGCGACGTGCTGCCACACCTCCGGTAGCATGGTAAAGGCAGGCCCGACATATTCGTAGAAGCCAGTCGAGTTGTGGTAGCGGCATTCCAGCGTTCCGTTGTCCAGCTGGATGAGGTAGAAGCCATTGCTGCCTCTAAAGCCCATCATGCCTTGGCCGTAGACCAGTTCATCGGTGTAGAACCAGCCCGTCATCGACACTTCCGTCGCATCATCGATGTACTGCGAGCCATTGTCGAGCTGGATATAATCATTGGAGCGATCAAAGTGAAGGTATTGATCCGATTGCGCCCAGGAGGCTGTGAACGTGCACAGGCCGAGGGCTAGGAGTAAAAGTCGGGTTAGGGGGTATAAATTCTTCATAAAGTTTGATTTTTTATTCAGTAAATATTTTTCGCATTAAGTTCATTCTTTTAGGGCATCCACCAGACTTTGCTGCCTTGGGAATCCTCGCCCATCTTGGCCACTTGTGCCGACCAGTTGGCGCTGTTGTTTTCCGCTTCGGAGGGCGGGTAGGGGAAGCGGAAGTGGTCGATGGCGGGGCCTTCGCGCGGGGTCATGCCGGTGCGGCGGGCCAAGGCGTAGGCTTCCCAGGGTTGGCGGAAGGCGTCGATCCAACGCTGGGTGTAGATTTGTCGTAGTAAATCGGGGCTGCCAAG
This sequence comes from Bacteroidota bacterium, assembly GCA_038750655.1. Lineage (GTDB taxonomy): Bacteria > Bacteroidota > Bacteroidia > Chitinophagales > Saprospiraceae > JBCDGZ01. The sequence continues at coordinate 18,246 of JBCDGZ010000042.1, read as the reverse complement.
GGAGCTAATCCGAGGGTGGAAGGCCACGCCGAAAATCTCGGGTTGGCTGAGGAGGGGCGGCTGATTTTCCCAGATGCTGGTGCCGACCATGACGTCCTGCCACATTTGGATGGAGGCTACAACCCCTTCGGTGTATTCTCCTTCAGCTCCGTCGCGTTCGCTGGCTACGCCCAGTCCGCGAAGGAAAGCCTCGGATTTGAGGAAGTGGACCTCGGCTGCGGTAAATAGCAGCTCTGGGACATGGTCTTCATCTCGAATCAAATAATAATTGAACGGTGAGTAGATATTAGACATCCCTTTGAAGCTGTAATTAGCATCGCGGATTTGTTGATAAGGAGTACCTCCCGATGGCGGCGTGCTATTGTCCAGGAGCTGTGGAAACGCTACCCATTCTCCTGCATTATTGGGTTCAAAGAAAATGTGCGCGCGAGGGTCGAAGATGCCACTGCCGCTGGGGTGATCACTCTCTGAGAGTTGCTGCCACATGGTGGTACCCAGGCGCAGTTTTTTGTGCTCGCGGAAGGACCAGTTGAGGCCCAGATTTTCCCAATCGAGTTGCTGGGGTCGTAGGATAACATCTTCCCCCTTTTCTATGATTGGCAGGTCATTTTCTATAATCTCCTTAATAATTGGCGTTGCGTAAGCCGGATCTTTTTCCACCATCCGAATCGCGTGCCGTAGTCGTAGGGCATTGGCAAATTTCTGCCACATCCGCATATCATTACCAAACAAATTATCAAACTCTCCCCAACTTAAATAGGGCTGCCCCGCGCTGGTCATCGGCTCCGGAAGGGTATTGATATTCTCGCTGGCCCATTGCAATTCTTCCAACAGAAACTTGTAAATCGCCTCTTGATCATCAAAAGCTGGCCTGGCCAGATCGACGCCCTGAAAGCCTTTGCCTGCTTCAAAAAAAGGAATATCACCGAACAGATCGCTCAGTCGAAAGGTCTTGTAAGCCAGCAGAATCTTCAGGGTTGCCCGCACATTATTCAAAGTCTCTTCTTCTCCTTCAAATTCATCAAAGCGCCGGTCCAACTCCCGAATATGGGCTAGGGTGCTGTAGTAATTGTTCCAAACTTCTTCCGTTCCGATAGAAATATTCTGGAAATTCTCTGCCGTCAGGGCCGCCTGCTGGGTGACTTTGTAGAGGGTCTCATTGTGCAAATAGAATTGCTCATTCCAGCCCAATCGCAGAGAGGCGACTACATTATTGAACAGCGGTCCAATACCGACTTGTATGGGTTCGAAGGGATTTTTATTCAACTCCTCAAAGCCCTTTTCGCAGGAGCTGCTGAACAGAAGGCCAGTGAGGAGAAGGGTATAGATTGTAATTTGTCTCATTCGTTTCATTTTGAAATACGGGGTTTAAGCAAGCTAAAAAGCGGCATTTAGTCCAAACGTAATCGATCGGCTGCCGGGAAAGGAGGCCCATTCCAGCCCCTGTGCGTTCCCCGAGCCATTGCTGCCCTCTGGGTTAATGCGATCGGGCAGGCTGGTGTAGATATAGAATAAATCCCGCCCCACCAGGCTGACCGTCAAGTCTTGAAAAATGCGGGCCTTGCCCAAAATGCCTTTTGGCACCTCGTAGGCTAGTGAAACCTCGCGCAGCTTCACCCAGGAGTTGTCTAAAATACCTGGCTTGGACAGAAAGCGACCCCAACCCCCGGCGTTGGGGACATATTTGAAATAGTAATGGACCACCTCCTGATTGACCGTTCCATCGGCATAGACGCCATCCAGGACGACTCCCACATTGCGGGTGTTGCCTGCGGGATCGGTATAGGGAAGGCCACCGCCGTTGCGTTCAACCAGGGTTTCCGGGCTTTGCCCGGTTTGTAGGCCGATGACGTAAGAGCCGGCATAGATGTCGCCGCCCCACTTGGTATCGACCAGGGTGCGCAGGGTCAGCCCTTTGAAGCCCATGCGGATGCTCCACCCGCCGGTAAAGTCTGGTGAGGCATTGCCGACTGGCACTCGGTTCTCGCTGATGAGGTAATGCGTACCGCCTTCGGCGAGAATGGGCTGGCCCGTCTCCTCGTGGTAGATGTAGTCATAGCCGACGATGGTACCGTAGTCTTCCCCCTCGCGCACGGCGATGGCCGGGCCGTTGAGCCCCCAGATGTCAGCCAGTTCCAGAACCTTAGCACCACCATCGCCCAGGCTCACCACGCGGTTGCGGTTGCGGGCGATGTTGAAGCTGGTTTGGATGAAAAAATGACGCTTGCGCAGCACATCGATGCTTAGGGTAGCTTCGATGCCCTTGTTTTCCAGCTCGCCGGAGTTAATGCGAATTTCGTTGGCGCCGGAGGAGGCCGGGAGGGGGGCGTCTAGGATTTGATCGAAGGAATTGATCTGGTAGTAGGTGAAGTCCAGGTTGATTTTATCGTTGAAGAATCCGGCGTTGAGGCCGACTTCGTAGGAATTGGCTTGTTGGGGGCGCAGCCCGATAGGGGGGATGGTGGTGGGGAGGGCGGCGGTTTGGTTGCCACCGAAGGTGCTGGTTTGGTAGGTGAAGTCCAGTTGGAAGGGGTCGGTGTCGGAGGCGGTTTGGGCGTAGGCGCCGCGTAGCTTAAGGAAACTCAGCGGACCCCACTTTAGATTTAGTGCTTCGGTGAGGATGAAGCTCAGCGAGGCCGAAGGGTAGAAGTAGCTGTTGTTGGAATTGGGTAGGGCCGAAGACCAGTCGTTACGCCCCGTCATTTCCAGAAAAAGAAAATTGTCGTAGCTCAAATTCAGAAAAGCGTAGAGCGAGTTGATGTCTTTATCGAAGCGTACTTCGGTGATCGGGGGCGGCTCGTCGCCATAGTTTTCAAAGGAAAAAAGCCAGGGGTTGACCCAGCGATCGGCTGCAGCCCGCAGGCCGTAGCGTCGCCGTTTCCACTGCGTACCGCCCAAAGAGAGGCTGGCATTGATCGGCGATTGAAAAATTTTATCCTTACGCGCATTGATCAAAAATTCATTATTGCGCACCATATTTCGCTCCAATTCATTCCCGTAATACCCGTCGGTAATCCCTACCAAATCGGTCGGGTTCCGACGTTCTTCAAACTGATTGAGGGTGAAATCCATTCCCAAACGGCCCGTAGCACTCAGCCAATCCGTAATTTCATAGGTCAGCGACAAGGCCCCGATGAGTTTGTTGCGATCCAGTTCAGTGGTGTTATTATAGGTATTCCACCAGAGGTGCGGTGGCGCAAAGGTAAAGGGATATTGCCCGTCGTAGTTGTTACGCGTTCCGTCGGGGTTGACGTTGATTTCTCGTTCTAGCCCTTTGTAGCTGCGTGGCCAGCTGTATAAAATACCCTTGCCAAACGAATTGTCGTTGTCATCGCCCAAGGTCGGGCTATTTTGGCGTTGGAAATTGACATAAGAAATGGCTAAATCGGCCGTCACCTTAGAGGAAATAGAGAGGTTAGACCCTAAGTTGATCGTCGTTTGGTCAAAGCCGCTGTTGGGGACGATGGCCTCGTGATCGGTGCGGGTGAGCGATAATCGAGTCGTTCCCAGTTTACCACCGCCGGAAAAAGATAGGTTGTGGGTCGTTGTATGGCCGTTTTGGAAATAGAGCTTCAAATTATCGGGCTGGGGGTCAAAAGGCCGCGTTTCTCCGTCCCACCACTGTACCATTTGCCCTTCCATCCTTGGTCCCCAGGAGACCCCGGTAGAGTAGAATCCAAAGGTTTCGAACGTTGATTTTCCAAAAGGGCCGTTATCGGAGTGATTGGCGCGCGGGTAGAGGAAGTTGCCTTCGTCGTCTTGTGGCAGCGTCGGTTCGAGTAGGCTAATGGGACCTCCAGCGCCGTAGGTGTTTTGCACATCGCGGTAGCGGTAGGGCTGGATGATTTTGTGCTGTACGGAATAGCTGACGCCGATGCCTTTCTGCTTACGTCCTCGCTTGGTGGTGATCAGGATGACGCCATTGGCTCCTCTGGCTCCATAAAGCGCCGAGGCCGTCGGCCCCTTGAGGATATTCATGTCCTCAATATCCAGCGGATTGATATTATTGATCGCCGAACCCCAGTCGACACCACGACCAATATTTTCCAGCCCCGGCTCATTATCCAAAGGAACCCCATCCACCACAATCAAGGGTTGATTATTCGCATTGATGTTATTATTTCCTCGAATAACAATGCGAGTCGTTCCTCCATCCACCCCATTCGGCGAGCTGACCTGCACCCCCGCCGACTTCCCGCTGAGGGCATTAACCACATCCGGGGCATTCGACAGGGCCACTTCGTCACCGTCAAAACTTTCGGTCGAGTAGCCCAATTCCCGCTTCTGCCGCTTGATATTCAGTGCGGTTACGACCACTTCGTCTAATTGCTGGGCGTCGCTTTGCAGGGTAACATTTAAATTTTGCTGTCCGGCGATGGGGACTTCCTGATCAATGTAGCCGATGTAGCTGAAAACCAGCACCGCTTGATCATTGGCCACTTCAATTTCGAAATTGCCATCCAGGTCGCTGGTGGTTCCCAGGCTGCTGCCCTTTATCGTTACATTCACTCCAATCAGGGGGCCTTCTTCCTCCGAGCTAACCTGGCCTTTGATGAGCTGTTGTGCGCTCAGGCTGGTGAGGAAGAGGCATTGAAAGAATAGCAGGTAGATTGTTCTCCTTGTTGAAAGATGGTTCATACAGTATTTCGTTTTGCAAGCTCAAGCCTACTCCGAGGGGAATAAGCAGCTGCTAAAAATACCATTATTTCTAAATTTTACGAAAACAAGCTGCGGCTACTTCTTTTCTATTGTCGTCCGTTTTCCCAATCCCCGGTTTATCCTCCCGGTTTCAGCTTAAATACGGCAGTTTTTACCCTTTTGCTGAGGTATCCATCCGGCAGCGTTTCCTCCATTACCAACCGCTGGGCCTCCGGCAGCTCAAAAAGGGCCTTCATGTCGCGGATAGGGGCCAGCGGTACACCCTGCGCAGCACAGCGGTCGAGGAGGGTGGCCAGCGGAAGCTGGGCAAAGGCGGCGGCGAGGTGCTTATTGAGTTCGGCGCGGTGCTTCAGGCGTAGGGCATTGCTGGTGAAGCGAGGATCGGCTTTCAGCTCGCTCAGCTCCAGGCAGTCGAGCAGGGCCAGGTATTGCTTTTCGGTACCAGTAGACAGGATGACGGGCTTACCCTCCTGCGAATAGTGGATGTCGCCGTAAGGAGCGATGTTGGGATGCTGGCTGCCCATGCGCTGCGGATTGTGGCCGACGTTGAGCCAGTTGGTGGCCTGGTTGGCCAGCGAGGCGACGCCCGCATCGAACAGGGCGACAGCAACCTGGCTGCCCTTACCCGTTTTGTAGCGTTGGAGCAGTGCTACCAGAAGGCCTTCTTTGAGCTGGTGGGCCGCCATAATGTCCATCAGCGCCACCGGCAGCTTGACTGGCGGCCCGCCCGCCTCGCCATTCATCGACAGCCAGGCGGTTTCGGCCTGGATGAGGACATCGAAGCCGGGGCGAGGATCATCGTCGCCGTAGGCGCTGATGCGGCCGTAGATCAGCTGTGGGTTATGCTGTCGCAGGCTCTCGTAGTCGACCCCCAGCTTTTGGGCCGACCCTGCTTTGTAATTACTGATCACGATGTCGGCCTCGGCCACCAGCGCCAGCAATTGTTGGTAATCTTCCTGCTCTTTGAGGTTGAGGAAGTGATGCTGTTTGCCCCAGTTGACGGAATGAAAGTAGGCCGAGTAGGGCGCTTTTTGATCCTCCTGCGGTAATTTCCAATGGCGAGTAGTATCGCCGCCGGTACCTTGGTTTTCGATCTTGATGACTTCCGCGCCGAGTTCGGCGAAAAACAGACCTACGGCCGGGCCGGCCAGTACGCTGGCCAGCTCGATGATTTTGAGGTCTTTGAAGATTTCGGAGGTGCCCATAGTGGATTGCTATTGATTTGGCACCAAAGATAAGGACTATTGCCGGAGCTTACCAATCAGGCCCCGCAACCCCATATCAACAACCGGTTCGGATTGGGTGGATTGGGCGACAGAGATGTCCCATTCCCCATTTCCATTTCTATCCTCCCACTCGAAACTCTGATTGATGGAGAAAGACAGGTCGATGATCTGATCCTCCGTTTCCTCACCCGTAATCACCAAGGGCTGATCTAGCGTACCAGAGACGACACAAGAGCCTGGCGGCACTGGAGAGTTCAAAGGGTTGACTACGGTCGTTGCATTGGCTGGCGCTTGCCCGCTCAGAATATTGTTAAAGCTATTGTAGGGCGCTGTTAAGTTGCTTTCGAAAGCCCAAAACCCCTGCAATTTGGTATCATTAACGTCCATAGATAGATCGCGTACAGAAAGTTCGTTGATTTGGGTATTGTAGCCCAAAAAAGAAGCGACGGTCCCGCTTTGGCTCTTCAGATCGGGTAGTGAGGGAATATCGACCAGGTTAAACCGCACATCATACGATTGATAGCTGACCGAAACCCGAACGTGCCGATAGGTGCCCGGTTGGAGGTCTTTAATTGGAATGCTCAGAAAAGGCTCTCCTTCTCCGGCGACAATAGCTTGGTCAAAGTTAATAGCAGTGGTGAAGTTGAAAGGATTGGGGTTATTGGCGCTGGTTTCGGCTCCTTGATAGATGGTTTGTCCTGACTTGTAGGGCGTCCATTGGTCTTCTACCAATTCAATAAAATGCGCACTCATTCCTCGAAACTGAGGATTTTGAGCGGCGTGGCCCGCGGGCATGGTAGCTGCTTGGCCAATATTGTTGAGCCGTACCTGCGTTGAATCGAATTGGAACTGGAACTTCAGCTGAGCATCGCTGGTCGGTGCTGTATTTTCTTTATCACAAGCTAGGCAAAAAAGGAGCAGACTAAGGAGAACGAAGTGCATTGATGATTTCATGACGATTGTTTTGATGTTTGTGCAATTTCCAGGGTTGGCCCCTAGGGGTATACTTGCAAAAAAACGTACCAAGACTGGGGAGGTAGTACAAATGAAGTGTTAAAGCGGTTTTCTTAGGGAAAAATTTGGGAGGGTTCGAAGATAATTGGTTAAGTTTAGAGCTTGTGAGGGGAGCGCAGGGAGACTGGGCTGGGATTATAGTTAGGTTATGGTGGGGTAGGGTTTTTGCAAAAGTGGGAGGGTCCCCTGCCTGCCGGCAGGCAGGCAAAACTTCCTCTTTCAACTAAGATGGCATCCTTTGTCTCTCTAGGCCTCCATGAAAGCTAAGGATAATATGTCTGTTGGAATTGCCACAGCGATCGATGAATTAGTATATCTGGCAGTGCAATGGCCAAATCGAAATGTTTTATAAATGTAACACAAAATGTTTTCAATTGCAAGGCCAGCGTTACTTTTTCGCAACTTATATTGACACTTTCAATTGCATGATAACTTTTGATATGACAAGAATGAATTACCTACTTCGCATTGGATTAGTCGCCATGATCAGTTTTTGGAGCATCTACTCGGGGGCGCAGAGCCCTTATAAGTTTTCCTGGAAAGGGGATGGCCTAGTCGGGGGGATTGGCCTGACCATTTTGGGGGGGAGTGTGCTGATCAACAAGAAGGTGCAGCCGATTACGGAGGAGGAATGGAAGCAATTAACGCGTGATGATGTTTGGGCATTTGATCGGGTGGCGACGACCAGAGAGTGGGCCAACAAAGGCGCTAAAGCCCGCAAGCTGAGCGATGCCCTGCTAATGTCCTCGGTTATGCTGCCCTTCGCAGCGTCTATCAGCCGAGGCTCCTCGGGGGATTTTAGAGCCGCCGGCCTTCTGAGCTTAGAAACCATGGTGATCAATGTCGGTCTCACTAATCTTACCAAGGGCCTGGTCAAAAGAAAACGCCCCTATACCTACAACCACGAAGAGGTTCCCTGGGAAATTATGCGCAAGCAGAACCTACTGGATTCCCGTCGGTCGTTCTTTTCTGGCCATACTTCGGTGAGTTCCTCTATGTACGTTTTGGGGGCCAAGATGTATTCTGATTTCAATCCCAATAGTGATCTTAGACCGGTTGTTTGGACGACCGCCTTCGTCATCCCGGCCATTACTGGTTGGATGCGGGTTCGAGGAGGCAAGCACTATCCTACGGATGTTATCACGGGTTTTTTGGTAGGCTCTGCGGTTGGGTTCTTAGTCCCTCATTTCCACAAAGAATAAGCTTACTGCCTTGGTATGGGCAGAATTTCTTCCTGCCGCCCGTCGAGATAATAAAAGCCATCGCTGGTGAAGACCCCGTCTTCCTCCAGCATGATCCTGACGGGTTTGTTGTTCCATTCCGGTACTGCCGAGGCGGCAAAAAGCTCAATGGAGTAGGCCGTATTTTCGTAGAGCGGATAGTCGCCCGCTCCCGGTACGCCCTGCTGCTTATCCCACATGCCGATGGTAGGCCCGGCGGCGTGCCCGTGCAGACCGATAGGGTGCGTATACACCGAAGCTTGCAGGCCCTCCGCCTTCGCCTGCGCCAGCGCTGCCGCCAAAATCTCGTTGCCACTGCGCCCCGTCTTAAAATGGCTAGTCAGAATATCTTGCACCCGATTACCTCGCTGGAAGGCCTCCTGTAAGCCCTTTGGCACCTCCTTTTCCCCCGGCCGCAAGACATAAAAATGCTGTTGCTGATCGGTGTTCAAGCGTAAATAAGTAATCCCAAAATCAACGTGCAGCAAATCCCCGTGCTGAATGACGTCCTGATCTGGTCGCCGCGAAAAAGAACGTAAGAACTCATTGTTCCCCATCTCTGCACGTTGCACTGAGACCGAAGGATGAAACCAGGTATCCAGCCCTAAGTCGCGCACCTTCTGCCGTAAGGCCCAGACGACATCATCCGTCGTGGTGATACCCGGATGGATATGCGTTTCCGAAAGCCCCTCTTGCAGAATCTGGTGACCCATATGGCAGATCATTGGGTAGATGGCCAGCTCTTTGGCGCTGCGCGTTTCTAACCAGGCAATGGCCAGGCGCTCGGCTGAGACAACCCGATTGTGGTATTCGCTGGGCAGCTTGGCCATGAAGGCCTCATATTCTGTGTGCACCAGGCCATCGGCCAGGGCGAAGTCTTTAGAAAAGTTGAGGCCAATCTTTTTGGGCTGTCGCTCCTTAATCGTACTCATTAGGGCATCCCATTGATCGGGGTAAACATTGAGATTCCATTCTCCCTTTAGTTGTTTCCCAACATCGTAGCGGGCAATGGCAATTTTATCGATCCCCTCCTCTTCCCCCCGATCGTAAAAGACCATGATGGTGCGGCGGCGGGCCGACAGCCAGGTGCTGGGAAGGATGGTTTTCATAACGGGATCTTCGTTATACTCGCGAGAGATGAGTATCCACATGTCAACGCCTTCGCGGCGCATCAACTGCGGCAGGAGGTTGTCCAGACGATCGGCGAGGAGGTCATCGACTACGCGGGCGCGCTCGCGTTCACTGAGTAGGGTGGGGAAGGGCTGCTGGGCTTCAGCTCCGCAGATGCTGAGCAGCAAGAGTAGGACGAGGACTTGGATTCTCATAGTATTTTGGATGGTTGGTTATCGCGTAAAATTAAGGAAACTATTCGGGTTCCCAGACAATGCTGCTTTGAGTAAAATCCTTACTGAGTAAGAGTCGGATATGAGATTTGACCAGCTCTCCCATATTCTGGCAGTTCAGAAAAGTATCATTTTTGTGGTGCTCGCTCAATTCCTGTTTCAATTGTTCTACTTTATCGGGGGGAGAAATTTCATCGTTGATCATTACATCCAGCAGCGCATTGAGGCGAACATGGGAGGTTTTAGCCCGAACGGCGATGAGGCTACGCTCTTCCTGTTGGTATTGGCGGACCGTCTCTGTGGTCATATGGTTGATGCCCAGGAAAATAATGGGGTTGTTGTCTTTGAAATATTGGGGAAGGTAGAAATTCTTTCGGCCTTCGTAGGACTGTTGATCAAAGTCGATGGTGCGCAGGCGAAACTGAGAGCCTTCAATGTCGGGAGTGATGTCGATGACGTAGTTGTAGGAGCGCATATCGCCGAGCAGGCGCACGAAGCAGCGTTCGTTGAATTTGACGAATTCTTTGGCGATGCGAATCTGGTTGAAGGGCGTATCGTTTAGGTTGTTTTTCATAAAATCATCACCGGGAATACCGGCGATGTGCTCTTCAATCAGGGTATTGCCGTTGGCCAGGTAGGTGACGCGATTGGGGGAGAGAATGTGCTCCAGCTCCAGCCCGTAGATGCGGGAGGCGTCGGATCGCTTGATGTAGAAATGATCGTAGTTGTCGTTTAGTTTATTGATAATACGTACTCGAAAGGGCTTGGTATTGCCGAAGGTACAAAAGTCAATACGGGCAATTTCCAGGTGCTCCATAACGTCTACATCTCCCTCTGTTTTGAGCAAGGCGTAAATCAGCTTCAAGCCTCTGTGTATATCTTGGCGATCCGATTCGCTGTAGTAGACCGTTTCCCAGAGGGTATCGTTGCCGGAGAGATCAAGCAGTGGGGCCATGTGCTGATAGCGCAGCAGGTCTTCGTATTGTAGCGGCAGTTTGGTATTGCGGTTATAGCGGTTCAGGTACGCCTCCAGAGCGGGGCTGGTGGGGTAGGTGATTTTTTTCTTAGAGGGCAGGTGGCCTTTCATAGGAATTGCAGCTTTGAGGTAAAATAAGAAAAACGGACTTATATCCCCAAAGGCAGCTGACAAGAAAGCAAAAAAAGCTTATTTTGTCCTTATCGTTAAAAACAAAAAGCACCATGCCTGATACGCCGCAGCCTCCCCAGCCCAATATCATCATCAACGAGCAGGACGAAATTCAGCATATCCTGGGGCATCCGCCCAATTGGATATTGCGCTGGGGCATTAGCTTGGTCTTCGTTTCCGTCATGATTTTCCTGCTGCTCAGCTGGTTAATCAAGTACCCCGATATTATCCCAGCGAAGGTGATGCTGATCAGTGAGCAGCCGGCTATTCGGATGGTCGCTAATCAGAGTGGTAAGATCGAGCAGTTGTTTGTTGAGGATAAGCAGGAGGTGAAGGCGGGAGAGATTTTGGCCATCATTGATAATACCGCCGAGTGGTCGGCCATTCAGCGTTTGGAGCAGCTGCTGACGGAGGCCGAGGGGATTGATTCGCCTAGTGGATGGGGGAAATTAGCTGTTGAGGATGACTTGGCGATTGGCAACTTAAAAGGAGGCTATGCGGCTTTTTTGCAAAAACTACGGGATTATCGCTATTTCATAAGGCAGAGTGATGTGGAGGAAAAAATAGCCTCTTTAGAAGCTCAGATGAAGCGGCTGGAAGAGTTGGATGAGGTGATGAAGGATGAGAAAGTGATGATGGAGGAAGAACTTAAGATCGCCCAGGGCAATCGGAAGCGTATGGTTCAGCTGAAGGCAGAAAAAGTAGCCAGTGCGACGGATGCAGAAGCGGCAAAGACCAATGTGCTGCAGGCCGAACGGCAGATTAAATCTCAGGAAGCCCAGATGTTGAATGCTAAAATTCGCATCGAGCAGATCAAAAACCAGATTATCGACCTGCGACAAGGGCGCTCGGATGGCAAAGCCAATCGGGAACTAGCCCTGCGCAATGATCTACAGAGCCTCAGTGCTCAAGTGGAGAGCTGGAAGCAAAGCTTTTTACTGCAAGCCGCCATCTCTGGTCAGGTCTCTATGGCCAAGGTGTGGAGTTCCCAGCAATTTGTCAACATTAATGAAGAAGTCTTTACCATTGTTCCCTCTGAGGGGCGGGGAAGAATTGTCGGTAGGGCCTACTTGCCCATTTCCAATTCTGGGAAGGTGGAGCCAGAAATGAGGGCTAACATTCGGCTTGATGGTTATCCTTATCAGGAGTACGGCGTCATTCGGGCAACCGTCAAAAGCAGCTCCTTGGTCCCTTCCGAAAATACGTATTTACTAGAAATTGAACTCCCCAATGCCCTCGTTACCACTTACGACGAGCCTATTCCTTTCCGGCAGGAGATGCAAGGCGTGGCCAACATTATCACGGAGGACCGCCGCATTATCACCCGAATTTTTGATAAGGTATTGAGTATTTTGAAGAATACTTGATGGTTTTGAAAACGAACTGTTGTAAAAAAGTCGGATTGTATTATTTTTACAAAAAAGCAAACCGATATGGGCCAAAGGGAGCAAAGGCTAAGGACGATCATCAAGGCGGGCTTCACCCTCCTCAATGACAAAAAAGGGTACAGTCAGCGTAGTGTTGTGAAAAAGCTGAATATGCTGGGCCTAAATATCGGAGCCGCTTCCTTCAATAAAATCATCAAGGATAAGGCCGTCAGTCGGGCGACTTTGCAGAAAGTAGCTGAGGCAATAAAAGAGCTGGTGATGCTGGAGTTGGGGTATCATTATGAAGAGGAGCGAGGGTTTGTGCAGGCCATAACTGCCGATTGGCAGGCCAAGGTAGTGCCGGAGCTATCAACGGAAGAGAAGGATAACAGTGGCTTGCAATTTCACACCGAAGGCCGGGTCTCCATTGAATACAAACGCAATTTTTTTCACAATACCGAAAAAGAACTTATCGAAGTAGGCGTTCGCCTGCATACGTTTACCAATTATTTCATTTCCCGTAATCCTACCGAATACCGCAAGCCCATCGAGCAGCTTCTGGAAAAAGGCGTCACCATCAAACTTTTTCTGCTCGACCCCGAATCCAACGCCGCCCGGCTCTATTTTGAGGATCGCACCCGAATTTTTCCCAACGAAAAGCACGCGATTGAAGAAACCCGTAGGGTAGTAGAGAAGCTGGCCTTTATCAAACGGGATTTTGATCAGCAAGACCTCAAAGGGCAATTTGAAATTTACACCTACAAACACATTCCACAGAATCATTTTCTCATCGTCGACGGGGACAGCCTGCACGGGAAGATGATGACCTCACACTACATCTACGGCCTCCGCCGGGCCGAATGCCCCGTACTAGAATTCACCCGCAAAGACAACCGATCGCTGTTCCGCAAGTACTGGAATGCCTACACCCAATTGGTGCAGGGAGCCAAACCCCTCTAGCCACCACCATACAGCGAAATTTCCGGAAATTTCTGTAATCATCAGGAAATCAATTCTTTAGCATTTTCCCTCCTCTTTTCCCTGCATCTTTGTATCGTAAGATTTATGAAAAAGAATACAACAAGGATGCAATGATTTCATCATTCCAACAACACTAAAATTTAATCGCGCATAGCAAGGTCGTTCTGACGATCGCATCCGCTGAGTCTTGCACTCCGCAGAACAGCTACTCCTATGCCCACTACTCAAGGTACTGATCACCTGCTTGCCGGCAACCAATCATGATGGCAGGGCTTCATACAACATTTTTTCCATCACTAAAACAGACTTAAAATGAAAAAGAATGTTAAGAAAAGCCTGCGCCAATACGAGGCCCTGAAACTCCATGCTGTTCAATTGAAGAATCTCAAAGGAGGGAATTCAGATTCTAGTACTTCATCTGATATTGTTATTGAGCAAATTATTGATCCTTAATTAGAGGACATAATGATAAACAAAAAAGCTACTTTCCGAATTATCGGTAAGTGGCTTTTCTTTGTTCTATATCCTCTATCTTCTCTTCGACCCAAAGTTTACAAGCCAGCACTTCTGTTTTGGCTAGCTCTTCTTCCAGTGTCGCTTTCGAAATATTTTTTCTCAAAAACATACGGATGAAGCGAATCAAGTTGAAATAGCTTTTCGCTACTTTACCCTGAAGGGTTTTATTTCTTCTCAAGAAAACTTCGAAAGACTTGCAGTAGTCCTTGACTAGCGATTCAGAGTAACCTAGCTCATAAAAGCTACACAATGTTAACCAACGAGATCGAATAGAAAAATAGGCTATAGTAAGAAATTGGAGGTCCTTGATGCAGTCGATGACCTTTTCAAATTCTTTCTGCTCAAAGTAGAGTAAAGCCCAGGAGATTTTACAGGCGTGCTCTTTAATATCTTTTGGCAAATAAACCGACCATTTCTTGATGAATTGCTCTACCCATTCAAATTCCTTGAGCTTACAACCTAGATTGGTAATATTGTGAAAGGCCACATAGGTGATGAAGCCATTTTCTATGAAAAGTTCCTTTTGTAGCCCAAACTTATAGAGACTAAATATTTCTTCCAAGAACTGACGTTCTCCTCTTTTTATAACGAGTGCAGCATAGTTAATCAAAGAATAAAAAAGAACGGGGTATTCTTTCTTTTCGAAAAGCCCATAGTTGTTGATAAGTAATTCCTTTTGCTGAAAGTACAACTGGTGATTTTCTTCTTGAGTTAGGTTGAAGGTATTCAACAAAGCCTGTCGGTACACATCGGATTGTGAGGTATTGCTTGCATGCCAATCCATGACCTCATGTAAAAAGTTGATTTTATAATCTTCCTTTACAATTGTAGCTCTGCTAAATAATTCGGCAGAATACCGCAGTTTGGCTTCTACAAAGAAATTATCCAAGTAATCCATACATAATTGCATAGAGTTAGCATTGAGGCTGACTTTGTCTTCAATGGAATAGTAATACTTCTGGTGCATTAGCAACATCCGCTGCAAATTCAACCACAGCCCCTGCGGGGTCGATGCCTTATTCAAAGTCCGGAGCTGATTATCAATCTGCTGAAAGTAGAATTTATTCAAACGTTTTTCCTGGAATATCTTGAGCATCGCCTGAGTACGGTCAAAGGAACGCTCTTTCATCGACTGCCACAGCAGGTATTCTTCGAGGTATTTGTAGAGGTCGGAGAGGGTATTGGAGAGGTTTTTTTCGTCCTTACTCTTGGCTTCTTTGATGCCAAAAACCTTTTCGAGTACTTGATCCTTTTCGAGTTTATCAGACTCAAACTTGGGTTGGTATTGCTCGATATAGCGCAAAATCTCTATAGCGACCTTTTGCCGGCTGTAAAGGCCTTCCATAAAACGCCGGAATTCCTTGCGCTCCTTCTCAGAGAGGGAACGCAGCAGCGAGATGAATTTGCTTTTACGCATACCTTTGTAAATCGAGTTAATGGTGAAAGCCGAATGATAACACTAATTTTGACCTTTACCGGACTGCAATATAAGATAAAAAAGAGAAGGGTATCCAGCCTTTGAGTAATTTGTGTGGGTCAGATGTTGTATTTTAGAGCCCTAATCGCATCAATAAAAGCTTAATTAATGTATCCTCGTTGTTTGTCGGTCTTTTGCCTTATCCTTCTTTTTTTGACGGCCTGTCGTGATACACAGCAGGAACCCCTGGACTTGCAGACGCTCTTTCGGCAGTATGCGGAGGGGGTAGAAACGCTTAATATCCCCCCTCTTCGCCTGTCTTACAAAGAGAATTTGGACAGTATCAGCACAACAGTTCATTTGATGCGGCAGCTTGATTTTTTCACTCATTACAGTTCTCAACTCAAAGCTTTTCGGCTCAAAGACCTCGAAGGGGAGGAGCGCTACGACTTTCAATTACTCAAATTTGAGATCGACCTCCATCTCGAACGTCTTGACTTAGAAGAGCACTTTAAAAGTGTACAAGAGGATCAACCGATTTCGCAAAAGGGGCTTTTTCGGGTCAAAATGCGGGACGTGTGGTATCGCCATTTCCTCAAACGCTGGCTCAATGCCGATGTCAGCCCCGAAGAGTTGTACAAGCTGGGTAAGGAGGAGGTCAGCCGGGCGCAGACCGAAATTCGTCGTATTCAGCAGGAGCTGGGCTATGCGGATGACAGTACGGGTTTTTATCAATTTCTCAACGCCGATACTTTTTTCCTCAATGATGAGCAATTGCTCCGCGAAGCTTTTGAACTACGCAAGGCTACGGTACAGCAAAATCTGGAACGTCTTTTTCCCATCACTAGCTTTGCCAATGTCAATATTGCCCGCGGCGAGGACCAGTCGCTGGCCAGGGTTCCTGGTTATTACCGAGCTGCAGATTCTACTTTTTACTACAATATTTTTGATTCCCCTTATAACCGCCGTAACGTCGATTGGTTGTATTTGCACGAGGCCGTTCCGGGCCATCACTACCAGCTTTCGATTGCCGAGCAGTTTCGCGATAGCATCGCTCCTTTTCGGGAGGGGCGAATGTATATGAGCTACATCGAAGGTTGGGCGGGCTACGTCGAGGGGCTGGGCAAGGAGTTGGGGCTGTACGCCAGTCCGACGGCGGAGCTGGGCAGCTGGGAGTGGGATTTGGTGCGGTCGGTGCGAGTGGTGCTGGACATTGGCCTCAATTATTTGGGGTGGAGTGACCGCGATGCGTTGCGTTACTGGCGCTTGCACATCGTCAACCAGGATGATATTGCCCGCCGAGAGATCAAGCGGATGCGGGATTGGCCGGCCCAGGTGCATACGTATAAGTACGGGGCGGCGCAGCTGCGCCGGCTGATTGCCGAGGAGCGCGAGCGGCAGGGAGAGTCCTTTAGCCTCAAGGTCTTCCACGGGCGGCTGTTGGAGTACGGAGCACTGCCGTTGTGGCTGTTGGAGCAGCGTCTGAGGGAGGAGGAATAGGAGTTTGGGGAAAAGAAAAACACCCGACAGCACAGCCGTCGGGTGTTTTTGGTATTAGTTAGGTGATATTAGCTAAGTCACGATGAACTAGAGCGATAGGTACTTCATGCCACTGTGGTCCTCCTCCTTGATGATTCCTTTGATGTCAAAGACCACTGGATGATCAGTGCCTAGACTGCGGTAGGTATCACCATTGGTTTTCATAAATTGTTTGTGGCTTACCGCGATGACGATGGCATCGTAAGGGCCTTCGGCCCGGCGCTTCAGATTAAGGCCGTACTCGTGATCCACTTCCTTCGGATCGGCCAGTGGATCGATGACGTCCACCTGCGCACCCGTCTGGCACAGCTCGATGGTCAGCGCCGCCGCTTTGGAATTGCGAATATCAGTGACATTCTCTTTGAACGTAATTCCTTTGACCAGGATACGGCATTGGCGGATGGTTTTGCCCTGCTCGCGCAGCGCCGCCGCAATCTGCTCCGAAATCTTGGCAGGCATCCCATCGTTGACCCGGCGCCCGGCCGTAATCAAAATCGGATTGTGCCCCACACGGATGGCCTTTTGAATCAAATAATAGGGATCGACGCCAATGCAATGCCCGCCTACCAGGCCCGGATAAAAATTCAGGAAGTTCCACTTGGTCCCCGCTGCTTGCAGCACATCGTAAGTATTGATCCCAATTTTTTCAAAAATCATAGACAGCTCATTCATCAGCGCGATGTTCACATCTCGCTGTGTATTCTCGACAATCTTAGCGGCCTCCGCTACCTTCAGAGAAGGGGCTTTGTGTACACCTGCGGTAATGATCGTTGCATAAACATTGGCCACTACATCCAGGGCCTCCTCATCACTACCGGATACAATTTTGACGATTTTATCAATGGTATTTTTCTTATCTCCTGGATTAATTCGTTCCGGCGAATAGCCCACTTTGAAGTCTTCATTAAAAGTTAGACCAGAAATTTCTTCCAAAATCGGCACACATACCTCCTCCGTACAACCTGGATAGACGGTAGACTCAAAAACTACGTAATCTCCCTTCTTCAAAACAGTAGCCACCGTCTTAGTGGCTGCTTTAAGCGCCTTGAGGTTGGGTTGATTGAAAGAATCTATAGGTGTAGGGACCGCTACGACAAAGAATTTTGCCGCCTTAAGATCGGCTGTAGTACAGGTGAAACTGATCGTTCTATCTTGAAAAGCACTACTTTCCAGTTCGCAAGAAGGGTCAACTCCCTGCTTCATCATATCGACGCGTTGTTTATTAATGTCGAAACCAACGACAGAAAAATGATCAGCAAACTCCAAGGCTACCGGCAGGCCGACATACCCTAGACCAACGACTGCCATGCTAGCAGTTTTGGCTTTGAGTTGTTCAAAAAGATTTCCCGCTACTTGTACTTGTGGTGTCGTTGTCGTTTTTGTCGTTGTCTTATTGGGTTGTTGAATTGAAATCATTACTCATAGGTTTACTGTATGAAAAAAAATAGGATATTATCTTGCCAAAAAGGGAGACTAGGCCAAGATCGATCCTTTAGGTCGATGAACAGTTATCGTTCATACGTTAAGATCTTGCCATAGTTACGGGGGGGAAACACTTTTGATTTGGGGATTTGAGGTCGATTAGGGAGAATAGCAGTTCTAAATCATCAAAATGTCTATGATGTCTATTCACTAATCAAAAAGGATTCCAATTTTTGCTTCTTCTCTGTATAACCGGCCGCTATTTTTTGAGCAGCGGCCGAATTCTGGTGTCATGTGACGGGTTGAGAAGAAATATTTCTACTATCACCGATGGGCTTGGGGCGTGTGTTGGATAATAAGATGGTGGTTATGCAGGTCGGTAATGATAAGTTGAT
>JBCDGZ010000041.1:0-50752 GCA_038750655.1 Bacteroidota bacterium | reverse complement strand
GTCAAATACAATGGTGATACACCATATATTTTAGCTTTTTACAAGCCATAATGAACTGGTAATAAGATGGTTTTGGTATTGGTATAACGAATTTGTTATGTAGAATGATGTAACTTGATAAAAAATAACACAATAGGAATAACGTACAACTTTATAAATAAATTACATCTAACTGAATGGAAGGTTTTCTTTTTATAATTCTTGAGAGGATGATGTTGCAAATATAAAGATAAACTAATGACTTCCGCAAGTCCATTACCATTTTTTTTAAAAAAAATAATGCTGAACTTGCAGAAGCGTTTAGGGGACTATTGCCGTCACCTCAATTTCTACCAATAGGTCGGGGTGAATGAGTCGAGAAACTTCGACCATAGTCGCCGCTGGTTTGACCTCGGCGAAGAAAATGTGGTGGGCCTTTCCAATGTCTTCCCAATCCTCAATGTTAGTGACATACATTCGAGTACGGACGACATGATCCATGGAGCTGCCCGCCTCACGGAGAAGGCCATCAATTTTGTTGAGGATAAAACGAGCTTGACCGAAGGCGCTGCCTTTAGCGACGACGTCGCCGTTGCTCACTGCGGTTGTCCCCGCTACTTCGATGGTGGAGCCAACCTGAACGGCGCGAGAGTAACCGACGATGTCTTCCCATTTGGCACCAGAGGAATAGTTGATTCTTTTCATCCGGCAAAAGTAAGCAATATAATCAGCATAGTTATTCGCTGCTATTGCAGACTGAACTTGAAAGGCACCAAAACTTTCACCGGCGTCTTGTTACCTTGGCTTTTTTCTGGCTGGTGCAATTGGGCGTAGCGTTCGACGGCTTCGAGTGCCGCCTCATCGCAGCCATAGCCGAGCGATTCGCGTACCTTCACCGCAGTGATGCCACAGTCGTAAGTTAGTTCTAAAAGCACCGTACCTTCAACGCCGTTTTCCTGTGCAAGTTGGGGATAAGTCATTGCTTTTAGAATGGTCTGCATGTTGAGCTGTTCTTTTCGGAGAAAGGCGATGGCCTCGGCAGTGGCGACCTTGCTTGTATTCTTTTGCAGGCTTACCTGATCGTCTAGAGGTACGGCGGTCGCGACTGCGTAGTGGTTTTGTGCAGATAGTGGAAAGCTGGCTAAGGCCAGGAGGACGAATAGGATCAATTGCTTTTTCATATGGCTATTGTTTTATGAAAGTTGCGATTCACCATTACGATTGACTTTTGTGGATCGCAACTTGGATTTTATTCAAATTAGCCCGTAACGCTCTTTTTTGGGGGAAAAATGCAGCGAAGCGTAGAATTGAGGGGATGAATTGTAGAAATACCCCAATAATAACCGTCTGATGTTTTACTTTTTGAGGTAAATCTTTTCTTCGATCTCAACCAAATGAGACCTGCTATCGTTATGTTGGAAGGAAAAACGCTCCGGTATTAACTTCATTAGTAAAGCGTTTATTATTGTCCAAATTATTATCAAAGTCCATCCACTCCTTTTGATGATATAATAAAAAGCACACCTTAAAGTAAATCTAATTTTGACGAAGTAGCTTGCCAACTAGGCTTTCGTCCTCCTAGTTTTTATCTGTTCGCAATTCCAGGTAAAGGCTCTACTAACTATTGTCCAACCCAAACATCAATTCAATTTTTTTAGTTTTTTTAACCTGGGAATGGTTAGAGCTGATCGGCTATTCCCTCAATCCATTTTTTAATGAAAAACTTATTGAGATTAACAATTCTAATGGCAGGGCTATGCCTGCTCTTGTACTCTTGCGGCAAGGAAAAAGAATTAGCAGCCGCTGCCGAAGCCCAATTCACGCTGAATGATGACGAGATCGAAAAGCTGGAGTGTATGGGTATGATTGATGAAGTCACGAAAATCTATGAAGACTACATCATTCTTGGCGACCTGGCAATGGATCGGGAGTTATTGGCCCAAGCAGAGCCTATCGAAATCAATGACACCCCAAATCCCTATGAAACGGAAGACAGACAGAATGCAGTTATCTTCCAAAATGTAGTGGACATGAATCAGTTTCCACTACAGGTATTTATCGGTGCGGGCTTCAATGCTGCGGAACGCACGCTGATCACCAATGGCATCAATCAGTGGAATAATGTTGCTGACTGTGAGGTGGCTTATCAAATTGTCGCGAATAACGCGGGAGCCGATGTTAGTATTCTGGATGATAATGATGCGCTGCTCCCAGCAGGGTTGCGAAATATTGGCGGAGCAGGGCGTGCCTGCTTCCCCTTTAATGGTCGCTGCGGTCGCTTCGTCTCGCTTGATCGTGCCAACTGGGGAGGGCTGCCCAACCAAGCTTCTATCGTTGCCCATGAATTGGGCCACACGCTCGGCTATCGCCACGCCGATGCAGCGGCCCGCGGAGAAGATACTCACGACCATGATCAATGCGGCAATGATATTGATGGTATCGTGTTCCTGCATGGCACCGTAAATAATGCCGTAAACTCCATCATGACTAGTGGTCCTGGCTCTATGGGCGTACTTCCACCTAACATGAACGGAGCGGCTGACATCAGAGCGGCCCAGCTATTGTATCCAGACCAAAACGGCGGTGGGCCTACGGCTGTAACAGCAACTGGGGTGGGCCCCAATATTCCCTTCGCCGGAGGATTCCGCGATTTCCGTATCACCTGGACGTTCCCGGCGGCCCCCGCTTATCACAATGTAGAAATTCGCTTTGTCTATCTCGGTGGTGGAGCCCCTTTCGGGCTTCATAATACTACTTATGTTCGAACCAACGATACAAACACCTTGACGGGTACCTGGCGTAAGGGCAATTACAGAATAGAAGTACGCGGTATGAACTACGGTAGGGACCACCTCTCCCCTGCTCGTACGAGAAACTTAACTTTGTAACTATTGTATGAAGGACGAAAACAAATTATTGATAAGCTACTTAGTGTAAAATAGTATTTGTGGCGGTGGCTCCGAGATCGGAGTCACCGTCACCGTATTAATTGTCAATCGTAGTCACCTTCATTTTACAATCCTCACAAGAACAAGAAGCGGTCTCGCTCTTAAAATCATATTGCTCCCGGCAGCCACAGCCTCCCGTACAGTCGATTTCGTAAGTTTTGCCTGCCACCCCGTCATCATCAAATACCGTCACATACAAGACCGTCTCCACATCGCCATTATTCAGCTCGTATTCATAGACGATTGATGTAAACGATTCCTGAAAGTCAAAGCTAATGCGATTAAAGCCTTCTACGGCTTCACCGTGCTTTTGCTGGACAAATTGCAAGGCATCACCATAGTTTTCATTCGCATCGGATAGTTGCTGAACAAGGTCAATTTCCGAATCAAAAAGATTGGCCGAAACCGTCATCTTGCACCCTGCGCAAGTACATTCAAACTTGCCATTCATATCACTTTTCACTTGACAATGGCCTTTCTCTCCTATATTCCCTCCTTCGCATTCACTGGACGTACAGTTCACTGTAATCGTACCACTGATGACTTCGCTGCCTTGCCGTTCAAAGGTCGCAGCGGCGGGAATCAACGTAAGCGCATGCTGCTCAATAGCATCCATATGCTCTTCGCTTTTTATCAGCGTATCTTTTTGTTGACAAGCACAAAAAAGTGTAATGAATAGGGTCAATACGCCAAGGCTAACTGCTGAAATTGTTTTTTTCATTCTACATAAATTTAGATGGGTTAGTAAATGAGAGAATGGACGAGCTTCTTTACTCAATACACGCGATCAAGTAAAGCCATTCAATTCGCAGAAAGTAGATAAGATGGTTGTGGTGGAGTGGGTATTTGCTCTATTATCAGAGGAGAATGTGCCCGTAATATACTGCAATTATTCAACAATAGTACTGCAGGTTGAATTTTTTGTCTGTAAAATGGTCAGTGCATGCGGACACTGACAATACCATAAAGCTGGTATTCTTAAGAGAAAAATCGCCGTGTCCCCTGGCCGGAAGACACGGCTCGGACTAAATAACGCTAAATCGAAGCTTTAAAACGTTAAAATCCATCTTATAACGACAAATGTCGTCAATAAACTTGCTTTAACGACAAATGTCGTTTATCTTGCCTCCTGTAAATATTATTGTACCAATCATAACCGCTATTATGCCAAGTGCCAAACCCTCAGAGGCCGAACTCGAAATCTTACAAGTGCTGTGGCAGCATCAACCTTGCAGCATCAAAGTGATTCACGAGCAGATTAGCCAACTGCGCGACGTAGGCTACACCACCACCCAAAAACAAGTCCAACGGATGCTCGACAAAGGGCTCATCACCCGCACAGCGGGCAAGGGCAAGAACTACAACTACTCGGCTGCCGAACCCGCTGCCGTCACCAAAGGCAAGCTCCTCGATCGAATGGTTAAAAATGTATTCGGCGATTCGGTCAGCGAATTGATGATGCATGCTTTGGGTAAATCTAAGGTCTCTAAAGCCGAAATCGAAGACCTCAAAAAATTATTGAATCAACTCGACAAGGACCAATAATGATGCAATTGCTTAGCTCAACTCCCGTATTAGATAGCCTGGGCTGGACCATCCTCCACAGCCTCTGGCAGCTCAGTTTGATTACCGCCCTCCTCTATGGCCACCGCCGCCTCAGCAAGGGCTACAGCGCCCGACAGCGCTACCGCGCCGCCTACGCCAGCCTGTTATTGGCCTTCCTCATAGCAGTGCTCACCTTCAACTGGCATTACCAAATCCTGCAAACCGCGCCGACCGAACTGGCTCAACACAAGGCTGCCCTCCAGGAAGGCTCGATGAGTACCTTTACCGAATTCATCACCACAGCCCCTCATTATTACCTCCACCAATCCGCCCCCTCCAACACGGAGCACTCCAGTGTGAGCTGGCTGGCCTGGCTGAGCCGTCAGACCCTATGGATCAGTTGCCTGTGGGCCTTCGGCTTCCTCCTGTGCAGCATCCGCTACGTCACTGCGCTGCGCTTTACCCGACGGCTTAGAGCCGAAGGCCTTCAGGACCCACCGGCCATGTGGCAAGAGCAGTTCCGCCAACTGTTGCGGCAAATTGGTATCAGCAGCAGCACACAGCTCAAAGAATCCAGCAAGGTCCAAACCCCGCTGACCCTGGGATTCTTCAAGCCCATTGTACTGGTCCCCATCGGCTTTTTCAATCAACTGCCACCAGAGCAAGTCGAGGCTATTTTACTGCACGAACTGGCCCATATACAACGCCATGATTACTTGTTTAATCTCATTCAGATCGCTATCAAAACCCTATTTTTTTACCACCCTGGCATCCGCTATATCTCCAATTGTATTGATGCCGAAAGAGAATATGCCTGCGATGATCTTACTGTCCACCGCACGCAGAATCCCAAAGCCTTAATCAAAGCATTGGGCACCATCAATATTCATTCTTTTTATCACCAAAATCAATTTGCCATGAAAGCTATCAATGATCGCCCACTGCTGCAACGATTGAAAAGGTTGCTGCCTTCTTCTACTCCCCCAACCCTGTCCGAGTACCGCAATACCCCCCTGGTGATGATGCTCTGCACCTCTGTGGTTGTTTTGCTCTTAATTGGTAGCTTGATGCCCCAACGGCCGCTGCAAAAGGAGGCCCTCAAGCCCCTACTCCATCCAGTAATGGATACTATTCCTCATAACGAAAAGCCAGCTTCTAATCTTGAAAAAGAAATCAAAAGGGAGGTGGAACTAGAAAAAAATCTGGAACTGGAAAAGGAATTGGAACTAAAAAGAAAGTTAGAGCTAGAGGAGAGGTTTGAATTGGAACAGGAGCTGGAATTGAAAAAACGGGAAATGGACCTAGAAGGACAAGAAACGGAATTGGAAGAGCGAGAAGCAGAATTACAGGAACATCTCTTGGAGCTGAAAGAACAAGAAAAAGAGCAACTCTTGGAATTGAAGGAACAAGAAAAGGAGCACCTCTTGGAATTGAGGGAACTAGAAATAGAACAAGAGCTGGAGCTTAGAGAAATGGAAATAGAATTGGCACAGTTGGAAATAGAAGAGCGGAAAATGAATCAACTGGAGGCCGAAGAAATGGAGAAGAAAGAGTTTGACCACGGAGTGGGTGACCTCCGCGAATTGAAAAAATACCTGATCCAATACCTCATCAAGGATGGTCTGATCGATAATGACTTTAAGCGTATTGAGATCCTTATTCCCGGTGATCAGATCATTGTTAACGATAAGACATTAGAGCAAGCCTTGTACAATAAATACAATGAACTATTCCTCCATTACAAGATTGAATACGGTCCTAATCGTCGCATCGATATTACACGAGAACTCATCAGCGTGAGCGAGTTAGAAGACAATTATTTTGAGGGGTCTTTCTACGGAAAACTAGACGTTGACAACAATACCCGAAAAGCACAGCAGAAAGCTAAAGTCGAAGCAAGAGCAGCCAGAGTGAAAGCCAAAAAGAAGGTCCTGGCCAAAAGGAAAGCCCAAAAGAAAGCCCAAATAAAGGCCGCCAAGAAGAAGCATAAAGAGGGCCGCTTGGCGGGAAAGTCCAAAGCCCTCAGAGATAAGGAAAAAAGACAAAGGACGATCAAAAAAATGGAAGCTCAGGGATATTACTTGGATTATGACCTAGGGGACTTAAACGAATTTAAAGAAGAATTAACCCGTATGTTATTGGCCGATAACTTAATTAAAAATGCTGATGATGCAGTCATTATGCAACTATCAGGAAAGCAATTCGTGGTCAACGAACAAGCGATTCCCCTTGATCAGATGGGGCGCTACCAAGCCCTGCTGGAACGCAATAAGATCACGCCCCGAGAAAACAAAGTTATTGGGATGAACCTCGAAAGAGTGATTGTCGGTGTGGGCTATATGAAAGAGGATGGAGGTCTGTTGGGAAACTGGCATTTGAAGTGGGACCATTAAGATTAAAGACAAAAAACAGGAGGGGGCCTTACACATTAGGGTTCCTTTTTTTATACCTTACGACAAGGTTGTAACACGAAATTTGAATAAAGCGATATGAAAAGTAGTACCCAGCGATTCTCCGATCGTGTAGCCGATTATATCCGCTATCGCCCTACTTATCCCTCTGGCCTACTTTCCGCTCTGCAGGCCCACATCGGCCTTTCGCCAGATTGGCGGATTGCGGATATGGGCTGCGGCACGGGCCTATCGGCCCGCCCTTTCCTGGACAACGGCAATCCAGTCCTTGGAGTCGAACCCAATGCGGAAATGCTGTCGGCAGCCCAAGAGCTACTGAAAAGTTATCCTAATTTTTCTACTCGGCAAGAACCTGCAGAGCGCACCAGCCTTCCGGACCAAAGTATCGATCTGATCATCAGCGGGCAGGCCTTTCATTGGTTTGACCGAGAGCGGGTGAAGACGGAATGGAGGCGGATACTGCGGCCCGAAGGGCATATTGCTTTGGTTTGGAACCAAAGAGATCGCAATGATGCTTTTCAAGCCGCTTATGAGCTAGTGCTCCATAGGCATATTGAAGCCTACAAAAATGTAAGGCATCGCAATCTCGATCCGGAGGAACTCTTTGCCTTTTTCAGTCCTCGCAAAGGCCATGTCGAGCAGCTTGTTCATACGCAACGCTTCGATTTGGAAAGCCTCCAGGGGCGCCTGCGCTCCTCTTCTTATTGCCCAAAGTCTGGTAGTGAATATGGACCCTTGATGGCAGCGGTTGAAAAGCTTTTTGAGCAGTTTGAACAAGAGGGCAAGATTGTATTTCGATACCAGACTTTTGTCTATTGGTGTTAAAAAAACAGCCCCCTCATCGTCGAGGCGGCTGTCGTCTTTGGGATAAAGGTCTGCCCAAGGAAGGCAGCCTTAATTTTCGGATAGGCTCAAAAGCCATATTAAATAAAAGCCGGGGAGCTTAGACCCCGGAAGTGGTGTCCGACTAGTCTTATCGCCGGATAATCTTTTCGGTTAAGTTGAGGTTGGGGGTTTGGATATTGAGGAAGTACAGGCCTGCGGGCTGAGCCCCCAGGTGATACTCCGCTTGTACCTCTCCAGCCTGCGCCGGCAAGACCTCCTGAATAATCAAGCGCCCTGTCGCATCGAACAGGCGAATGCCAACCGCATCTTCGCTCTTCAGCCGCAGCTGCACCTGGTCGCTGGTCGGGTTGGGGAAGAGCCGAAGGTCCAGCGCTGCGGCTGCGACCTCCGCTACCCCTACAGTACAATCGAAATCAGGATCGATGTCTACAGACATCAAAAAGCTGTTGCTGCAACCGCTGAGGACATCGGTGACCACCAGCTCGTACTCGCCAGTAGTCGTGGCACACAAGTCAAAACCGGTTTCTGTCGGCAGCAGCACGCCATCCTGATACCATTGTAATTCGAAGTCGTCTGGAAGGACAACTTCGCTATTTAAACTCAAAAGGTTATTGTCGTTCGTAAACGCAGGGGCTTGTGGTAATGGGATGACCTCTAGCAGGACTGCATTAGAAAAACTGATGCAGCCTTCGGGGCTGGTATATTGTACGGCGTACAAGCCCGTATTTTTCACGATCAGCTCTTCCTCCATTTCTTCTGCCATCGGTTCACCGTCGAAAAACCACTGGTTGCCGTTGGTGTAGCTGGAGGTCAAAATGATGGAATCACCTTCACAAAAACTATTTTGAGCTAAATTTTGCTGGATAATCGGTTGCTGTGGGACGGCATAAACGGTCACCGTATCCGTCACCTCGACCGTATCTACAGGATTCAAGATGTCTAATTGCAACCGGAAGCCCTGGCCTGTAAGAATGCCGTTAGACAACTGATTGAAATTGGTTATGGCACAATCATCATCGCTAAACTCCAAGCCGCTATCAGCATCGATGGCCTCCAGAAGATAGTTACCTCCTCCGAGCATCAAATTGGGATTGACCTCAACGGGCATATCCGTATTGGTAAACTCGCTAGATTCATAAATCAAATTGTCCTCGGGGTCTTTGATGCGGATAAAAATATCGGGCTTGGAAGTCAGATCATCGCAATCCACCTCCAACAGTTTAACCTTGGTCAGGATGAACCCGACGGTATCGATGATGACTTGATAGTTGACGGGATAAACGCCGGGGCTGGTGTACAGCTGCTGTCCGGGTTCTTCCTCGGCCGAGCTACCGCCGTTGCCAAAGTTCCAGCTGTAGGTGAAGCCGGGGTTGCCATTGCTAGCAATATTATTCTGAAAACTCACTAAAGTCTGCCCACAACCGATGTTATTATTCATCGTAAAACCGTTGTTGCTACTAATAGCCGGGAGAATATTCAGATCGATGGTAAAGCTGGTTTCTGTATTGATAAAAGCAATTCTAGCCGAGACTCTTACCTCAATGGTGTAAAGTCCTACGGCAAGTGGTGTTCCGCAGATTTTGATGCATCCGTCCGTTTCTTCTGATAAGTCATACGTCGTTTTGTTGGCCTCCCAGGACAAGCCCGGAGGAAGGTTACTCAGCGAGACAATGGTGATCTCATCTATATTCAACCCACCGGGAATACCGGGGTCGTTGGCCGCCACCGGATCGGTCGTTTTGGGCATTCTAAAACTGAGGTCATGGTCATAGGGCGCGCCTCGGAATCCTTCATCCACCTGACTGAGAAAGATCGTATCCTCGGCAAGCGTAGGCGACAGGTCGATCAAACAACCGGGGCAGCCCGTCTGCGCCATTCCACTACTGACCAACAGCAATAAAAACAGCAGTAAAAGGGAATTTTTGTGTACAAAATACTTCATGCGTAACGGTTTGGGACACACTACTCCAAAACGCAGTGTGTCAATTTGAAAATTGATTCATAATTCCAGCATGATCCAAACAGTAGAAGCCCTGGCAATGTAATTTTGCTTCTCCATCGGTATGCTTACGAATATGTAGACGCTCATCTCGGCTGTAAAGGCACAAAAGCGTATACTTTTAACTGAGGTGTTCTTAGGAAATAATAGAATCTCGGCGGATTACCGCGACCTTAGGATTTACTGATAATGGGTGTGTGGGGGCTGATATGTTAAGAGATAGGTTGTTCTGTACGGTAAAAGTAGAGAATTTTCTGGATATTCTACAAAATTTGGGAGGAATTAAAATTTAGGGAGTGGAAAACGCCGCATCTCCTCACAGGAAACGCGGCGCATGCAAATATCTTTAAACAACAATCTAGCGATTCACAATCATCTTCTGCGTCTTCCGTCCATATTCATTAGACAGCGTAAACAGGTAGATGCCATTGGCCAGTCGGCTGCCATCGAAGTCGATGGTGTTTTGGCCTTGAACCAGTTGAATTTCTTGCCAGTGGACACGATTGCCCAACAAGTCAGTAACCATGAAGTTAACGTCCTCATTAACAGTAGACTGTACTTGCAGCTGGGTAAAATAGCTGAAAGGGTTGGGCATTGCCTTCATGGAGAAGTTGATGTCAAACTGCTCCTGCGTACTGGTGGTACACTCGCCCTGCGGCTTGAGCGTAATCACGTATACACCATCAGGATCATTGAGCAATGGATTGGGTAGGTCCAGTGTCAATGGAGTAAGTGCATTAAAGAAAGTCGCATTGATTTTCAAAGAATAATCACCGGGCATATTTTCATCAGTAGGCGTACCGTTGATAACCAAACAAGCGATGGGGTCGTTGATCGGATCAAAGCTACAGTTGGGAGGATTACAAGACCAGTTTAGGCCCTTAGGCAATCCACTTACCGAGGCGGAATCGGAGGCATCCACTACAACAGAATCTAGGGTGATTGGAGGGCCGCCAATGGTAAAGGTTTCCGGTACGACGAAAGTAAAGACAAATTCGTAAGGCTCATTGATGCAGGCATCAACGTTGATACCCAGATCGGGATTGCTCATCGTGCTAGGAGGAGGATAGACGCCAATAGCAGAATCGGCGAAGGTTTGATCAGGGGTACAATCTTGAGCCTGTACCTGAAAAATAACAATAAATAAAGTCAGGAATGTTAATAGTTGCTTCATAAAATCTAAGTTTTGTGAAGGGTGGGAGGAATAGTTTTGGCCCACCCTAAGCAGTTATTTAAACGAAGTTAGGATAATTTTTTCGAGCGAAAAAACAATTGGG
The DNA here is from genome assembly GCA_038750655.1 of Bacteroidota bacterium. Classification (GTDB taxonomy): domain Bacteria; phylum Bacteroidota; class Bacteroidia; order Chitinophagales; family Saprospiraceae; genus JBCDGZ01. The sequence continues at coordinate 39,747 of JBCDGZ010000041.1, read as the reverse complement.
TGTTTATCGAAGTGCTGCCGTGGAGTAATACGTAAAAACGCCTAGTTCAGCAGTTTGACGGAATTATTAATAACTTATCAATAATTTGTTTCCGTCCCTTAACGTAAGTAAAATTAAATAAATTGTGTAATTTTGCCATATCCTGGCAATGCTATTTGTGAACACCCGCGATTATTGATCCGATTCACTTTACTTGATCCAAACGATTTCAACATGAATAGCATGAAACTCAAATTGCTGTCTTTCAGCGTATTATACCTTCTTTTTCTCTCTTCTGTCATCGCTCAAGAAGCTACCCTCTCCGGAATTGTGTCGGCCAAAGCATCAAATGAACCGCTGATTGGCGCCTCGGTAATAATTGCCGGAAAAGGGGCCACAACGGACCTCAATGGCGCTTTCGAGCTCAAAATTCCAGCCGGAGATTACCAAATCGAAGTCAGTTATATCGGCTTTGAGACAATTAGCGAAAAAATTAGTTTGAACAGTGGTGAAAGCCGCCAACTGAACTTCAGCCTCGACGAAGAGGCGACCCTTTTGAACGCCGTCACCGTAACCAGCGGAAAGTACGAAAAACCCCTGGGCGAGGTGACCGTCTCGATGGAGGTGATCAAACCGCGCCTTCTCGATGCGGTTAACTCGACTTCTATTGATGAGGTGTTGGAAAAAATTCCGGGCGTTTCTATCGTTGATGGGCAAGCCAATATTCGCGGAGGGTCCGGCTGGTCCTACGGCGCGGGCAGCCGCGTACTGCTGCTGGTCGACGACATCCCCGCCCTGCAAGCCGACGCCGGCTTCCCCAACTGGGATGATATTCCCGTCGAACACGTCGGCCAAATGGAGGTCATCAAAGGCGCTTCCTCGGCGCTGTACGGCTCCTCGGCCCTCAACGGCATCATCAACGTCCGCACCGCCTACGCCACCTCCAAACCCGTGACCAAAGCCGCCCTATTCTACAACCATAGCATGAAACCCAAAGACGAAAGCCGCGCCTGGTGGGGCGATGGCGTCCGCGCTCCCTACGAAACGGGCATCAGCTTCTCCCATCGCCAAAAAATCAAAAAACTTGATCTGGTCGCCGGAGGCTATGGCCTCTACCGCCGCAGTTTTAACCAAACCTCAACCAACCGCTACGGCCGCCTCAGCTTCGCCACCCAATACCGCGCAACGGACCGGCTGACCTTCGGCATGAACGGCAACTTCAACAAGGGCGAAGGCACTGGCTTTTTCTACTGGCGCGACGGCGAAAGTGGAGCCTATCAACCCGATAGCACCACCCTGACCAGCTCCGAAAGGTTCCGCTACAACCTCACCCCCTTTATCAACTATTTCGATAAATCGGGCAACCGCCACCGCATCCAAGGCCGCTACAATGGCATCATCAACGACAACTCTGACGCGCAATCCAATAGCTCCTCCCTCCTCTATTCGGAGTACCAATTCCAGCGGCGCTTTGAAGGCATCGATCTGGTCTACACCGCCGGAGTCGTCGGGATCATCTCCGGCGTCACCTCCGAACTCTACGGCGATACGACTTACAACACGACCAACCTATCTGCCTACATGCAGTTCGAGAAGAAGTTTTTCGACCGCCTCAATATCTCCCTTGGTGCCCGCTATGAACGCAATACCATCGAGGGGCCTGAGCTGGTGGGCACGGATACCATTCCCGGCGGGGAGGCCACCGAGGCCAAGCCTGTTTTCCGCCTCGGCCTGAACTATCAAGCGAGTGAATCGACCTTCCTGCGCGCCTCCTGGGGCCAGGGCTATCGCTTTCCGACCCTCGCCGAAAAATACATCGAAACGGTGGCGGGCTTCATTCGAGTTTTCCCCAATCCCGACCTGAGTTCAGAGACGGGGTGGAGTGCCGAAATCGGTATCAAACAAGGGCTGCGACTGGGTGGCTGGCAGGGCTACGTGGATGCTGCGCTCTTTTGGATGGAGTATGAAGATATGATGGAATTCACCTTCGACGGTCGCCTGTTTGGCTTCCAATCGCGCAATGTGGGCAATACGGTGATCAAAGGAATCGATCTGTCGGTGGCGGGCGAGGGCAAGCTACTGGGCGGTAAAACCTACGTCCTGGCCGGCTACACCTACATCGATCCTCGATTCAAAGAATTTACAGCCGAGGATTCGCTGGCCTCCTCAGCAGATTACAATATCCTCAAATACCGCTTCCGCCACGCCGTCAAGGCCGATATCCAAACGACCTACAATCGCTTGACCGTCGGTGCGGAGCTGATTTATAATAGCGAAATGGAGGCCGTCGACCGGGTCCTTGAGTTTGTCCTACCGGGTGTTCGGGATTTCCGCGAGAACAATCGAGGCGGCTATCTGCTTTTAGGAGCACGGATTGGCTATCAGGTAACGCCTTTTACAAAGTTATCCTTCATTGGTCGAAACTTAACCAATAAAGCCTATTCGGATCGTCCGGGGCAGCTGCAAGCTCCTCGGAATGTGACGATGCGGTTGGATGTAGAGTTTTAGCTAGTGGGGCCATAGTTGCCGTAGGCGATGCGGCAACTATGGCCAAACAATCCCGTGCGCTGATCGTTCTAGAAAAAATAGAACGGTATGTCTTTCCATCTAAATACTATCTTTTCTACTCTTCAAAGCACCCCAACAATCTTTCACGCCCTACTTGATCATCTTCCTACATCTTGGGTTCACCAAAATGAGGGTGGCGAGACTTGGAGTCCTTATGATATTGTTGGGCACATGGTTCACGGAGAAAAAACCGATTGGATTCCTCGGGCGCAGATCATTCTCAGCGACCGTGCAGACAAAACCTTTACCCCCTTTGATCGCTTCGCTCAAGAGCGAGAGAGTGTAGGGAAAACTTTGGATCAATTGATAAAGGAATTCGCCCAACTCCGAAAAGCAAGCCTTAATACATTGCGCAGTTTTGACTTGAGCGAAGAAAATCTTAAGCGCGAAGGCATCCATCCTGCCTTTGGAGCCGTAACCCTCCAACAGTTATTAGCTACCTGGTCGGTACATGACCTAAGCCATATCCATCAATTGACGCGAGTCATTGCCAAGAATCAAAAGGAAGAAACGGGCCCTTGGGTGGACTATCTTAGCTTTTTGCATCGTTAGGTATGAAATTGATAAATTTGAAACACTTTTTTATCCTCTTTGTATTAGGAGCAGCATGGACTAGCCCAGCTCAGCATCCCTTAGATTTCGGCCAAACGGACTCCATTTACTTTCTTTCCAGTACGCAAATTGATAGCTTTGACATCGAGTTTATTCATATCATCGATGTCCTGGCGGAAGAAGGAGGCATGAATGAACCCATTGATCTCAAGGAAATTGATTTTACTACCCATTCTATTTCACTGAGTGATAAATGGTTTGCCTGCTATGATTCCCTTACGCAGGCCCCGATTCTAGATTCTATTATCAATCATTCAATATTCATCAATGGCGAATACTGGATGTACAAAAATGGCTTTTTGACGGAAAGCGGTGGAGAGGGATATGGTACGCTGTGTCAACTTTATTATGAGCGTTTAAGCGATCATACCTTGATAGAGCAGATGTGTAAACGATCGAGCGTTTTAGAATATCATAAGAACTACTACCATAAAAATGGGCTGCTCCACTACTCCGTTTGCTGTGATCAGACAGACGAAAGCGAGGAAGAAGGCGAACTAGAAGAGGATTCCTCCTACCAAGTATACAATGATACGCTGTACTACCTCTACGATCAGCAGTGGAAGTATGTAGGATCAAAAAAGAATGACGCTGTCGTGCTCCCTATTTTTCATTACGACTTTGCATTGAATAGTCCATTTTACCAAGCCTATGTCAATAAGGAGCCCATGGAGCAGTTCGTTGAAAAACATATTGGCTATAAACCCCAGCGCATTTTGATGGAAATATATAATAAGGGCGCCTTAAATTTTCTGTATTCAGCTGAGCACGAAAAGTACTACCAAGGATTTACGATCATATTGGAATGAAAGTAAGCCCTTTATTTAGAATATGTTTGTAATTTACCGACCATCAACCATTCCGAATGAACTATGGAAAAACAAATCCCCACCTACTTTCAAGACCATATGCCTGGCAATGTCTGCTACGGCTGCGGTGCGGACAATCACGAAGGCCTGCAAATCAAAAGCTATTGGGAAGGCGAAGAAAGCGTCTGCTTTTGGCAACCAGAGACTAAATATCACGGCTGGAAAAACATTCTCAATGGCGGCATACTGGCTACGCTCATCGACTGTCACTGCATGGGGACGGCGATGGCACATGCCTATGCTGCCGAAGGCCGTGGGCTAGACTCGGAACCAGAGTACCGCTACGCCACCGGCACGCTGAACATCAAATACCTCAAACCAACTTCTAACCTGCACCCCGTTGAGCTGCGTGCTCGGGTCATCTCGGTCAAAAATCGGGTGACGACGCTAGCTTGTGCTACCTATTCGCAGGGGGTCAAGACAGCGGAGTCAGAGGTGATTGCCATTCGGGTTTTTGATGGCAGTAAGCAAAAAGCGGACAATCCGTTTTTTCAAGGGTAATGGGGGCCGAAGGCAGTTGGAATTGGCGTAAAAAAGGAGTCAACTTCGCCATCGGAGGGGTATGGTTGGTCAATGGGCTGTATTGCAAGCTATTGAACTTCGTACCACGCCATCAGGAGATCGTTGGGCGCATCCTGGGCGAAGAATGGGCCTTTCTGGCCACCAAGGCCATCGGTGTTTCGGAATTGCTGATGGTACTCTGGGTATGGAGCGGCATACAATCGCGCTACGCCGCCCTCTTCCAGATTTTTATCGTCATGACCATGAATGTCATTGAATTCACCCTAGTCCCCGATCTGCTATTGCACGGCCGATTGAACATCGTCTTTGCCCTCCTTTTTTGCCTAGTTGTTTATTGGAACGAATTCAAAAATCGCTAATCTCTCACCAGCGTCACATCTCCTTTGAAGACCCGCACTACGTCATCGATAAACCTGATTTCAGCCGTGTAGAGGTAAACCCCAGCATCCATATCCGCCCCCCGATAAATTCCCTTCCAACCGTGCTCATCACTATTTGGAAACCCATCACGAGATTCAAAAATCAGTTCGCCCCAGCGGCTAAAAATGCGGAAGGAGTTGATATTGGCCACACTTCCATCGGCATAAATGGTAAAGACATCGTTTTGCCCATCGCCATTTGGCGTAAAGATATTGGGAATGTATACTCCTCTGGCCTTATCGACCGTAATCGTAATTTCATCACTTGTCGAGCAGCCGGTAAGGGTATCTACGACGGTTAGGCTGTAGGTAGTCGTATTAGTGGGTTTGAAATAATTCGTTTCACAGGTATCGCAGGGGATGGCGCCAAGGCTGGTCCACAGGTAGCGAAGATTAACATTATTGGTATTGGGTTGTATCTTAATGCTATCGCCCAATTTTACAGTATCATCTTTTCCCAAACTCATGGTCACCACCTCGGGAGCCTCAATACGAGCCTCGAAACGCTCCTCACAGCCTGCGGCATCCTGAATAATCAGATCATAACTCCCGGCCAACAACTGCCCAAAACTATCAATAGGACTAAAAACAGCCCCATCCAAAGCATACAGATAAGGCCCTACTCCGCCCATCGTTTGAGTCGCCCAGAGCGATCCACTCTGCTCGCCCTCCCAGCAAGTCACATCGATGGTAGCCAAAGAGGCACTGATCAAATCGGGTTCGATGAGTTGGATGGAGTCGAAAAATTGACAGCCGTTGGCATCTTCCAGCGTCAAGTAATGCCAGCCTGCCGTCAGGCCCGTCGCTGTGGACTCCGTACTACCATTGCTCCACAGAAATTCATAGCCCTCTCCACCCGCTGGATTGGCCAACAGAACACCATCCTCACTACCAAAACAGGACACTGGATTATCCACAGCAATAGTTGCCGAAAGGGGGAACCCGGGTTCTTCAATCAACACTTGCGTAATGTCCTCACAGCCATCCTGATTGGTCACGGTCACCTGATGCAGCCCCGCTTCCAAGCCAAGAGCCGTCGCCGTTTGCTCCCCATTGTCCCATAACCAACCAATCGGCGAACCATTTGTACTCACCGTTGCCTGACCATTCGCTTCGCCAAAACAAAGCACCGCACGGTCCTGCACTGCGGTAGCAATAAACTCCGCCGGCTGCTCTACCGGCAGTTGGAAAGTAGCCGTACAGCCGTTGGCATCTCCTACCGTCACCTCGTAAATACCCGCACAAAGATCAGCCAAGGCAGGGCTATTGCCCCCCTGCGCCCAGCGGTATTGATAAGGTCCGGTCCCTCCTCGGGCCGCAATCTCTATCGCCCCATCGCAGAAGCCAAAACAGCTGGCTGCATTTTCGGAGATCATATCGATCAAAATCGGCTCAGGATCGCTGATGGTGGCCGCAATGACCGCCGTTCCCCAGGGGTCGGTAAGGGTAATGGCGTACTGCCCGGCGGGCAAGCCGCTGAGCGTCGCACTCCCTCCCTCCGTAGCAATCGTGCCGGAGCCATTGAGGCTATTGATGGTATTCTGCCAAGTGTAAGTGTAAGGCGCTTGCCCGTTAAAAGCCGTAAAAACCAAACTGCCGTTAGCATCGCCAATACAATCAACCGTATCATTGACAATCGTATGTCGAATATCACTAGGGAAAAGAATCACTACGCAAGCTTCTGCGCTACAGCCAATATCATCGGTAACCGTCACACAGTAATTCCGGCCGCCTTCGAGGCCCGTAGCCACCATATTGCTTTGCCCATCGGACCAGGCGTAGCTGTAATTGCCCGAGCCGCCGAGGGCCAGCGCAGTGGCCTCTCCATCGCCCACCCAAAGGGCACTAGCCTCCTGGCTCAAAACCGTATTCACAACCAGTTCCTGCAACACCGTAAAATCTGTATTGACCGTACTGTCACAGCCCGTTGCGGCCGTCAGCACCTCGGTATATTGCCCCGAACTATCGTAAATCGTCGTTCCAACCGTTATACTCCCCCCCGCACATACTGTAATCTGCTGATCAGTACGGACTTCGGGGTGGATGAATAAATCTCCGGTAACAGTACTATCGCAGCCGCTGGCGGCCGTCAGCACTTCACTGATCGGCCCACTGGCGTTATAGACCGCTGATCCCACCGTTAAAGTTTCCCCAAAACAGAGCGTTTCGTTCAAGGAAGTACTAATTTCTGCAAGAATAAGTAGGTCTCCAACGACTGTACTATCACAGCCCTTGGCCGACACCAGCAACTCATTGATCGGCCCAGAGCCACTGTACACAGTCGATCCTACGCTCAAACTTTCCCCAAAACACAGGGTTTCATCCAACTGCGTGACAATCGGATCAGGTTCGACGACTTCGCCGAAAGCAGAGGCGATCCCGAAATTATCAGTAATGGTAAAGCTGTAATTGCCCGGTGCCAAATTATCGATGGTGGCGCTGCCGCCCTCGGTCGCAACGACTCCGCTACCACTGAGGCTGCCATCGCCATTTTCCCAATCAAAATCATAAGGCCACGCCCCGTTGGAAATGAAAATCGTTAGACTACCGTCCACATCGCCATGACAATCGACGGTATCATTGACGACCAGTGAAAAAATATTACTAGGGAAGAAAATCAATACACAATCTTCCGCCGTACAGCCATTGCCATCGGTGACCGTCACGCAGTAGTCCTGCCCACCAAGTAGCCCCGTCGCTGTCGCCGTCGCTTGCCCATCCGACCACAAATAACTGTAGTTACCGTCTCCTCCCGTGGCCACTGCTCCCGCCGTCCCGTCGGGATCGAGGTAGCCGCTGGCCTCGGCCGTCATCGTCGCCGTGACACTCAACTCATCGGCTACCACCAAATTGGTGGTGATAATGCTATCACAGCCATTAGCCGCCGGAACGGTGGTTTCATAAATGCCCGTCGAGGTATAAGTCGCCGTACCCACGCTAATCGTCGTACCAAAGCAAATAGTCGTATCGATCTGCTCATCGCTATTGGGCATCACCATCAAAGTCCCTTCCACCAGACTATCGCAGCCATTAGAGGCAACGATGATTTCCTGGAAGGTGGTGGTGGTGAAAAAGGTCGTATCGCCTACCACCAAGCTGTCCCCATCGCAGATAATTTCGTCGAGGGTAGTTTGAAACTGAGGCGGCAAATCTCCCGCATCACTGACTGTAATATCGAAGATTCCGGCAGTATTTCGACCTGCACCGTCGATCATAATCCAGTAGCTTTTGCCCAGCGTGAGGCATTCGAGGATCAATTGCTCATCATAATCCGCATAGGTATACACACTCTCTACTTCGAGCATTCGACTGGTACAATCATTATCAGCAGTATGAAAAACGGCGATTTGTAGGTCAATATCGTTTCCGTCGGGAGGGGCCAGGTCGCTGATCACATCGATCTGAACGTGGCCAGAAGAGGGGGGATCGAAGCGGTACCAAACCGTACGTTGGGCGACGAAGGCAGAAGGCTGCCGTTCGCCGATGCGGGTAGCGCAGAAGTTGGACTGATCAGCTACAGCGGTCGAGCCATTCTCCGGCACTGTCCCCATATCCGTAGCATCGCAGATGAAATCTGGGCCTTCGGTGGCCACATTATCATCGATTTCCAGCCCGAACCAGCCCCTTTCGGTTCCTTGCCCGAAGACCCAGCGGCCATCCACCACAACGAAGTACGTCGTATTGGGCTTGGGGCATTCCAGGGGCAGCTGCTCGTCAAACTCTGCCCCACGATCCCAGGAGCGCACCAGATCGAAGGTGCCCGTACAGGTGCCGTCGCTGCTTTCGTAGACCGCTATCTGTATATTGAGCGTATCGCCCCGCTGCTCGGGATCATTAATCGCATTGAGATTGATGACCCCGCTGGGGTTAGCGGAGGTCGTAAAGCGGAACCAGACCCCGTGATCATTGAACCAGCCACCATCGTTTTCGGGGCGGGGCTCGTTGAGGTTGGTACCACAAAAGTTATTGTAATTGCTCAGGCTGGCATCGCCCAATTGCCCCCCGCTGGGCAATAGCCCTAGGTCAATAGCATCGCAGGGAAAGTCGTTAAGCCCACCGATGTAATTGCGGTCATTGGTGATGGTAAAATCCAGGGTTCCGGAGGAGCTGAGGCCCGCCGGAAGGCTGAGGGTATGGTTAGCCGGCGTATCATCCGGCGGTATGGCAAAGTTATCGCAGATACGCTCTTGGCAGTCCAGGTTGTTGAGGTTACAGAGGAAGCTGTCGTCCTCAAAGACGGTGAAGCAGACTTCGACGGTCGCCGGAACGTCGTCCAGGCAGTCATAGCTGGCCGAGTACTGGGTAAAGGGCGGATCGGTGAAGCAGACGGCGACGGCGGGATAGACCACGCGCGGCCCTCCGTTGACGGTGACGCCCCAGCGTATATCAGGCCCACTGAGAATATCAGAACAGGTGGTGGCTACTGTAGCCCCATTGACCGTCAGCTCGATGTTTGCCTGAGCGGACAGCAGGATGGGCAGTAAGAAAAATAAGTTAATGAGTGTAAATCGAACACTGTAAAGCTTTTTTAAACGGTATTGCAACGGCATCATTTTAGGGAGTCTTGTTCTCTGATTTCGTTTTGAATAATAATGCTCGGGTGCTCTCAGCTATGGGATTTACAATTATTCAACATAGTGTAATTAATAGAGGAAATTTCCTTCGAAATAACCAAGACTAATAATATGATAGGGCGCTTATTTATTGCGTAAAGGTAAGAAAGTTTGCGTTAATGATTCGTTAAATCGGTTGAATGTATTAGGCTCGAGCAGTGGCTTTTACTGAGGATTACGGTGATTTTCTTCTATAAAAGCTCCACTTTTACAGTATCGTCAGTATACTCTGCCGAGAAATACTGCCTTGATAAACATATCTAAATTTAGATTCTAAGCAATTCGTTTAAAACCACTTACACATAAAATTTAAATCAGCTTTACTTCTTCCAGCTTCAAAAATTTCGTATTTAGATGGGCAAAATCACGATCAGTAGTAATCAACGGAACATCAAGGACAGAGGCTGTAGCTGCAATCCAAAGGTCATTTTTACCCATATTTCTCGCTGTAAAAGTCGATTTTTCATCTTTGAGCCTTCCCTGGCTAAAAGCATCAATCTGGGCGTACCGCTCTACTACTGATTTAACATTAATATCGGCAACTATAAATTGATTGAGCAAGGTCTCTAGTAACTCAAGTTTTCTATCTCCCCAATTGTTTCGAATTGCAATAGACTTGATCTCCCCAACGGTGACGATAGAAATAATAGCAGCATTAGATTCACTTAAGGGATCGTATCTCTCATCGACTAATTGGACTCTTTTGTCCTGGCGAATGTAAGCTAAGACAATATTTGTATCTAATAAATAATCCATTAATCAATCATTGATAAGAGTTCCTCTAGGGATTCTTGTATCTCAAGCTGTTTGGCAAGGGCTTCAAATTTTGCTCGGTCTATTCCATCAAAACTCTGCTCTTTTTTTAAGTCTTGCACTGTAATAGTGTCCTTCATCGGCTTGAATAGCTCTGACACTCTTTGCTCCTTATCTAGAGCGGTAAGGTAGTTTTCCAATCCGGCAATGTCCTTTTCAGAAGACATAGAAGAAATTCGCTCTATTAACTTTGTCTTGCGGCTATCAAGATTACCAGTCATATTCTTAATATTTTATCCTTTTTGTTAAGATAATCCATTGAGTCGAGAAATTCAATAGTTAAGTTGCAAACCCTCCTGACTTGAACATCAAGGAGTAGCAGTTTTGGCCAATGCGAGGAGCTGCATGGCCGTGTTGGAGACCTCCTGTAGAGCCCCTGAGGTATTGGAAAGTACGACAATCGTAGATTCCCACTTGGGTATAAGTAGCATCATCGCGGAGCAGCCCAATTGCCCTCCCGTGTGCCCAAAGACATCCTGAGGTTCGGGTGGGCCGGCGTAGAGGTAACAGCCCATACCGTAGGGGCTGCCCTCTTTTTTGAGGCCGGTGTTTTGGGTCATCATATCCAGAGTTTCGGCTTTAATTAGGGAATGACTGAGCAGCGCATTTCCGAATTTTAGTAGATCATCGACAGTGGAATAAATGCCACCACCGGGAATGCGATTGCTGAGGTCGACCGATTTGGCGTCCTTGATTTTTCCTCTATCGCTGCGGTGGTACGGCTTGGATTTATGGGGATAAGCTTGGGTGGCCACTTCGATTCCAGTGTGGGTCATGCCCGCAGGGGTCCAGATGTTCTGCTGCATGTACTCGCCATAGCTCATGCCGGAGGCCTGTTCAATAATCAGGCCGAGGAGGACGTAGCCGTAGGAGGTGTATTGGAAGGAGCTACCGGGAGCGAACTGCAAGGGTCGGCCTTGGAAGACTGCTGCGGCATCGGTTAACGTAGCGTAGTAGTTGGTATTCCGGGCTTCTTTCTTTTGATAGCCGCCCACACCGGAAGAGTGCGTCAGCAGATGGCGAACAGTGATGTCGCCCTTTGCTTTTTGGGGAAAATGGGGTAAATATTGCCGAATGGGCTGGTCCAGATCAATCTTTCCTTGCTCGTAGAGTTGCAGAATGGCAACGGCAGTCATGGGTTTGGCAATGGAGGCGGTACGCGTTAAGGTTGCAGGACCAAAATCGTTTTGTTTGCTGAGGCCACTGCGGCCTGCCCCACCCGTCCATTTTACTACACCATCTCTAGTAAAGCCCGCTGTAATACCGACACAATGCTTGTTTTCGATGACTTGGGTCAGTAGGTCATCAGCGGTCTGCTGGTAGCTTGTCGTTTTTGTCGTGGTATCCTGCCCTAAAGCAGTTTGTAGAAAGCCCGTGCAGAGGAAAAGAAGGAGGGGTTTTAGGTTTTTCATGCTGTTATTTTTTGAAGTTGGGTTAATGCAGTTCGTGTCTTCTGTGTACACACATTTCCTTTTCGTATAAAAAGCAGCTCTTTTTTAGTCCGAGCCGTGTCTCCTACCAAGGGACACGGCGACTCCCCCCCTACTCCAACAAACTCAACACCATCCTATACACCCCGTAAATCCCCCCTATGATAATAAAAAGGAGGGGGAAAAGGTATACAATGTTCATCGTGAGGGCAACGATCGTTGGTAGTAAAACGGTGAACATTAAATAAAGTAGGAATAGCAAAAACAGGGTAATCCCAATAGCAATTAGGCGGTTGACGTCTTCACGATCCATATCAGCTGTTTTTACAAATTCTTGACTTCACTCACCAATTTCTGCAAAGAATCCTTGGCGTCTCCGAAGAGCATTTTGTTTTTTTCGTGAAAAAAGAGTTGGTTCTGAATGCCGGCATATCCCGGCCGCATACTGCGCTTGAGCACGATGATGTGCTTGGCTTCCCAAACATTGAGCACCGGCATTCCGTAGATGGGACTGCCTGGATCATCTTTGGCGGCTGGATTCACTACGTCGTTGGCCCCTACGATGACCACAATATCTGTATTGGGCAAGGCATCATTGGCATCATCCAAATCGAGTAGTTTGGGATAGGGTACATCAGCCTCCGCCAGCAAGACATTCATATGCCCCGGCATGCGGCCGGCCACCGGATGAATGGCGTATTTTACCTCCACCCCATTGGCCTCCAACTGATCATCCAATTCCTTGCAGGCCTTCTGCGCCTGCGCTACCGCCAACCCGTAGCCCGGCACAATCATCACCGACTGAGAATAAAACAATTGGATCGCTGCATCATTAGTCGTCACCTGCTTCGCCACCTGATCGCCAGAGGTCGCCGCCTTGGCCGCTGCACCGCCACCAAAGCCTCCAATCAAAACATTGAGCAACGAACGATTCATCGCCTCACACATCAACACCGTCAGGATCGTACCCGAGGCCCCCACCAAAATACCGCCCACCAGCATAATCTGATTGTCATAAATCAACCCGGCTGCCGCCGCAGAAAGCCCCGTAAAAGAGTTGAGTAAAGAAATCACGACCGGCATATCCGCTCCACCAATGGGAGCTACGAAAGAAAAGCCATAAATCAAAGACAAAACCATCACCACAATCCCTATCCACAGCCCTCCGGGCTGCCCCTGCAGGAATAGATAAACGGAAGCCCCAAGGGTAACCAGCAGCAAAACTTGATTGATGATGTTATGCTTGGGCAGCGTCACCGTACTGTCCCACACTAGCCCTTGCAACTTGGCAAAGGCCAGCAGGCTGCCCGTGAAAGATACCGCTCCGATGAGCAGCGCAAAGAGCACAATGGCTAGAGAGCCTCCGTCTAAGGCGGCGCTGCCGTCGTAGTAGCGCACCAGCTCCACCATCGCCAGCACCAGCGCGCAGGCGCCCCCCAGGCCGTTGAAAATCGAGACCATCTGCGGCATCGCCGTCATTTGAATGCGACGGGCGCTGACCTGACCGATAAAGGCTCCAATGATCAGCGAAACGATGATCCATCCGTAGTTGTTAGGCGCATCGCTCAGCGGCTGCACCATCGTCGCCACAATAGCTAGGCCCATACCAATGGCCGCCAAAATATTGCCTCTGCGGGCGGTATCAGGAGAGCTAAGCTGCCGTAGGCCCCACACAAAAGCCAGGGCTCCAATCAGATAGCCGAAATTGACAATAGAAGATACGATCATGATTTAGTCTTTTTCTTTTTGAACATTTCCAGCATCCGGTCGGTCACGCCGAAGCCACCGACGACATTGATCATGCCCAGGATGACGCCCAGGCTGCCGAGAATGAGGGTGAAATAATCCTGAGGGTCGGCCCGCCGAATCAGCAGAATAGCGCCGATGATAACGACGCCGCTGATGGCATTGGCCCCCGACATCAGCGGGGTGTGCAGCACCGTTGGGACTTTGGAAATGACCTCAAAGCCGAGGATGATCGTAAACAACAGCAAATAAATCTGTAAAAGATTGCTGTCAAAGAATTGAAAAATGGTATCCATTGGTATTGATGTGATAAGGGTTGTGCGAAAGGATTGCGTTTAGGCTTCACTAGTTTGTGGTGCAGTGATGTAAGCAGAACGGACAATTTCGTTTTCCAGATCAATGCTTAGCTCGCCGTCTTTAAGAAGTAATTGTAAAAAATTGAATAGGTTGTTGCTGTAGAGCAAGCTAGCATCCTGCGGCATCCCGGAGGCCAGGGCCGAATCGCCGATGATGGTAACGCCCTTATGGACAATGGTCTTAGCGTTTTGACTCAGCTCGCAGTTACCGCCGGTTGAAGCAGCCAGATCAACGATGACTGCGCCCTGCTTCATTTGCTCGACGGTGGTGGCGGGCACCAGAATTGGAGCTTTGCGGCCGCGCACCTGCGCGGTGGTGATGATGACATCGGCTTTCATGGCGCGATTTTGCACCTCTTCGCGCTGGCGGCGGAGAAAGTCCTCGCTCTGCTCGACGGCGTAGCCGCCGGCGTCGGCATCGTCGCGCGCGCCTTCGATCTCCACAAACTTCGCCCCCAAGCTTTCCACCTCCTCCTTGGCCGCTTTGCGCACGTCGAAGGCTTCTACCATAGCGCCCAGGCGGCGAGCCGTAGCGATGGCCTGCAAGCCCGCAACGCCTGCTCCCAGCACCAAGACTTTGGCCGGGCGTACGCTGCCCGCCGCAGTAATCATCATCGGAAAGTAGCGCGGAAGGTGGTTGGCTGCCGTTAATACCGCCTTATAACCCGCAATGGAGGCCATCGAAGAAAGTACATCCATCGATTGGGCCAGTGTCGTCCTGGGGATCATATCCATGCTGAAGGCTTCCAGTCCAGCCTTGCGCAGGCGCTCCACAATGCTATCATCAGCAAAAGGTTGGAAAAGGGCGATGAGGTGACGCCCCTGCGGGATTTGCTTGAGGGTCTCCTCTGTCGGGGTATGAATACTGATCAGCATATCCGCCGTTTTAAGCAGCTCCTCGCGGGGCAGCAGGCTGGCGAATTCCGTATAGTCCGCATCGACGATAGAAGCCATTTTACCAGCTCCTTTTTCGACGAAAATTTCAACACCCAGTGCTTTAATTTTTTTGGCAGTGGCGGGAACGAGGGCGACTCTATGGTCATCAGATTCTTTAAGTACTCCAAGTTTCATGTGGTCTTCTTATAGTTGCTTCAGTGAATATAAGACAAAAAAGGACGATTCAAAAAGAGGGGCCAAAATACTTTGATGATCGAAGTTGAATTCGCACCCAACCTCAAGCAACTGATTGATCGTCTTACTGGATAGCAGACGGATTAAAGCTTATAAAATTCCCAAGAATAAAACTCTGGCGACTCTTCACAAACCCATTATTTTGTATCAACAGCAGTGTAAGGTCGCTACGTTTTTAGTAAAACCCTACAGCGACACAGATCATTAACATAGATATTAGAGAAGAGTTCAATTAATCAAAAATCCCTTTTACTGCATTTATAATAGAAAGCGAAGTTCTATGCAAAAATATCTTTTCCTCATTCTTAGCCTCATTAGTCTCAATCTGACCGGGCAGACCTCCCGCTTTCACATCGATGTTGTCGCCAATCAGCATTTCAATTTGGAGGAAGGATCGCCCAATACTTCCTTTCCCCAAGATGCTATCCTACTATTGGAGGTGTACGACTACCGAAGCCTGGGGCTCCATTTTTTTTATGAGGTCAATGATTATTCTGATATGGGCGTAGGTGTGGAATACCTGGCTGTGGAAACCAGGAACTGGTCCGACTGCAATTGTCCCCTTCCGAATCCTGCAAGTGGAGGCCCATCGCCCGGCGTATTACAAAGGGAGCACTTTTTTCAATTTCCTTTACTATTTCGCCTGTATCCACTCAAAAAAGATAGGCTGCTGACGCCCTTTGCTGGCGCTGCTCTGATGCCGTCGCTGAATCGCAAATCGCCGGTTAGTACGAATCGTTCTAGGTTGCAGGTCAACTATCGATTCAGCACTGGCTTACAGCTTCAGCTCTTTGATTGGTTAAAATGGGCAGTCGAAGGCCACTTGGCCTATCAGCACTTTGACATTGAAGGGATCAGCAGTGACCATCGGTATCTAGGAGTAGGCAGTCGGTTGAGTTTTCCCATCCATTAGCGACTGCGTAAACTTATTATCTCTCTACGCATTCATACTCGAAGGTTTCTTCGACAGTATTAATACGACTCCTGACGACTCTATTCTCCCCATCGTAGCTCAAATCACGGCGAATACTTTGAAGACTGATGACCTCACCATCTTGATCGAATCTGGTGATCTGCGTCAGAACGACATTATTTTTAGAGTGAAAGGGCCAATGATTCTCATGTGGAAGAGCTAGGGTAAAAAACTGAGTATGGCGCAATTGCTCAAAACTGTCGTAGTCAAATCGCATCTCCTGTTCATCAGTGGCAACGTTGGGATTAGAGAGGGTGGAGAAAGACTTTGCTCTGACTTTGGTAATGTTACCATCAATAGACTCTAAGATTTCCACTGTTGTTCTCTGAAAGTTATTTGGGCGTTCGTACTCAATGCTGGAAAGCTGTCCATTGGCATAACTAAAATCAGCGGTTTGCTGCAACACTAATGCACCGGCCGAATCCTCAAAGTAGAAATTCGCCGTGGCCAACCTTCCTGCGGCATCATAAGTCAATTCGCCCCGAAATTCCAAAACAGGGTCGCTGAATCTACTAAACGACAAGCGTTCTTCCATTATCAATTGCCCTTGATTATTATACATCAAGCGATTTTGGTTGGAGATGAAAAGACGTTCAAATTCATCGATACGGACCAATTGATCGTCATCATCATAAAACAAGCGAAAGCTTAAATCAAAAGTCGGAATTTCGCGATTAGATACTCTGCAGATCACTTCTTTGTCTTTGCAAGACGAGAGGCTCACCGTGGTGGCAAAAAAGAAGAAATAAATCAGTAAACATAGCCATTTTTTCATCATAATATTATCGCATTTTTACAAATTTAACCGTTTCAGTAAACTCCCCCATTCTCACTCTAGCCAAATACATTCCTTGTAGTAAACGACTGGTATTGAGGGTTTTGGTATGACTGCCGACTTCAAGGAATTCCTCTGGGGTTTCGTAGAGCAGGCGACCGCTGTAATCGTAGAAGCTCAGCTGGACCCGAGTGGCTTGCTCTAACTCAAAGTCGATGGTCAATTCTCGATCGACGGGGTTGGGATGGAGGAAAAACTGGGGATCGGCCCCGGTGCGCTTAAAGACGGCGGTGACCTCATCGCTGGATTGAAAGTCGTAGGTGATCGCAGCGAGAGAATCGGGGCTGGGGTTTTCTTTGAATTCCCAGTGACTGAAGACATAGCCGCGCAGCGGTTCTGCGCTGAGCTGTACGGGGACCCCCTTGTAGTACCAGCCTTCCCAGGGTAAAGATCGGGGAGTGATGGTGTTGAGGTGGATAATGCCCGCCTCCTCGGGGAAGGTCTGCAACTTTAGCTGTACCTGTTCTTCGAGTTCAAAGTAGTCTTTGACATACGTCCGGGCGAATTCGGGTCGCCGCTCGGCGTAGTCCAGCAGCTCCTCCATACGATCGCCCTGCCAGGCATCATAGCTGCCACCCCAACGGTCGAAGTGCCGAGGCATCTCCGGGTCTAGCTCGTCGCGGCTGCGGAGGATTTCCTCCTTGAAGTAATTCGCCTCAAAGGTCGTATTGATCAAATCAGCGTGGCGATTGATGAAATAATTTTTGTAATCCTCATTAGTCAGCAGCGCCCTCAGCACATTGACGATGCGCAGGGTGTCCTTACTGATCTTACTAGCAAAGGAGTTGGCCTCCGGCACCGTCCAAACGTGGCGCCCCAGCGATACATCCATATCAAAAAGCAAGAAGCGCCAGCGGCTCTCCTCGTTCCGCTCCCGCCAATACTTGATGTTGTTGGTGGGCCAGTCAAAGTTGTTGGTGATGGTTTGTACGATGAAATAGTCAGCCAGGCTTTCCACATCGAAGTAGCGGGCCGCTTGAGCGAAGTTCTCCTCATCCTGCAAATCTACTGCATTTACAAAAGCCTGCATGCTATCGAAAGCATGGAAGTCGCCCTCAACCACCAAATCTTCCTCTTCCAAAATGTCCACATTCTCGGCATCTGCCTGGTAGTGGTATTGCAAATAGTGCTTGTCTGGCCGCTCCCTGAGGTGCATCACGCCCCAATACACCCCGTTGATGTAGAGCACCAGCGGGCGGAAGGCCATCGCGTCGATGTCCAGACCTTCGTTGATGAAGTAGCGGTGTAAAAAGGCATCTCGCATATAGGCCCCGTCGGCGTCCCCGCTGGCATTGCGCAGCACCAATCGCTCAAACTGGTTGACCTCTCGGTTATCGAAAAACTTATGGACCATCAGCCCCGTTCCGAAGACCTTTTTGGCCATCAGCCGCAGGGGCTTGTTGGGGCGGACGCGGGCACCGCGGCCTCCGTGCGTACGCGCTCCCAGAGGGTATTCCTCTTCCAGCTGCTGATCGGTATCGGAAAGCTCCATATAGATCGGGATTTCCGTTTCCTCCCAGAAGTTGGCTCCGTAGAAGGGGAAGACGGTATCGGCGGTGGGGCCGAGCTGGAAAATGCCGGTTTCCCAGTCCCAGAGGTTGGCCGGATCGGTGGTAAGGGCCATGACCGAGAGGCGGTGATCATCGTTGATGAAGTAGGTGCGGGTTTTGATGGTGGAGGGTTCCAGGCCAGCGGAGTAGGTGACGGCGCGGACGGCGGTGGTAGTATCCAGGCGAACGGGGCCGGTGTAGGGGATGGAACTGCGGTCGGGGCGGTTGCCATCGATGGTGTAGAAGATTTCGCAGCCGGGCTCGTTGCAGTCCATGGTCAGCAGGATGGATTGGGCGTGGAAGGCCTGCTGTTGATCGAAGCGGGGTTGGGCGGCGAAGCCCTGGCTGAGGCTGCCGTTGTTGCTTTCCCCCGGCGTCGTTTCCAGAAAAAAGACCCACTGGTCGCTGCCGTCGATGGAGCGCCCGTAGGAGCGGTCCTCTTCTAGAGCCGGTAAGCTCAACTGATCGGAGGCATTGCCATCTGGTTTGACCAGGATGACCTCCTCCCCTCCTTTGGACAGCTTAAAGTTGGTATGCAGCTCGCCGTTAATGCGATTTTTATCCGAAGCAAAAATCAACATGATTTCTTTGGGCTCGATGCTGATTTCCGGGAAAATCCATTTGTACAACTCATCCGGATCATCCGTCAGCGAATAGCCCTTGAGGCTCACCCGCTTACTGCCAGCATTGTACAGTTCGATCCAATCCGAACGGTCGCCATCCTCATCCAAAATCAAATTCTCATTATCCGAACACAACTCATTGAAGAGCACTTGTGCCTCCAAATCAACCAATAGGCTGAGGCACAAAAGGAAGAAAATAAACGGTAGACTAATTTTTTTCATCACAAGCATTTCATTTTCAAGGAATCCAATCGCTGACATCAAGTTGGTAAAGATGAGCCGACTGCCCGTTCTTCGCCTCACTGGAAATCAGCAACTGTCGGTCGCCACTAAAGCAAATACCCTCAACTTGTTCCTCTATATCCAATTCCAGACGCAGCTGCGCTCCGGCAAAGAAATCCGTAGAAGGAAAGTCGTAAAACAACCAGAGGAAGGGCTCGAAAGGGGCCGATTCGTGGGCCCGATTATAGCCCAGCAAGCAAAGTATCCCAAGGCTTTCCTCCACAGTCGCCGCCGTGATCAGGCCGTCGGTATTAAAAGTACGATAAAAACGTGCTTTATGTTCTCCAGGCTGCTTGGGCAGGGCGTATAAATTGGTTTGTCGATCTTGGCGGTTTTTGGTAAAAATATAGAGGCTGTCGCCAAAGGCAATCAAGGCCTCCCCATCAAAATTATGATCAGGTCGAGATGTAAAGTCAATTTGATCAGGATAAGTATAACGAATGCGCTGGGCCATCAGGCTATCCTTTTCCATATCCTCCAACCTCAGCTGATAAACATCCAAGTGCGGGCGAAGGCCAAAATTGTTGCCAATGTCGGCGATGTACACATGCTGCTCGTCCATCGCCAAATCTTCCCAGTCAACATTTTCTGCCCCCATGATCATCCACTCCTTTTCCATTGTAGCGGAGTGCTCCGATACCTGAAACAGCTTGGCTCCACCGTCGCTGTCATTGTGAGAAAGCAGGCGGTCGTCCCTCTTGATCAACCCGGAAGTTTCCTCTAAGACAGTGGGCAATTCAGTGAGCAGTTGTGGAATAGCGATCGTACTGAGCGGTGTAGAGGAATCCTTTGCACAATTACTCAGCAAGAGGACCAGTGTCCCCAGTAGCAGTAGTTTTGTATTTAAAATTTCATACCTCATGGTGGTATAGTATGGTAGTTCTTATTTTATGACTCTATGAGGATAAACCGTGTAGGATTGTCCTTTAAATTCCTGCTTTCCAGTAAGATACCAGTCCAATACGTTATGAAACTGCCTGTAAATCTGAAAGCCGCTATATTCTACCCCATCACAATTGCCACAAGCCCTCTGGATGGGCAATGTCCAGGTAAATGTCACCTCTCCACCTGGCTCAATGTATTGAGGAGAGGATAAATATTTATAGTGACGACCAGAATAAGTATCCAATAAATCCCAGTCTTTGTAACGATCCTCCACTCTTTCTTCGTAAAAAAGAACCGCTTTGCTTGGGCTTATGCAAGCATCTTTAGGAATCATATAGCCGATCTCTGTATCATTTTTAATGGTCACCGTATAATGAATGTCGTTATTAATGGTCTTAGATTCACTGGAAACAATACTCAAATGCTCCTGAGCATCATACCATCGATCAACCAGCACTGCCGGATAGTCCTCAAATCGATATTCCTTTATCAATTGCGCGATTTCACCCCACAAAGATAGGTCTAAAGATCGATTTTGCTCCTGATACAAACGATCTATATGTTGATACACTGCGATGAGTAATTCCTGTTTTGTAGGATCCTGATGGCTGATCATGATCATGCTGCGGGCTTGCGCGTAACTGGTACTGGTGTAAATGTAGCCAAGCTCATCCACAGCTATACTTTGTCTGGCTAAACTCGGCATTCCACCAACGTATCCATCATTCCACATTGTGATGAGCATACGATACCATTTCCCGGCTACCTCTACACTATCCAACCGCTTAGTTTCCGTTGGAATCCCAGACGGGGAGATGAGCGGGTAATCAGCATTTTTTTTAATAATGGCAGGAGTTGGAAGTACACTATTAATGAAGTAAGGCCTAACTTTCTTTATTGGCTGTTCTGGTGCAGGAACGATAATCTGTACAGTATCCTCAGCAAATAAATAGCCTTTTTCAGTGATTTGGTAATCCAGGTCAACCAAAGTTAATTCCGCTCCTTTAGTGTTACTTAAAAAATAGGCTTTCTGTTGCGCACTACCCATCAGGCCGATTAGGACAAAGGCCATCGTTATAGCCAATTTTATTTGATATTTAAGTAATTGCTCGTGCATATTATTGTAGTATGCTAATCTATTTTTTGGATTATCTGAAATGGATATGCTGTAGGTTGCCTTTTCTCTGCCCCTATTACAGACTCCATCAACCAATGTAACAGGTCAAAAGGATAGATTTTGTGCACCTGAAATCCACGATAGCTGATCTCGCTACACCCCTTACAATCCATTTTCTTGGCAATGTTAACCTCCAATTTCAGCTCCTCCTCCGGCTCTATGAATATGGAATTCTTATCTAGCGCCTTGTAATAATAGCTAGGGTTAAGTACGGCAAAGCTTAATGGCTCCGAGTACTCTCTGCTCTTTTCTGAGTAATGAAAAACGACCTCAGCAGGACCGATCCGGCAAGGGTAGTGAAAAGCATAGGTCTGATCACCCGTATTTTTAATCACCACCGTGTACCGAATCTCATTATCTGTTGACTCCGATTCATAAGACAGAAGTTGGAGGTGGGTTCTACAAGCCGTCCAAGACTCCGTAAATACTGCGGGATAAGCACTGAAGCTGTACTTTTGGACCAACTGTTCCAACTGCTCCCAAGGCATCGAGGGAATAGGATGACCAGTGGCATACCGCCCCTTTTTATTTTTAAAAAACCGGTAAACCGCAGCCAGGACCTTATGCTTCTTGCGATTCTTATGACTCAGCATGACGTGATAATTCTTTCCCATGGAATTATCCGAATAAAAAATCTGTCCAATGCCTTCGACCGCAATAATTTCTGTATTCCAATTACCAAGAGCCCTGGCCTCAGCAGGGCTATCATAATGAGCAAATAGCCTTATTTTGTACCATTTCCTGCCTACTTTAACACTATCCTCCGAATAGGTCGGCTCTGATGGGGGAAAGAAATCTATCCCAATAATCCCATTATCCTGTTTCAGGGAATCTGTAGGCTCCTCCGCGACGGTCTCATTAGGGGGCGCTGGAATTGGGAACCTTTGTATATCCAAGCGAGTCTTTCTCCCTTTGTGCTTCAACTTGGTCAACTCTTCGCCAAACACCACTGTTTTTTTCACAACTCCCGAACGCATATTGATCAAGAACAAAGACCCCGGTGGTTGTTTGCTACCTATGAAAAAATAGGCTTTTTCTTGTCCGCTACTCATTAAGCTAGCCAGGCAAAATACTACTATCATCACTGTTCTCCTGCTCATTCTTGTTGTTTGTATCCGATAAGATAGCTACAATTGATCCCCTAGACAATTGTGCGGCGTACAAATCCGACAAATGGCCAATGCCTTACACTTTGCGTCGGCGGCTACTTTTCGGGCAGAAAAACCTCCGCGATCATACAGCGGGCGCTGCCGCCGCCGTAGGCTTCGATGGTGTAGATTGGGCTGGACAGGATGTGCGTATGCTGGCTAATTTGCTCGATCTGATCGGCGCGCAGGGAGCGCAGGGCCTGCTCGGACATGACCAGATAGGTGTCGCCATCGGTGTTGCGGAGTTGCAGCATATTGCCGGCGTAGGCCATCATTTGATCTAGGGTGATGTCGATGACGGTTTTGTTGGTTTGGGCAAAAAAGTCGAGGGTTTGTTGGCGCTCGGCCTCGTCGCGGATAGTGGCCAGGCAGATGACGACGAAGGTCTCGCCCAGGGCCATCATGACGTTGGTGTGGTAGATGTCTTGGCCTTCACCATCGACGGCTTGAAACTGGCATTTGCGGTAGTCCATCAGTTGGCAGAACTCATCGAGCAGGGCCTCGTCGGTGCGGGGGCTGGTGCAGGCGTAGACGATGCGATGCTGGCGGTCGAGGATCATACTCCCGGTGCCTTCGAGGAAAAGCTCGCGACCTTCGGCCTCTTCGAGCCGGTGGATGGCTTTGACGTCGAACTGGGCCTTCATCTGCTCCAGCACCTCGTGGCGACGCTCGTGGCGGCGTAGGGGGGCGTACATGGGGTAGGTGATGATTTGGCCATTTTGGTGGAAGGTCACCCAGTTGTTGGGGAAGACGGCGTCGGGTCTGACGGGTTGGGGGCTGTCTTCGACGACGAGGACCTTGATGCCTTTGGCCCGGAGGCGGGCGACGAAGGTGTCGAACTCTTCGATGGCGCGGTGACTGATCTCAGCGGGCGTCAGCTCGCCGCTGTCCGATTGGAAGGCATTACTGGCCGCGGTTTGCTCGTTAAAGCCAAAGTTGGCCGGGCGCACCATCATTACATTAGAAGTGGTTTGTAATACTGTGGTCATAGTGATTGATTAGGGTAGGCCAGCAGTATTTTTTTACCATCTGACCTTATTCTTCAGATTATTTTTCGTTTGCTGTACCTCGATGCGATCAACGGACGCCATCCCAACGGCCCTTCTTTCCCCATCAATGCGCTTGCGCTCCTCCGTACTCAGCTGATCAATATTTCGGGCCATATCCCAGTGAAAATAGCGCAGCGGCTCCCCTTTTTGTTCTTGCCCTTGGTCGATCCCCCAACAATAATGCTCCGGCAGGTATCCCCCTTTTTTCAAGGCTTACAGTAATCGGGGCTGAAAATAGTGATTTTGGGTTAATCTTACATTATGTAGCAGAAGAATCCAGGCCTTTCCGTAACCGCGATGACCAAGCTGCTGCTCGGAGGGAAAACCGTATTGCTCAATTAACCACAGTAAGTGACTGAAATTCAGCGAATCTGAGTATTTTACTTGGTCAAGTCATCCTTCTTTTCCTTAGCGGCAACCCTGGCCGCTTTAGCGTAATTGATGGCATGCACATATTCGACTTTACGGAAAGCCTCCTGAAAGAGCGATAGCGAAGCGGCGTAGTCCTTTTCGTACCACAATCGATTGGCTTTATTGACCAAATTATAGTAGGCTCACAAAGATTGCACAAAAGTTAGCCTGAACATAAACCATTTACCAAAATCTCCGTACAACTACACATTATTCCTTTCTACCAAGTATAATCCACTACTAATCTGCACTCCAAACATTAAAACATGGAATAATATTTGCTATTAACATATTAATACAAACACTAATTTATAGACAGAACACTATACCAGTTGCCACTATGAAACCCTTAAGTCACTATTTCCTCCCTCTGCTGGTGGTCATCGTTCTGGGCGCTTGTCAACAACCGTCTAATCAGATCGATTATACCTATCAGAAAAGTGCTGTACTATCAGCACAGCTCTTCAAACCGATGAAGGAGAGCATTGCCATTATTTATGATTACGATCCTATTCGCGCCAAACTTGAATCGAGAGCGGTGAAGGTACAACCTAGCTCTGGCGATCCGCTTCAGGACGCCCTGAAGGCCTTTTTTGCCACCAATCGGATCAATGGTTCTTATGAGCATCTTCAATTCAAGGAATTGCGAGAAACTGAGGATAAAGAGATCACTTTCGTCTTTTCCGGACAACCCCAGCACCAATCTGACAAAGATAAAATGCTCTTCGACATGGCCTTGGAAATGACCATCGCCAGAAACTATAAGAGCATGGATTACACTGTAAAATTTGAGCTTTAGGGTTCAAATCACACCTTTAACTACACGGAGGAATTTACTATCACCAAAATTGTAGTAACCATGACCAAAACAATTTCAATCATTGTTGCTGCCGGCCTACTCCTTGGCCTAAGCGCATTTACCGTACACCAATACGGAACGATTAACAACCAGGGCTCTATGATCCAAAAGCAGCAAAAAGAACTGCAGATCATGGCCAACAACCTGGAAAATCAGTTATCTGAAAAGCAGGTGCTGGAAGAAAAAAATGTTGAATTGGAGTTGGAAGTTCAACGCCTTCGCGACAGCATTAATGTGCTGCGTGGTCAGATTGATCAACTCAGAGGCAAAGTCAGACGCCAGCAGAAGACCATCCGCTCTATCCGCAACAAGCTCAACAAGATTATGAACGATTATGCCGCTCTGAAGCAGCAAATCAGCACCTTGAGCCGTCAGGAAACGGTGGATCGCGATCGTATCCAGGCACTGGAACAAGAAAAATTATTGCTGCGTCAAGAGATGGAACAGCTCAATATCCAAAAAGATAAAGAGGTGGTTGCACAGTCGCAGGCCGAAAAAGAGATTATGGCCCGTCAGGTACGGGAAGCCAAGTACCTCCGTCGCTCCAATATCATCCGCAATACTAAGGTGAATTTCCAACGCATTTCACTGCGGAAGAAAAAGTTTGGTCGTCCGCTAACTAAGGTCAAGAAGAACCACAAGAACTGGAAGTACACCACCATTGAGTTCTACCTGGAAAATCAGGACCCCAGATTATTGCTGGATGAGCGTTTTGTGGTCAGAATTGTGGATACGGATACCAACGAGTTGCTGTCGTACATTGAGACCAATCCCAATTTCCCGAACAGTGACAAGGATACCAAGGGAATGGAATTCCAATTTGATGGCAATATGGTAGAGGTCTCTTACCACAATAATCAGAAGAAGGCCGGAAAAAATTATGAAGTTCAGATTTACTATATCAGTGATGATAACAAAGAGTATCTGCTGACCAATGGTAGCAAAATGATTCTCAAAAACCGAAAAGCGACTGGCATTTAAACCATGCCCGTTGTGACTCACTGAATTAGTCTTTTTTTAATCCCGATTAAGTGAACATGTTATTTTGAAAGCAAGAAGCTCCCTCTTTTGGGGGCTTCTTTGTTTTAATGCCGGCCCGAAAGGCTCTAGTGCATGGTCAGTATAGAAAGACCAAAGCCCAGGCCGATGGCCAGCAGCTTGGGTAAGGAAATGCGGTGATGCCCAGAGCTGTCTTGCTCGAAGAGGATGGTGGTAGCGATGTGCAGGAAAGAACCGACGACGAAAGCAGTGATGTTACGCAGGTGGAGGGGATTGAGCAATTCGTTTTGTTCCAGCAAGGTGGCCAGGGCGGCTCCCATCGGCGACATCAGGGCAAAGGTAAATAGGCAAAGCAGGATCACTGGTCGGCTGTAGCGAGCCACCAGCATCAGTAGGACGAGGGCGAAGGCGGCTGGTGCTTTGTGGGTAATGATGCCGAAGAGGAGGTGATCGGTACCGTGGCTGTGACCCATGGTCGCTTCGTGGATGTCGGTGTAATAGCCGAGGGGCATCCCTTCGACGAAGGCATGGATGCAAAGACCTAGCATCAGTTGGAGGGCGAAGCCCGTGTGGGCCTCGTGGGGAGCGTGAATATGGCCGTGCTCGACACCCCTGGAAAGCATTTCGAGAAAAAGTTGTACGAAGAAGCCCATGAGTATCCACAAGCCTATTCGTTCATTTCCATCGTAAAAAATGGTAGGTAAGAGGTGCAAGACACTGATCGCCAGTATGTACGCTCCGCTGAAAGCAAGCACCAGCTGCAAGTATCGACGATAATTTTGCTGTACAAAGAAGGCCAGACCTCCTCCGAGTATAACCGACAAAAATAAAACGACGTACTGCCAAAATTGCATAATGCGGGTTATTTATGAGTTGTGACCGCTGGCCACTGTAACTCCCATTCGTCCAATTGCCGGTACAGAAGGCTCATTACCCAGGCAATAAAACTGCCCAGCAAAGCGCCGCCTAATATATCCAACGGGTAATGAACGCCTACATAAATCTGTCCAAAACCAATACTCAATGCCCAAAGTAGCATCCCCCAGCGCAACCAGGCGTACCGCCTCCCGATGGTAAGCCCGACAAACATGGCCAGGGCAAAGTGATTGCTGGCGTGGGAGGAGGGAAAGCTGTACCCACCACCACAGCGCACCAGAAGATTTAAATCAGAGCCCTCCGTCATAACATGGCAGGGTCGGGGTCGCTTCACCGATTTCTTCATCAGCTGACTGCTGGATAGATCAGTCATAGCGATGGTCAAAACGGCCACAAAGATGTAATAAAGCCCTTTTCTTCCAAAATTGATCAACAAAAAACTGGCACCAAAAAGATAGAGGGGAATCCAGAAGTACTTACTGCGCCAGTAAGGCATCACCGCATCCAGCAATCCATTGGCACAGCCATCATTAAGCCAATGAAAGAGTACATTATCCAATTGAATCAAATCCGTCATTTACGGGGATGTATATTTTATAGTTCTTTGCGCGCAATGATAATTAAACGATCAGATTGCCGAGGTTCGTAGGGATTCAGGCTGTAATCGCCATAGCAGCCCTCAATTTTCAACTCTGCGGTCTTCATCATCTGCTTGAAGTCCTCCAAGCCGAAAGCCCTAACCCGCTCTTCAAACTGGTACTGCTGCCCCTTATCTTCGAAGTGAATCTGCTTAGTGATATAGCCCTTTTCAACGCTAGAGCGCATCTGAAAGTGAATACCATCCACTGTTTTTTCTCGTTTGTACCGCATCGTCTGGGCTACTTTTTCGGCGTTGAGGTAGTCGAGGACAAAAATCCCCCCTTTCTGCAAGCCTTTTTGCACATTCACTAAACTATCGATATGGTCCTTATCGTTTTCGAAATAGCCGAAGCTGGTAAAAAAATTAAATATAAATTCATAGTAGTTTATACGAAACGGATGACGCATATCGTGCGTATAAAAGGAAAGATGTTCGCCTTCAAATTGCCTAGCAAATTTGATATTTTCTGTCGATAAGTCGATCCCGGTCACACAAAAGCCTAGTGAGGCCAGATATCGAGAGTGCCGGCCTTTACCACACGCTAGGTCGAGCATGTAAGCCAATGGCTGGGGCTGCAACTTGTTGATCAGTGTATTGATAAAGTGCTTAGCCTCAGTATCATCGCGATGCTTGTACAAAATGTGGTAGTAGGGCGAGTCGAACCAGGACGCGAACCATTCTTTTTCCATCTCAGCAGTATGCTTGTTAGACTGTTAGGGCAACTCAAGTTGCGATAAACGAGATTCAGAAAGGAAGATTTTGTGAGCCACGAGGTGGCGACTCAAATATCTGACGCTTTGAATCTCTCAATAGTGAATCGCAATTTGAATTAGTGTAAATAATAACACAATCGCAAATATAATTAATTCATCAGAATACCTTACTGAATTAAAAATTTGATACATTTGTTTCGATTCAGCGTAATCTGAGCACCCTTTAAAAATTAATCATTTGGCACTTATCAAATCCATCTCTGGCTTCAGAGGCACCATCGGTGGCCAGGCCGGAACCAACCTTACTCCACAAGATATTGTTGAATGCACGGCTGCCTACGGCCGCTGGCTTCTGGATCGAGGGAATGCTCCCAAGGTCATCATCGGTCGCGATGCCCGTATCTCTGGTGAAATTGTTAGTCAGCTGGTTGCCAGCACTTTGCGATCATTAGGTATCGCTGTGGTGGACCTTGGCCTATCAACTACTCCTACGGTGGAAGTCGCTGTGCCAGAGGAGCAAGCGGGAGGTGGCATCATTCTCACCGCCAGCCACAATCCCAAGCAGTGGAATGCCCTCAAACTGCTCAATGAAAAGGGAGAATTCATCTCGGCCCAGGACGGTCGCGAGATTTTAGACTTGGTAGCCGAAGGCGAGATCGAGTACGCCAGTGTCGACAAGCTCGGTTCTTACCAACAGATCGATGATTATATTGACCGCCACATTGCCAAAATTTTGACCCTGCCGCTGGTCAATGCAGAACGCGTAAAAGCGAAACAATTCAAGGTGGTGGTGGATTGTGTCAACTCTACTGGCGCTATCTCCGTCAAGCCGCTGCTGGAGGCCCTGGGCTGCAAAGTTACGCTGCTGAATGAAGAAATGACCGGCCATTTTGCCCATAACCCAGAACCGCTACCCGAAAACCTCCGGGAGCTTTCCAAGGCCGTTATTGCCGATAAAGCCGACCTCGGTATCGCTGTTGATCCGGATGTGGACCGCCTAGCGTTGGTTTGTGAGGATGGCGAAATGTTCGGGGAAGAATATACCCTGGTAGCCGTAGCGGACTACATTTTACAGCATACCAAAGGGAGTACGGTTTCTAACCTCTCTTCGACCCGCGCGCTGCGGGAAGTGACGGAGAAATATGGCTGTACTTATGCTGCTTCGGCGGTTGGAGAGGTAAATGTGGTCAATCAGATGAAGGCCGTCAATGCGGTCATCGGTGGCGAAGGCAACGGAGGAATCATCTACCCCGAACTGCACTACGGCCGCGACGCACTGGTCGGCATCGCCCTGCTCCTCACCTATCTCGCAGATTTCGGCCAGCCGATCTCCTTCCTCAAGCGGACCTACCCCTCCTACGTCATTTCCAAAAATAAAATCCAATTGACCCCGGAGCTGGATGTCGACTACCTGCTGAAGAAGCTACAAACCAAGTACAGCCACGAGGAGATCAATACCATCGACGGCCTCAAAATCAACCTGGAATCGGGCTGGATTCACCTGCGTAAGTCCAACACTGAGCCCATTATCCGCATCTATTCGGAGAGTTCCTCCGAGGTAACGGCGAATCACCTGGCGGATAAGATTCGGGGAGATATTAATGAGATTTTGAAGAATATAGAGACGACGGCTTAGGGGATAGGCACTCGATAGTAGGCGGTAGTCTGCGAAGTGATAACACATTTTCTCAATCCAGAAAAGTGCTCCGAAGCTGGAGAGCTATAAGGCATGCTGCCAATAGTTTGCATCGATCGTTGGAGCTTTTGAATGAAATTATCTCTAACTTTAGTGGACCATTGTAGTTCTAAATAATCAATACTATCTAGGGGCCTAGTGTATAGGTAAAAGTAAGAAACATAATCTTTGTAATCAAGTCATCTATTGAGCCTCGTGGTGTTGCATTTCGGGATTACTCTAGGATCATTACAGGATCGTCATAGGCAGAGTTAGGGTCTTGAGGGTGGGCCCACCCGCAACCACCGCCGCCGGCTCCAGACATCATCGACAGACACAGCAGGTCCATACATTCTGTGCATATCAAGCCGCAAGAAGTGCCAGTGTTCTCATCTTTGGTACCTGTAGATAACGAACAATCGACACATAGACGGTGAAATATCAAAAATTCCATAACAATTTATAATTTTCAAATATATTTCATTGTAATAAAATCAACAACAATGCACCTAACTCACTCATTATGAGCAACCTATCATCTGGTAAAAAATTTTAGAAAAAATCCATTTTTTTGAAATTTGAGCAGCGTTTCGAATCGAACAGATCGCCGTTTTGTCCAACTCCATACGCATAGGCACTTTTCCCCACCCCTTCTCACGCAATTTCTAAGACAGTTTTAGTAATTTTGTCTTTGATACCTAACCATTACACCAGAATAAAACAAAGTCTTGAGAAAGCCATGAAAAGAGTTTACTTTGACAATGCTGCTACCACCGCCATCCGACAGGAAGTGATCGATGCGATGACGGAGGTATTGAGCAATCATTACGGCAATCCTTCTTCTATTCACGCTAGCGGGCGCAGCTCCCGTGCTTTGATTGAACAATCGCGCAAAACAGTCGCTAATTTGATTGGCGCTTCTATCGGGGAGATTTTCTTTACCTCAGGAGGGACAGAATCCAATAATATGGCCTTGAAATGTGCCGTCCGCGACCTGGGGGTACAGCGCATCATCAGTTGTCGGACGGAACATCACTGTATTCTTCATACCCTCGACAGTCTTGAAAAGAGCCATTCGATTAATGTGGTTTACCTTGATAATGACGAAAAGGGCTGTATTGAGGACGCTCAACTGGAAGCTTTATTGGCAGACTCCAATGAAAAGACCCTGGTTAGCCTGATGCACTCTAATAATGAAATCGGGACCATGATTGACCTGGAGGCACTGGCGGTGCTTTGCGAGAAGCACGGTGCTTATTTACATACGGATACCGTGCAGACGATTGGCCACTACCCTATCGATGTTTCTAAGACGCGGATCAGCTTTCTTTCTGGCTCAGCGCATAAATTTCACGGGCCGAAAGGCATTGGTTTCATTTATATCAATGGCGATAATATTATCCAACCCATGATCGACGGAGGGTCGCAGGAGCGCAATATGCGCGGGGGGACGGAAAACATCTACGGCATCGTTGGCCTGGCTAAAGCCCTCGAGCATTCCTGTGCAGAGATGGAGGAAAATCGCCAGCATATCAGCGCACTACGCAGCTACCTGATTGAAAAATTGGAAGAGCATTTTGAAGATATTCGATTCAACGGCGATTACCAGGGCCGTTTTCACTACAAAGTCCTAAATGTGTCCTTTCCGCCCTCTCCCAAGTCGGATTTACTGCTGCTGAACCTAGATATTCATGGCATCAGCGCCTCCGGCGGCTCAGCGTGTAGCTCCGGCGCCGAAGCGGGCTCCCATGTCCTTAGCGCCATAGGCATCGAAGAAGACCGGAAATCCATCCGCTTTTCTTTTGCCCATACCAATACCAAAGAAGACATCGATTACCTCATTGAACAACTGAGAAAGATCATCCCGGTGCGTGAAGTCGTCACAGATAGGGTGACTGCTCGACAGTGATGCGCATCTGATCCCCCACTATGCCCAAACTTTCGCAACTTAAGCCACTGTGGCTGACTTTGATGGTGCTCGGTCTGGTTTATGAGCTGGGCTGTCTGACCTATTGGATCAAAGACTATGGCAGCTACACAAAGCCGATTATCTGGCTGGTAGCGGGGCTGGTGACGGCCTTAGCGGCCTTACCTTTGTTGGCTTTTGAGCAGGAGGAGAAAGGGACACCAATGGGAAGGAAAAGTTGGCCGAAGTGGCTGGTCACTTTCCTAGTCTTCGGATGGGGGGCCGTGTACATCGGGCAACATTTACAAGCCATATTTCTAGCCTTCGAAATTGGCCCACTCAACTCAGACATTGTCCCTTCCTTACAGTTCTACGTCCGCCGCCTACTGAGTGGAGAGTTTGCCTACAATCCAATGCAATTTCCGGGATGGACGGTTTATCCAACCTATTTCCCTCTACTTTGGCTGCCCTACATTTTCTCAGAAGTCCTCAGCATTGACTACCGCTGGACGGCCTACCTCTTATTTTTGCTGGCCATTTTGCTCTACAACCGCTGGCTGATCCGACAAGACATCTCCCCCATCGAGGCTGGCCTCAAAGCGGCTTTGCCCTTTGTCATGGTTTTCAGTTTCATTTACAATACAGAAAAGGTTTTCGGCCACGCCGTAGAATTACTGCCTATTGCCTACTACCTCATCCTTTGCCTGTCCACCTTTCATCGCTCCCGCTGGTTTATGGCCCTAGGTATTTTGCTTTGCCTGCTTTCCCGCTATGCCTTCACCTTCTGGCTCCCGCTGTACCTCCTGTTCTACTGGATCGAAAAAGGCTTTAAGCCCGTTTTTAACGTCTCCTTGCTCGTCCTTTTGGGCGTCGTGCTGCTTTACATCTTACCATTTATGAGTAAAGATTGGGGAATTCTACAAAGAGGGCTGGCCTACTACAGCAAGACGGCCATCACACAATGGGAGCCCCAGCCCTGGCAATCGAAGGACGATATTCCCTTCCACCTCAATCAAGGGCAGAGCTTTGCTCGTTATTTTTATGATAAAACAGAACTAGAAGTCGCCGATCGGCTGAGTCTCAATCGAAAGGTCCATCTTTTGGCCTGTTTTATTGCCGCAGGCTTGATCGCTGCCTTTTATTTTTTCTTCCGAAAGCGAGGATTAAATACCCGATGGTTCCTCATCATTGCGCTTAAATTCTACCTCACCATCTTCTACGGCTTCTTCTATGTCCCATTTTCCTATCTGTATATGCTGCCGCTGTTCATCAGTCTCCCCCTTTTCTACAGGGTACCCTGGGCTTCCACCTTTAAAGCCTTGATTCCATCGGCCAGCAGCAAGGAACAAGCACAGCAAATCACTTGATGGATAGCGGCTTGTTGAAAAAAGCAGCCTAATAGGTCGGCAAAGACTGATCGATCTCCTTGGAATACGCCAGAATACCGCCGCTTAGGTTGTACAAATTATCAAACCCGTACAGCGACTGCAACTCCCGAATAGCGTCCGCGCTGCGCTTGCCACTCCGACAATGCACAATCACCTGCTTATCCCGAGCAATCAACGCGGCGGCACCGCCGATCTGCCCCAGCGGAATCAATTTCCCCCGCAAATTGGCAATATCGTACTCATAAGGCTCTCGCACATCGATGAGCTGAAAGTCTGCACCCGTCTCCTGCAATTGCTGAAAGTCCTGCACGCTGATCTCCTTAACCGCCTCCTGTTCTTCGGCCGGAGCAATTCCGCAAAACTGCTCGTAATTGATCAGCGCCTCGATCTTCGTATTCGGATTCTTAGTGACCTTAAGGGTGCGCGTGGTAAAGCTGGCTGCGTCAAAGAGAAATAGTCGCCCGCTCAGCGGCTCCCCGACCCCAGTGACTACCTTGATCACCTCACTGGCCTGAAGGCTACCAATGATCCCCGGCAAAACGCCCAGCACGCCCCCTTCGGCGCAGTTGGGTACCAAGCCTGGAGGCGGTGGCTCAGGAAATAAGTCGCGGTAGTTAGGCCCGCGCCCTCCGTTTTCATCGGGATAATTGAATACCGAGACTTGCCCTTCAAAACGAAAGATCGAGGCATAAACATTGACCTTTCCCGCTAAAACACAGGCATCGTTCACCAGATAGCGCGTCGGGAAATTATCAGTACCATCGGCCACCACATCGTAATCCTTGATTAATTCCAGAGCATTATCCTTGGTAAACATGGTATTGTACACCTTGATGTCGATATAGGGATTGAGGGCTTCCAGTCGCCGCTTCGCCGTCTCCGATTTTGATTGTCCCACATCATCAACCGTAAACAGTACCTGCCGTTGTAAATTGCTCTCATCGACCACATCAAAGTCGACAATCCCCAGATGGCCGACGCCAGCGGCCGCCAGATACAAGAGCAGCGGGCTGCCCAGCCCGCCCGATCCAATGACCAGCACCCGTGCCGCCTTCAATTTCTGCTGCCCCGCAATATTAAATTCGGGGATCGCAATGTGGCGGCTGTAGCGCGCCATTTCCTCGGGACTTAAATGAATTCCGTTTTTCATAAGGGTCTAATTAATCCCTCCCGCAATAGCAGGAACGATGCTAATGATACTATTGGGTTCAACGCTGGTGGCTTCTTTTTGCAGCGCATTGATGTCCTCATCACCAATAAAGATACGGATGAATGAGCGAATATTATCCTCTGCATCCAGCAGATGTCGACTCAAGCCCTGGTATTTTTGGGTCAATTCCACAATGGCGGCCTTTACCGTATCGCCTTGGGTCTCAAATGTCGACTGATTGTCGGTGAATTTTCTTAGAGGGGTTGGAATGATGATCTTTGCCATGATTTATGTTTTTTTTGTTTTTAATCTATTTGCGCCTTTGGCGCTTTGGTGGTTGGTGCCTTTGGCACTTTGGTGGACGGTGGACGGTGGACGGTTAGGTGTGGTAGTTCGTAGGAGTTCGTAGGCTCCGCACGGGCTTGCGTCTTACTTCCTACAGGCCGACGTTCGCCGTCAACCGTCCACCGTCTACCGTCAACCGTCCACCTAAAACACCGCAGGTGTTCCACCCGCCAAAGGTGCCACCCGCTCCTCAAAAAACGCCCGCTGCTCGTCATAGAGCTTCCAGGATTTCAAATCCCCTGCCACTCCGTCGTTGACCGAGACGATCACATAGGAGAAGAAAGGCAGGGCCTTCGCTAGGTCGTGCTCGGAGGCGATGGCCGGGTGATTGGGGTGCGAGTGGTAGATGCCCAATAGTTGTAGGTCGTTTTCGAGGGCATAGCGTTCGGCTTGTAGGTAGTCGAGAGGGCTGATCTCGAAGCGCCGCCGCTGATCGCCGTCTTTGCTATTAGCCACAGGCTGCGCTTCGAGAATGGTGCGTTGTGCCCCATCATGACCATACAAAAACCCACAGCACTCATTGGGAAAATAGGACTCCCCGTGCTGGTTAATGAATTGGACAACTTCGTTTTTTATGTGAATATTGGATGACATATTTCTTGGTGTTTTGGGGATTATTGGAATAGGTGCTGTAACACTTCTGAGTACTTTTCGGCATTGTCGGCGAAGGTCGTGACGATGACGCCTTCGTCGATTTGGCCGGCTAGTTGGATAGCCCCCAGGAGGTTAGCGGCAGCGGAGGGACTGATCAGCAGGCCTTCTTTTTGGGCTACTGCTTTGACTAGATCGAGGGCCTCGTAAGAGTCTACTTCGCGGATTTGGTCGGCTAGTTGAGGGTCGTAGATTGGGGGGACAAAGGCGGTTTCGAGGTGCTTCCAGCCTTCTAGGCTATGCATGGGGCCGTCGGGTTGTAGGCCGATGAGCTGCACGGCTGGGTTCAGCTCTTTGAGGCGACGGCCGGTGCCAGTGAAAGTACCTGTAGTGCCAAGGCCGGCGATGAAGTGGGTAACAGTGCCAGTTGTTTGCTCCCAGATTTCCAGTGCGGTGCCGTTATAGTGGGCCAGCCAGTTGTTTTCGTTGGCGTATTGGTCGGCGTAGTAGTAGAGCAAGGGGTTTTCGGCGTAGAGGGCCTTGGCTTTGAGCTGTGCACCGTCGGTTAGGTCGAAGCGAGAGGTGTAGATCAGTTCGACACCGAGGGCTCTGAGGATTTGCTTGCGCTCAGCCGAGGCATTTTCGGGTAGGCAGAGGGTTACTGGGATGCCGAGGGCCGCGCCGATAGCGGCGTAGGCGATGCCGGTATTGCCACTTGTAGCGTCCAGCAGGCGTTTCTTTCGGTTAAGGGCTCCACTGCGAATGGCCTGATTGATGATGTTGAAGGCGGGCCGGGATTTGACGCTGCCTCCCAGTTGATACCATTCCAATTTAGCGTAGATGCTGACGCCGGGTTTGGAGTACACATTATTAATTTTATAGAGTGGCGTTAGCCCAACCAGCTTGCGAACTTGGTGGAGGCGCTGCAGCAGGGCTTGTTCTATTTTTCCAGTAAATTGAGTCATCGTATAATGGGTTTAGAAGGTGTCAAAAAATAAAAAAGCCTTTCCCCGCACGGAGGAAAGGCTTTTCGAAAGTATTGCCAAAGCTATAGCTACTGCAATCGTCGAACCGCACTCCTCCGGGAGTGATCTGGACAACAACAGCAACAACAAGTGGTATAGGACAATCTATGGTACATTACGGAATAAATTTCGGTTGATAGTAAAGCATAAAAAAAGCCTTCCCGATGTGGAAAGGCTAAGGTTATAATTTGTCGTAGTGCTATAATGACTGCCTTAACTTTCCACGAATGGAGAAGTACAACAGCAACAACACACGATATTTTGAATTCTTAATTTCATAATGATAGTTCAATATTAAGATCATTCTACCAAAAATGCAAGTGAAGACTCGCCCTAATTCATTTTCACCCAACGAACAACCGCCTGCGTCCCCTTCGAAGTTTGTAAGCGAAGGAAGTACAGCCCAGCAGGTCGATCACCAAAATCAACAGCGATGCGGTGCTCGCCCGCAACGAAAAGCTGAGGGGGCTGCAACTCGGCCAGATGACGGCCGTGCAAGTCGTAGAGCTGAAGGCTGGCCTGCTCGGCCTCCGGCAAATTGAACGCCAGCCAGCCGGTTTGCCGCGTCGGATTGGGCTGCACGGTGAGCTGTACGCCGGGGATGCCCGGTGCTGCTGTGCCAACGATTGTCTTGATGGTACTGATCACGGTATTGGTGATGATGGGCGGATTGAAGTCGAAGTAAATGGCGGCGGTGTTTTCAATGGCGGTGCCTTCAGGCAGGTTGGGTTGGAGCTGAATATCAAAGAAAACGAAGCCATTACTAGCCGGTTCATTAACAAAACTGTCGGGCAAGTAGATGTTATTGAAAGTAAATTCCAGCACGCGCCCGGGCAGGACATCCAGCTCATAATCGTGGCTAGAAGGACCAGGGAACAGGGTTTCAAGGTCCAGATTTTCATCCAATGTATCGCGAATGACGACCGTATAGGCCGTATCCGTCCCCGTATTTTGGAAGCGTACCTGATAGCTCAGCAGGGTATCTGTCTTTTCGATCAAACCCTCGGGACCTTCGCCTTCTGGCATCACTTGCTTATCGTTCGGATCGTAGGCATTGGTGGTGATCAACGAGCAAGACCATTCGTTGTTGTCGGGCGTTGCATCACCAGTGATCGGATCAGCCCGGAAATAGTAGTCCACATTTTGTCCAGTGGGGACACTTAATGGAGTGTTCATGAAAGGGTAAAAAATCCAGATTTCCCCCGGAGGAAGATTGGCAAAATCCCAGCTCAGGGTACGGGTTTGCAAATCATAGTTGGTCACAACAGGGCTGCTAGATACATACTCTTGATTGTCATCGTGAACAAAAGTCAGGGTACCACTCATCGGAACAGTCCCGACATTCATCAAACAGACACGTATGCTGCGTGAAAAGCCAGGACGAGGATTGGGCTTACTGACTTTTAACTGTAGGTCTTGAAGACCAAGAATTTTCAGATAAAAATCATTATCGCTATAGGTTTCGGGCACCGAAGCATCGACTAAAATAGGGTCAACACAGACTCCCGCATAAGTAAGGGAATTAAAAATGACCTCTACGGTGTAAGTTCCGGGTTCTACTTCAAATTCATAATAGCCATTGGCATCCGTAAAGGTGGCCTGGCCATTGTCCAGCTGAACCATAATATTGGAAAAGCCTAAGGCGCTATCAGATGTACAAGTTCCTCCTAAGCTATCTTCATAAACATGGCCGGTGATGTAGGAAACACAAGAAGAATCGTAGTTGATAATAATATTGCGGTGGGTGCGACAGTTGGTAGTTGCATCCGTTGCCGTTACAGAATACCCTCCCGGTGCTAAGCCAGTTTGGATGGTTCCTGTTCCTCCATTGCTCCAAGCAAAATTGACATTCCCTCCACCAGTAACAACGGCGGTGGCAGAGCCAGTGAGGCTATCACAGTCGGAATCCATCCCTGTCAGCTCCATTTCGATATTGGAGAAGATTTCAAAAGATTCTTCTACAAAACAGCCCCCTTCTGCGGTCAAAGTCAGAGAATATTGACCAGGGGGTAGCCCCGTTAAGGAATCTGCCTGCGTCGAACCATTGGACCATTCGAAGGTAAAGGGGCCAATTTCAGGGTTCTGAATATCCACATAAATCACTCCATCATCAATGCCTTCACAGGATTCGCTCGTCACGCTCGTTTCAATAACTGGTAATTCTGAGAAGGCGGTCACCGTTAAGTTAATTAAACTGT
This sequence comes from Bacteroidota bacterium, assembly GCA_038750655.1. Classification (GTDB taxonomy): domain Bacteria; phylum Bacteroidota; class Bacteroidia; order Chitinophagales; family Saprospiraceae; genus JBCDGZ01. The sequence goes on along the minus strand of JBCDGZ010000041.1, from coordinate 1,391 downwards.
CGCAGCTACTACTAGTGAGCAGATTAAAATTGTAAACCCCCTCTTGAAAGAAGGTACTTGTAGGAGCATAAAAATACCCCTCTGGATTAGTTAAAGTGCAATAGGTGGCCTCAATATCAGTCTCATAATTAATTACCTCAACAAAAACTGGAGCAGACTGGACCGTATCGATACCATTGTAGGCAGTTACACTGATTTCACCCGAAGAATCGCCCCAAATCATAATAGCTTCGTTACACTCAAGAGAGAGTGGGATTACCCCAGGAGGTAAATTCCAAGTATAACCTTCAGCAAAAATCGAAGGGTTTACAGAAGCGTTAACGATTGCACCTGAACAGGCAGCGTTAACGTTTACGGTAGGCGTATCAATAGTCAATACATTGGTAGAATCAACACCGATGACCCCATCAATTATCTCAACGTTCAAATCACAGAAGTCACCAGAGCAACCATCGAGCATCAGAAAATACGTGCCAGGTTGTAAGGAACTAGTCGAAAAGTTAACATCACCAAGGGTACAGGAACATTGAATCATATCGACAGGTGGATCATTAGGGTCACAGCTTGCATACAATCCAGCTTGGAAACCCAGTCCTAATCCACAGAAATTATCGGTAGATATTCTAATAGCCAAAGAAGTACTCAATACATCGATCGAATGCCAGCTAGTATTATGATAGGAAAAACCTCCTGAACAACCTGGAATAGAACCTGAATTATTGATGCCGTCTAGTAGCGAAACAGTAGTCTGATTAGAAAAAATAGGTCGCGCGTCCTGACAATTCGGGGTAGGCACATTGCACTGCCCGAATGCATACTGACCACTCAGAAGGGCCAGCAATAGAAAGAATGTAATGGTTTTATACATAGCAATATCTTTTCAATAGGTTTTTAAAGTTAAAAAAATTATTTAAAAATAGCCTTTGTAATTATTCAAACTCCAAGAAGTTATATTGAATGACTAGCGTCCGACAAAATTTAACAATATTCGTACGGATCGGTAGTCCACTCATTTTTTTAGTCCATATACAAGCAACGCACAATACCCCGCTGGCCGTTGGCCGTCTCCAAATGTAAGAAATATACGCCAGCCGCTTTCGCTCGAATATCCAGCGGCAACTGATGCAACCCTGGTCCTTGCTCTGTAAAGTCCTGCAAGACCTCCACCAAACGGCCCCTGACATCAAAGAGGCGAATGCGTACCTGCTCCCTTCGCTCCAATTGATAGCGGAGCTGGCCCTGGCCTCGATTCGGATTCGGCATCAAGGTCAAGGGAATACTGGCGGCCGCAGCCTCCTGCGTACTCACCGGCATCTTGAGGGTATTGACGACCGTATTGGTGATGATCGGTGCATTGAAATCAAAGTAAATCGCCGCAGTGTTACTGACTG